>PXRP01000046.1:1459-38733 GCA_003021655.1 Halobacteriales archaeon QS_4_69_31
TGACGAGAATCTTCGATTCTCGAACCACAGAAAGGGCAGGCAGGCCGATGGCACGGCCCGTGTCCGTCCACGCTCAAACTGTGGGCGGTCGTCCGATGCAGTTTCGGGCGCTGTGCAAGGAGATACCGTGTCCCTGTCGGGACGCCGAATCCGCCACACCCCTCGTGGGGGCTCACGTACCAAGCACGAACCGGAGTACGCCCATGCGGCGGAATCTTGCCACCGTTGGTGTCGGGACCGCCCGGCCCCGAGCGCGTGGAAACCTCGGCGTTCACACCGAGGAGGATGTCATTCCCCGTTGCCGTCGGTTGCGCGCCCCGGAGTCAGTCGTCGTCTTCGGTCGTCGTCTTCTCGACGTCGAGTTCCCCGAAGTAGATGTCGGTGCCGTCCTGTGCGACCTTCTCCGCGAGGACGGCACACTTGACCCGCATCGGGGAGATGTCGACCCCGAGCATGTCGATCACGTCGTCCCTGTCCATCGTCCGCAGGTCCTCGACGGCCATCCCCTGGAGTCGCTCCGAGAGCATCGAGGCCGACGCCTGCGAGATCGCACAGCCGTCCCCCCGGAAGGCGACGTGTTCGATCGTCTCCTCGTCCTCCGAGAGGACGACATCCATCTCGATCGTGTCCCCACACATCGGGTTCTCCCCGGTGTGGGTGAACGTGGCGTCCTCGATCTCCCCGTAGTTGCGCGGGTTCTTGTAGTGGTCGAGGATCTGCTGTCGGTACATGTCCGAGCCGCCGATACCCATAGTGGTACCTGATAGGCGCCACCGCCGGAAAAGGATTCCGAGGCAGCGTCTGCGGGCGACCACGCCGCCCGGCGGCGGTCGTCCCGACAGTCGCTGCGGCGTCGGTCACGCGGGTCGGGGTGTGAGGGACCCGTCTCGCACGACGTGTTCGCAAAGTGAATCTACGCGGAAGATTATTACGTTCGTTTCAAAAAGTGTATGGCCAGGGTATCGGGAGATGTTTGACCGAGTGAGCGATATCGGGGGCTTCACTGGCTCCGGCGACGGGGACGCCGACGCGAGTGACATGCCCGATGTCTTACGGGAAGGCGAGCGGTCGGCCCACGTTCTCGCGAACGACGGGACGATCGAGTGCACCAAGGACGGGCGGACAACGAAAGTCGAACCCAACGGCGACGCGCGGGCGTACCTTCTCGTGACCGACGAGCGGGTTCTCTGTCTACTGGGTGACCAGCCCGAGACGGCCGAGATCGGGATCGAGATGACGGACTATGTGGCTTCGGACGTCCGGAAGGGGCTGTTGAGTAGCAAACTCCAGGTAGTCGCCGACGACGAGGAGGTCGTGTTCGCGCCCGACGACGGGGACATCGACGCCTGCGGGGAGTACCTCGAGGGCGTCGCCTCGTGCTGGACCGACATGGACGACGCGGTCACGAACGCCCGCGGGATGGTCGACGCGTTCGAACAACGAGTCAGCGACGGCGAAGCCGAGGACCAGTGGTTCAGCAACGTGAAATCGCGCCTCGCGAACGCGCGGTCCTACGCCACGCGCTACCCCGAGGCACCCGAGCGGAAGATCCACGAGCGGGTCGCCGAGGCCGAGACGGAACTCTACAACCGCCGCGTCGAGGCCTGGATCAACCGCATCGAGGCGTGTTACGGGACCATCGAACCGGCGCTCGACGACGGCGACTACGACGAGGCCTGTCACATGTACGCCGAGGCCGCTGCCGCCGTCGAGAGCGCGCGGAACGCGCTCGACGACGTCGACGAACCGCCCGCGGACACGGCCGACCGGGTCGACGACCTCGCGGCGGACCTGCGGGCGGTCGGCGAGCGGTTCCTCGCCGAGACCAGCGACGCGTGCGAGCAGGCGCTCGCGGCCGACGACCCCGACGTCGCCGTCGAGTCCTGGGAGACGGCGTTCGACCGCTACAGTGCCGCGGCCGAGGCCGAGTGGAACGGCCACGCGCCCGTCGACGGCGACGCCATCGAACTCCAGTTGACCTGGGTCACCGCCAGCCTGCTCGACGAGCTGGACGCCCGCGCGTCGGCGCTCGAACAGCGGGGTGACGACTGCGAGGACGCCGACGAGGCCCAGGCGTACTACGAAGACGCGATGGCGTGGTTCGAGCGCGCCGACGAGTTCGCCGTCGAACACCCCGAGCGCACGCCCGCCGAGTTCGACGCGGCCGCCGACCGTGTCGAGGACAAGAAGCTCGAAGCCGCCGGCTGGGAGTTCGGCAACGCCTGACTCTTCTCCGCTACCGCGCCACGACCACCACTGTTTCGGCGTCCATCGTCAGCTCGCACCCGTCGAAGCCGCCGTACAGCGAGACGTCCCCGAAGCCCGCGCGCTCGCACAGCTCCCGCAACACCGCCGGCGCGTAGATGCGGTTCTCCCACTCGAGGCGGTCGACGTACTCGTAGCCGTCGGTCGCGTCGAACAGGTCTAGCCGGGTGTGGAACCGGCCGGTCTCGACGTCGTAGTCGCGCCGCTCGACGAACAGGCGACCCGCCTCCTCGTCCTCGCTGACACCGGATTCCTCGAAGTTCGCCAGGTAGAAGTCCTTGTTCGAGCACTCGACCGCGAGGGCGCCGTCCGCGGCCAGCAGTCGGTTGGCCGCCGCGAGCAGTCGCTCGTCGGTCTCGCGGTCGTAGTACCCCAGCGAGTTCCAGAAGCTCGTCACGAGGTCGTAACTCCCGGTCCACTCGTCGAGGTCCCGGAGGTCGTGCTCGTGGAACGTTGCGCGCTCGGCGAGCCCGCGGTCGCGTGCGTACTCGCGGGCCCGCTCGACGAACGCGGGCGAGAAGTCAAGCCCCTCTGCGTCGACGCCGCGGTCGGCGAACGCGAGGACGTGCCGGCCGGTCCCGCAGGCCAGGTCCAGCGCCGTCGCCGGGTCGAGGCCGTGCTCGTCGGCGAGCACCGCCAGTAGGCCGTCGGCCTGCTCGTCGGCCGCGTCGAACCGCTCGGCGAAAAACTCCGCGTACAGGTCGGTCTGCTCTCTGAACAGCCGCTCGGTCCAGTGGGGCATGGCGTAGCTGTCGGCGGAGCGGGACAAAAACTCCGCGCCGGGGTGTGAACGGCCCCCACGCTTTCGGACCCCGCGGGGTGGCGCCGGCGGACCCGGACTCACAGGGTCGGACGCTCCCGGGTCGGACCCCGCGGGGTGGCGCCGGCGGTCTCGGGGCGCGGGACTGGGCCGACCCCCGAGCGCTCGCCCCGGTCGTCCGTATCAGTCGTCGGCGTAGGCCTGTTTGAACGGCCGGGGCGGCAGGAGGAGTTCTTCGAGTTCGGGGACGTCCTTGACGTTGTAGACGACCTTCAGTTCGGAGGCGGTCGGGATGCCGTTACACGACAGCTGGAAGCCCCGGCCGACCATCTCCTCGGGGAGGACAGTGTCGACGCGGGTGGTCATCGACCCCTCGGTGAGGTACACCGCACAGTTCGCGCAGGCGCCGCCCCGGCAGGCGAACGGCCAGGCCCAGCCGCGGCGTTCGGCGGCCTCCAGCAGCGACTCGCGCGGGCGGACCCGGAACTCGCCGTAGTCGACCTCGCCGAGGCCGGCCGCCGCGGCCTTCTCGAACAGGTCCGGGTCCCGCAGGTCCCACCCGTGGTCGTCCAGCACCGCGTAGTTGAGGTATTCGACGTGTGCGCCGGGTCGGGGTTTCTGCCGTTCGCGACTCCCGCGGTCGCCGCCCGTCGCGTCCTCGTCGGGCTCGTAGCCGCCGATGATCTCCTCGTAGGCGGCCTGGACGCGCATGAACGCCTCGACGGAGCCACCCTGGTCGGGGTGGGCCTCCTTGACGCGCTCCCGGTAGGCCTCGTTGAGGCGGTCCTCGTCGGCGTCGGGCGCTGTCCCCAGCACCTCGTACGGCGATTCCACGGGTCGGCCTAGCGACAAGAACAGTATAAACCTTCCCACCTCGTACCGGCCGGGACCACGCCCGTACGGCGGCGGGATCGCGCCACACAGTGACCGACCGACCGCTCCTGACGGTCACGGTCGGCGAACCGCGCCGCAAGCGGTGCACTCAGGCGAACAACTCGCGGGTGGCGTCGACTGCCCTGACCAGTTTGTCGACCTCCTCGCGGGTGTTATAGATGTAGAAACTGGCCCGCGCGGAGGCCGGAACACCCAGTTTGTCGTGTAGCGGCTGGGTACAGTGGTCGCCGGCGCGGATGGCGACGGCGAAGTCGTTGAGGATCTCGGAGGTGTCGTGGGCGTGGACGTCCCCGAGGTTGAACGAGACCAGCGCCCCGCGGTCGTCGCCCGGCGGCCCCAGGATATCGATGTCGTCGAACTCCGAGAGCCGGTCGTAGGCGTACTCGGCCAGCGAGCGCCCGTGGCGGTCGACGCGCTCCATCCCGATGTCGTCGAGGTAGTCACAGGCCTCGGCCAGGGCGATGCCCTGGCAGATGACGGGCGTGCCGGCCTCGAACTTCCAGGGGAGTTCGTGCCAGGTCGAGTCCTCGAAGGTCACCTTCGAGATCATCATCCCGCCGTAGAGGTACGGCTGCATCTCCTCTAGGAGGTGCTCTTTCCCGTAGAGGACGCCGATACCGGTCGGGCCACACATCTTGTGCCCGGAGAACGCGAAGAAGTCGGCGTCCATCTCCCCGACGTCGACGGGCATGTGGGGCACCGACTGGGCGCCGTCGACGAAACAGAGCGCGTCGTGGTCGTGGGCGAGGTCCGCCAGGTCCGAGACGGGGTTGACCGTCCCGAGGGTGTTCGAGACGTGGACGACGCTGACCATCTCGGTGTCGTCGGTGACCAGTTCCCGGGCGTGGTCCATGTCGAGGTAGCCGTCCTCGTCGACGCGGATGTACTTCACCGTCGCGCCGGTCTTCTTGGCGATCTGTTGCCAGGTCACGAGCGCGGCGTGGTGTTCCATCTCGGTCATGACGACCTCGTCGCCGGGGCCGAGTTCGGCCAGCCCCCAGGCGTAGGCGATGGTGTTCAGCGATTCGGTCGTGTTCTTCGTGAAGACGACCTCCTCGCGGCCGTCGGCGCCGATGAACTCGGCGACGCGGTCGTGCGCGTTCTCGTAGGCGATGGAGGCCTCCTGGCTGAGCTGGTGGAGGCCGCGGTGGACGTTGGCGTTGGTGTGGCGGTAGTAGTGTGCGATGGCCTCGACGACGGGCTCGGGCGTCTGGCTCGTCGCCGAGTTGTCCAGATACGCCAGCTGCTCGCCGTCGAACTCCCGCTCGAGGATCGGGAAGTCCGCGCGTATCCGCTCGACGTCGAGCACGTCCGTTTCTGAGAGTCCCATTACTCGCTACAACGTCCTCGATGGCCAATTTTCCTTCGGTTCGTGCGAACTCTGTTTGGAAATTCCGCAACGGGGGCCGGCGACCACGGCACCCGTGACGGCCCCGGCCGGTCGCGAGTCCGCCGGCAAGGTCCGGCCGGCGACGGACTCCGGCAGGCCGGCCGATTGCGTGCCTCCGGCAGGAGTCGCCCGGCTACGGGTCCTCCGGCGCGGTCCGGTCCTCGAGGAGAGACCCGACGACGGTCTGGTGGGCTTTCCGGAGGCGGTAGTGGACTGTCGGGGCCGAGAGGTCGAACGCGTCGGCGATGTCCTCGGCGGTGCTGTCGCGCGGCCACTGGTAGTACCACAGCCACGTTCCGAAACTCGCCGACGCCGACGTCGTCACCTATAGCCGGTCCGGGGACATGGTCGAACTGTCGAGCAACGCCCGACAGTTGAGACCGTACCTGCAGCGCGCCGTCGAGACGGACCTGGAAGGGGTCGAAGCCCTGTCACTGGACGGGACCCGGCAGGACGCCGCCCGGGTCGACCGCGTGCTGTCGGGCCTCCGGAGGTCGCGCGGTCCGCGGTCTACGTCCACAGGAGTCGCGCGTGGCGAGTACGGTCCGCGGTCTACATCCACAGGAGTTGCGCGTGACGGGTGCCGTCGATGTCGAGGACGTTCTCCTCCTCGACGAAACCGTGGTCGACGGCGAGAGCGACGGCCTCGGCGCCGACGATATTGGCGACGGCACACCGCGCGAGGCTCTCGACGACCTCCTGTTCGGTCGCCTCGGGGCCGTCGTAGAACGCGGGGTCGACGGTCAGGGAGACGTCGCCGTCCTCGAAGGTCTCGCCGACCAGACCGGGGTCACAGACCGAGACGAGCAGCCCCTCTTCGGTGTCGCGCTCGTTGAGCAGCATCTATTCGAGCAGTTCGGCCTCGGCCTCCTGGCGGAGTTCGTCGGCCTCCTCTGCGAGGTCCTCGGCGCGGTCGTACTCGCCCAGTTCTTCGAGTGCGCGGGCCTTCTCCTCGACGACGTCGGCGTTCCGGAACCCCAGCCGGATGGCGTTGTCGAAGGCGTTGCGGGCGTCCTCGGCGAGACCCCGCTCCAAGAGGAAAAAGCCACGGTTGTACCACCCCTCGGCGAAGCGGGGGTCGATCTCGACGGCGCGCTCTGCGTGTTCCAGCGCCTGCTCGGTGCGGCCCGACTCCCAGAGGGCAAAGGCGAGATCCGTCTCGGCGGTCGCGGCGTGCTCGGAGTCGTCGTCGATGCTGAGCGCCTCGCGGTAGGCGCCGATAGCGGCGTCCCACTCCTCGAGTTCGGCGTGGGCCGCCCCCTTGTTCGTCCAGGCCTCCTGTTCGATCCGGTCGTCCTCGGCGAAGCGCGCGGTCCGTTCGAGGGCCTCCGTGGCCTGCTCGTAGCGGTTGATCCGCATGTAGCTGAGGCCGACGTCCAGCAGTTCCTCGGCGTCGACCTCGTCGGCGGCGAGGTTGCGGTCGTCGAGCAGGTCGGTGAGCACGCGCGAGTCGACGGGGTCGACCTTGCCGGTGTCGACGGAGAACTCCGGCGGGTCGATGTCGAACCCCTCGTAGGGGTCGTCGTACCCCTGCCCTGCGGAGAAGTCGTGCTCGTCCCTGTCGTCGGTCATAGCTGAATAGCGCGGAAACCCACCCGTTCACGGGTGGGAGGAAGCGCGTCGGATGCGCTGCAGGCCACCGCGTTCTGGCCCGCTGGCGGTTTTGAGTCGATACGTTTTCGTTGCTTGGGTGTGTGTATCATGATAGTGCGTTCGGTCCAAACCGGCCCGTTCGCACGGGCCTCCGTAGGCAGGCCCCGAACTCGGGGACAGATGACACCACACCGCTCCTGCCACGTTATGTGGCGGTGAAGTGCGGGGAGTCCACCGAGAATTAAAGCGGTGTGAGCAAGCGCCTCCGTCTTGGAGAGTGGGCGTCCATACCCCCGTACCTCGGCGGGACACAACCCCCCGCTCGGGAGTAGCTGACGGCCGCACAGAACAGTCCGGTCCTGGTGAACTGCTTGCCTGCAACCCGCCCGTGACAGCCGTGGAGTGTGGGCCGAAACCCCGCTGCGGGGAAAGCCCATGACTTCAGTCATGGGTAGCTTACACACCCGGATACGCGAGCGGGAGGGTTAAGGGCTACGTCCCGCACGCGCCGGGACGATCCGAACGGCCTCAGGGCGTGGCGTCGGTTTCGTCGCGCGTCTCGGCCTCGCCGAGGCCCAGTCGCTCGTCGTGCCCCGAGTCCGAGCACGGCGACGAGCAGGGCGGTACACCGTCTGACGGTCCGCTGGAGGGCAGCCGTCGACATGTCCGGTCGTCGGGGGCTCGGAGGCAAAGGCCTGACGCCATCCCTAAGACCGGGGCGGGCGAGGGACCCTCATGGGCAAGCGACTGTTCGTCGGCGTCGACCTGGACGGACTGGCCGAGTCGGTCGCGGCCGTCCAGGAGGTGTTCGAGGGCGCGTCGGGACTGCGGTTGACCGACCCCGGGCAGGCCCACGTCACCCTGAAGTTCCTCGGGGACACCGACCCGGAGCGGGTGTCGGCCGTGACCGACGCGCTCGCGGCCGCCGTCGACGAGGCGGGCGTCGACCCCTTCGAGATGGCGGTCGGCGGCCTCGGGGTCTTCCCCGACATCGACTACATCAGCGTCGTCTGGGTGGGCGTCGACGAGGGGAGCGCACAGCTGGCCCGTCTCCACGAGGCCGTCGAGAAACGGACCGTCGAACTGGGCTTTGACCCCGCGGACCACGCGTTCACCCCCCACGCTACCATCGCGCGGATGGACCACGCCAGCGGTAAGCAACTCGTCCAGGAACGGGTCCGCGAGGACGACCCCGACGTGGGCCGCGTCCGGGTCGAGGAGGTCCGCCTCAAAGAGAGCGTGCTCGGGGACGACGGACCGACCTACACGACCGTCGACCGGTTCCCGCTGTGAAAAGGGACCCGCCTACAGGGACGGGAGCGAACCGGGACGGACGCGGCCGACGACGTAGCCGGTCCCGCTCGGGGCCGGCGACAGTTCCATCCGGACGGTCGCGCCCGGCGCCCGGTCGACGAGTCGCCTGCTCGTGCGCGCGTCGGCAGTGCCGACGACCGTGTACTCGGTACCGTCGCTGTCCCGGACCGTCATCCGCCTCGTCTCGTCCATGGGGTCGACGACCCGGTAGCTCTCGACGCCAGTGGGGTTCGCGTCCGCCGCCGTCTCGGCCGCGCCGCGTTCGGTCAGTGTCATATCTCCCAGTTCCCCGTTCTGGTATTTATATCTCACCGCATAGGTGCTGAAAGTCCTCCCACGCGTATAAGGGAGTGTATATATCACACGCCGGGGCAGGCCGCCCGGCGGCCGCGACCCGGGACGCCACGGCCCACCGCCGGGTCGGCGTCCGCTTTAGGTCCCCAGCCTACGAGTATCAGCCTTGATACTGTCCGGCCGGACCGTCCATCGGGGGCGCCAGTGGGGTCGGAGTCGCCGGTGGAGTGGCCGCCCAGGGGAGCCGTGGGTCCGTGCGGGCGCCGACGGGGTGTCGGCCGAGCGGCAGGGCCGAGAAAAGAACACAAATTTAAGCGGGGACGCGGAAGGGGACGACACTATGGGAAAGAAGTCTAAGGCCAAGAAGAAGCGGCTGGCGAAACTCGACAGGCAGAACGTCCAGGTGCCGCCGTGGGTGATCCTCAAGACGGACCGCGAGGTACAGCGCAACCCGAAGCGCCGCCACTGGCGGCGTAGCGACACGGACGAATGAGCGCCGGCGACTTCGAGGAGCGGGTCGTCACGGTGCCGCTCCGCGACGCCGCGGCCGCGCCCGCACAGGAGCAGGCCGACAAGGCGATGTCGATCGTCCGAGAGCACCTCGCGAAGCAGTTCGCCGTCGACACGGACGCCGTCAGGCTCGACCCCTCGATCAACGAGGCGGTCTGGTCGAACGGCCGGAAGAACCCGCCCCGGAAGCTCCGGGTCCGCGCCGCCCGCTTCGAGGAGGAGGGCGAGAGCGTCGTCGAAGCCGAGACCGCAGAGTAGACTTGCTCCGCGCGGCCTTCGCCGGTTCGGCGTACGTCGGTGTCTTCGCACGCGCTACCGACGACTGTTTGCTCGTCCGCCCCGACGCCGAGGCCGACCTCCGCGAGGCCCTCGGCGCGGAACTAGATGTCCCCGTCGTCCCCACGACCGTCGGCGGGTCCGGCACCGTCGGCGCGCTCGCGGCCGGCAACGGGAACGGACTGCTCGTCAGCAGCCGGCTCCGCGACCGCGAGCGCGACGACCTCCGCGAGGCGACGTCTCTCCCGGTCACCGAACTCCCCGGCCGGATCAACGCCGCCGGCAACGTCGTCCTCGCCACCGACACCGGCGCGTACGTCCACCCCGACCTCTCGCGCGAGGCCGTCCAGGCCGTCACAGAGGGGCTGGACGTCCCCGTCGAACGCGGGACGCTGGCCGGCGTCCAGACGGTCGGGACCGCCGCCGTCGCCACCGGCCGGGGCGTGCTCTGTCACCCCGACGCCACCGATGAGAAACTCGATTTCCTCGAAGAACTGCTCGGCGTCCCCGCCGACATCGGCACCATCAACTACGGCGGTCCGCTCGTGGGCTCTGGCCTCGTGGCCAACGACCACGGCTACGTCGTCGGCCAGGACACGACCGGCCCCGAGTTGGGCCGTATCGAGTCGGCACTTGGCTATATCGACTAGGCCCTGAGCGTCCAGACCTGCGTTTTCTCGCCGTCTTCGAGTGGCCCACCGTCGAAGCCACCGGCGACCGACCAGTCCTCGAACGGCGACAGGTGCGCCAGGAGTTCGATCTCGCGTTTCGGGAGCAGTTTCAGGTGGAACTCGTCGTCGACGACGAGTTCGCCGTCCGACCCAGCGACTTCCGTCTCGACGGCGAACTGCTGTTCGACCTCGTCGACCAATTGCGTGCGCGTGCGGACCTCGTGGGGTTCGCCGTCGACCGTCCGCTCGTCGACCTGCCACTCGCCGTACCGCTCGCATATCACGTCGAAACTCGGGACGAACACGTCGAAGACGAACCGGCCGCCGGGTGCGAGCGCGTCGTGGACGCTCTCTAGGGCGGCCCATTGTTCCTCGACGGACAGCAGGTGCTGGACGGCGTTGAACGGGCATATCGCGAGGTCGTACGCCCGGTCGACCGAGAAGTCGGCCATGTCCGCCTGCCGGACGCTCGGGTCGAGGCCCGCCTCGGCTGCCTTCCCGCGGAGCACGTCGAGCGCCGGCTTCGAGAGGTCGATCCCGTCGGCGTCGACCCCCGCACGGAGCATCGGGAGATAGATCCGGCCGGTGCCACAGGCCAATTCGAGCACCGGGCCATCGGCTGCTTGCGCCCGGTCGACGTAGAAATCCACGTCCTCGCGGTCGCTCGTCTTTAACATTGCGTCGTAGTATGCCGCGTGGCCCTCCGAGTAGCCGGCGTCACCCATATCCGTGACATCTTGCGGCCCAGTGAAACCGGTTTCCGTCGCGTGTGTGTCGGTGTCACGGTCGTCGACGCGCCCGCTATCCCGTCGCGGACTCTCCCATGAACGCGGGCGGTCGAGAGCGTCCCCACGAACACAGAGGGAAGAGAGCGTCCCCACGAACACAGAGGGAAGAGAGCGTCCCCACGAACATAGAGGGAAGAGAGCGTACCGCGCCGAGCGGAGCGCAGGGCCGCAGGGCCGAGGACACCCCCCGACGCAAAAAGGTGGTTCGGTAGATACTTCCCGCTCGCCCACCGAGCGGGAGGCATGAGTGAGTTTACAGTGACGGGCGAGTGGAAAGCCCGCGACGGCTGGCAGACGTTCGAGAGGACTGTCGAGGCCGAAAACGCGGACGTCGCCCGCGAGCACACCCTCGCGGAGTTCGGGTCCAAACACGGGCTCAAGCGCACGCAGGTCGAGATCGAGGGGGTCGACGCATGAGTCTGGGTGGCGGCGGCGGTGCCCAGCAGCAACTTCAGCAGATCGCACAGGAGATAGAACAGATAGAAGAGCAGGTCACGGCCCTCGAAACGGAGATCGAGGGGCTCCAGGCCGAGAAGCGGTCGGTCGACGAGGCCATCGAGGCCATCGAGACGCTGGAGTCGGGGTCGGAGGTCCAGGTTCCCCTGGGCGGCGGCGCGTTCATCCACGCCGAGGTCGGGGACATCGACGAGATCGTCGTCGAACTCGGCGGCGACTACGCGGCCGAGCGCGACCAGGACGGCGCCATCGACACGCTCGGATCCAAGAAGGACACCCTCGACGACCGCATCGAGGACGTCCGCGAGGACATCGCCGAACTGGAGACCGAGAGCGAGGAACTCGAACAGCAGGCCCAGCAGATGCAACAACAGCAGATGCAGCAGATGCAACAACAGCAGATGCAGGGCCGCGACGACGACGAGTAAGGCGCGATGTTCGACGGACTGAAAGACAGGCTCGACCGCTTCAGCGACGACGTTGAGGAAGACGTCGACGCCGACGCGGCCGAGGAGGATGTCGACGCCGACGCGGTCGAGTCCGACGAAGACGCCGACGCTCCGGCGGCCGACACCGGGACCGACCCCACGGACGCCACGGCCGGGGCCGACCCCGCGGACGCCGCGGTCGACTCCGACGAGGATACCGCCGCGGTCGAGGCCGAGGCGGACGCCGGGGTGGCCGGGACCGACGAAGACGCCGACGCTCCGGCTGCCGACGCCGGGGTCGACCCCGCGGACGCCGGGGAGGCCGACGACGGCGGTCGGAGTCTGGGCGAGCGCGCGAAGCTGTTCGCGACGGGGAAGACGGTCATCGACGAGGACGACCTCCAGGACCACCTCGACGACCTGGAGCTGGCCTTGCTCCAGAGCGACGTGGAGATGAGCGTCGCCGAGGAGATCCTCGACGGGGTGGAGGCGAACCTCGTCGGCGAGACGCGGCGTCGGCTTTCCTCGACAGGGAATCTCGTCCGCGACGCACTCCGGGAGGCGCTGTACGACGTCATCAGCGTCGGCCAGTTCGACTTCGACGAGCGGGTCGCGACGGCCGACAAGCCCGTTGTCCTCGTCTTCACGGGCGTCAACGGCGTCGGCAAGACCACCTCCATCGCCAAGCTCTCGCGGTATCTCGAACAGCGGGGGCACTCGTCGGTGCTCGCCAACGGCGACACCTACCGCGCGGGCGCCAACGAGCAGTTGCGCGAGCACGCCGAGGCTCTCGACCGGCCGGTCATCTCCCACGAACAGGGGTCCGACCCTGCCGCAGTGGTCTACGACGCCGTCGAATACGCCGACGCCAACGACGTCGATGTCGTCCTCGGGGACACGGCGGGGCGCCTGCACACCTCCGACGGCCTGATGGACCAGCTCTCGAAGATCGACCGGGTCATCGAACCGGACATGACGCTGTTCGTCGACGAGGCCGTCGCCGGCCAGGACGCGGTCAACCGCGCCCGCGAGTTCGACGCCGCCGCCGCCATCGACGGCACCATCCTCACGAAGGCCGACGCCGACCCCCAGGGCGGCGCGGCCATCTCCATCGCCCACGTCACCGGGAAACCCATCCTCTTTCTGGGCACCGGCCAGGACTACGACGACCTCGAACCGTTCGACCCCGAGACCATCGTCGACCGCCTGCTCGGCGCTGAGTGACGGCCGCCGCGGGCCCCCGTTCCCGCGTGAGCGGAACTGAACCCGGCGGATTGCGGACGACGAGCGCCGCTGTCGAATCGAACGTGTCCCGCGTCGAGGCCGGCGTTCGCGACGGGCGGCGAAACACCCGGCTCCCCTGGGTGAGCAGGCCGGAGTTCAGCGGTCACTCGAAGACGTACGCACTCCCCGCCTCCGCCCCGTTGGGGTCCTCGTCCGTGTTCGCACCGACGAGAGCGGACGTCCCATCGCTCGACAGCGCCACCGACCAACCGAACCGGTCCTCGCCGTCGCCGTCGTCGTCGGCGAATGTACGCTGCTGGTATTCGATAGGAGTGTCGGTGGGGATGGGAGTCGGTGTCCCGGTTTCGGCGGAGGGGTCGTCAGTGTCGACGGCCGAGTCGTTACAGCCCGCGAGGGCGCCGACGCCGAGTGTTCCGAGGATGCCGAGTAGCCGCCGTCGAGAGGGATGCATACGCAGAACATGTTATTTTCATTCATAAAAAGATGGGGCGTTCGGTCACTCGCAGTTCGAGAGGCGGTCGCTCGTCGGAAAGTGACGTCCCGCCCGAAAAGATTCCACCGGTTCACCGTGTCCGGTAGTAGCCGTCAGGAGTCGGAACTGCGCTGCTCGGAGAGGTGTTCCCAGACTTCCGCACAGCCACAGCCGTCGTCGATCCCGTCAAGGTGGGAGGTGTCGACCTCCTCGTCGTCCTCGGTCGCGTCCGGCGTCTCGTCGGCCGACTCCGCCGTCCGCTCGCCCACGTCGGTCATTTAGCTATCCGCGACTAGGCACCCTCTCCGTATAAACCTCGCAGACGCCGCATCCATCGCCGTCGCTCGGAAACGGTGGCAAAAATCCCCGGATCCTCGCTGTCGCGGTCGACGCCGACGTCGCTCCCTCCTAGCGGTTTCGGTTGTGGCCTCGCTGGCGGTCACATGACGGGACTGCACGCGCGGGACTGCCGGTCCGGCGACGGAGACGCGGGGTCCGGACGGTCTCGCGGATTCGGGGCCGTCCGGGAGCGTCACGCATAGCGGCAATCGATGTGGGGTTTCGGTGTGTCCTGGCAGGGTTGGCCTTGACGCGCAGATAAAGGGACCTGGGGCGGGTAGGGGGCCCCACGCGCGCGTTCGAGCGCACCTATCATGACCACTGCAGACCTGCGGACGACCGACGAGGTTGGACCGACGGACGGATACGTGCCCGACGGGAGGGGCGAGACGTGAACACCGTCGAAGAGTGGAAACAGGAGAAACACCCGCTGGACGTCGTCGAAGACGTCAAGGCCTACGCCGAGGGTGGACTCTCCTTCGAGGAGATCGAGGAGCGCGCCGGCGACGGCGAGTGGGAGCGCCTGAAGTGGGCCGGCCTCTACAGCCACGGCCGCAAGGGGGACTACTTCATGATGCGGACGAAGGTCCCCGGCGGCTACCTCACGCCCGAGCAGGCCGCGGTCATCGGCGAGGTGGCCCAGGAGTACGCCGTCGCCCCCGAGGAGTTCGGCGGCGAGGAGCAAAACGACATCTGGGGCGACGCATTCCTCGACATCACGACCCGCCAGGACATCCAGAAACACTGGGTCAGGGTCGAGGACGTCCCCGACATCTGGGCGAAATACGACGAGGTCGGCCTGACCACCATCCAGGGGTGCGGTGACTCCGCGCGCAACGTCCTGGGGTGTCCGGCCGCGGGACTGGACGGCCACGAGTGTTTCGACGCCCAGCCGGTCATCGACGCGGTCTCTGACTACTTCACCGAGAACCGCGAGTACGCCAACCTCCCCCGGAAGTTCAAGATGACCATCACCGGGTGCAAACACGACTGTGGCCAGTCCCAGATAAACGACGTGGGGCTGACCCCCGCCCGGAAGGAAGTGGACGGGGAGGACGTCTACGGCTTCCACTGCAGGGTCGGTGGGGGACTCTCGGACGGCCCCCGGATGGCCACACAGATGGACGCGTTCGTCCCGCCCGAGGACGCCGTGGAGTTCTGCCGGGCCATCGCCCAGACGTTCAAGGAACTGGGCGACCGGAACAACCGCGGGGTCTGTCGGATGCGCTATCTCGTCCAGCAACTGGGCACCGAGGAGTTCGAGAAGGCGGTCCGGCGGCGCTGTGAGGTGGATCTCCCCGAGAGCGGCGTCGACCTCACCGAGGGGTACACCGGCGACCACGTCGGCGTCCACGACCAGAAACAGGACGGCCTGAAGTACGTCGGGTTCAACGTCATCGCGGGCCGGATGGGCGGCGACGAGTTCGTCGCCGCCGCCCGCGCCGCCGAGCGGTACGGCACCGACGAAGCGTCGGTCAGGCTGGCGACCGACCAGAACTTCCTCGTCACGCACATCCCCGCCGAGAACGTCGGCGACCTGCTGAACGAGCCGTTCGCCCGCAAGTACAGCCCGGACCCCGGGCCGTTCTCGCGTGGCGCGGTCGGCTGTACGGGCTCGGAGTTCTGTAACTACGGCATCATCGAGACGAAAAACCGGGTCTACCGGTGGGCGAAGGCCCTCGACCGGCGCATCGACACGCCCGAGGACCTCGAGGTGGTGCGGATGCACATGTCAGGCTGTTCGGCCTCGTGTGCCCAGCCCCAGATCGCCGACATCGGCTTCCGCGGCGAGACGGTCAACGTCGACGACCCCGAGACCACCACCAACGAGGAGGGCGACAACATCGTCGAGGGGATGGACTTCGGCCTGGGCGGCGCCCTGGGCACCGACAACGAGTTCCTCGACTGGGTGGAGACGGCCGTCCCCGCAAGCGCCGTCATCCCGGCCATCGAGGAACTGTTCGACGCCTACGTCACCGAGCGCGAGGACGGCGAGCGCTTCTACGCCTGGTGTCGCCGCGTCGACAACGACCGCCTCCGGGCCGTGATGCAGCGGGCCGACGCCAACGTTTCGGGCGGTATCGCCCACGAGGGCGAGGGAGGCCTCGCCGATGACTGACGACCCGATGCCCGGCGTCCCCGACCTCGGCGGCGACGACGGCTGTGGCTGTGGGAGCGCCTGTGGCTGTGGCGGGCACGGCGCGGCGGGCGGACCCGGCGGTGACCGCGGTCACGGTCAGGGGGGCTCGACGGACATCCGGTCGGACGGCGGCGCGACCCCGGCCAACGTCGACGAGCACGGCAAACTGCGCGACGTCGAGTTCACCGACCCCGCGGAGGGGGCGAGCCAGGACGTCTACGACTCGCCGGCGGACATGCGCGTCCAGCGCCCCGGCGAGGAGGACCTGGACCTGGACACCCCCTCCTACGAGATCCGCTCGCAGATGAACGATATCGAGACGCCCGACGAGAAGACGTGGTTCATGGAACTGGACGAGGCGGTCATCGACGACGGCCGGTGTATCCAGTGTGGGACCTGCGTGGCCTCGTGTCCCTCCGACTCCATCGGGATCGGCGACGACGGCCTCCCGGAACTGGTCAAGATGTGTACGGGCTGTTCGCTGTGCTGGGACTTCTGTCCCCGCGGCGGCCTGCGCTACGAGCGCCAGTGGAAGATCACGGGCGGCGACGACAACGTCACGGGCGCCGGCGACCCGATCACGGAGTTCTCCGCGAAGGTCGAGGACGACTGGCGCGAGAACGCACAGGACGGCGGTCTGGTCACGTCCGTGCTGATCCACCTGCTGGAGGACGGCGAGGTCGACGGCGCGCTCATCGCCACCGAGTCCGACGAGGACCCCTGGAAGGCCGAGTCGTTCCTCGCGACGACCCCCGAGGAGTGCATCGAGAACGCCGGGTCGTTCTACAACCAGACGATGGCCCTCGGGAACCTGGACCTCGAACAGTGGGCGCACAAACTCGACGTCCCCGTCGAGGAGGCCTCGCTGGCGCTCGTGGGCACACCCTGCGAGATCGAGGGGATCCGTGCCCTCCAGGACTTCGAGTGGGACTACGCCAGCCACGAGTCCGGCGTCCGCTCGGTCGAGTACACCATCGCCCTGATGTGTACGAAGAACTTCAACTACAAGCGCCTCGTCGGCGAGAAACTCGTCGAACAGCGGGGCGTCGACCTCGACGACGTCGCGAAGATGGACGTCCTCCACGGCAAACTGATGGTCATGGGCACGGACGGCGAGATGCTCGTCGAGGAGGACGTCGAGAACTTCCACGACGCCGCGCTCAAAGGCTGTGACGAGTGTGCGGACTTCACGGGCTACTGTGCGGACCTGACCGTCGGCTCGGTCGGCTCGTCCGACGAGTACTCTTCTGTCATCGTCCGCACCGAACAGGGCCTGGACGCCTGGAACCGCACCAAGGACGACCTCGACTACCACGACCTGGAGGACCGCTCGGCGGTCGGCAAACTCCAGGGCTGGGACAAGAAGAAGGCCTTCGACTCGCTGAAACGACCCTTCGACCCCGACGCGCCGCGGTTCATCGACTACACCGACCACGCCGAGAACTACGGCACCGAACTGAACCCCCACGACCGCGGGCACTGACCTGCTCCACGAGGACGCTGTCTCAGTAGCCCCACACGTCGAGTCCGGGCACCCGCTCGAAGTAGTCGATGTTTCGCGTGACCACGGGTTCGTTCTCCCCGAGCGCCGTCGCTGCGACGGTACAGTCCTCCCGGTCGATGGGCTGTCCGTCGACGTACAGCGTGCCCGAGAGTTCACCGGCCCGGCGCATCACGTCGTGGTCGGCCGGGACCGCGCTCAGAGTTTCTCGACGCCGCGGGCGGCCTCGGCCTGTTCGTGGACGGACTCGACGGTGGCGTCGGGGGCCGTGGCGGCGACCGCCGCGTTGACCGCGCCCTCGAGGACCGGCGCGTCCGCGAGCGTCGCGTCGACGTCGCTGGCCTCGATGGCGACCTCGGCGTTCATGACCGCGCTCCCGAGGTCGACCAGCACCACGACGCCGTCGCCGTCGTCGGCCGCCTCGAGCGCCGCCTCGATGTCGTCCGGGACGGTCCCGATGCCGCCGTGGCCGTCGCCGCCGGCCGGTTCGATGGGGGTGTCACCGCCCATCTCGGCGGCCACCTCGACGACCCCCTCGGCCGCGGTCGCGCTGTGGGAGACGACGACGAGTCCCACCATCACTCCTCGGGGTCCTCGTCGGGTATCGTCGGCGACGTGGCGTCGAGGTCGGGGTCGACGTCCGCGCCCGTCTCCGCGATGGCGGTCTCCAGCAGCGCCTCTACGATGAACAGCGTGCTCGTCGCGCCGGGGTCCTGGTGGCCGACCGACCGCCAGCCGAGATACGACGCCCGGCCCTTGCTCGCACGGAGCGGGACGGTGAACGCGACGCCGCGCTCGGCGGCGTCGACGGCCTTGGCGAGTGCCTCGACCGCCGGGAGGTCGTCGGTCTCGACCGACTTCTTGAAGGTGTGGACCGCCGGCACCAGCGCGTCGACCATCGTGGCGTCGCCGACCGACGCGTCGCCCCTGTCCTGGACCTTCTCGAGGTAGGTCTCGGCGAACGCGACGGCGCTCTCGCGGTCGAGGCCGCCGTCGAGTTCCGCGGCCGCGAACGCGAGCGACCCGCCGTACAGCGGGCCCGAGGCGCCGCCGACCTCGGACATGAGCGTCTTCCCGACGGTCTTGACGACCGTCTCGGGGTCGGGGTCGTCCAGGTCCGCGACCGCGTCGACGGCCTCGGCCCAGCCCCGGGCCATGTTCCCGCCGTGGTCGGCGTCGCCGATGGCCGAGTCCAGTTGCGTCAGGTGGTCGCGTTCGGCCTCGATGCGCTCCGCGACGGCCTCGACGGCGGCGACGACCGCCTCGCCGTCCGCGCTCATCCCCTCTCTCATCGTACCGTCAGCGCCGGCGTGTCGGCCGGCGCGGCGAGCAGGTCCTTCAGTTCGTCGTCGACGGCACAGACCGTCACCGAACACCCCGCCATGTCCAGCGAGGTCATGTACTCGCCGACCCACGCGTCCCAGGTTTCGAGGTCGTGGTCCGCGAGGACCTCCTGGAGGCGGCGGTTGACGACGAACAGTTCCATCTCCGGCGTCCCGCCCATCCCGTTGACGATGGTGACGACCTCCTGCCCCGCCTCGAGGTCGAGGTCCGCGAGCACCTCCCCGGCCAGTTCCTCGGTGATCGCGTCGGCGTCCATGGTCTCGGTGCGCTCGGTGCCGGGTTCGCCGTGGATGCCGATGCCGAGTTCGATCTCGTCGTCGCCCAGGTCGAAGGTGGGTTCGCCCTTCTCGGGCGTGACACACGAGGTCAGCGCCGTCCCCATCGTGCCGACGTTGTCGATGACCTTCTGTGCGACGCGCTGGACCTCGTCGAGGTCGGCTCCCTCGGCGGCTTTTGCTCCCGCGGCTTTGTGGACGAGGATCGTCCCACAGACCCCGCGGCGGCCGGAGGTGTACAGCGAGTCCTCGACGGCCACGTCGTCGTCGACGACGACCTCCGCGACGTCGACGCCCTCCATCTCTGCCAGTTCGATCGCGGTGTCGAAGTTCATCACGTCGCCCTCGTAGTTCTTGACGACCGCGAGGACGCCCTCCCCGGCGTCGCAGGCGTCTATCAGCGCCTCGAACTCGTCGGCGGTCGGCGAGGAGAACACGTCCCCCGCGGCCGCCCCGTCGAGCATCCCGTCGCCGATGTAGCCGCCGTGTGTCGGTTCGTGTCCGCTCCCGCCGCCGCTGACGAGCGCTACCTTCCCCTCGACCGGCCCGTCCTCCCTGACGAGTACCTGCGTGTCCGGGAGTCGCCGCAACCGGTCCGGGTGCGCCGCCACCATCCCCTCCAGCATCTCGTCGACGACGTCGTCCGGGTCGTTGATCAGTTTCTTCATGCCAGCGTGTCACATCGAATCCCGCATCAATAAAGATTAGCAACCGGTCGCCAGGAGTAAAGAAATGGCGGCGCGCGGGTGTCCGACCGGTGCTGACAGGTCAGAGCTCCGCGACGGGGACCGTCATCCGGGAATACCGCCGGGTGCCCCGGGGCTACAGTTCAGAGCGCTTGACCAGCGCGTAGACCAGCAGCGCCGAGAGGACGACGCTCAGGTACGCCTCCGAGCCGGCAAGCAGTCTGGCCAGCGCCCCCTTCGGGCCGATGTTCCCGTAGCCGATGGTCGTATACGAGATGTAGCTGAAGTGAACGTTTTTGTAGAAGATGGCCCGCCCTTCGGCGGTGAACAGTTCCCCGACCGACGCGAGCTGGCCGGCACCGGTCTCGAACGCCGGGCCGCCGAAAGCGTACGGGACGACGAAAAGCAGCGGCGCGAGGACGAACGCGAAGCCGATCCGGATCGGGCGCATGCCGTGGCCGCAGGTGATCCCCAGGAAGTAGTTCTCGACGACGCGGCCGCTGTTTTTCACCCGCGCCCAGGGGTCGACCGACGGGTCGCGGACGACGGACAGGCTCTTGGCGCGGCTGTACTGCTGGCGTTTGACGCGGAACTCGCCGGCGACTTTCATGTCGCCGGCCTCGCCGGCGGCCTGCTTGGCCTTCAGGTAGGTCGTCTCGACGACTTCGGGCGTCATCTCGAGGGCGTAGTCGGGCGATCCCCCCGGCGGTTCGTCGAAGTGATGGATGTTCCAGCCGTTGCGGTCGAGGTAGTCGCGGTGGTCGCTGAAGTCGAACTCGTGGTCGGCGAACTCGTCGAACTCGGTCCGGCAGAATCGGAAGTAATCCAGCAGTTCCTTGCTGTCCTTGCCGCGTTCGACCTCGAGGTCGATGTCGCCGACGCTGGCCAGCGTCATGTCGTATCGGACCCACCCGTCGGCCGGCTGGACGATCCGGCCGGTCCTGATCGATGCCCGGGTGAAATTGACGAAGGCGTCGCCCTCGACCTGCTCGGCGCGGAGGTCGATGCGGTCGGAGAAGGTGCTCCCGCTGAACTCGACCTCGCCGCCGAAGGCGGTGTCCATGAAGTTGGCCGACGTGAGCTGTGCGTTGTGGAAGTCGGCGTCGGCCTCGAAGCGGGTCCCCTCGAAGGTGATGTCGTCTTCGAGGTAGTTCGCGCCGCCGCTGACCTCGACGCCGCGGAAGGCACACCGGCCCCCGAACCGGACGCCCGAGAAGTCGGCGTCCTCGCCGAAGCGGGCCTCGTCGAAGTCCGCCTCCCCGGCGAAGGTCGTCTCCGAGAAGTCGGCGTCGGCCGTGACGGTGAACCCCTCGAAATCCGCGCGCTCTTCGAAGGTGGCCCCGTCGAAGTCGACGAAGCGGAACATCGCGAGCCGGAAGACCGCCTCGTCGGCGAACCGGACGCCCGCGAAGGTCGCGTCGTCGTCCATCGCGCGCTCGCCGCCCTCGAAGGTCGCACCCCGGAAGTGGGCCTCCCCGTGGAAGGTCGCGTCCTCGAAGCCCGCGTCCTCGCGAAAGCGGGACTCGTCGAAGTCACCGCGCCTGCGGAACGCACACCGGTTGAACTCGCCGTCGCCCGCAAACGAGGCCCCCTCGAACTCGGCGTCGCCCTCGAAGACGGCGTCGTCGAAGATGGCGAAGCCGAACTCGGCCTGCCGGAAGTCGGTCCCGGCCGTGAACATCGCCTCAGTGAAACTCACGTTGTCGTCCAGGAGGTTCGAGTCGCCGTGGAACTCGGCGCCGCGAAAGCGGGCCGTCTCCGCGAAGGTCGCGCGGTCGAAGTCGGTGTCGTCGTCGAAGACCGCCTCGTCGAACGAGACCGGCCCCTCGAAGGTCGCGTCGTCGAAGTGGACATCGCAGTCGAACTGCGCCTCGAACGCGTCGACCTCGCCGGTGACCGTCGCGCCGGAACAGGACAGTTCCCCCTCGAAGTGGGCGTTGTCGAGGGCGAAGCCGCCGACGGTCGCGCCGTCGAGGACCACCGGGATCCGGACCGTCGCGAACTCGGCCGAGACAGTTCCCTCGACGGTCGCGTTCCGCAGGTCGAGGGCGTGTCTGTCCGTCCCGTCGACGAGCAGTCTATCGAAGGCGACCGCCGGCAGGTGGACACCCCGCAGGTCCTTGTCCTCCACGTCGCCGTGTTCTGCGACTGCCAGCAGCGCCGCCCGGACGTCCTCGTCGGTCACGCCCTCCTCGGTCCGCTCCGCGGGGGACATGTGCAACACCGACGTGTCCACCTCCGACAGTGCCGGCACGTCGCCCGACGGTCCGTCCACGCTCTCGGTACCCTGTTTTGCCATACCACTCCGTTATGGTGACCGATGTGATATAAGTGGTGGCGCGAACCCGTCCGCCGGCACCGTTAACAGCCCGCTGGCCGAGTCGGTCCGTATGGACTGTCCAGCCTGCGGCGCGGCGACGGTGGCGTTCGCGGTCCCGGCGGACCTGCGCGAGTTCCTCCCCGGCGGGGACCCCGGCGCGGCCCTCTGTGCCGAATGTCTCCGGCTCCATCCGGTCGCGGACCCGCCCGCGGAGCCGCCCGCGTTCGCGGCGGTCAGCGACGCCTTTCCCGACGGCGAGGCGGCCGTCCCGATGGCGTTGCTCGTCGGCCTGCTCGACTCGCTGGCCCGGTACCGGGCGGAGATCACGGCACTGCTCGAACGCGTCGAGCGCGCCGGCTCGGACCCGTTTCTCGTCGTCGACCGCCTCGCCGACGACCCCGGTATCGACGCCGCGACCGACCTCCGCCGTCGCCGCCACCAGCTCGAACAGCTCCTCTGACGGCCGCCCCGGCCTTCGGTCCCGGAGCCCGCCCTCGCCCGGACCCGCCAGCACGGTTCTGGAGCCCGCTCCCGGTCGACGACGGCTGTCCCTACTCAGTTAGGTACGCCGACTATACACCTCCGGTGTAAAGGTCCGAGTGCGGCATCCCAGCCGGGTGCCGTCACGACGACGCGTAGATCCGTCGTCGTCTCCCCCAATCCCCCATCTCTGCTCCACCAGCACCCGTCTCCACACGGAGTCAGACCCCGCCGGGCGCGCGCGGCTGCCTCCCCGGCCGGCGCGACCACGGCGGGCTCAGCCGGCCGGCGGCCGTCTCTCCCCCGGCCGTCGGCCGGATTCCACTGTCTCTGCACTCGCGTCGCGCAGCGCCCGCTCGGGCGCTGTCGAGCGGTGGTCGCGCGGACGCTGCGAGCGGTGGTCGCTCAGACGCCCGTCGAGTACCGCAGAATACCGGCGACGCCGCCGAACGCCGAGAGCAGCTGGTCGCCCTTCTCGAAGTCCGTCGAGACGAAGTGGACCTCCGTGCCGCGCTGCTCGGCGATGTCGATGAGGTGGTCGATGGCGTCCTCGCGCTCGGCGTCGAGGGGTTCGCCACACCGCGAGCAGCCCCGCTCGGGGACGTCGTCGCTCCGGTCCAGGAATTCGTGTTCGGTGTGGCCGTTGGCACACTCCATGACGACCACGTCCGTGCGCAGGTCCTCGCTCAACAGGAGCGTCTCGACCGACCCCATCACGAGGTTCTCGCGGGTCGGCTCGAACCCGTAGGTGGCCAGGTCGCCGTCGTGAAGCTCGTCGAAAAACCGCTCCATGAGCTTCTTGTCCTGCATCATCTCGTGCTCGTCGAGCACCTCCTGTGCGGCGTCGACGAGGTCGTACAGCCCCGACTCGTCGGTGTAGGCGACGTCGAACTTCCCCAGCACCATGTCCCCGAGTTCGTGGTGGAGGTAGTCGCCGTCGAGGAACTCGTCTTTGGTCGGCGAGGGCCCGCCGACGAGGATGCCGTCCAGTTCGTGGCGCTTGTCGACGAACAGGTCGTTGGCCATCCCGGCGACCTCCTGGTAGAAGTTGTCGATGGCCTCCAGGCGCAGGCGGGCGAACCGCTGGGCGGACTGGCCGCCCTTGCGCTGTTTGCCCGGCACGAGCGAGGAGGCGGACTTGACGGGCTCGACGCGTTTGCCCCGGAGCCAGCCGACGTTTGCCTCCCGACGGTCGAGGACGACGAGCCCGAACAGCCCCTTGTCGGCCAGCATCTCCTCTAAGGGTTCGAGCAGGAACTCCGAGTCGCAGTGATAGCGGAACGACTCGATGGGCTGGGGCGGGCTCTCCAGGGTGCGGGTCACCATCTCGCTGCGGCCGCCGCCGGTGTCGACCGCCCCCGAGAAGAGGACCATCCCGTTTTCCGGCGGGTAGGTATCGTAGTAGCGCAGGCGGTCCTTGATCGAGGTGAGCGCGTCCTGGACGTTCGTGCGGGTGTCCTTCGATTTGATGTTCGACGCCTCGGAGTGTTCCTGCGTGACGTGGGCGACGACGGCGCTTATCTGCTTGTCCTCGGGGACGTAGATAGAGACCAGCTGCGTGCCCGAACCCCGGTAGTCCTTCAGCTCTTCGAGCACTTTCCGGAACTCGTATTTCTGTTTGTCCGTCTGTCCGTCCTGTTCGCTCATTACACTTCGTTGGGGGTGTGGCCGGTAAGTAACTGTTGAACGACGGCGGTTCGACGGGGCTACGACCGCCGGGTCCACCGGCCACCACGACCCGGAGCCGACGTCGGCAAAACGCCGCCGACACCTCCCGTATCGCCGTACTGCGCGGCGGTACTGTCAGGCGAAATCGATGACGGGGTTTATATGATTCCCGCTTCGTGTGTCCAACAATGGCTGGTTACGTCTGCACGGTCGCCGGCGGGAAAGGCGGCGTCGGCAAGACCACGACGGCCGTCAACCTCGCGGCCGCCCTCGAAGAGGTCGGCTACGACGTGGTCGTCGTCGACGCCGACCTGGGGATGGCGAACCTGGCCGCCATGCTCGGCGTCGACCCCGAGGACAGCATCCACGAGGTACTCGCCGGCGGCAGTGCGGTCAGCGCCGCACTCACGGACGTCCAGGGGGGGATCACGATCATTCCGGGGGAACAGAGCCTGGAGGCCTTCGCCGACGCCGACCCCGCGAAACTCAAGAAGGTCATCAAGACCCTCCGGAACGCCTACGACGTGGTCCTCGTCGACACCGGCGCCGGACTCAGCCACGAGACGACCATCCCGCTGGGACTGGCCGACGGCATCGTCCTCATCACGACGCCCGACGACGTCGCCATCGGCGACGCGATAAAGACCGCCGAACTCGCCGACCGCGTCGACGGCGAGGTGCTCGGGACCGTCATCAACCGCGTCACGAGTGAGACCGACGTCGAGGACATCGCCGACGAGTTCGACTCGAAGCTGCTGGCGGTGATCCCCGACGACATCGGCGCAACCGAGGACGAACCGCTCGTGTTCAGCGCCCCAGACAGCCCCGCCGCCGAGGCGTTCACCCAACTCGCGGACCTGCTCGTCGGCGTCTGCTTCGAGGGCGTCGAGGTCGACGACACCGAAACTGTCCTCGACAGCGAGTGGTTCCTCGACGAGGAAAAAGAGGAAGACGAGGACGACGACTCCGGCGGCCGGTTCGGCCTCTTTGGCTGACCGGGGGTCACTTCTCGTCGAGCCCGAACTGCTCGGGGTCGACCGGGACTTCCGTCCTGTTTTCCGGGAACGCCAGGGAGAACAGCCCCGCGCCGACGATCCCCGCAAAGAGAACGCCGGCCCCGACCGTCACGAGCGCCGACTGGACGGCCCCGTCGACGCTTGCCTGCCCGCGCGCCGTGACGACCAGCGACACCGCCAGCAACAGCATCGTCACCACGACGCCGGAGACGAACCCGGCCCCGAACAGCATCCGTTGTTGGTCTGTCACTCTGTCGCTCTCCTCGCCCATTGCCCGCGCTATGTCCTACGACGGCATGAATATGCGACCGGCCGAACCGGCGGTGTTTAGTGTAGCGAGTCGGGGCTTTCACGCTATTGGTGATGCTGTTCTCACTCGACTCGCTAAACACCAACTCACCACCGTCCGTGGGCTTTTGATGCGGCCACACCTACCGTGGGTATGCCGACCTGTGACGGCTGTGGCGAGGACGTCTCCATCGCCGGTGGCATCGGCGGGTTCTGGTCGAGCGACGCCGACGCGAGCGGCGGCATGACCCTCGAACTGACCGACGGGTCCGAGCACTTCCTCTGTCACGACTGCATGGACCGCCTGCCCGACGACTACGAGCCGACCGCGGCCGACGTGGCCGACCTCTGACCGAACTCCGGGGCTGCCGGCACCCACAGAGTCAAGCCCGCCAGCCTGGACACGCCGGGCATGGGTCCCGGATGGAACTTCGACCCCGACGACGACCCGCGTCAGCTCGACGTCACGGACCTCGAACGCATCGAGCGGTTCAAGGAGGCGGGCTACGGCGGCAGCGTCGCCGACGGCCGACTCGCTGCCGTAGATCTGTGCGGTGTCGACGTGCCTGTAGCCCGCCTCGATGGCCGCAGAGACGGTACGGTACTGGAGTCGTAGTCGTCCATCCGGGCGGTCCCGAACCCGAGCGCGGGGACCTCGACGCCCCCTGCTGTGACGAACTCCATGCCGGCGGTTCGGCGGGCGGCCGAAAAACGTTCGCCCCGGCAGCGGGTACTGTTCAGATAAGAGTGGAGGAGACGAACATTCGAACAGCGTGAAAGCCCCCGCTGGCTCCGGTCCCGCGACTCGCTGCGGTCCTCACTACGTTGCGGTCCTTGCGTCGTCGGGGTTCCCGGAGCCAGCGGCCCCTTTCAGTCCCACCCGGTTCGGCTGGTCGGCCAGCAGAATCGGGTGGGACTGAAAGGGGCGAGGCGGTCGACGACGGCAGGCGACGCAAGCACCGCAGGCCAACGGCCGAGGAGCGCAGCGAGCCTCCCGAGTCGACCGCCTCGGGGCTTTCACGCTGCTCTCAACCGAGTTGCTCCTAACGGCTGAGCGTGTCATAGAATCGTTTGCACGGTATTTCATTTCAGCCCGAATAGTAATAAATAAACATGAGCACTCAGGTAGTGAGAAGACGGACAAAATTCGAAAGATAGCAGGTGAACTACTCCTCCTTACTCGCTCGCTCCTTAACGAAGAGAGGTTTAGCGCCCTGTACTGTAGAAGCTAAAACTCGGATTTGTACTTCCAGTATGCTTATTATTGAATCGGTCGAATATCTTCTATGGACAGCTATAGGCGTCTGTTATACGGGCGCTCCCTCCTTGTCTCGCGCCAATTGGGGCTGCTTGCGTGTGGTCTCTTTGCTCTCCTGATGGCAGCGTTCTATACGAACGTCGTTACGCTCTGGCCGCTTCCACTGGTTCCATCGGGAGCAGTACTGCTCGTCGGCCTCGCAGCTATCGAGGCGTATTATAATGAGGGGCTGTTGGTAGCATGGCTGTTGACGTTCGTCGTGACAGTACCAGCGTTCTTCTTTCCACCTCGTGGTTTCATTGATGGAGCAGCACAACCAACCGCACTGATAGCTGTCGTACTCGCCGGAGGTGTGGCGGTCGCGTTTGGGACTATCGGATTCGCAATTGGGGTGGCAGTACGACACAGTCGGGAACAACACCGGACCGACCGCTACCAGCCATCGGCAACTGTTCTACCGGCAGTGTTGCTCGGCAGAGACGATGGGGTCGCTATGCGCGCTGTTCTCGTTGCAGCTGGTGAATTCACAGTCTTGTTCGTGACTGTCTGGAGTGGCATAGTCTCTCTCGGGGCCGGTCTTGGTGGGCTTCCTGGTATCATTTTGTTGATAACGCTCATGACCGTTCCGGCGTTGCTGTACGCGGCCCACAACAGCGGTTTGCTCGTCTGTTGGGCGCTTGCGTTCGCTCCGCTGTTTGGAGTGTTTCTGGCACGACAATTACGGTTCGTTGGTTACCCCACGCCTGACCAACCAGTCCTCTATGCGCTCGGATCGGGGTTGTTGTTTTCGATTCCGTTAGGCACAGCCGGCTTTCTATTTGGCGTAGTAGTGCGACGGATTCACCGTCAGCTTCAGTCACCCCCCGGACTGAACGCCAGCCCTGATTAGTTGCTCGATCCATCCCCTGTACGTATCGTTTGGCGACGGTCATACAGAGGTATGAGAGCCGTTCTATGACACGCTTCCTAACGGCTGCGTATCTGAACGTTACCCCGGAGAGAACCGTTCCCGAGGACCCGACCGACCGCACCGCCCACTCCCCGAACCGAACGACCTTTTTGTACGAACGACGGTTGGGCCGGTATGGACGTCGATGCGGCGGCGCTGGCGATACTGCTGGGACTGGTCCAGGGACTGCTGGAGTGGCTGCCGGTCTCCAGCGAGGGCGGGGTCGCGCTGGCGCTGGCCGTCCTCGGGGGCGAGGGCGCCGTCGACGCGACGCGGTTCGCGCTCGTGTTGCACGCGGGCACGGCCGTCGCCGCGCTCTCGTTCTACCGCGCGGACGTCGTCGCGTTCGCCCGCCAGACCCCGTCGTGGCGACCGCGGCGCGCCTTCGGCGACGGGCAGGCGGACCTGACCTTCTTCGGGGTCGCGACGCTCACCTCCGGGGTCGTGGGGGTCGGGGTCTACCTGGCGATAATCGAGGTGGCCTCGGAACTGGCCGGCGGCGCGTTCGTCGCCGCCGTCGGGGGGTTGCTCGTGGTCACCGGGCTGGTCCAGCGGGTCGCCGAGGACTGGGGGCTGGGCGACCGCGAGACGCCCGACGCGCTGGACGCGGTGCTGGTCGGCGCGATGCAGGGGCTGGCGCTGTTGCCCGGCGTCTCCCGGTCGGGGACGACCGTCAGCGCGCTCTTGCTCCGCGGTCACGACGGCGAGTCGTCGCTCAGACTCTCCTTTCTCCTGTCGATCCCGGCCTCTCTCGGGGCGGGGCTGCTGGTCGTGCTCGACGCCGGCGTTCCCGCACTCTCGCCGGTGTCGGCGCTGCTGGCGCTGGCGGTCAGCGCCGTCGTCGGGTACCTGACCGTGGGCGCGCTGGTCGCGCTGGTCCAGCGGGTCGCGTTCTGGAGGGTCTGTGTGGGCTTTGGCGCGCTCGCGCTCGTCAGCGGGGGCCTTCTCGTCCTCGCGGGCGGGTCGCCGGGTCTCTGACGCCCGGCGGACCGGGTATCGGGCTTCCGGTACCCGGCGGGCGGGTCGTCTCTCTGCCAGTCACCGACCCGCCGTGCAACACTGGGCGGGTGCGTGGTTCGACTCGGCGACGTCCGTCGACGCCCGCGACGGGACCTCGACTGCCTGGAGGGCGCGAGCCGACACCAGGCCGGCCACAAACGTGACGGCCAGCGCGGGCTGGCTGACCGCCAGGACGACCGCGGGAACCGCCAGCAGTACCGCGAGCGTCACAGTCATGTCGCGAGCGAAACTGTCGCCGGTGAGCGCCGACGTGTCCCTGGGGTGGGGTGAGTGGTTCATCGCTCTATCAGATCCGTGGTGCCGGACCCGCATAAGTATAATCTGAAGAACATTTCTGTAAACGGAGTTACTGAAGGCGATTCCTGTAAACCGACGATCACGTCGCGGGCGACGAGAAGGGGGGCGTCACCGGGTTTCGACGTAGCGTTTCTGGAGTGCTTCGCGGATGTGGTATTTCGTTTCGTCGTCCTCGGCCGTCTTGATAGCCTCTCGCAGGTGGTCTTCGAGCGTGTGGCAGTCGTGGAGCTGACCGTTCATGAGGGGCCGAACTCCCCCCGTATTTATCGTTATACACGTCTTACCGCCGGTCTGTCGCCGTCGTCCCGCCGGGGACCGTGGCTGGCGACAGCCCTCCTCGGCGGTTGCCTCCCCAGTGGGACTTGTGTACTGGCGACCTCCTACCACCAGGCAGGCGGCGACGAGCGAGAACGAGGCGAAGACCGTGGACACGACCGGCGACTACTGATATGTCGTCCGGGACGGCGAGCCGGTCGCGGAGTCGCGCTGGCGCTCCTCGCGGGTCGTGTTGACGAACAAGCGCCTCCGACTCGCCGACGCGGACGGCAACCAGTCGGTTCCCCACTCGCGGGTGTCGCTGGCCGACGACCCCGACGGCCTGGACGGTGTCGCGACCGACGGCGCGACGCCGCTGCGGGTCGGTAACAACGTCGTTCCCGTTAACGCCGCGGACGTCGAGGCGTTCGACCGGGAGTACTGCCGGGCGGCGCTCGACTCGGCGGTCATCGAGTCCCGCCAGGACGAGGAGTACGGACTCACCGAGACCGAGAGCGAAGTCTTGATGGCGCTATACTCGGGCGTCTCGCCGTTCGAGATGCCCGAGTTCGTCGGCGCCGACGTCGAGGAGGTCGAGGCGGTCTACGACCGCCTCATCGAACTCGATGTCATCGGGGTCGTCCGCGAACGGACGGAGGTCGAGATGACGGCACAGGGCCGCTCGGTCGCCGGGAAGACCACGAACAACCAGTGAGTGCGGTCGCGGCGAGAACCGTCCGTCTCCGGCGCTCGGCCGTCGCCTCGCGTCGTCGCCGGGAGCCCGACTCGCCACGTGGCAAGAATGAGAACGGGCCAGAAAGTTGAAACGGCGCGGTGCCGTCCGATCCGTATGAGCATCGACACGGCTGTCGTCCTCGCGGCAGGCGAGGGGACGCGGTTGCGACCCCTGACGCGCAACCGTCCCAAGCCGATGTTGCCCGCGGCCAACCGCCCGATCATCGAGTACGTCTTCGACGCCCTGGTCGCCGCCGACGTGACCCGCATCGTCGTCGTGGTCGGGTACAAGCGCGACCGCGTCCAGAACTACTTCGGCCCCACGTACCGCGGTGCCGACCTGGAGTACGTCCACCAGCACAAGCAACTCGGCAGCGGCCACGCCCTCCTCCAGGCGCGGGCGGCCGTGAACGAACCCACGCTCGTGCTCAACGGCGACCGCGTCATCGACACCAACATCGTCTGTGACGTCGTCGAGGAGTTCGAGGCCACCGGCGACCCGACGATGGCCGTCCTCGAACGGCCCGAGACCAGCCAGTACGGCGCGGTCGTCCTCCACGGGGGCGACGTGGCCGAACTCGTCGAGAAGCCCGACTCCGACGACTACCGCCTCATCAACGCGGGCGTCTACGCGTTCGAGCCCGACATCTTCGCCGAGATCGAGGCGACCGACCGCCAGGAGGGCGAACTCGCGCTGACCGAGACCATCTCGGAGAAACTCACCGACGGCCGGGTCCGGGGCGTCCGCACCGAGGGGATGTGGGTCGACGCGACCTACCCCTGGGACCTGCTCGCGGTCGCCGAGGAGGTCCTCGCACGGGGTCACGTCGGCGGGACCGACCGCGGCGACGGCGTCCGGGTCGACCCCGACGCGACGGTCCACGGGAGCGCGACCCTGCAGGGACCGACCGTCGTCGGCCCCGACTGCGAGGTCGGTCCCGGGACGGTCGTCGGTCCCGACGCGGCGCTCGGCCAGAACGTGACCGTCGCGGCCAACGCCACCGTCCGGCGCACCGTGCTGGACAGCGACACCAGAGTCGAGGCGGGGTCGACGCTCATCGACGCCGTCGTCGGACAGGACGTCCACCTCGGTGCGGGGTCGGTCGTTCCCGGCGGTCCCGCGGACGTCCGCGTCGGCCGCCAGGTGTTCCCCGACCAGCGACTCGGGGCCGTCATCGCGGACCGCGTGCTCGCCGCGGGGGACGTGAGTTTCTCCCCGGGGACGCTCGTCGGCCCGCGGGCCTACATCGGGACGAGCGTCCGCGCGAGCGGCACCGTCGCCGAGGGCGCGGAGGTGGTGCGCTGATGTGCGGGATCATCGGCTGTGTCGGCCGCGAGGACGAGACGCTGGACGTGCTCGTCCACGGCCTCTCGAAACTCGAATACCGGGGCTACGACTCGGCCGGCGTGGCGCTGACCGGCGACCGACTCGGCATCTGCAAACAGGCCGGCGAGATCGAGGCGCTCCGCGAGGCCCTCGAGGCCCGGACACTCTCGGGGTCCGCCGGCATCGGTCACACCCGCTGGAGCACCCACGGCCCGCCGACCGACGAGAACGCCCACCCCCACCAGGACTGTTCCGGCGACGTCGCGGTCGTCCACAACGGCATCATCGAGAACTACCAGCAACTGCGCGACGGACTGGTGAGCGCCGGCCACCACTTCGGGAGCGACACCGACACCGAGGTCGTCCCCCACCTCGTCGAGGACGAACTGGCCGCGGGGGCAGACCCCGAAACCGCGGTCCGGCGGGCGGTCGCCCGCCTCGAGGGGAGCTACGCGATCGCCGTCGTCGTCGCCGGGTCCGACGCGGTCTACGCCGCGCGCAACGACTCCCCGCTCGTACTCGGGGTCGGCGACGGCACCGGCGCTGCCGAAGACGCCGACGCACCGGGCACCGGCGAGGGGGATGGCGACGCGGCCGCCGACGGCCAGGCGTACTACCTGGCCAGCGACGTGCCGGCGTTCCGGGATTTCACCGACCGCGTCGTCTACCTCGACGACGGCGAGTTCGCGGTGCTGTCGGCCGAGGGGTGCCGCGTCACCGACGTCGACGGGAACACCGTCGACAAGCCCGTCGACACCGTCGACTGGGACCCCGAGGAGACGGGCAAGAGCGGCTACGACCACTTCATGCTCAAGGAGATCCACGAGCAACCGCGCGCGATCCGGCAGTGTCTCCGGGGCCGGGTCGACGAGATGACCGCCAGCGTCGACATCGGTGACCTGGGGGACCTCTCGCCGACCGGCGTCCAGTTCGTCGCCTGCGGGACCTCCTACCACGCCGCGCTCTACGGCGCCCAGCTGTTGCGCGAGGCCGGCATCCCCGCACAGACGTTCCTCGCCAGCGAGTACGCCACCTCGCCGCCGCCGATCGGCGACGCGCTGGTGGTCGGGGTCACCCAGAGCGGCGAGACCGCCGACACGCTCTCGGCGCTCCGCGAGGCCGCGAAACGCGGCGCGCGGACGCTGGCGGTCACGAACACCGTCGGGTCGACGGCCGCCCGCGAGTGCGACCACGCGCTGTACATCCGGGCCGGCCCCGAGATCGGCGTCGCCGCCTCGAAGACCTTCGCCTCGCAACTGACTGCGCTGAACCTCTTCGCGCTGGGGACGACCCGGACCGGCGACACCCGCGACGTCATCGCCGCGCTCCGGGAACTCCCGAGTGACGTCCAGCAGATCCTCGACGACTCCGCCGCCGAGGCAATCGCCGAGACCTACGTCGACGCCGACGGCTACTTCTTCATCGGGCGGGGCCTCCAGTTCCCCGTCGCGCTCGAGGGCGCGCTGAAGATGAAAGAGATCACCTACAAACACGCCGAGGGGTTCGCCGCCGGCGAGTTGAAACACGGCCCGCTCGCGCTGGTCACCTCGGAGACGCCGGTCTTCGCCGTCGTCACCGGCGACGACGAGATGGCCACCAAGACCGTCGGCAACGTCAAGGAGGTCGAGGCCCGCGACGCGCCCGTCGTCGCCGTCACGGACGGCCAGTCGACCGTCGAACGCTACGCCGACCACGTGCTCGATGTCCCCGAGACCCACCCGCGGGCCGCCGCAGTGCTGGCGAACGTGCAGTTGCAGTTGGTGTCCTACCACGTCGCGGACAAACTCGGGCGGTCGATCGACAAGCCGCGCAACCTCGCCAAGAGCGTCACGGTGGAGTAGTACGGCAGAGACGGCCTGTGTCGGTTCGAACTGGGACGGTTACTGCTCCGGACCGTCGGACTCGGGCGGTTCCGGTGGCGCCAACAGGGCCGCCAGCCAGTCGGTGACGTTCGCGTCGGCGAGTTCGTCACCGAGTTCGTCGGCGGACAGTCTCACGCGCGTTCCGGCGAGCGCGGGGGCCAGCAACACGAGGAGCACCCCGCCAGTACTGGAGGGGGACCCGACCGCCACGAGAAAGAGAAGGACCGTGAGGACCGCGACGCACGCGGCGGTGCTCGCCAACCGGACGGGCCCGGACAGGAACTCCTCGCGGAGGCGGGCCAGCAATCTCCCGGACACCCCCTCCTGCCAGTGTGAAACCAGCGGTTCGAGAACCGCGTCGACCGCTCCCAGCAGCGGCCCGATAATCACCGTCTCCCGGAGGTCGATGACGACGACCTCGGTCTCGGGTTCGGCGGTAAGCCACCGGTACAGCCACGAGCGCTGAGCCGCCCGTCCCGTCCATCGGATCAGAGCGGCGACGCGGCTTCGTCGTGTGACGGTGGCGGCGCGACCGGCTACGCGCCGTGCCAGCCGTGTGACGGTGGCCGTTGCGAGCGCGGAACGGACGTGTTGCCAGAGGACAGCCAGGACGGCACCAGTGTGAGAGGCGCGCAGATTCATGTCCCGTCGAGGTCCGTGACGTTCGCACGGACCGTCGTCGTTCCGAGGTCGAGAACCACTTCGTTACCCTCCTGGAGCGTCCGCCCCTTGAACCGGACCCCCGAGTCCAGTTCGCGGACGCGCAACTCGACGGTGAGTGTTACGTCCTTGTTGACCGGGTGTTCGCGTTCGAAGATGTCGCCGCTCTCGCTCGTGAGTGTGATCACAGCGGGTTCGACCTCGACGTCGGTCACGCGGGCGACCGTCTGACCGGCGTTCGTCTCGGTCAGGCCCTCCTCGACGCTCTCGGCCCGTTCGGGCGGGACGTTCTCCATTTTCATCGTGACGGTCCGCTCGGTGGCCTCCCCCGGCCCGGCCAGCGTCCCGAGGCGGACGATCTCCCCGCTAAACTCGTAGGAGAGCGTCCGGAACGGGAGCGTGACACCCTCCCGGAGCGGCCGGTCCGCGCCGAACTGCGGGACCTCCCCGTACCCCAGCGCCTGGACTGACAGGCCGACGTAGATGCGCTTGCGGTCGGGGTCGTCTGTCCCGTAGACGACCAGGCTCTCGACCGTCGCGACGGGATCCCCCCCGACGCGATAGGTGTCGCCTTCCTCGATCCGGTCTGCGACACCCACGTCGACGACATCGGTGACGAGAACCGACTCGGTGCGGAGCTGGAGGTCCGACGTCCCGTCCTGGACGACTGTCCCCTCGAAGTCGTACGAGTCGGTCCGGAACGGGACCGTGGCTCCGTCCCGGATAGTCAGGTTTCCGAACCGTAATTGCTGACCGTAACCGAGCGTCTGGACCGACAGACCGACGAATACGCGCTTGCGGTCGGGGTTCTCCGTGTCGTAGGCCGTGACGTTCTGGATGGTCGCGACCCGCTGGCCGGCCACACTGTAGGTGTCGCCGGCGCTCATCTCGATTGCGGTATCGGCGTCGACGATACCGCTCACGATCACGTCGTTGGTACGGCGGTCGAGTCCGCCGCCCACCCGCTCGACAGTGCCGTTGAACCCGTACCCGGTGACCGGAAGCGAAATCCGTCGACCCACTTCGACGGGCGTGTTGCCGAACAGGACCGTACCCCCGCTGGTGAACGTCTGCAGGGTCGCGACGATGTACAGTGACCGTCGATCCGGGCTGCCTGTGTCGTACGCTGCGACGTCCTCGATTGATGCGACAGTCTCACCGGAGACGCGTATCTCGTCGCCCGCCTCGGCGTTGCGCGCGACGTCGTCAGGGGCGGTCCCTCGGAGAACGACCGTCGTCTCCTGGGTCGGGAGGCTGGTCCCGTTGCCGACGTCCCTGACCGTGCCGTTGACCGAGTAGGTGTCCGTTTCGAACAGAATACCGCGCCCCAGACGGAGTGGCTCGCCGCCGAACGTAAACGTCCCCTCGGTTTCCCGGCCGGTGACTGCCACGCGAACCAGCGCACGGGTTCCCGACGCCGAGGTCGTCAGATACGTGTCGGTGATCGTCAGGTTCCCGAACTGGTTTTCGAGCGATGCGGTATCACCGACCGTGAGTCGGTCGACCACGAACTCCGGCTGGGTCCCCAAATCGAGGGTGACGTACCGTGTCTCCGTGCCGCCAATAGACCCTGTCACCAGGGCAATGCCCGCCAGCGCGACAGCGATGGCCAACAGGACCACGAGTGCGTCGACGACGTTGACCGCGCCGAACACTCGCCCCTCGTCGTCGATGATCGGCATGCTGTTTCACGACTATCCCAGCGCGCGCTTAGTGGTTTCGACCTGTCGACGGGTCGTCTCTCCCACCGGAGGCCGGCGTCGTCCCCGCCGCCGGACGACAAGATATTTATGCGTAGGTAGTTACTCACAATCTGAGTAACCCATGACGACCATCGTCACAGGGGGAGACGGCTACATCGGGTGGCCGGCTGCCCTCCGGATCGCACGGCGGACGGAGGACCGCGTCCTGCTGGTCGACAACTTCGCGCGCCGCGAGTGGGTCGAGGAGGTCGGGTCGACCAGTGCCGTCCCTATCGCGGGCATCGACGAACGCATCGCCGCCGCGCGCGAGGTGTACGGCCTGGGCAACCTCTCTTTCGTCGAGGGGGACCTCGTCGAGAAGTCCTTCGTCGACGAACTGCTCGCGGTGCACGAACCCGACACCGTCGTCCACACGGCCGCCCAGCCCTCGGCGCCGTACTCCCAGATCAACGGCGAGCGGGCCAACTACACCCAGCACAACAACATGCAGGCCACGCAGAACCTGCTGTGGGGCCTCGAAGAGCGCGACCTGACCGACACCCACTTTATAGAGACGACGACGACGGGCGTCTACGGCGCGCCCGAGTTCCCCATCCCCGAGGGCGGGGCCGTCATGGAAAACCAGGGCGAGCGCGACGAGGTGCCGTTCCCGGCGATGGCGGGGTCGTGGTACCACCTCACCAAGAGCCACGACGGCGCGAACATGCGCCTGGCCCACCAGCAGTTCGATATTCCGGTCTCGGACGTGCGCACGGCCATCACCTACGGCACCGAGACCGAGGAGACCCGCGCGGACGACCGCCTGAAAACGCGGTTCGACTTCGACTACTACTTCGGGACCGTCGCCCACCGCTTCTGCGCGCAGGCGGTCGCGGGCTACCCCGTCACCGTCTACGGCAGGGGCGAACAGCGCAAGCCGTTCATCTCGCTGGAGGACGCCGTCGAGGGGCTGGCCCAGTTGGCCGCCGGCGACCCCGGGGACCGGCCCGACGACCTGACCGTCTACAACCAGGTCACACGGGCCATCTCCATCGTCGAGGTCGCCGAGACCATCGCCGACGTGGGCTCGGAGTTCGGCCTGGAGGTCGCCGTCGAGCACTTCGAGAACCCGCGCGACGAGGACGAGACCCACAAGATGGAGATCGAAAACGACCGGTACGCCGAGCTCATCGGCGGTCAGGACCAAGAGTTCGAGGCCGGCGTCCGGGACATCTTCGAGACGCTCACGCGCTACGAGGACACGATCACCGCCCGCGAGGACCGGTTCCTCCCCGGCGTCCTCGACGACTGGGAAGCCGACGAGTAGTCGATAGGCGTTCTCTCACGGGAGGCTGTGGCTACATTGGGAGCTGACCCGTTCCCCGCTGCAGGCCCGGGACGAGATCGACCGCGTCGTCGTGTTCGACAGTCTCGCCACCGGATCGCCACGGTCGCTGTTCGGGTGTTTCGACGACGGTCTCGATTTCAGGCGCGGCGACGTCCGCGAGTACGGCGACGTCGAAACCGCGATGCGCAGCGTGGACCGCGTGGTCCACCTCGCCGCGACTACGGGCGCGGCCAGCACGTACGACCGCCGGGAGGAGAGGTTCGCAGTGAACCACGAGGGGACTGAGAACGTCCTGACCGCCGCCGGGAAGCTGGGAGTCGACCACGTGGTCTCTGCCTCCTCGTGTAACATCTACGGCCGCGCGACGAATACGGACATCGACGAGACGGTCGAGTCCGACCCGATCAACCACTACGCCGAGACCAAGCGCGACGCCGAGGGGTTGCTCCGCGTATACTGCGAGGAGTA
>PXRP01000047.1 GCA_003021655.1 Halobacteriales archaeon QS_4_69_31
AACACATGGAGCTGTTCGGGAACCTCGGTGTGAACGTCGTCGAAAGCCCACACGAACTCAACGGGCAGTATCTCTACCGTGCCGTGCAACGACCAGCGATTGAGGATTCCATGCAGATCGGTGCTGGGGGGGAAATCTTCGAGCTGACGGTAGACGAGGGCGCTCCAATCGCCGGACTCAGTCTGATCGATGCCGACGCCGACGGGCTCCTTCCGGAAGAGACAGTGATCGTGGCAATCGTTCGTGACGATGAACTACACATCCCGCGCGGAGAGTCCGACATTCAGGCTGGTGATACGGTGACGATATTCGCAAAAGACGGGGCCAGCGACCGTATAACGGATGCGTTCACGAGGAGCTAACCATGTCAGATAGGAAGGCAACCACTGTTCCGATTACCGTTCCAGATCTCTCTTCCCAGTCCGAGGCGGACTCGTACGGGTACGATGGGGAGGTCATCCATCAACCGGATTACACTGTTGTCGTGCCAGTCGTCAGTGACCTGTTCGACGGCAATACCGGAATCAACGCTCGTCGATTCCTTCAAACGGCGATAGCGCTGGCTGATGACAACGACGGAGACGTGGTCCTACTGGGAATCACAGAGGTTGCTGATGAGACCACGACCGAACAGGTGCGAGAGTACACGCGGTCTGATGACGGAGACGAAAAAGAGCAATCAGTTCCCGAGGCCGTCACTGAGCGACAGACCCAGTTGGCGCAGATGGTGGATGTTGCAGCGGATATTGACCGAGATGTCCCAGTGCAAGCGTTGGTACGAGTCGCGACCGACACGACGCAGGGAATTCTTGCCGCTCTCGGCAGTGGTAGCGGGACAGCTGTTCTTCTCCTTCGAGGAACCGGATTTGAGGAGAGCTGGTTGCTGGGGAAAAGTACGATTGATACAGTAATCGATGAGGCTGAGTGTAACGTGTTCGTGGAGAATGTCGGCGATCGAGAGGGGGCAGATGCGCTGTACGTCCCGGATGTCGACGGCCATACTGTCGCTTCATTGGCTGAATCGGACGCAGAACCGATCGAATCGATACTCCTTCCAGTGGGGACAGGGCCGCATGCTGCACTCGCTTCGGAGGCGGCTCGGGCGGTCGCTCGCACGTTCGATGCATCGGTCACGGTACTACACGTTATCTCACCGGACGCATCCGGGAAAGAGCGGAGTGATGCGAGAGACCTGCTGACGTTCGCGGAGTACGTCCTCGGGCCCGAGGTGCACTCAGAGACCGAACTCCGTGAAGCCTCGGACCCGACTGATGTCATCATCGAAGAGGCCCAGAATCACGACTTCACATCGATTGGTTTCCCGGAACAGAAGTTCAAACTTCGGAACTTGATATTTAAACCACTACAGAAAACTCTTGCCGGAAAAAGAGATGTTACGGTGGTGATGGGTCGTGATGCCGACCGGACAATGCGTTCACTCTACTACCGATATAGGCGAGCAATGGAAAACTCGGATACAGACGAGCGGTCGGGATGATCCACGACGATACGCATATCGAGTGAAAGTCGATTGTTATGAATGATCTTATTTCACAGGCTAGCGCTGCGGTGGTACCGAATGAGAGGGTTGGCTTACGATACTCAAACAGGCGCTCGGGGGGCTGGCCTGAGAGCGCTGCGGTGGTACCGAATGAGAGGGTTGGCTTACAGACTGAGGTGTCTGATAACGTAGCTATCCTGTGGCTATGCTGAGAGTAAATACAAACACGGTCGGCCGTGACGTTGGCCGTATCGTCCAGGCCATCTCGCTGATGATGCTCATTTCCGTTGTCGTGGCGGCTGTGAACGGTGAGTTCTTCGCCGTTCCTGCCTTCGGTGTGTCTGCAGGTATTATGGGTGGGCTTGGTACCGGTCTGGTCCGGAGATACCGGGGCGCGGACGCGCCGCAGAAACGCGAGGCGATGGTCACTGCGGCCACCGCGTGGGCACTTGTCGGCGTGCTTGGTGGCCTTCCGTTTTTCCTTATTGCGTGGACAATCCAGGTGGATCCGTTGCCGGTCTGGACGAATACACCGACATTAGATACCACGACCGCTATCTTCCTCAACCCGCTTGATGCGGTGTTCGAGAGTATGAGTGGTTTCACCGGCACCGGCCTCACGGTCGCTGCTGTCGAAGAGGAGCTTCCACGGTCGCTGCACTGGTGGCGGTCGTTCATTGAATGGGTCGGTGGTGTCGGTGTGATCGTGTTGACTGTCGCTATTCTCCGCCGTAGTGGGAGTAGCGGCTCCTATACCCTCTACGAGAGTGAAGCCCGGTCAGCGAAGATCCATCCGAGTATCGTCACGACGGTCCGGGAAATCTGGAAGATTTTTGTGGGGCTGACGCTCGGGTCGATCCTCTTGTTTCTCCTGGTTGGGATGCCGTTGTGGGATGCGATCAATCACGCGATGACCGGGATTGCAACCGGTGGGTTCTCTGTACACGCAGCGTCGATCGGCCACTATGACAGCCCGCTCATCGAGTATGCAACCGTGCCCGTGATGATCGCTGGCAGTATCGCGTTCCCTATTCACTATCTGGTCTTCAGGGGTGAAGTTCGGAATCTATACGCCGACTTGCAGACGCGGTGGGTGTTCATTTGGTTCACCATCGGGTCACTCGCACTAACGGGGATCCTGTACGCGAACGGCCAATACCGGATGTTGGAGGAGACCTTCAGAATCGGGTTGTTCCAGTTCGTGTCGGCGACCTCGAACACCGGGTTCGGCAATGCAACAATCGGCGGTGGGACCGAACAGGTCTGGAGTGCCGGTGCAACGCTGCTAATGTGTCTTGGGATGCTCACGGGCGCGGCAGCTGGTTCGACGGTGAGTGGACTCAAACTCATCCGCGTGATCACGCTCATCAAAGGCACGGTCTGGCAGATTCGAGACGTGTTCAGGCCGTCAAGTGCGGTTCGATACCTCCAGATCGGTGAGCGCCGACTCGACGAAGAGCAGGCCCAACGCGAATTCACTGAGGCGACGGTCGTGTTCATTCTCTGGATCACATTCCTCGCAGTCGGTGTTGCCGTTCTCCTTCGTGTTCTCTCGCCAGCCCACCCACTCGAATACGTGATCTTCGACGTGATGAGCGCGCAGAGCAACGTCGGTCTGGACTCCGGGATTACCGGTCCGACGATGCCGGACACTGCCAAGGCGATGTTGATTATCAACATGTGGGTCGGGCGGCTCGAAATCATCCCCGTCGCGGTGTTGCTTGGGTCGATCTTCCAACGGCTCAACCTCTACCGGTGAACAGGGATTCTGTATTATACGCATCCAAAATCTCTTTCTCCCCCCGCTCAAGACTTCAAATACACACGATGAGGTGCCTATACAACGTATGAGCGATAACGACTGCATTTTCTGTGCGATCGTCGACGGCACGGTCCCGAGTCGGACGGTCTACGAGGACGACGAGGTGCTGGCGTTTCTCGACGCCAACCCGCTCGCGCCGGGTCACACGCTGGTCATCCCGAAGGCCCACCACGCGCACCTCCAGGACCTGCCCGCGGAGCTGTCGGCCCACCTGTTAGAGGTGCTCCACGGCCTGGTCGGCCCCGTCGAGGCGGCCGTCGACGCCGACGCGACGACCGTGGCGTTCAACAACGGCGAGGCCGCCGGCCAGGAGGTCCCCCACGTCCACGGCCACGTCGTCCCGCGGTTCGAGGACGACGCCGGCGGCCCCGTCCACTCGATGTTCGGCGCGCGCCCCGACCTCTCCGACGAGGAACTCGACGACATCGCGGCCGACATCGCCGACGCCGCCGATGGCTGACCCGCCCGCGGCGACTGCGAAACCGGGCGACGGCGAGCGCGACCGCCGAACGGAGCGGCGGCGAGCGCGACCGCCGAACGGAGCGGCGGCGAGCGCGACCTCTTCGAGGGTGAACGCGCCCTCGTAGAGCGCGCTCCCGACGACGACGGCGGCGGCCCCGGCCGCGTCCAGCGCGCGGATGTCCTCGAGGGTGGCGACGCCGCCGCTGGCGACCACGGGGATATCGACGGCGTCGACCACGCGCGCGACCGGCCCGGTCCGCACGCCGTCGAGCCGTCCCTCGACGTCGACGTCGGTAAAGAGAATGCCCGCGGCGCCGAGGTCCTCGTAGCGGGCGGCGGCCGCGGCGGGGTCCAGCCCCGTCCCCTCGGTCCACCCCGAGACGACCACCTCGCCGTCGCTGGCGTCGAGGCTGACGAGCACCGTTCCGGGGTGGTCGTCGCTAATCTCGGCGACGATATCGGGGTTCTCGACGGCGGCGGTGCCGAGGATGACCCGGTCGACGCCCGCATCGAGCAGCGCGGCGGTGCCCGCGGCCGTCCGGATCCCCCCGCCCAGCTGGACGTCGATGTCGACGGTGTCGACGACCGCCTCGATGGCGTCGGCGTTCTCGCGCTCGCCCTCGAAGGCGCCGTCGAGGTCGACGAGGTGGAGCGTGCGCGCGCCGGCTTCGACCCACCGCCGGGCGGCCGCGACGGGGTCGCCGTACTGCCGTCCGGTGCCGCGCTCGCCGCCGACGAGCTGGACGACCTGGCCGTCCTGGACGTCCACCGCGGGGACGACCTCGAACTCCGGGAACATACCCGTCCGTGGGCGAGCGGGGGCGTAAAGCGTGTCGGTCGGGCCTCCCGGCGCGGTTCGGTACGTTTTAGCGACCGGTCGCCTACCAACAGCTATGGTGGAAGTGCTGTTCGCCGTCGGCATCGCGGTCGCGGTCTTCGTCGGGTTCAACATCGGCGGGTCCTCGACCGGCGTCGCCTTCGGGCCGGCCGTGGGGAGCGACACCGTCTCGAAGTTCGGCGCGGCGATACTGATGACGGTCTTCGCCCTGCTCGGCGGGTGGACCGTCGGCCGGGAGGTCGTCCAGACGCTCGGCAGCGACCTCGTCACGACGACGTTCACGCTGCCGGTCAGCATCGGCGTCCTCTTTTTCATCGGGGTCGCGCTCTTTCTCTCGAACGTCGCCGGCGTCCCCGCCTCAACGTCGATGACCGCCGTCGGGTCGATGGCCGGCCTCGGGCTCGCCCGCGGGACCCTCAACTGGGGGGAGATGGGACAGATCGTCTCCTGGTGGCTGGTCTCGCCGGTGATCGCCTTCTGGGTCAGCGCCGTCGTCGGTCGGTACTACTACCCGCGGCTCGTCGAGTGGTTCGCGGTCACACAGACCGAGGGGTCGCTGGTCGTCCTCGACCGGTCCGGGGCGGTTCCGCGACCGGTGTTGGGCCCGAACACCACGCGCCGCGAGTTCGTCGGTACGTCCCTCGTGGTCGGGATCGGCTGTTACATGGCCTTCTCGGCGGGAGCGTCGAACGTCGCCAACGCCGTCGCCCCCCTCGTCGGGAGCGGGTCCCTGGCGATGAACGAGGCCATCCTCCTGGGCGGGGGGGCCATCGGCCTCGGCGCGTTCACGATCGCCCGCCGGACGATGGACACGGTCGGCAACGACCTGACCGACCTGCCGCTGCTGGCGGCGCTGGTCGTCGCCACCGTCAGTTCGACCGTGGTCACGGTGCTGTCGGCGCTGGGCGTGCCCGCGAGTTTCGTCATCATCGCCACGATGAGCATCGTCGGCCTGGGCTGGGGGCGGGCGACCCGGACGGTCACGATCGCCGACGCCCGCGAGGGTGACCGGCCCGGCGTCTCCGTGGGCGCGCTCGCGGCCGACGCCTCCGACGCGCCGACCGTCGGCGGCGAGGGCGGCATCCCCGAGGACGCCGACACGTCACCGATCGGCCAGGAGGACCGCGAGGAACTGCCACGCGCCGACGACCTGTTCGAACCGGCGACGACCGCCCGCGTCATCGCCCTCCAGAACGTCGTCCCCGCTATCGCGACGGTCGCCTCATTCCTGCTGTTCCGGTTTTTCCCGGTGGCCTGACCCGCGAGGGACCGAAGAATTGCGCCGGACCGAGACGGACCCGGGAGCCGGGAGGCCCCGACCGGGCGGGCACCGAGACGGTCGCTCCGAGCGGACCGGGACTGTCAGTCCGAGCGGACCTGGACGGCCAGTCCGGACGGACCGGGACGGGTCACGGCGCGACGGCGGCCCCAGCGGCCCGCGACCCACGCGCGTTCACTTTCGGCCCGTCCCGCTGGACGGATCCGTCGCCCGTCGTCGCCCCTGCGGGGGAGAAACAGCAAAGTCTAACCGTGCGGGGGGCCAATCCGCGGATGATGCCCACCGTAGAGTACCTGAACTACGAAGTCCTGGACGACCAGGGCTGGGATATGTACGACGCAGAGACGTTCGACAAGGCAGCCGACGCGGGCCTCGACGACGAGGACTACGGCACGCTCGAAGTCAACGAAGGGGAGTACATCCTCGAAGCCGCCGAGGCGCAGGGGTACGACTGGCCGTTCTCGTGTCGCGCCGGCGCCTGTGCGAACTGCGCCGCTATCGTCATCGACGGCGAGATCGACATGGACATGCAACAGATCCTGTCCGACGAGGAGGTCGAGGACAAAAACGTCCGTCTCACCTGTATCGGCAGCGCCGCGACCGACGAGGTGAAGATCGTCTACAACGCCAAACACCTCGACTACCTCCAGAACCGCGTCATCTAGCGCCTGGACCGTGCCGTAAACGAGCGCATCGCCGTACGGGATTGCGTCGTCCGTGATCCCGCAAGTTCTCGCTCGACAGTCCCTCGGATCCCTGGTCTCGCCGGGCACTGACTGCGAACAGAACCGCGTCTCGCCGTCGGCGGCGGGGCCGGCGGGAAGGCCAGTTCTCACAGCCGGTCTTCGCTGACGAATTCGAAAGACGAGAGAGTTCATCCGTCTGTGAGACGGTCCCTGATATATCCCGCCGTTTGCCGAGCAGTTCGTTCTGTAACGGACTCCGAAACGTGAGCGACTGCTCGTTCGATGTGGTCGTCGAGTACTGAAACGACTGCCCAGGGCGAAACGAGGGACTCGCGGTCCAGTGATCCCCTCACGAACGAGTCGGCGAGCGGGATCGACTCGTCGTATTCTGTCGTCGTGATACCGACTGCGATGTACTGGCTTCCAGCAAACGGGTGAGACTGGTCGCTCAGGATGAGGTACGGTCGGCGAGGCGTGTTTCCGAGCGGGTCCGATGTAACGACGACGGTGCTACGGTCGTATGTCAGTCGGTGTCGACGTCATCGCTCTCCTCGGGGTCGGCTTCGACGCCGGATAGATCCGCGTCCCAGTCGGGATTCCGGTCGAGTGTCCCCCGGTCGAAACGCCTAACACTCCACCCGTCCCCTGATCGGTCGTGCTCGGGGCCGTGGAGACGTTCCTGGGAAGCCCGCCGGCGGACCTGGTGCGGCTGGTCGCGGTGCCGGTCTTCGGCTGGGCGGCCTACCGGGACATCCGGACGCGGCGGGTCCCCAACGAGACGTGGCTCCCGCTCGCGCTGCTGGGTGTGGCGCTTTTGGCCTGGGAGACCACGACGGGGACGCCGGGCGAACCGTTCTTTCTGAGCGTCGCCCTCTCGCTGGGGCTGGTCGCGCCCATCGGCTACCTCTTCTACTGGTTCGGCGGCTTCGGCGGGGCCGACGCGAAGGCGCTGGTCGTCCTCGCGGTGTTGTTCCCCGCGTATCCGGTCTACCTCCTGCCCGGCGACGCGTTGCCCCTGTACCCCACCTACGTTGGCGTGTTCTCGCTGACGGTCCTCACGAACACCGTCCTCGTCGGCGCGGCCTACCCGCTGGCGGTCGCCACACGCAACGCCGCCGGCGGCCACCTCGGGACTGTGATGTTCTTCGGCAAGCCCGTCCGGGTCGCGGACCTGCCGACCGAGCACGGCTCGCTCCTGGAGACGCCCGGGGGGTTCACCCGCCGCGGCCTCGACCTGGACGCGCTGCGGATGTACCTCCGCTGGCGTGGCTGCTCGCTGGCTGACCTGCGCGACGACCCCGAGCGCTACCGCGACCCCGACAGCCTGCCGGCCCACCCGTCCCCGCCTGGCGACGGCGCCGTCGGGCGCGACGCGGGCGACGGCGCGAGCGGGGGGCCAGACGCGGAGAGCGTCGCCGACGGGACCGACGTGGCCGCCGACGGCGACCGCGACCCGCTCGACCCCGACCCCGACGACGAGTGGGGCGCGCAGGCGTTTCTCGACGACATCGAGGGCGACGCCTATGGGACGACCCCCGAAAAGCTCCGAACGGGGCTGGCGGTCGTCTCCGGCGCCGAGACCGTCTGGATATCGCCCGGCCTCCCCTTTATCGTCCCGATGTTCGTCGGCCTGCTCGTCAGCCTCGTCTACGGCGACGTCCTCGTTCGCCTCATCGCCGTCGTCACCTGACCGGCGGCGGGACGGCCAGGACGGGGCCTGTCGCTTCTGGCCGGGTGCGGCCCGTCACTCCTCGCGGGGGGCGGCGACCCAGTCGTAGACGGGACCGATGAGGAAAATCGAGAGGATCCAGACGACGGCGACGGTCGTAAAGCCCGCCAGGAGGCCGCGCTGGAACCCCGGCGCGTTCGCCGCGACCAGGACCGCGAACGACCCGACGAGGAGACCGAACGCTGTCAGCGTGTTGGTGGCGCTCCAGGCGAGAAAGAGCTTCGTCGTCTGGTCCTCGGCGCGCCAGACGTCGAGAAACCGCCGGACACGGTAGCCGATCATCGACTGTCCATTGTGGGTTCTCGGTTATAGTTCTCCGGGCGTTCCGAGCGGTCGTGTTCGACGTGACAGCACGGAAGACGATTGCGTATCGGCCCACCACACACCCCGGACGGAGCGTTTTTCTCGCTCGCGGTCCCACCGGCGGGCATGGAGGCGAACCTGCGAGCCGGCGTCGCCATCTACAACGCGGGCCATTACCACGCGGCCCACGACGCCTGGGAGGACCACTGGCTGGACCTCCCGGACGGCGACGACGAGCGGTTTCTCCACGGCCTCATCCAGTTCACCGCCGCCGTCTACCACGCCCGGAACCGCAACTGGTCGGGTGCGACCGGCCTCGCCGAGAGCGGCCGCGGGTACCTCGCGGACCTGCCGGCCGACTACCGCGGGGTCAACGTCGGGACCGTCAGAGCGTCCCTCGCCGGCCTCGAACGCGACCCCGAGCGGATCGAACGCGGACCGCCGCCGCGGCTCACCCACGAGGGCGAGGCGCTCGCGCTCGAGGACCTCGATTTCGGGGCGACCGCGGTGGCCGCGGACGTCCTCGCGGAGGAACTGGGCTACGACGAGGCCGTCGTCGAGCGGGCTGTCGCCTACGCCCGGGCCGATATCGACGCGGGCGAGGAGGGGAGCGCGTTCGTCACACTCCTGTTCGACTTCGTGCGCGACCCCGACAGCCGGGCGGTCGCCGTCCAGCGCCTCGCCGAACGCGTCGACCGGCGGGCGAACCGCGACGGGGACGTCGACGGCCTCTTCGAGGAGTGAGACAGGCGACGCGATACCCAACGGCTCTCCCGTGGAGGCGAGTCACTCCAGGTGCGAGGTGTCGCCCCGGCGAAGGACCGTCCCCTCGGCGGGGTCGATCTCGGTGACGCTGCAGTTGTCGGGCGCCCACTCGCGGGCGAGCGACGGCATGTCGCGGCCGGTCAGGTCAGCGACGACGGTCCGGATGGGGCCGCCGTGGGTGACCACACAGACGGTCTCGCCGTCGTCGATGTCCGCGAGGACGGACTCACAGGCGGCGGCCACCCGGCGGACGAACTCGTCGAGGGACTCGCCGCCGGGGACCGTCTCGACGGCTGTCAGCGACCCCTCGGGGTCGAAGTCGGGGCGGCGGTCGGCCACCGTCGTCCGGTCGAGGGCCTGGTAGTCGCCGAAGTCCCGCTCGCGCCACCCCTGCTCGAAGGTCCGGTCGACATCGAGGCCGCCGTCCTCGAACAGGCGGGCGGTCTCCTGTGCCCGCTGGAGGTCCGAGACCACCAGGCGGTCGACGCCGACCCCGGCGAGATAGGCGCCGGTGGTCCGGGCCTGCTCGCGGCCGCGGCCGCTGAGGGGCGCGCCGGTCCACCCCTGGACGCGGCCCTCCACGTTCCAGGTCGTCTCGCCGTGGCGGACCAGCAGGACCGTCACGGCGACTCACCCCGCCGTTCCCGCCAGTCGAGGGCGGCCACGAACAGCTCGAACCCGACGACGAGGCCGACGACGAGCAGGCCCGCGCGGGTCGGCGCGAGCGCGAGCGCCTCGACGCGGGCCAGCAGGGCGGGGTCCGGGCTCCCGAAGTAGCCGACCACGAGGAACAGCGGCCAGGCCAGCGCCCGCCCGCGGGTGAGGCCGCGCCTGACGCGGACGTCGACGTTCGCCCGCCGGGCCGCGTAGGCGGCGAGTTCGTACACGGCGATGAGCGCCCCGCCGACGACCAGCGACGTGACGCGGGTCAGCCCCACCGACGCGATGGCGTCGGTGACGACCGCGGGCAACTGCCCGTAGTAGGTCGGCGGCAGCGGGGCCGTACTCGCCAGGTAGCCGACCAGCAGCGCCAGCAGCCAGACGAACGGCCGGCGGGCCGCCAGTTCCGCCGACGACGGCACCGGCGAGGACTCGCGGGTCCACCGGAGGACGAGCAGCGTCCCCTCGAAGAGGACGATCATCGTCACCCCGACGAGGATGGGGGCCATCCCGGTCGGGTCGGGGCTGAACACGAACGCGACCGTGAAGAAACCGCCGTAGAAGTAGAGCCGGCGGTCGGCCAGCCAGCGCCGCGACGTGACGCCCATCATGACCGCAAGCATGATGAGCAGGGGGATCTGGAAGACCAGCGCGAAAAAGCCCATCATCATCACGATGAGGTTGAACGTCTCGGTCAGACCGAAGGCGACGTTGGCGGCCTGGGAGGTGTAGCCCGTGAAGTAGACGAAAAGTGTCGGCAGGACCAGCAGGTACGCGAACGCGACGCCGACGACCGCCAGCACCAGGCTCGTCGGCACCGACGCCAGGTAGTAACGCCGCTCCTGTGGGTACAGCCCCGGCTTCATGAACAGGTACGACTCGTAGACGAGTACGGGCAGCGCGAGGACGAACCCGCCCAGGGAGGCGACCTTGAGCCGCGCGAACATCAGCGCGAGCGGGTGGTAGATGTACGGACAGGCGGCGTCGTCGGTCTGGCCGATCGGGACCGGACAGACCTCGGTCGACCCCGGCAGGAACGAGTACCACAGGAAGTTGATCAGGCGCTCCCCGAACGGGAAGACGACGGCGGCCACCAGCCCGCCGACGACGATGACGACCGCCAGCCGCCGGACCATCTCCTCGATGTGGTCGGCCAGGGGCATCTCCTCGTCGTCGGGCGCGCCCGGCGTCGGCCCGCTGCCGGTCGTCCCCGGCCCGCTGTAGTAGTCGACCTCGTCGGCCTCGTACGCGCCCCGCCCCGCACTGGCGTCCGGACCGGGGTAAGGGTCCTTGTAGTCCCCGTCGTAGGCGCCGCCGTCCGAGGCGGCCGCCTCCCTGCCGCTCGCCTCTCCGCCGCCGGTCTCCGCCGGGTACGACGTCTCGCCACCGATCGTGTTCCCCGAGAAGGCCGAATCGTCGTCCGAGCCCTCGTCGTCCGCCTGGCCCGACTCTTCGCTGTCCGCGTCGTCGCCGTCCGACTCCGCGGAGACGACCGCGTCCTCGCCGGTCGCGGCGCTGTCGGCGTCGGGCAAGACGTCCGCCGCTGTCTCCCCGTCGAGACCGAAGTCATCGGGCAGGTCGTCGCCCCCGTCTCCCCCGTCGGAGTCGGAGGCGCTGTCCCCGTCGGACGCGTCGTCTGGGTCGCCCCCTCCGCCGGAGTCGGAGGCGTCGTCCGTTCGGTCGGAGTCGGACGTGCCGTCTCTCTCCTCCGGGTCGTCCCCTCTGTCGGGGTCGGGTCCGCCATCGGAGTCGGGTGCGTCGTCCCGTCGGTCGGCGACGCCGTCCCTGTCGCCGGAGTCGGGTGCGTCGTCCGCGTCGTCGCTGCCCGCGTTGTCGGTGGTCTCGCCGGGGTCGTCCCCGTCGTCGGCCATTCGTGGCCCGGTTTGCGCTCCCCTTTTGTAAGCCTTCTTTTCCCGGCGGCGGGCGGCCGGGCCCGGCGGCCGGGCGTCCGCGTGTGGTGCTCGGCGGGGGCGCGCGCGACGGGACATGAATAGATTGATAACAGGGAGTCGGTTACGTACCGGCGAGAATGGCCAGCGCAGTCGACGAGGACACCAAGCGAGCGGTTGCGCAGGGGCGGGCGACCATCGGGTCGTTGCTGGCCAACGCCCGCGACGACCTGCGCAAGGCCTTCATCGTGTTCGTCGTCGGCTTCATGGGGACGTTCTACGCCCTGCGCATCTTCATCTGGGACCAGCTCAAGCGGGACCTCAACACCCAGCCCGACATCAACATCATCGCCGTCACGCCGTTCGACGTCATCCTCCTCCAGGCCAAGATCGGCATCATCGTCGGGATACTGATGGCGCTACCGGTCGTCGTCTACTACGGCCGCGATGCGCTCCGCGCGCGGGGCTGGTGGCCCGCCGAGGACGTCCCGCGCTGGAAGCTCGCGGTCCCGTCGGTCGTGTCGGTCGTGCTGTTCGTCGGAGGGATCGTCTACGCCTACTACGTGTTCTTCCCGCTGATGCTGGGGTTCCTGGCGAACAACGCCGTCAACGCCGGCTTCCAGCCCTCCTGGTCTATCGTCAAGTGGACCCAGTTCATCGCCTTCCTCTCGCTGTCTTTCGGCCTCGCGGCCCAGCTCCCGCTGGCGATGAGCGGGCTCTCGTACCTGCGCATCGTGAGCTATCAGGCCTTTCGCGACCGCTGGCGCTACGCCGTCCTCGGCATCTTCGTGTTCGGGGCCGCCTTCTCGCCGCCGGACCCGATCACCCAGATCATGTGGGCGCTCCCGCTCATCGGGCTGTACGCGTTCAGTCTCGGGCTGGCGCGCTCGGCGGAACTGCTGCGCCGGTCCAGCGAGGAACTGGCTTTCCCCGCCGTCGCCCGCGCCCACTGGAACCAGCTCGCGGGCGTCGGCGTCGTCGCGGTCGGCGCCGTCTACCTCTTTTTCACCCGTGGGGGCGTCGCCGCGGTCAACGACGCGCTGGCGCGACTCCCCGCGGGGTACCGTCCGAACCCGTTGCCGGGACTGGGCGCGGCGACCGGGCTCGACCCACAGGTCGCGGCCGCCCTCGCCGGGGTCGCCGTCGGCGCCGTCGCCGTCGCCGTGGCGTTTTTCGTCTTCGCCGTCCGGACACTTGAGGCCGCGCCCGCGGAAGCCGACCTGAGCGGCCCCGAGGACATCGACCTGCTCAATCTCACGGCCGAGGCGATCCCGGCCGCCCCGCCCGAGCGCTTCGAGGCGATGGACGAGGACGAGGTCAGCGAACTCGCCCGGGAGGCGCTCCACGAGCAGGGAGACCCCGCGAAGGCCCAGGCCATCCTCGACCGCTACGACGAGGTCCAGGAACGCCTCGAAGAACGCGCCGAGGCCGAGGAGGGTGACGCCGACGCGGACGCCGACGAGGAGGCCGGCGCGTTCACGTCGACGACGGCCGGCATCGTCGACTCGTTCACCGAGGAGGAGACGACCGAGGACGACATCGGCGGCTACTACTACGACATCGCGTTCATCTTCGAGAGCCTCACCTCGCGGGCGTTCCGCATCGCCGGCGTCTTTCTCGGCGTGATGGCGGTCACGTTCGTCTACCTCTACCGCGGCGGGATCAGAGACATCAAGGGGGCGTTCCTGGCGCGCATGCCGGAGGGCCAGAACCAGCTTGTCGACATCGTCACGCTCCACCCCGTCGAGGCGCTCATCTTCGAGATCAAGTTCGCCACCCTGCTGGGGCTGGTGGCGACGCTGCCGGTGATCCTCTATTACGCGTGGCCCCGGCTGAAAGAGCGCGGCCTCGTCGGCGGCGACAGGCGGGTCATCCTCCTGTGGGGCTGTACGCTGTTCGTCGGGCTCATCGGCGGGAGCCTGCTGGGCTTTCTCGTGGTCGCGCCGGCGATCATCTCCTGGCTCGCCAGCGACGCCGTCGGCGCGAGCATGGTCATCAGCTACCGCATCAACACCTTCGGGTGGCTCGTCGTCTTCACGACGGTGGGGATCGGCCTCCTCGTGGAGATCCCGGTGACGATGCTCCTGTTCCACGAGGGCGGGCTCATCACGTTCGAGACGATGTTCGACCGCTGGCGCTCGGTCGTGATGGCCATCGTCGTCGTCGCCGCCGTCCTCACCCCGTCGAGCCTCCTGACGATGCTCGTGTTCGCGCTCCCCGTCGCGTTCGCCTACCTGGCCGGCGTCGTCATCCTTTGGGTATACACTCTCGGCGGCCGACGGACGCCGAAACGGGAAGGCGAGGCCGCCGACTGAGCGGAGACGGCCTCGAAGCGAGCGGGGACTGACGGGACCCGCGAGCAAGGCGAGGCCGCCGACTGAGCGGAGACGGCCTCGAAGCGAGCGGGGACCGACGGGACCCGCGAGCAAGGCGAGGCCGCCGACTGACCCCCTGGTAGCGACAGCCCTATCTTTGAACAGCGAGAGAATCCCGCCGTTGACGGCGGGCGTAAATCGCGTCCGCTCCGTGTCACAAACCACCGGAGACTGCCCGACTGGAACCCCAACGCTTAGTATCGCCCGAGTCAAAGATTCACGCACGGGTTCCGCTGACTCCCACTGTCGGTACGCGGTGGGAGTCGGGCCGCATTCCACCCATGTCTGCGGTGCTCCGCAAGCCCGGTTGATGGCCTTCGGCCGACAAGATGTGACCGGAGCCGGCACAGGAACCGTGAGGTTCGACCGCTTGGGAGAGAGCCGCGTTGAGAAACCGCGCGGCGATGACTCGCTTGCGGATGGGAGCACACGTGGCGGTGCCACAGGACGCTCCCGGCCGAGGGACGAGACCCGCCCCGCCGACGCCGGGAGAGATGGTCCTGAAACCGACCGGAAGCAGTCCGGGTTCCCTCTGTTGTGGGAAACCCCGTCGTTTACGACGGGGAGGACGTCACATTCGCTCGGGAATCCCGGACGAATAACGATGCCCAAGATATAGTATCAACTATCCAATATAATTAATATCCTGTTAGTCTTAGTATTATATGTAGAGATGGCTTCAGAAACGCCTTACAGCGGCCGCGCTGTTACGACTATCGACCAGTTCGTTAAACCGAGTATTGATCAGGAGGGCAATACTTGTCCGAATGATGAGAAACGGTGCGACGGGCCAGACGGCGACGATCTCCCGTGCTTCGAGTGCTTCGATCCCAGTCAGGACTACAACGTGGGGCGGTCAGAATGAATGACGAGGACCGTCGAAACGAGATCGTCACTCTCGCCGTATATCCGGACACCAAAGACCAATGGGAGTCGGCGGCACAGGACGATCCCGACGCCGATTCGCCCTCGCAACTCGTTCGCGTAGCCGTCAATCGACACCTCCACGACCGAGTTAACGGCTCCAGTGGAGCGGTTTCACAGGAGATCCACGAACAGCTAACGGAACTGAACACCCAGCAAGAGCAACTCGCACAACATCGGCGATGGGCCATCCCCCACGTTCAGCCGGGTGATCGCCGATAGCAACACCTATTACTGTCCAGCCGTTTCCACCCCGACGGAACGACCCACACAAGCGATACTATGTATTCGACAGGTCCGTCGCTGTCGACAACGTCGGTGACCGAGGGCACGACACTCCTGGTCCGGGGGCCAGCAATGACCCGCAAGACCGACTTGACGGTGCGGACGCTGGCCGCGGACGACGACGCCAACACGGGGACCGTCTTCGTGACGACCGACGACAGCGCGTCTGCACTCTGGCAACGTTACCGTACACAAGTACCGGCGGCCGACCCGAGATCTGTCGGTATCGTCGACGCCACGGGCGGCAGCGCCGGCAGCGGCCCAGCCGGGACGACATCAGACGAGTACGCGACCGACGGGCGCGACCCCCGCGTCGCCACTGTCGGGTCGCCGGCCGACCTCACCGGCGTTGGGATGGCAGTGAGCAAACTCCTCGAGGCGTTGGTGGCACAGCAGGAACTCGACCGCGTCCGTCTCGGCCTATTCTCGCTGAACACGATGGTGATATACGCGGACGACGAGCGGGTCGCCAAGTTCCTCCACGAGATAACCCGGCGGATCGACGCGATCGATGGATTCGGCCTCGTCGTCGTCCACACCGACGGGTTCGATGAGCGACTCGACAGCCAGTTCGGGGCATTCGTCGACGGCACGGTTGAGGTCCGCGAGCGCGACCCGGACGGGATCGAAACCCGCCTCCATGGTCTCGGCGAGGCGACCGACTGGACAGCCGTCGAGTTCGACGGCTCGGACCCGCACCCGGACACACCGGCGCCAGCAGGGACAAACGGGGATTCCGGCACGTACCCCGTCCCCGAGTCGCTGCACGCGGCGATCGCCGCCGCCGAGGACGAGCGGCCGACCCTGACGCTGTGTAACTACGACTCGACCGACGGGGACGGCGACAGGCTTCGGTCGTACTTCGAGGTCCGAGATATCTCGATCCGAACGGCGACGCTCGACGCGTCCGCGCCGCGGAACGTCGCCCTGCTGCACCGCGGGAATGAACTGGTCGCGGCGGCGACCGTCGACGCCCTCACGGACGCGGTCGTCCTCGAGTCCGGCGACGCGTTCGACTGGCGCCAGCAACCCGACGTGCTCAAGGCGCTGCACGACGACGCCCACGGCGCCAAGGGTGTCGACAAGGCGTTTCTCATCGAAGTAAGCCGGGTCGTCGAGATGCGTAGCTACCGGACCGGTGCCGGTCGCGTCGACGCCGGGTTCCAGGCTCTCTCTAATCTGTGGGGCGACCCCCGGACACGCCGGATGTACGACCGCCTCGTCGACAGGGGCGTCGACGTCCACGCCTACGGCGTTCCCGACGCCCCGACGCCCGCGGACGCCGGCGTCACGGTCCACCCCTCCGAGCACGAGGAGATACGCGACGGCTGGTTCGTCGTCCACGACGGCGCGGGCGACGACGACGGGAAGGCTGCCCTCGTCGCCGAGGAGCGCGACCCTGGCGTCTACCACGGCTTCTGGACGCGGACCCCCGGCCGCGTCGACTCGCTCGGGACTTACCTGCGGGACGCCTATCCCGCCCGATAGTGGTTGCTGTGACCGTTTGCCGGTACGACCGCCCGCAGTCGGGGGGTCAGTCCGGTGATCCGGCAGACCGTTCTGATCACGGTCGAGGTCATCACGGATCTCCACCACGTACTCCAGCCGAATCGACGTTTCACGGTAGCCGTGATCTTCCTCGAGCCGAAAACAATCAGGACGACTGAATCCAGCGAACGAACCCCCGCTGGCGGGCTCGCCCGCGTGCTTCCCCCAACGCTTGTTTGGCCATGGTCGACGCTGCTCAACGAAGTCGAGGAGACCGACTTCCATTGACAGAATCGGTTTCCCCGACTTCGACCTGCTACTCCGCGATAGCAGCCGCTTCGACCGGAGTTGTTGCGTCGATGACGTCCAGAATCGACAGTCCTCGGGCAGAAGCGCAATCGCGAGCCCACCTGTGACCTCTGCCAGATCGAAATCCCCTGCGCTCCGCCACACTCAAACACACGAGAACAGGCCTCCACAGAACGCGAAGGCCCGACAAAAACGCGGAACGTTTCACTCGGAGGTCTTTTATTTGGACGCTCTGAATATGCGCATGAGAATACCATGAGAGTACTCGACCGAGAAGTGAATGATGTAGTCCGCCGACGCATACTGAATAAGAGAGCCTCTAGAAGGTGAGCGACTAATGCCAAAGATAAGCGTGGAGGTGCCCGCGGAGTTGCTGGAGGACCTAGACGAGCACGTGGGTCCGGACGGGAAGTTCGTCAACCGGAGCGAGGCCATCAGGGCGTCGGTCCGCAAGACCCTGGACGCGCTCGACGAGATCGACGCCCGGCACGGCCGCCTGGAGAGCGACGATGAGTGACCCGCGTGCGGCCTCGCCCTGGGGGGTGGGGCTGGTCGCGCTGTTCGTCACGGCGCTGGTGGCGGCACAGGTGACCGCGGCGAAACTGCTCCAGTTCGGTCTCCCCGTCGACCTGCCGCTGGTCGGCGGGGCGCTCGTCCTCCCGGGGGCGGCGCTGGCCTACGCGCTGACCTTCTTCGCGTCGGACTGTTACGCCGAACTGTACGGCCGGCGGGCGGCGACCGTCCTCGTCAACGTCGGGTTCGTGATGAACCTCGTCCTGCTGGCGCTGGTCTGGTCGACCATCGAGGCGCCGGCGCTACCGGCGTCGGCGCCCGGCCAGGTCGACCTGGCGGCGTTCCGGTCGGTCCTGGGGGCCAGCACCAGCATCGTCGCGGGGAGTCTGGCGGCCTACGTCGTCAGCCAGAACTGGGACGTGTTCGTCTTCCACCGGATCCGCGAGGCGACCGGCGGCGACTACCTCTGGCTGCGCAACCTCGGGTCGACGGCGACGAGCCAGCTCATCGACACCGCCGTCTTCGTCGGCGTGGGGTTCGTCCTCCTGGGGTCGACCACCGTCGAGACGGCGCTGGCGCTCGTGGTCGGTCAGTACCTCTTCAAACTCGGGGTCGCCGTGCTCGATACCCCCTTCGTCTACGCCGTGGTCGCGCTCGCCCGGTCGCGCCGGGACACGGAGTCGATGACCGCCTGGGCGCGCTGAACTCAGGCCAGGTCGATGTCCGCCGAGTCCTCGACGCGGTCGAACGTGACCTCGAGGATGCCGTTGTTGTAGGAGGCGGACGCGGAGTGTTCGTCGACGCGGGCCGGCAGCCGGACGCGCTCGTGGTAGTCGCGGGCCTCGCCGACGGCGTTGAGCGTGAGCACCTTCCCGTCGCACTTCAGGTCGATGGCGTCCTTGTCGACCCCCGGGATGTCCGCGACGACGCGGAGGCGGTCGTCCTCCTCGTAGACGTCGAAGTGAACGTCGGCGCCCGCGGCGTCGGTCGCGCCGTGGTCGACGTTCACGTTCGCGTCGTCTATCATGTCGTTCATCATCCGCTCGATCTCGCTGAAGAACTCGTCGAAGGGGTCGTCGCGGTCGTCGCGTCTCATACCAGTCGGTTAGGTGACGGCCGGCAAAAGCCTTCGGCTCCCCGCCGCGAATCACCAGTCGAGGTGCCGGCTTCCCGAAAACCGGAGCTGTGCGATTTCGAGGGCGCGGCGACTCCTCTGGCCGTCCCGAGCGTTCACCTTCGCGGCGTACGTTTGGGCGTCGTTTCATTTCGAGGGCGCGGCGACTCCTCCGGCCGTCCCGAGAGCCGTCTGTCCAGTCCCGTAGACGGAGTGATTCCGGCGGCCGCTCCGAGAGCGGGTCGGGAGTTCACAAGAGTCTTGTCGCTCATCGCACAACGGAGGGCTGAATGACGACCGCTCCGGACGAGGCGAGAGACGAGACGACGTTGCGCGCGACGGTCCCGCCGGCCCGGGAGTGGGCGCGGACGTTTCTCGTCGGGCTGTTCATGGGGACCGCCGACGGCGTGCCCGGCGTCTCGGGCGGGACCATCGCGCTCATCGCGGGGATCTACGAGCGGCTCGTCGCGGCGATCACGGCGGTCACGCCCGGGCGGTTCGTGGCGGGCGTGCGGGCGCTGACTCCCCTCGACGGCGGCGTCTCGCTCGACCGCGCGGCCGCGGTCCTCGACGAAGTCGACGGCTGGTTTCTCATCGCCCTGCTCGCGGGCATTGCCAGCGCCGTCGTTGTCGTCACGCGCGCCGTCGACTACCTCAACGAGGCGGCGCCCGTCGTGCTCTTCGGGTTCTTCTTCGGCCTCATCGGGGCGTCGGCGGCGGTCCTCCTCCGGGAGATATCCGTGACCAGACTCGACAGCGGGGCCGCCGCAGTCGCGGGCTTTGTCGTCGCGTTCGCCGTCTCGGGGGCGAGCGCCTCGCTGGGCGGGGGCGGCCTGGTGGTCGTGTTCGTCGCCGGCGCGGTGGCGGTCAGCGCGATGATCCTCCCCGGCGTCTCGGGGTCGCTGTTGCTCGTCATCCTCAGCCAGTACACCCGGATGACCGAGGCGCTGAGCGGCTTCCTGGACGGGCTGGCCGCGCTGGCGACCGGCGGCTCGCCGGAGAACCTGGCCGGGAACGGCGCGGAGGTGGTCGCGTTCGTCCTCGGCGGGCTGGTCGGTCTGTTCACCATCGCGCGGCTCATCCGCCGGGCGCTGGCGGCCAACCGCGAGGCCACGTTCGCCTTCCTCGTCGCGCTGGTCGTCGGCGCGCTCCGGGCCCCTATCGTGACGCTGAACACCGAACACGGCGTCGTCTGGACGACCGACACGCTCGCTCCCTTCGGCGTGGCCGCGCTGGCCGGCGCCGTCGTCGTCCTCGTCCTCGACTGGTACGCCGTCGACATCGACCTCGACGGCGTCTGAGCGTGACCGGTCGCCCGCCGGCGCGGGTCGGCACCGACCGGCGGTCTACGCGGCGTCTCCGGTGTGGTACCGACCCGTCGGTCGAATGCCCGCCCGGCGCCGGGTGACACGCCCGGCCCGGGGACCGGTGTTCGTCCGTCCGACGAAGCCGACCCCGTCCGAGGGCCGCCGTCCCGTCATGCGCGCGTCTGACGGGGTGTTTTGTGACGGCGGCGCGTACTCGCGGGTATGACGAGCCTCTCGGAGGCCTACAGCGGCGGGCAGTGGGACGGGCGGGACCCGCGACGGGTCTCCGCCGGCGGGGCGCTCTTCGGCCTCGGGGCGCTGGCCGTCGTCGTCGCCATTCTCGTCCTCACGACGGGGCTGTCGGACCTGCTGGGGGCGGCGACCGACACGGCCGCCAGGCGGGTCGCCGGCGCGCTCGCGGGCCTGGGCATCCCCGCGATGTTCCTCGGCGTGGTCGTGGTCCTGCCCGCGAGCACCCGCCAGCGCCTCGGCGTCGTCCTCGGGACGCTCCTCTCGGCCGGGGGCGTCGGCCTGTTCTGGCACGCCTACCCGGCGCGGTGGACCGGCACCGGGGAGTCGCTCGCGTTCCCGACCGCGATGGTGTATTTCGTCGGCGGGTCGGTCGCGCTGTGGTTCGTTTTCTCCGCCGTTGCGACGTTCAAACTCCGTAACAACCCCCAGGGGACGGTCACCCTGGAGGTCGTCCGCCAGGGCGAGACCCGCGAGATACAGGTCACTGCCGCCGAGTACCGCCGCTACAGGGAGGCCATCCGCGACGACGGCGACGCCGCCGTCCGCGAGGCGATCGAGTCCCGACTCGACTAGAGGGTGTCACGGACGCCACTCTGCCGTCCGACGGCGGAGCACACGGACATGGGGGTCGGGAGAACGGTCCGCTCGTGACGATACCTGACGGCGTAGCGACGCGTCAGTCCTCAACCTCGATCTCGCGTCCGGTGACGGTCGCACCGGTCTCGACCGGCAACCGGACTTCGAGGATGCCGTTGGTGTACTCGGCGCGTATCGCGTCGTCGTCGACGTCCTTGGGGAACCGGAACCGTCGGTGATAGGTCCGGCGGCTGTTCCGGTGTTCGTCCTCGTTCTCGGCGGCGATGTTGAGAATGCCCGCGTCCCACGAGACGTCGATGTCCTCGACGTCGAAGCCCGGCATCTCGACGCTCAGGACGAACTCGTCGTCCTCCTCGTACAGTTCGTAGTCGCTACTGCTTGACTCGAACAGACGGCTCGGAAACTCTGTGCTCTGGAACCAGGAACTCGATGGATCAGTCGGCAGCGCCATTGCTGGTCACCTCGTGACCATCTGTAGTTGTGTTGCGCTTCGTAATAAATTTTTCGAGTGGATCCGCCTCAGGTCCTGCGGTCCGCGGTTTGTCCCTCCCGCTGCACACAACCACTGAGTAGCGTCGCCGATTCGAGAGGGCCATGCAACTGGTCGACGGCGTCTACGCGTCCCGCTGACCCTCGAACTCGAAGACAGGATATCACGCTCACCCCGGGTGCGGTCGAGACCGACCGGGGCCTCCTGCTGGTCGACGCCGGCTTTCCGGGTGCGGCCGACCAGACCGAGACACACCTCGAAGCGGCCGGATTCGGCTGGGACGACGTCTGGGGTATCGTGGTGACCCACCAAGACGTCGACCACGCGGGCGGCCTCGCGGACGTCCGCGAGCGGGCCGAGCCAGTGGCCTTCGCCCACCGCGAGTGTGCGCCCTACGTCGACGGCCGCGACCACCCGCTGAAGATGAACGGCAAGCGCTACCCGGCGGCCCGCGTCGACGTCGAACTCACGGCGGGCGCGCGGTTCGCGACGGTCGCCGGGCCGATGGAGGTGGTCCACACGCCGGGCCACGCACCCGGTCACATCTCGCTTTACTTCCCCGACGAGCGGGCCCTGGTCTCGGGCGACGCCCTCCACGCGCCCGAGGGCGAACTCGACGGGCCGCGCGGCCCGCTCGACGAGGAGACGGCCGTCGAGTCGGTCGCGACGCTCGCGGACCTGGCGGTCGAGCGGACGCTCTGTCACCACGGCAGGGTCGTCGAGCACGACCCCGACGCGGTCGAGCGGGTCAGGGACCGCGCACAGGACTGACCCGGGGCGCCGGCGGCCGCGGGACCGTCTCGCGGCTATCGCTGCCGTCGCACTCCGGCGGCCCGGCTCAGACTCCGGCGGCCCGGCTCAGACTCCGGCGGCCGCCCGCAGGAGCGGCTCGCGGTTGTGGACGTACGTCGAGTAGTGGGCGTCGCCGGTGACGTGCAGGTCACAGTCGGGCAGGCGGTCGGCGAAGGCCCTGGCCATGTCGACACCGACGGTCCCGTCGGCGCTCCCGTGGAACATCGTCACGGGCGCGTCGACCTCGTCGGCGTCGAACCCCCAGTCGCCCCCCACGAGCGGGAGGTCGTGGGCGGGGCCGCGGCTCCCGCCGCGGAACCCCTCGGCGGCGTCGTCGATGAGCGCCTCGCCCTCGGGTGTGTCGAACAGCGCGCGGTCGGGCGCGGCGGCGGTGCCGACGACCGAGGCGCGGAACTTCGGGCGGGAGTGTTCGGCCAGCCAGGCCGCCGTCTCGAAGGCTGTCCGGGAGAAGCCGGGGACGAACCGTGTCGCCGACAGGACGGCGTGGTTCAACGGGTCGGCGCTCCCGTGGGTCGCGGGCGGCGTCACCGTACTGGCCAGCGCGAGCCGCCGGACCCGTCCCGGAAGTCTGACTCCGCAGGCCGCGGCGTGTGGCCCGCCGGCCGAGAAGCCGACGACGGCGAACCCGTCGACGCCGAGGTGGTCAGCGAGCGCCCGGACGTCGTCCGGCCAGTCGAGCAGCCGGCGGCCCGGCTGGAACTCCGAGTGGCCGAATCCGGGCCGCTCCGGCGCGACGAGACGCACTCCCAGCTCCCGGGCGTGGTCGTCACAGAGCGCCCACGTGAGCCGGGAACCGAGCACGCCGTGGAACGCGAAGACCGGCCGCCCCTCCGGGTCGCCGTACTCCGCGTACGCGAGCGTCCGGCCGTCCCCGGCGGTCAGCGTCGACGGCTCCGCCGGGCCGCTCCTACCGGCCGCGTCCGATGCATCGGGCATACCAACGGTATCGACTGGCGCCCGATATGACCGTCGGTTGCGGTTCGGGTCGTGACCCCGATCCGAACCCGGCCGCCCGCCCCGAAGGGGCCCCGATGCCGTCGACCGTCGGTGGCCTGGACCGGGATCGAGGACAGGTCCGGGAGACGGTCACACGGGACCGACACGCCTACTTTGGTCCGCCGAGAACCGCCGGACATGTTAAGCAGGCGTTTCGTCCGGGAGAACCCCGACGCAGTCCGCGAGGGGCTCGCGCTCCGGCACAACGACGACGTCGACGTCGACGAGATCCTCGAACTCGACGCCGAGTGGCGCGAGCTCAAGGCCGAAGGCGACGACCTGCGCCACGAGCGCAACGAGATCTCCGACCGGATCGGCGAGCTCAAACAGGCGGGCAGAGAGGAAAAGGCCCAGGAGGCCATCGAGCGCTCGGCGGAACTCAAAGACGAGATCGACCGCGTCGAGGAGCGGGCGGCGCGACTGGACGACGAACTCCACGAGCGGTTGCTCGAGGTCCCGAACGTCCCCCACGAGGACGTCCCGCCCGGCGAGGACGAACCCGACAACGTCGAGGTCCGCCGCGAGTTCTTCGACGACCACGACGCGCCCGCAGACCCCGTCCCCCACTACGACCTCGGCGAGGACCTCAACATCCTGAGCTTCGAACGCGGCGCGAAAGTCGCCGGCGGCGGCTTCTACTTCCTGCAGGGCGACGGCGCGCGCCTCGAACACGCGCTCATCCAGTTCATGCTCGACGTCCACCGCGAGCAGGGGTACACGGACGTCTTCCCGCCGATCCCCGTCGACTCCGAGGCCATGACCGGGACGGGCCAGCTCCCCAAGTTCGAGGACGACATGTACGCCATCGAGGGCGAGGACCTCTGGCTCTGTCCCACCGCGGAGGTGCCCGTCACCAACATGTACAGCGACGAGATCCTGCTCGACGACGACCTCCCCATCAAACACCAGGCCTACACCCCCAACTTCCGGCGCGAGGCCGGCGAACACGGCACCGAGACCCGCGGGATCGTCCGCGTCCACCAGTTCAACAAAGTCGAACTCGTCAACTTCGTCCGACCCGAGGACAGCTACGACCGCCTGGAGGCGCTAGTCTCGGAGGCGACCGCGGTGCTCGACCGCCTGGAACTGCCCTACCGCGTGGTGACGCTGTGTGGCGGGGACCTGACGTTCGCCTCCGCGAAGACCTACGACCTGGAGGTGTGGGCGCCCGCCGACGACATGGGGTATGGCCCCGCCGAGGGCGGGCGCTGGCTGGAGGTCTCCTCGGCCTCGAACTTCGAGGCCTACCAGGCCCGCCGGGCCGGGCTCCGGTACCGCCCCGAGCGCCACGAATCGGCGGAGTCCCTCCACACGCTCAACGCCTCCGGGCTGGCGCTACCCCGCGTGCTGGTCGCTATCATGGAGTACTACCAGAACGACGACGGCACCATCACCGTCCCCGAACCGCTCCGGCCCTACATGGACGGCCAGGCGGTCATCGAGGGCCACGACCCCGTCGGCGAGGCCGCCGTCGGCGCCGGCGAACGCGAGTGACGGGACCGGGGGCCGGTCACGCCAGCCAGACCGCCGCGAACGAGTCGAAGAAGTCGGCGTCGGTGCGGGCGGTCACACGGTGGGGCCTCGTCTCGTTGAAGTTCTGCCGGACGGTCAGGGTCTCGCCCGGCGCCAGCGTCCCCGTCCGGACTCCCTTGCCGTCGATGGTCACGGTCACCGGGACCGCGCCGGGGTCGCCGACGCCGGTCACCGAGACGGCCAGCTCCGTCTCGATGCCGACGCTGACCGTGTCGGGGGCGGCGACCGAGACGGCGCTCTCGGCGCGGTCGACCGGGACGTGCGGCGTCACCAGCGACACCGCCAGCAGCGCCAGCGCCACCAACTGGACCACCAGGAGGAGGCTTCGCGAGAGCCGCTCGAACAACGGCGTCGTCGAGCGCTGGCGCTCCCGTTCGGCCAGGAACCGGACGGTCGGCAACCGCACTCGGTCGGGGTCGGGCCGGACGAGATAGGGGACGACCAGCGTGACCGCGACCCCGAAGGCGGCGAGTCCGGGGGGCGTCAGGAACACGTCCTGGAGGGCCACACCACCGGGTAACAGTGGCGACCACATTGCTCTTGTAGCAGGCGGTTAGGGCGGGTGTCGAACCCGGTCTGTATGCGTCGGCTTACAACGTATACGTGTCCAGCCGGACGAAGCCCGCGTCGCCGTCGACGAACACGTCGACGAACCGCGCCATGCGCTCGCCGTCGGCGGTGAGCAGGCGCCCGCGGACGGCGACTTCGCGGGTCCCGTCGGCTCCCCGGTCGACCGCGCCAGCGTGGGCCGCGTCTCCGCCGGCGGTGGCGACACTCTCCCCGACGCCACCGCCCTCGCTCTGGCCACCGCCGGACGGGGGGGTCACGTAGACGGCGTCGACGGCGTGGCTGGTGTCGGTCCGCGGTCGTTCGTCCCGCATGAACCGGACGAACCGCTCGCGGCCCTCCAGCGTCGCGTCGGGGCGCTCATGGACGAACGCCGGGGCGAGCAGCGCCCGGAGGCGCTCGTAGTCGTGCTCGTCGAGCGTCCTGTAGTACTCCCGGGCGCGCGCGGCGGCAGCCATGTGGCCGCCTACGCACCCGCCCGGCATGAACGCGGTGGTCGACCGACCGCCTCCTTGACCGGGTCGACGTCGACCTCCCGCCCGAGGTCCTCGGTCGCCCACGCCTACCGGACGATACCGCGGTGATCAACCACGAAGACCGCGCGCCGACAGACGGGCTCGCCGAGGTCGACCCGCCGCTCGCCGTTGACGTCTCCCGGGAGGCTGAGCGCCGGTGCCTCGGACCCCTCGGAAAGCATGTACCACAGGCTCGGTTCGTTGTATGTAGGCTTTTTGCCGGCCTCACTCGCCTGGGGTGGTGTTTTTACCGCGGGGGCGACTGGGTCAGAGTATGAGCACCGACGACCCGCGCGGGGACGCGCCGGCGGCGGTCACCGGTCGCATCGAACACACCGTCCTCGGCCCGGAGACCACGCCGGGGGACGTGATCGCGGTCCTCGACGCCGCTATCGAGTACGGGATGCGCACCTGCGTCCCGCCGTGTTACCTCGAACTGGCCGACGGCTACGCGCCGACGGTCCCGCTGACGACCGTCGTCGGCTTCCCCCACGGCACCCACGACACCGCCATCAAGTGCCAGGAGGCCGAGCACGCCTGGAAGAACGGGGCCGACGAAATCGACACGGTCGTCACCGTCGGCCGCCTGCAGGCCGGCGAGGACGACGCCGTCCGGGCGGACATCGCGGAGGTCGTCGCCGCCGTCCCGGTCCCCGTCAAGGTCATCGTCGAGGCCCCACTGCTCTCGGAGTCGGAACTGCGCCGCACTGCAGAGCTCGCCGTCGAAGCCGACGCCGCCATGCTCAAGACCGCCACCGGCTACGAGGGCGGCGCCACCGTCGAGGACGTCGCCGTCCTCGCCGAGTACCTGCCCGTCAAGGCCTCCGGCGGGATCGGCTCCTGGGAGGCCGCCGCCGAGATGTTCGACGCCGGCGCCGAACGGATCGGCGCGTCCAGCGGCGACACCATCGCCGCCGAGTTCCTCGACCAGCGGGCCGACGCCGACACCGACGACGTGGGCAACGGCTGGGAGTGAGTCCCGGACGCTCCCACCTCTGTCGACTCCCGGACTCTCGCCCTCTGTCTCGCGTCCAGCGTCGCTTCCGGTTTCGCGGGTGGTCGGCCGGGGGGGTCGGCCGCTCCCGGAGTGGCGCACCCGGATCCGTCGCGTTTTTGCCCGCCCGCCCGTACGACCGGATAGATGGCCCGGTACCACATCGAGACCTACGGCTGTACGGCCAACAGGGGTGAGGGCCGCGAGATAGAGCGGGCGCTCCGGGACGGCGGCCACCACCCCGCGGACGGCCCCGGGGAGGCCGACGTGGCCATCCTCAACACCTGCACCGTGGTCGAGAAGACCGAGCGCAACATGCTCGACCGGGCCGCCGAACTCGACGCAGAGACCCCCGCCGACCTCGTGGTGACGGGCTGTATGGCTCTCGCACAGGGCGAACAGTTCGCCGAGGCCGGCGTCGACGCCGAAGTCCTCCACTGGGACGAGGTCCCCGAGTACGTCCGCAACGGCGAGTGCCCGACGGTCACGCCCGACACCGACCCCGTCGTCGAGGGCGTCGTCGGCATCCTCCCCATCGCCCGGGGGTGTATGTCCGACTGCTCGTACTGTATCACCAAGCACGCCACCGGAACGGTCGACTCGCCGTCCGTCGAGGAGAACGTCGAGAAGGCCCGCGCGCTGGTCCACGCCGGCGCCCGCGAGTTGCGGGTCACCGGCCAGGACACCGGCGTCTACGGCTGGGACGAGGGCGAACGGAAACTGCACGTCCTGCTCGACCGGGTCTGTGACATCGAGGGCGACTTCCGGGTCCGCGTCGGCATGGCGAACCCGAAGGGCGTCCACGGCATCCGCGAGGAACTCGCCGGAGTCTTCGCCGCCAACGACGAACTCTACAACTTCCTGCACGTGCCCGTCCAGTCGGGCAGCGACGACGTCCTCGGGGAGATGCGCCGCCAGCATCAGGTCTCGGAGTTCGTCGAGGTCGTCGAGACCTTCGACGAGTATCTCGACGAGTGGACGCTCGCGACGGACTTCATCGTCGGCTTCCCGACCGAGACCGACGAGGACTTCCAGCAGACGATGGCCCTGCTCAGGGAGACCCGCCCCGAGAAGATAAACGTCACCCGCTTCTCGAAGCGGCCCGGCACCGACGCCGCCGACATGAAGGGACTGGGCGGCACCAGGAAGAAAGAACGGTCCAAGGCACTGACCGACCTGAAGATGGACGTCGTCGGAGATGCCTACGAGGGCATGGTGGGCGAGGAGCGGTCGGTGCTGGTCGTCGAGGACGGCACCGACGACTCCGTGGTCGGCTACGACCGCGCCTACCGCCAGGTGGCGGTCCCGGGCGCCGAACGCGAGGGCGTCGAACCCGGCGACACCGTCACCGTCGAAGTGACCGGCCACAACACTGTCTACGCGCTCGGGGAACTAGTTTGAGTGGTGCTTCAAGCTTCGACTTGTGAGTTCGTCGCTCGGTCAGCGGTCGGATAGTACCGGGTCCTGATAGAAATGCCGTGCAAGACTTAGAGGAACAAGGTACCACTTCAGTCGGACACCTGTCGGTTATTTTAGGTATGTGGGGTGTGCAAAGTACAGAGTATTTGCGTAACGTGCGGCAAATTGAGAGACCCTATGGATTATTTATACAGTCCACAACTGCTGACCATATGGACGCTTCAATTGGGTTCGTTACACAGACTGGGATGGATATTCCAGAGGCAGTTCGTCGGGCTGCAAAGTACTCGTTCGACCATGTAGAGATACTCATGGAGGGGAACGCCGACCACTCGCGTATCAATACTGACGCCATCAATCACGCAGCATCAACCCAA
>PXRP01000048.1 GCA_003021655.1 Halobacteriales archaeon QS_4_69_31
CGGCCGCCCACCCGACACTCGCCATGTTGACCGGGCTCATCACCGTCGTCGTGCTGACCGCGTCGCTGCTGTTGACCGTCGCCTTCCCCCTGCTGTTCGCCGGCGTCGCCGCGGGGTTTCACCACCACATCGTCCAGCACACCGAGTGACCGGGTGGCCGGCTCTCACCGTTCGCGAGCACGCCGCACGCCGAGCCCCCACAGGTGTGCGGCGACGACCGCGCCGTAGGCGCCGGCGAGCGACGCGACGATGGGGCCGGCGCGGTGGATCTGGAGGGCGACCGACCCGAGTGCGGCGGCCATGTTGAGCGCGACGGCCCCGGAGATCCACCGCGGGAAGTAGGCGGGGTGGGCGGCGACCGGGGTGACCCGTTGCCGCGAGAATTCGGCCCGGAGCGAGCGGTTCTCGGCGAATGCCCCGAGTGCCGCGGGCACGAGGTAGAACGCCGCGAGGAACAGACAGAGGACGGCGGTCGACCCGCCGGACAGCAACAGCGTCTCCCCCGAGTCCAGGTCCGGCCCCTGGAGGTCGTGAGAGCGCCGTAGACGGTGACCACGAGCGCGACCCCCGGCGGGAGCAGGTAGCCGACGGCCACGACGGTGCCGCCCACGCTTTCGAAGAGAGGCGCTCGGGGGTCGCGCAGGAACTGGGGCGCGGACTCCACGTCGGCAGCCGCGTGGATCACTCCGAGGAGATATCCGAGGAGCACGGCCAACGGGATGATAGATCGACACCAGCATCTTGCGAGCTGTTGCGACGATTGCTTCCTTCGCGCTTTTCTTTCCTGCTAGCCGTTCGTAGAACCGGCTTATCTCACCGACTTCGGCGTAGACCGTCAACGCCGTGTAGTGGCTCACGCCCGGAATCGTCAACGACAACGAGCAGACTGTCGTTCGCTCCGAAGAATTCGTTACGGATGACGGCGTCCGCATCAACCAGGTCGAATGCCTCTGGTCGCTCGTGAATCTGTGATTGCGGAAGTTTCGGGAAAGAGGGATATGACGCGGCTGATCCGTGCAGGGAGGGAAGCGACCGAGGCGTGCAGTGAGACGCGACCCGGCCGTCAGGAGATGAGGGTCACGGCGTACCAGACGACCAGCGCGATGGTCGGGAGGGTGACGGCGAACTTCAGCCCGGCCATCAGGCTCACCTCGCGGATGTAGCCGGCGATAAACGACGAGAGCAGCGCCTGGAGGACGACGGCGTGGAAGAACAGGACCGAGAGCATCTGCGTGTTGACGCCGCTGAAGTCGGCGCCCGGCCCGCGCGAACTGCCGGTCGAGGCCGTCTGGTCGGCGAGGTCGGCCATCACGTTGAGGAACTTCACCTTCAGCAGGGCCATCACGCCCAGCAGCGTCAGGTAGGTCATGATGATGATGACCATCTGCATCCGGGTCCGGGACTTGCGCTCGCGGTCGATGTCGTCCTGGTTCTCGCTGGCCTGTGCCGCCGTCGAGAGGACGTCCTGGATCTGGCTGGAGGCCTCCTGAGCCTCGCTGATGAGCTTGACCGTCCGGGCCAGCCGCGGGATGTGGTAGTGGTTGTTGAACTCCCGGAGGGCGTCTTTCAGGCTCGTCCCGTAGCTGACCTTCGCGTGCATCGCCTCCAGTTCCTCGGCCATCCGTCCCGAGGAAGTCTCGGCGACCACCTTGACCGATTCGAGCAGGGTCATCCCGGTGTCGTTGGCGCTCGCGAGTTTCCGGAGGTTCTCGGAGAGGTTCCCGATGACGCTACGGCGGGTGCGCAGGTTCCACTCGTAGAATATCGCCAGCGGCAGGAGGTTCAGGTAGATGGGGATGTACACCCAGACGAACGTCCCCACGATGACCGGGTACTGCCAGCGCTTGACCGGGTCGTTGAGCGTGTCGGGCACGTCACCGCCCTTGGGGACGACCAGTTCCGAGATCGACAGCGGTGCCAGATGGAAGGCGTACGTCAGCGCCAGCACGACGAGCGTGAACGGGACGGTCAACGCGAGCGCCACCAGCGGGTTGTCCCGGAAGAAGATGTGTGGGGCCTTCAGCACCTCTATGACCCGGTAGGTCCCCTCGCGGTTCTTGATGCGGTCGAAGACGCCGAACTCGCCGGTGTAGTTCTCGACGATGCCGAGGCTGACCACGCCGTCGTCGGCCTCGACGATGCTCTCGTCGCCCCGGTCGGGCCGGAGGTAGCCGTCGCCGATGCTGTCCTGGGTGACCGTCGAGGTCAACACGAGAAAGCCGACCCCGGTCAGCGGGATCAGTCCGTAGACCGTCCCGAGCATCATGTCCATCTTCGACCCCGCGGACATCATGCTCATGATGACGAGGATGATGATGAGCAACAGGGGAAACAGCGAGAGGGTCATGTACATCTCGCCGAACAGCTCAAGGGTGTCGAGCATCTTCTTCTGTTCCTGCTTGGCCGTGCGCATGTGCTTGTCCTTCTGGTCTTCCAGGAACGAGGTCATGTCGCCCCCGGAGTTGATGATAGAGAGCATGTCGGTCAGAAACTGGCTGAGTTCCTCGCTGGGGGTCTGGAGCGCCTGGTTGCGGATGGCCGTCCTGTAGTCGGTGTCGAAGTACTCGGTCTCGAGGACGACCACCTGGAACTCGCGGGCGACCTCGCCGTAGGTGTCGTCGGCTTTCGCCATCGCCTGGAGGACCTCGAGCTGGTTCAGCCCGCCGACCGACAGCGCGTACATGAACGCGATCGAGTCCGAGAGGAGGACGTTGATCTCGCGTTTCCGGGAGTTCGACCGGAAGTAGGGTATCGAGACGAGCGACCCGAAGCCGATGGCGAAGCCGATGAACCCGAACACCAGTCCCGAGATGAAGACGATAGCCGGGACCTTCACCATCCGGACGAACTCCTGGACCTGGCCCTCCAGGCGGAGGCCGAGAAACGCCGGGTTCTGGAGGCCGAGCAACTGGACGACGAGATACCCCACCAGCATGCCGAGCAGCCAGAGGGTCAGCCCGGCGATCGCCCCGACGGCCAGCGACCGCGAGATGTACATCTCGACGTTGTCGGCCATCCACGCCTCCCCGAGTTTGTCCTCGACGCTGCCGACGAAGTCGCCGTCCTCGTCGAACAGCCACTGGTAGAGGGGGTAGAAGGCGTCCCCGAGCGTGCTGGTCGACCCGGCCGTGCCTGACCCACGCCCGAGGCTCATGTCTCGTCAGCCTCCGCACCGGCCGCGGGCACGAACTCGCTGAAGTCGATCTCGTCGTCGCCGGTGCTCTCGACGGGCGTTATCTCGCCGGCCTCCTCGTTGACGCCCGAGTCGGCCAGCGCACTGACGATGTCGGAGGTCTCCTTCTCGCGGATCCGCTGGAACAGCGGTTCGGCGTTCTCGAGGATCTCGCCCGTCTCTGCGAGCATCTCGTCGGGCGGGTCGGGCCGGGGCACCATCTCCTCTTTCTCGGGGTCGATGTCGATCTTGACCGACTCCATCTCCCGGAGGTCCTCCAGGGACCGCTCTAGGTGGCCGTCGGCGATCAGCGCCATGATCGTGTCCGGGTCGTTGATGAACGCCTGGACTGTCGCCGCCACCTCCGTGTAGGTGTTGAGGTCGTTCTCGATGAGATACGCGAGGACGACCTTCCGGCGGAACAACTCTTCGTCGAGGCGTTCCTGGTTCCACCCGCGGTCGAACTTGAGTTCCTCGAGGGTGTTGGAGTTGCCCATCTGGAGGAACTCGTCGGTCTCGGCCTGCCACTCGTAGACGTCCCTGACGTTGACCTCGTCGTGTTCCGCGGAGTACTCGTTTATCTCGGTCAGCGTCTTGTTCCGACGGACTTTGTTGCCGTCGACGCGGGTCTGTGTCTGGATCGACACCAGGTCAAGCGCCGTAAACAGCGTCTTCGAGACGTTGATCGGGTCGGTCGTGAATCGCTTGATGACCTCGCCGACCGAGTCGGCGTGGAAGGTGGTGTAGGTGGTGTGCCCCGTCGACATGACCTGGAAGAGGTCACGGCCCTCCTCGCCACGGACCTCCCCCATGACGATGTAGTCGGGGCGCTGGCGCAGTGCGGCCTCCAGCAGGTCGAACTCGTCGACATCGCCCGTGTCGTCCTCGCCGAAAGAGGGGCGGGTGACGCTGGCGACCCAGTTGCGCTGGGGGAGTTCGACCTCGCGGGTGTCCTCGATGGAGACGATCTTCGCGTTGCTCGGGATGAAAAGCGAGATGGCGTTCAGCGAGGTGGTCTTCCCCGAGGCGGTCCCGCCCGCGAAGATCATCGACCTGTTGTTCTCGATACAGAGCCACAGGAACGCCATCTCGTCCAGCGAGAAGGTGTTCCAGTTGATGAGGTCGACGGGCGTGAACGGGACGTCCTTGAACTGCCGGATGGTGTAGTTGGTCCCGTGGTCTGACACCTCCCGGCCCAGCGTCAACTGGGCGCGCGAGCCGTCCGGGAGAGTGGTGTCGACCTGGGGCTGGCGCTTCGAGATGCCCTTGCCCGACCGCTGGGCGAGTTTCACCACGAAGTCGTCCAGCGAGGCCTCGCCGTGTTCGACGTTGGTGATGATGTTCTCGTACTCGGTGTGGTAGACGAACACCCGCGAGTTGTAGCCGTCACAGGAGATGTCCTCGACGTTGATGTCGTGTTTGACCGGGTCGATGCGGGCGTAGCCGATGAAGTCGCGTTTGAGCTTGTAGAGGAGTTTCTCGACCTGGTACTCGGTCAGGGTCGTCTCGTCCTCGTCGATGACCACCGCCTCCGGACGGGCCGCGATCCCGTCGAGTTCGCCGTCCTGGACGACCTCGTTGGCCCCCATACCGAGCGCCTCCTTGACCTGGGCGAGCACCCCTGGTCCCCGGTCGCCGGGCGGCGTGTACAGGTCGTACCGTTCGAGCAGGCGCTCGGTCTCGCGCTGGATGACGTTCGCGCGGTCGGCGTCCGACCCCTCGACGACCACGTCGTCGTCGGAGTACTTGATGGCTGCCCGGAGTTTCCCCGAGAGGAAGTCCACCAGGTCCCGCTCGATCCGGTTCTGGTATGGCTCGATGGCGTAGTACTTCTTCTCGTTTTCCTTGCGCGAGTGGAAGATGACCACGCAGGCGTAGGGCTTGTTCACCCAGTAGCGCTCCTCCTCGACGAAGTGTTTCTTTTTCTCCAGCGGGACGGCCTTCTCCAGGTCGTACCGGTTGACGACCGTCGTGTGGCCGTCGACCGTCGAGAAGAAGGTGTCCTCATCGAGTTCGGGGTTGACGTCGACGGTCCGCTCGTCGACGACGTCCGCGAGTTCGGCCGCGATGTCGCCCGCCTGGGCGATGTGGTCGTCGGTCTCGTCGGGGTCGAAACCCAGGTACTCCTCCGGTTCGAACGGGACCTTCTCGCCGTTCCCGTCCCGGGGGACCGACCCGTCCTCGTTGTAGTAGTACTCCTGTTTGAAGTGTTCCCACGTGTAGCGGTCCTTGACGACCAGCGAGCGCTCGGCCTGGATCAGTTCCCCCCACTCCTGGTCTATCGTCTTGGCCGCGCCCGCGCCCGCCTCGAGGCGGTCCTCGACCGTCGCCGGGTCGAAACCCAGATACTCGCTGCGGACGAAGCGTCCTCCGGTGTGGACGTCCCGCCGGAGGTCGTTCCACGTGTACTCACCGACGACTGCGACATCGTCTCCCGAGAATCCGGAGCCTGCGGCCGCGTCGTCAGACTCGCTTCCCCCCGTGTCATCGATTGCCATTACATGCTTACTGCTGGTAAGACAGAAAAAACTTTACGCCATCATTATCAGACTCGATCGCTCGCGTTCGGCCGCTATCAGGCGTGTAATACGGCTTTACCGTCCGGTAACGGGTTCGTACAACCGGTTTTCCCAGGAGTGGCGACGATAGCGAATCAATTGAGATAATCGCGTCAGTCGATGAACGTCTCGATCCGGTTCAGCGCTTTCTTGAGATTCGCGAGGCTGGTCGCGTAGGTGACCCGGAGGTGACCGTCGCCGCCGGCGCCGAAGACGTGGCCGGGGACGACCGCGACGCTCTGTTCTTCGATGAGTGCCTCGGCGAAGGCGTCGCTGTTCGCCCAGGGGCACTCGGGGAAGACGTAGAACGCCCCGCTGGCCGGGAAACAGTCGATGCCCATCTCCGCGAACCGCGAGAGGACGAACTGCCGGCGGCGGTCGTAGGCCTCGCGCATCCCGGCGACGTCGTCGGCGCAGTTGTCCAGCGCCTCGATGGCCGCGTGCTGGGCCGTCGTCGGCGCCGAGAGCATCGTGTACTGGTGGATCCGGTTCATCGACTCGATGGCCGCCGCCGGCGCCAGCGCGTACCCCAGGCGGAGGCCGGTCATCGCGTAGGCCTTCGAGAAGCCGCTGAACACGACCGTCCGCTCGCGCATCCCCTCCAGGGTGGCGATGGAGGTGTGGTTGTGTTCGTAGGTGAGCGCCGCGTAGACCTCGTCAGCGAACACCTGCATGTCGTGTTCGCGGGCGAAGGCGGCGACCGGTTCGAGTTCCGCGCGGGTCATCGTCGCCCCCGTCGGGTTGTTCGGGTAACACAGCACGAGCGTGTCCGCCGCGCCCGCGCCTGCCGCTTCGAGAACGTCGCGGGTCAGTGTGAAGTCGTCGGCCTCGCGGGTCGGCACGTCTCTCACGTCCGCCCCCGCCAGCGTCGCGCCCGGGACGTACGAGAGATAACACGGCTGTGCGACCGCGACCGTGTCGCCGGGGTCGTGGAACGCACGGAACGCCAGGTCCAGCGCCTCGCTGGCCCCCGCGGTGACCAGCACCTCGTCGTCGGGGTCGTACGCCAGGTCGTAGCGCTCGCGGGCGTCGGTCGCGATGCGTTCCCGCAGTTCTCGCAGGCCGCGGTTAGGCGTGTAGGAGGTCTGGCCCCGCTCCAGGGAGGATATCGCGGCGTCGCGTGCCGACCACGGCGGCGCGAAGTCCGGTTCGCCCACGCCCAGCGAGATGATGTCGTCCTGTTCCTCCGCGAGTTCGAAATACCGCCGGATGCCGCTGGGTGGCACGCTGTGGAGCCGTTCGGACTCCTCGAAGGTCATGGCGAGACCGACAGCCGGTCGTCCTCGTGGCCGTCGCCGAACTCGACGCCGCGCTCCTTGTAGCTCTCCATGATGTAGTGGGTGACCGTCTGGGTGATCTCCGGGACGGGCGCGACCTTCTCGCTGATGAACCGCGAGACCTCGCTCATCGAGTCGCCCTCGACCTCCATCTGGAAGTCGAAGTCGCCGCTGACCAGCCGGAGTCCCTGGACCTCGGGGAACTTGGCGAGGCGCGCCGCGATGTCGTCGTAGCCGGTCTCGCGGTCGAGCGTGACGTTCAACTCCACTGTCGCCCTGACGTGCTCGTGTTCGGTCTCGTCCAGGTCGACGACCGCCTGGTACCCCCGGATGATGCCCTCGGTCTCCAGGTCCTCGATCGTCGCCTCGACCTCGCTTTCGGCCAGGCCCGTCTGTCTGGCCAGGTCCTCGGTCGAGTACCGCGCGTTCTCCCGGAGCAACGCCAGGATCTCCTCACGACTGTTCATACCTACTCTCCGCCCCAGCGCGGACAAAAGCGTTTCTCCATCGCGTGAGTGTGTGGCACGGTCGGCCGGCAGAGGCCGCCGGCCACCGCCGCGCGGTGCTTTCGCTCCTGATACTCGCGGGAGTGCGTTCTTGAGACCTCGACGGTGCCGTCGAGGAGTGTACGACCCTCGGCGTCCTCGAACGCGTCGAGACCGACGGGAAGACACGCTTCCGCGTCCGACCGACAACGAGGTGCTCCAGGCCGCCAGGACGTTCGACGAGGCGGTCCGTGCGCCACGCCGGGGGTGAGGCCGTCCGTACGCCACGCACGGGATGAAACCGTATGTGCGCCACGAGAGGGAGACCCTCCGTGCGCCACGCGAGGGAGGCCCTCCGTGCGACACGCGAGGGATGAGGCCGTCCAGCGGCCCGGCCGATAGAACTGGGCCGTCCCGCAGACCCAAAACGACTTGCGCGGGCCGTCCCAACGAACGCCCGTCATGGTCGCACTCGAATCCGACGAGACGGCACTCGGACGCGGCGACGTCGCACCGGAGTTCGAACTGCAGGGGACCGACGGCGAGACGTACGCGCTCGCGGACTTCGCCGACCACGAGGCGGTCCTGCTCGTGTTCACCTGCAACCACTGTCCGTACGCCGAGGCGAAGTTCGACGAGCTCAACCGACTGGCCGCCGAGTACGACGAACTCGCGGTCGTCGGCGTCAACCCCAACGACGCCGAGCAGTACCCCGAGGACTCCCTCCAGCGGATGGGGGAACTCGTCGCGGACGGCACCATCCAGTACGACGCCTACCTCCGCGACGAGAGCCAGGCGGTCGCGGCGGCCTACGGCGCGACCTGCACGCCCGACCCGTTCCTCCTCGACAACCGCGACGGCGAGTTCCGCCTGGCGTATCACGGCCGCCTGGACGACGCCACCAACCCCGACGAGGAGCCGACCGAGCGCGAGATGAAAGCCATCGTCGACCGCCTGCTGGCCGGCAAGGAGATAGACGACGAGTTCAAGCCGAGCCGCGGCTGCTCGATCAAGTGGCGCGACGACTAGGTCGGCCGGACGGGTCAGGACAGCGCCTCGACGAGGGCCTCGGTGCCGGCGTCGACATCGCGGTCGCGCAGGTACGTGGCCACCGCCGACTTGAACCCGACGAGTTTCTCCGGGCTGATACCGAGCCCGTGGGTCATCGAGCTGAGCTGTGTGTCCGCCCGGTTGAGCGCGCGCTTCTGTTCGCGGATCAGCGGGTGGAAGTCCTCGACCGGGACGTCGGCCCGCGGCGGGACGCCCCCGACCGCGGCGTCGAAAGTCGCCAGCCCTTCGACGGACCCGGCGAACGCGAGGAACTCCCGGACACCCTCGTCGTCGGCCGACTGGCTGCTCGGGACGAGCGCGTTCATGCTGAGCAGGAAAGTATCGCCGGTCCCCGGCAGCGGGACGTGCCCCCAGTCGGGGCCGTACTCGAAGCCCTCGACGCCGGCCATCCGGCCCAGCGCCCACAGGCCGTTGACGTGGACGGCCCCCTCCCGGCGTGCGAACCGGCCGTCGGCGTCGGCCGAGGTGAGAAACTCCATGTCCTCGGGGGTGTAGGCCAGCGCCGCGTCGAGGGTTTCCAGCGCCGCGCGGACCGCGTCGCGGTGGTCCGCGGCGTCACCGGCGGTCACGTCCCGGTAGGCGCGGGGCCCGCCGTGGGCGACCAGCAGCGACTCCCAGAACTGACACGCGCCGAACGGGTCCCGGCCGAACAGGATGAGCGGCGCCACGTCCAGCGCCTCGTCGAGCGCGTCGAGCATCTCCAGGAACGCCGACGGCGACGACGGCCGGGTCGGGTCGACGCCCGCCTCCTCCAGGTAGCCGGCGTTGTAGAAGACGTTGTTGACACGGTAGATGTCGATGGGGACACACCGGTAGCGCCCGTCGAACCTGGCGTTGCGTTTCGCCTCCGCGACGAACTGGGAGTCCATCCCGGTCTCCGTCCAGAGGTCGGTGACGTCGGCGACGGCGGTCGACAGCGAGGGCTCGATGTTCGCGCCCGGCCACTCGACCCACACGTCCGGGGGGTCTTGCTGGAGGACCCGGTTTTTCACGTGGAGTCTGAGCTGGGAGATGTGAACGCCCGTGTTTTCGACCGAGACGCCGCCGTGTCGGTGCTCGAACGCCTCGATCACGAGGTTCAGCGCCTCCGAGTCCTCCTCACAGAAGTGCTGGACCACCTCGATCCGGCCGCTCGCGGACGCAGAGCGTTGCATTGCTGGCGGTGTAGGACGGACTCGACGGAAAAACCTGCGGCGCAAGAATCAAATTCGATGTTTGGGAGGTTCCGGAACGGCCGGAGAGCCGCCCGTTCACTGCCCGCTCCGCGCTGTCGTCGCCGGGGGTGTACCGGGGACCTATCTCCAGGGACGGTGAACGCGAGTCACAACAGCAAAGTGCGAACCCGCGGACTCCAGGGTATGAAGGCGACGGCGAAAGCGCACCCGATCCAGGGGCTGGTCAAGTACCACGGGATGCGCGACCCGGAGTTGCGACTCCCGTACCACGACTCTATCAGTCTCTGCACGGCACCGAGCCACACGAAGACGACAGTCGAGTTCGAGCCCGTTCTGGAAGCCGACCGCTACCGCGTCGACGGCGAGCGCGTCGAGGGGCGGGGGGCCGAGCGCATCCGGCGGGTCGTCGACCACGTCCGCGAGCGCGCCGGCATCGAGAAGCGCGTCCGCTTCGAGTCGGAGAACTCCTTCCCGACGAACATCGGGTTCGGCTCCTCGTCGTCAGGGTTCGCGGCGGCCGCGACGGCGCTGGTCGAAGCCGCGGGGCTTGACCTCTCCCGGCCCGAGATATCGACGGTCGCCCGCCGGGGTTCCTCGTCGGCCGCCCGGGCGGTCACGGGGGCGTACTCGCACCTCCGGGCGGGCGCCGACGACGCCGACTGCCGCTCCGAGCGGATCGACGTGGCCGAGGCCTTCGAGGAGGACGTCCGCGTCGTCGCCGGGATGGTCCCCGCATACAAGGAGACCGAGGCCGCCCACGAGGAGGCCGCCGAGAGCCACATGTTCGAGGGACGCCTGGCCCACATCCACGACCAGGTCGCGGGCATGCGCGGGGAACTGCGCGCGGGCGACCTGGAGGGGGCCTTCGAGCGGGCCGAACACGACTCCCTGTCGCTGGCCGCGACGACGATGACCGGCCCCGCGGGGTGGGTCTACTGGCAACCCCGCACCATCGAGATCTTCAACGCGGTCCGGGAGCTCCGGAGCGAGGCGGACGTTCCGGTCTACTTCTCGGTGGACACGGGCGCGAGCGTCTACGTCAACACCACCGCCGACCACGTCGACCGCGTCGAGTCGGCCGTCGCGGACTGTGGCGTCGACACGCGCGTCTGGGAGGTGGGTGGTCCCGCCCGCGTCCTCGATGCCGACGAGGCGCTGTTCTGAGTACTGGCCGCTCGGCGGGGAGATACCGGCCCCTTCCCCGGGAGTCCGAGGGGTCGTCAGTGGGCTTTTCTCGGCGGGGGCCCACCTGCCGGTATGCGCGTCGCCGTCCTCGGTGCTGGCTACGCCGGCCTGACCCTCGCGACCACGCTCGAAGACCGCCTCCCCGACGACGTCGAACTCGTCGTCGTCGACGAGAGCGACTACCACCTCGTCCAGCACGAACTCCACCGCGTCGTCCGCCGCCGTTCGCTGGCCGACCACATCACCATCGACCTCGACGCCGTCTTCGACCGGGCGACCGTCCGCCGCGCGGAAGTGACCGACGTCGACCCCGACGACGGCGTCGCGACGCTCTCGGAGGAGGGCGAGGGCGAGGGCGAGGAGACGCTCGACTACGACATCGCGGCGGTCTGTCTCGGCGCGACGACGAACTTCTACGGCCTGCCCGGCGTCCGCGAGCACGCCACGCCGCTCAAGCGCCTCGCAGACGCCCGCGCTATCCGGGCGGAGTTTCTCGACCTCGTCGACGGGTCGACGGCCGACGACGCGTCCGGGGAGTCCGCCCGCGTCGTGGTCGGGGGCGCGGGGCTGTCGGGCGTCCAGGTCGCGGGCGAACTCGCGGCGCTGGCCCGCGAGCGCGGCGCCGCCGACGCCGTCGAGGTCTGCCTGCTCGAACAGGAAGACAGCGTCGCGCCGTCGTTCCCGCCGGAGTTTCAGCGGGCGGTCTACGACGAACTGGTGACCCGCGGGGTGACAGTCCGGACGGGGACGGCGGTCGAGCGCGCCGACGAGCGGGCGGTCGAACTCACGGACTGCGACGCGCTCGCCTACGACCAGTTCCTCTGGACCGGCGGCATCGCCGGCCCGGGCGCGCTCGGCGGCGAGCGCCCGGTCACGCGCAGCACGCTCGAACTGGGCGAGGGCACGTTCGTGCTCGGCGACGCGGCGAAGGTCGTCGACGACGACGGCGAGGCGGTCCCGGCGAGCGCGCAGGCGGCCGTCCGCGAGGCGCGGGTCGTCGCGCGCAACGTCGAGCGCCTCGTCGACCACGAGCGCGCGGGCGGCGGCGGGTTCGAACCGCGGCTGGACGGCTACCGCTTCGACGGACTGGGATGGCTCGTCAGCGTCGGCGACGGCGCGGTCGCACAGGTGGGCCCGACGGTCCTCACCGGCCGGGCGGCGAAACTGGTCAAGACCTCCGTCGGCGCCGGCTACCTCTCCAGTGTCGGCGCCGTGGAGAACGCCGTCGACCTGGTGCGCGAGGAACTGGGCTGGCCCGACGGCGAGGCCGCCGAGGCGTCGCCGCCGGTCGACGACGGCGGATGAGACTCCCGGGCGCGCTCCAGAGTCGCCTTGAGGGCCTCGAGACGTCGCCGCCGGTCGACGACAGCGGATGAGACGGGTCCGGGGAACCCCGATACACGCCGTGAAGAGACGGTGAGAGAGGCCGAGAGGGCTGACAAGACTACGTGGTACCCGGACAGCCGACCGGTCAGCCGGTCGCTTTCTCGACGGCGATCTCGGGGGCCGTCCAGATGACGAACTCATCGTCGCGGTCGACGACGCCGTTGATGCCGTCCCGTTCGACCGGCGAGTCGTTGACGTCGTCCGCGGAGATGGGCGTGACCTGGTTGACGTCGTCAACGACCCAGCCGATCGCCCCCTGGTCCTCGAAGCCGTCGGGGTCGAAGACGACGATCAGTTCCTTGCTCCCCTCGGCGTCGATGTCGAGCAGGACCTTCGGGTCGAGGATCGTCGTGATCTGTCCCCGCAGGTCGACGACGCCCTCGACGTAGTCGGGGGTGTTCGGCACCCGGGTGATCGTCTCGCGTTTGACGATCTCCTCGACGTGCTCGATGGCGAGACAGTACCGCTCGTCGCCGAGGTCGAACTCCAGAACGCGGGTCTCGTCGGCGGAGGTCTCGACGCCCGCGTCGGCCCGCCCGGCGGCCGCCATGCCGACGCCGGCGGCCCCCTCCTCCGGGTCGGGGACGACCTCGGCTCCGGTCTCGGCCGTCTCGAGACCGGCCTGGTCCGCGAGGTCTTCCACGTCGACCTCCACGTCCCCGACCTCGGCGCCCGGGATGTGGATCGTCGCGTCCTCGTCCTCGCCCGCGCCGGACCCTGGACTCCCGTCGGGGCCGGACGCCTGGTGGTCCCCGGAGTCTGAGTCCGCCGCTCCGGCGTCGTCCGGGTCGGCCGCTCCCGGGCCGTCCGCGTCGGTCGCTCCGCCCTCGTCGGCCGCTGTCTCGGCGTCGGCTGAGTCGGCACCGCCGTCCAGGTCGGCCGCGGGGCTGTTGCCGTCGGCCACGCCGGAGTCAGCCCCGGCGGAGTCGGCGTCGGAGTCAGACGGGCCGTCACCGGCGTCGGCGTCGCCGGAGTCGTCGGACTGTGCCTCGGGTCGTGAGCCCTCGCGCATCTCGCGGATGCGGCGGGCGCGGTCCATGCGTTCGTCGTCGGTCATGTGGTCACCTCGGGTTCGGCTCCCGGTTCGTAGCCGAATCGCTCGTCGAGCGTGGCCGCGATGTCGGCGAAGACCTCGGTCATGTCGACGCTGTCGTCGTAAGCGAACAGCGACTCGCCGGCCGAGAACGAGCGCTGGAGCGCGACGCGCTTGCGGACCTCCCAGACGGGGTCGTCCGCGAACACCTCCTCGAACCACTCGACCATAGTCTCGTCCTCGCGGGTCGGCTCCACGCGGTTGGCGACGACCCCGAGCGTCTCGACCTCGATGTCGGCCTGGGCTTCCAGGGCGGTCATCTGGTCGATGAGCAACTCGACGGCCCGCTCGGAGGTCGCCTCCGCCAGCGCCGGCACCAGGATCGCCCGGGTCGCGTAGATGCCGGTGTCGGTCAGCTTGCCGTAGAACGGCGGCGAGTCGACGACCACGTAGTCGTAGTCGCCCGCGACCCCGTCCAGCGCCCGGTCGAGCGTGTCCAGCGCGTGTGGCCCCGAGACCGCCTCGGGGGTGACGTTGACCGCCAGCGACGACAGCGCCGCGGGGTCGACGTCGGCACCGCCCTCGCCCGCGCGGGCGACCAGGTCCGCGACCGTCAGCTCGCGTTCGGCCTGGAGCATGTCGATGTTGCTCGGCACGACGTCCATCTCGGGGTGCTCGATGACGATGTCGGCGAGGCGGCCGCGTTCGCCCGCATCCGTGAGCACGTCGAACAGCGACGGCGGCCGGGCGTCGTAGGCGTCGGCCAGTCCCAGCCCCTCGGTCGCGTTGCCCTGCGGGTCCAGGTCCACGAACAGCACGTCGTGGCCCCGCTCGTTGAGCGCCCCCGCGACGTTTATCGCCACGGTCGTCTTGCCTGTCCCGCCCTTGGCGTTTGTCACACACAGACAGGCCGCTCCGGTGGTGTCTCGTCCGGTCGCCACGTTGTCCCAGCCTCCACGCTACCGGCTAATAAAAATACGCGCCGAACTATCAGATCCTGAAATCGGTCGCGAAAGCGGAATTTTGTCCCGACTGAGCGGCGTATCGGCGATATCTTGCTGCCGCGTGATAATCCGGAGTTTCGGTCGAGACGTGTTCTGACGGGCGTCTGACCGGGTGAAAGATTCATCATGGACGAGAATAGGGCCGACGATGACTATCAACTCCCGGGACTACGACCTGAACGAACTCAGAGAGATAGCCCGCAAACGCGGCGACGTCGGCGAGGACAGCCGGCCAGAGGACCCCACGGAGATGGAGTAGGGCCCCTGAGCGAAGACATCGGGGGCGGGCCACCGGACTCGCTGCGCTCGGGACTGTACCGCGAACTCCTGGTGCTGGTCGGCGGGAGCGACGAGGCCGAGAAGCCCTAGCGAACGAACGCCTGCGTCGCGTCCGTCCTGCAGTGATCGGCCCGATTCCCGTCTGTCGTGGCGGGGTGACCACCCAGGTCCGCCGGCAGGTCAACCGTCAGTCACCCATCACCCGGATCTGGACAGACACGGCCGTAAACCCCGGTCAGACGCGCGTCCGCCGCTGTCCGACCGCCGGCCAGAGGGCCGGCCCACCCGCGACCGCGTGGCGACCCCGCCCCCGACCCCCTCGCGCCGCTGTCCGGTCCCGCCAGCCGCTCCCGTCGTCGAATATATCAGAATGATGTCCTAGAGACTCATTAGCCCGGCCAAACAAAGGGCGCGCATGCCGGAAGTTATCACAGAATATAACGAAGAGGGGGTCGACGAGTCGGTGCTGGGGGGCACCGGAAGCGGCGGGCTACTCTCGGACGGTTACCTGCGCGAGGAGCCGCTCGGGTCCTACGTGGGAGACGATGAATCGGTCATATTCGTCCGTTCGAACGCCAAACACGGGCTGACCCGGAGTTCGCCTGACGGCGAGGAGCGCGAGCGTCTCGTCCCCGGCGACGGCTACCGTGCCTTCGCCGTCGCCACCGACACGCACGTCCACTGTATCATCGGTGACAACGAAACGGGCACCGGACCGAACAGGAAGATATCCGTTCACCTTGCTGACATCGAGATCGTCGACGGCAGCGACCGGCTGCTGGTCAACGAGTTCGTGGTGTTGACGCGGGCCGACGTGCGCTGGCGGTTCCCGTCCGCGGAACCGGTCGGGGAACTGGTGGCGTACCTGACCGAGGCGACCGACGCCTGGAAGCAATTCGTGACGCGGCTCGAATCGGCCCGCAAGCACCTCGTCGAGGCCGAACAGCGCCGCGAGGCCCACGAGTACGACCGCGCCCTGGAGACCGTCGAGACGGCGAGCGACGAGACGGAAGCGGCCCGGGACCACGAGCGGGCGTTCGTCTCCGCGGGCGTCCCCGCGATGGGAGAGCGCATCGAGCGCACCGAGGTACGCGTCACCGAGACGCGGGTCCGGACGCTCGAGGGACGCGCCACGCACGCGCTGAACCGGGCGGAGCAACTGTGGCGCGGGGACGACTTCGCGGGTGCCTACGAGCAGTTCCGTAGCGCACACGAGGACTACGTCACCGCCATCGCCGTCCAAGACACCGACTTCGAGGACTCGCTGGGTCTCAGGAAGAAGCTCGCGCGCGTCGAGCGGAACCTGGCGTCTCTCGAGCGCGCGCCCATCGAGCGCGGCGAGCAGGCTCGCGAGCGCGCCTACGAGGCCGATGACCTGACCGAGCGGGCCGACGCGCTCGAACGCGCGCTCGGCCGGTTTCGCCAGGCACTCGAACTCGACTGGGGGAGCGACCACAAGCGCTTCGCCGTCGACAGGGCGGTGGCGCGAGAACGGGTCGACGCCGTCGCTTCCGAACTCGTCGAGACGCGCCGCCGGCTGGCCGCAACGCGGGTCCGCGACGGCGACGCCCACCGCGAGGCCGGCCGGGACGCCCGCGCCCGCGAGTGCTACCGCGAGGCCCGGACCCACCTGGAGTCGACGCTCGAGACCGCCCGCGAACTCGTCCCCGAGGAGACCGAACCGCTGGAATCGCACCTCGAAGCCGTCGAGGCGAAGGTCCAGGAGGCCACCGCCGGCGACGTCCACGGCCCCGTCAGCGGCGATTGAGGCTCCCGCCGGGATGCCCGACCCCCTCCGGGGGCCGATCTGCGGCCGGACTGTCATGAAGGATCATGCTTTATATTCCTTAACCTCATAATACAGTATAATGCCACGCTGTCCCAAGTGTGACACGCGGATGAGCCACAACGACGAGACGACGAAACTGACGGAGTACGTCTGTTCGCGGTGTCACACCGTCGAGATCGTCAGGAAACCGGCTTACCGCGTGACCGCCGACGCCCCCGCCGCGGCGGCCGACGACTGAGCGCCCCTACCTCCCGTTCGGCTACCAGTTACTGGCGAAGTGACGCGGATACTCAGACGTCCCCTCGCCGTAAAAATATCGGGGATCCATACGATACCGTCCTGCGTGGATATGGATGGAAACGTCACGAACAACGAGTATCCGGCAGCTGACCCCGCCGAGAACCGGACACGCGGCGGTCTCTCGCGCGACACTCTCGCTCGCCGGGGTCGGGCGGGCCGTGGCGACGGCGTGTCTCTGGAACGGCGGTAGGGCGTCGATTATTCCACCTCGACCCACGCGCCCGTTTCGTCACTCCGTTCGATGGCGTCGAGGACCCGCTGGACCGCGAGGCCGTCGGCGAAACTCGGCTCGTGGCTCCCGCCGTCGGCGACCGCGCCGAGGAACTCGTAGTTCTCGTGGACGAAGGTGTGTTCCCAGCCGACGACGTGGCCCGGCGGCCACCAGTGGTCGACGTAGGGGTCCTCGGGGTCGGTCACCAGCACCGTCTCGAAGCCCCGCGAGTCCTCCCGCAGGAGTTCGAGTTCGTTCAGCCGTTCGAGGTCGAACTTCAGCGCGCCCGTCGAGCCCTCGATTTCGACGGTGTGGGCGTTCTTGTGGCCGGTGGCGAAACGTGACGCCTCCAGCGTGCCGACCGCGCCCTCCGCGAACTCGACCTGTGCGCTGTAGGCGTCGTCGACGGTCACCGCGCGGTACTCGGTGGCGTCGCCGCTCTCGGCGTCCAGGGCCCCGTCGTCGCCGCCCGGCACCGGGCGTTCGTCGACGAACGTGCGGAGGTGACCGCTGACGCGCTCGATGTCGCCGGCGCCGTCGGCGTCGCCGACCAGGAAGTGCAACAGGTCGACCGTGTGGGCGCCGAGGTCGCCCAGCGCGCCGCTGCCGGCCAGTTCGGCGTCGTTGCGCCAGGACCACGGCGCCTCGGGGTCGACGAGCCAGTCCTGGAGGTACCGCCCGCGGACGTGGCGGACCTCCCCGAGGACGCCGTCGGCGATCAGATTCCGGGCGTACCGGATGGCGGGGATGAACCGGTAGTTGAAAGCGATCCCGGCGGGGACGCCCGCGTCGGCGGCCGCGTCGGCCATCCGCTGGGCCTCGTCGAGCGTGCGCGCGAGCGGTTTCTCGCAGAAGACCGGCGTCCCGGCCTCGAGGGCGGCTATCGAGGGCGCGGCGTGGACGTGGTTCGGGCCGAGGTTGTAGAAGACGTCCACGTCGTCGACGACTGCCTCCCAGTCGGTCGAGATGCGGTCGAAGCCCAGGCGGCCGGCGGCGTCGTCCAGCGCCGCCTCGTCGCGCCCGACCAGCACGTCGCGGTTGGCCGCCGGCGCGTCCGGGAAGAACATCGGGAGCCGCGCCAGCGCGTTCGAGTGGGCCTTGCCCATGAAACGATACCCCAGCATGCCGACGTCGAGTGTGTCGTCTGTCATTGGTGGCTGTATCGAGGGTCGCAGCCGGTGTCAGGCCCAGTACGCCTCGCCGGGGGTCGTCTCGAAGACGGCCCGCGAGAGCACGTCGACGGCCTTCTCCAGCCCCTCGCGGGCGGAGGTCAGCGAGTCCTCGTGCTCGATCGAGAGGGCGCCGTCGTAGCCGACCATCCGCAGGGTGGAGACGACGTCCTTCCAGTGTTGTTCGCCGTGGCCGTAGCCGATAGAGCGGAACAGCCACGAGCGGTCGGGCTCGTCGGTGTAAGGCGCGGTGTCGAGATAGCCTTTCACGTCGGCGTTCGACTCGTACAGGCCCGTGTCCTTGGCGTGGAAGTGGTGGATCGCGCCGTGCTCGCCGAGGACGCGGATCGCCTCGGGCACGTCGATGCCCTGCCAGTAGAGGTGCGAGGGGTCGAAGTTCGCGCCGACGTACTCGTTTGTCGCCTCGCGCAGGCGGAGCATGCTCGTCGGCTCGTAGACGAGCATGTTCGGGTGCATCTCGATGGCGATGTTCACGTTGTGGTCGGCCGCGTGGGCGGCCAGCTCCGACCACACCGGGATCCCGACCTCCTCCCACTGGTAGTCCAGCGCCTCGGCGTGTTCGGGCGGCCACGGCGCCGTGATCCAGTTGGGCACCTCGCCGGCCTCGCTGCCCGCGGGCAACCCCGAGAAGGTGTTGACGTTGTCGACGCCGAGCTGGTCGGCCAGGCGGACGGTCTCGCGGATCTCCGTCTGTGCGCGGGCGGCCCGCTCCTCGTCGGGGTGGAGGGGGTTGTTGTGCGTCGAGATGGCGCTGAGGTGCATGTCGTACTCGTCGAGGAGGCCCCGGAGGTCGGCCTGCGCGCCCTCGTCGTCGAGGTACTCCTCGCGTGGGAGGTGGTCCTCGCCGACGAACCCGCCACAGCCGAGTTCGACCGCCTCGACCCCGATGTCGTCGAGGTACGCGAGGGCGTCTTCGAGAGACTGGTCTGCCAGTGCAACAGTCAGGACACCGACCTTCATATCCGGACGCACGAAGAGTCGGCTCAAAAAGCTTGGCGCGCCGGAAACGTGGGAACGCGACAGCGCGCAGGACCGCGACGAGAACGGGTCAGTCGCCGGTCTCGTAGCGGTCGAACAGCGCCGAGAGCTGTTCGGCCCGCATGCTGAGCATCTTCACGTTGACGTACATCTCGCCCAGTGCGAGGCTCTGTTCCTCGGCGATGGCGGCGACGTGTTCGGCCTCCTCGACGTTCTCGCGGCTGGTCTCGGCGGCCTCGTCGGTGATGGAGGCGACCTCCTCGGCGGAGGCGGCCTGGTCGTCGGTGGCGTTGGAGATCTCCTTGACGCCCGAGGAGGTCCGCTGGACGTGCTCCATGATAGATTCGAGTGCCTCCAGTCCCTCGCCGACGGTCTCTTTGCCCTCGGTGATCGTCGACTCCATCTCGGAGATCTCCGTGACGGTCTCGTCGGTCTGGTCCTGGATCTCGCCGATGAGCCGGCCGATCTCGTCGGTCGCCTCCTTGGTTTCCCCGGCCAGCGATTTCACCTCGTCGGCGACGACGCCGAAGCCGTTGTTGTCGGCCCCGGCCGACGCGTGGGCGGCCTCGATCGAGGCGTTCAGCGCGAGGATGTTCGTCTGCTCGGCGATGTCCTCGATGATCCCGACGATCTGGCCGACCTCGTTCATGCGCTCGTCGAGTTCCTCGACAGTCTCGACGACCGACTCGATCCCCTCGACGGCCTCGTCCATCGTGTCCCTGGCCTCGCGGCCGGCCTCGATCCCCTCGACCGTCCGGCGCTCGGTCTGGTCGGCCATCTCCGAGACCTCGTCCGACGAGGCGGCTATCTCCTCGACGGTAGCGGACATCCCGGACATCTCGTCGGAGATCCTGTTTATCTGCCGGTTCTGTTCCCGGAAGACGGTCGCGATCTCGTCGACGGTGCTGGCGACGCTCTCGCTGGATTCGGTGACCGCCTCGGTGGCCGTCGTCACCTGCTCGGAGGAGTCCGCCACCTCGTCGCTGAACTCGATGGCCGTCTCGATGGTCTGCTCGAGGGCCGCGGCCAGCCCGTTGAACTCCTCGGCGAGTTCGTTCAGCGCCGCCGAGGGGCCGTCGGCCGCGAGCCGCTGTGTCAGGTCGCCCTCGCCGGCCGCGTCGACCGTCGTCGAGAACGACGCGACCAGGTCGTCGTACTCCTCGACGGTCACCCCGTTGGCGGCCGCGAGGCCCCCGTCCGGGGCCGCGACCGTCGCCGACGCCGCGGCCGGGCGACGCCGCGCCGCCTCCAGGTCCGCCCTGACCTCGGCCAACTGCTCCCGGAGGGCCTCGCGGTCGGACCCGGCGGCCGCCAGCTCCGAACGGAGGGTCTCGCGCCGGCGCGACCGCGCTTCGAGCGCGTCGCCTAACGAGACGTACGCGTACACGCCGCCGCCGACCGCACAGACGAGCCCCGCCGCCGCGAGTGCCGGCCACAGCCCCGGCGGCGCGAACGCGGCGAGTCCGACCTGATAGACCGCGTGAACGAACTGACCCCCGAGCGCGGCCCCAATCGGGCCGTCTAGGCTCTCTGCCATGGCACACCGTTGCGGCAATGCCCATATAATTCCACTCCTGGCGGTACCAATTCTGAGAATCGGACCGTCGCCGTCCCCGGGCGGCCAGCGGTCGGGCACGCCCCACGCTGGCCCCGCCCGCTCGCGACTGCGCACGGAAGCGGGAGGGGTCGCTCCCGTCCCGACACCCTTAAGACGATGTACGGATTTGTTCACTGTACGACGAAACAGTTCATTGGTGATTCGGAATGGAGGAATACATCGAACCCGTCACGCACGGGGAGGACCTGACGCTGGCAGAGGCACGCGAGGCGGCGACGGCCGTCTTCGAGGACGCGACGGAGGCCCAGATAGGGGCCTTGCTCGCGGCGTTGCGCGCGAAAGGGGAGACCGAAGCCGAGATCGCCGGCTTCGCCCAGGGGATGCGCGAGGCCGCACGCACCATCGAGCCCGACCGGAGCCCGCTGGTCGACACGTGTGGCACCGGCGGCGACGACTACGACACGATCAACGTCTCGACGACGAGCGCCATCGTCGCCGCGGGCGCGGGCGTCCCGGTCGCCAAGCACGGCAACTACTCCGTGTCGTCGTCCTCGGGGAGTTCGGACGTCCTCGAGGAGGTGGGGCTGGACATGGACACCGCCCCCGGGGCCGTCAAGGCGACCATCGACGAGGTCGGCATCGGCTACATGCACGCGCCGGCGTTCCACCCGGCGATGAAGGCGGTCATCGGCCCGCGGCGGGAACTGGGGGTGCGGACTGTCTTCAACGTCCTCGGCCCGCTGACCAACCCCGCGGGGGCCGACGCCCAGGTAATGGGCGTCTACGACCCCGACCTCGTGGGCCTGATCGGCCGCGCAGTCGCCGAGATGCCCGTCGACCACGCGCTCGTCGTCCACGGGTCGGGCATGGACGAGATCACCGTCCACGACGAGACGACCGTCGCCGAAATCGAGGGCGGGACGGTCACCGAGTACACGCTCACGCCCGAGGACCTGGGCCTGGAGACCCACCCGATCGAGGCCGTCGCCGGCGGCACGCCCGCCGAGAACGCCGCCGACCTCCGGGCTCTCGTCGAGGGCGACCTGACGGGCGCCAAGCGGGATATCATCCTCGCCAACGCCGGCGCGGCGGTCTACGTCGCCGGCGAGGCCGACTCGCTGACTGACGGCGTCGCCGCCGCCGCCGAGGCCATCGACTCGGGCGCCGCGGCGGAGAAACTCGCCGCGTTGCGGGAGGCCAGTCAGGCCACCGCCGCCGACGGGGGCGTATGAGCGACGCGCGCCCGGACGCCGCCCCCCGGAGCGGGACCGGCGGCGGTGTGCGCGTCAAGATCTGCGGTATCACGTCGGTCGAGGACCGCGACGCCGCGGTGGCGGCCGGCGCGGACGCGGTCGGCCTGGTCGCCGGCGTCACCGTCGACACCCCCCGGGAAGTCACCCTCGAAGAGGCGGCCGCGCTGGCGGCCGGCGTCCCGCCGCTCGTGACCTCGATGCTGGTGACGATGCCCGGGGACGCGACGACCGCGCGCGAGCGGGTCGAACGGGTCCGTCCCGGTGCCGTCCAGGTCCACGGTCTCGACCCCGAGGGCGTCGCGGCGCTGTCGGACGCTCCTGCGGGGGTCGTCGCCGCCGTCGACGCCGAGAGCGACGCGTCGACGCTGGCGGCCTACGGGCGGGCCGCCGACGCCGTCCTCGTCGACTCGGTCGACGACGAGGGCGGCGGCGGCACGGGCGAGACCCACGACTGGGAGCGCACCCGCGAGCGCGTCGCCGACCTCGACGTCCCGGTGATACTCGCGGGCGGACTCGCCCCCGACAACGTCGCGGAGGCGGTCGCGACCGTCGACCCCTTCGCCGTCGACGTCGCCAGCGGCGTCGAGTCCAGCGGCGGCGTCAAAGACCACGACGCCGTCCGGGCGTTCGTCCGCGCGGCCACCCGCCGCGAGGAGGTGGCACGGTGAGCGACGACGCCCCCCTCCAGCCCGACCGCGAGACGTTCCTCGAGCGCGCCGACGCCGACGGGCCGGTGGTCGTCCGCGCGGCGCTCGAACTCGACGCCGACGTCGAGCCCCTGGCGGCCTACGCCGCGCTCGCGGGCCGGACGACCGACGCCGAGGGGGCCGACTACACGTTCCTCCTCGAGAGCGCCGAGAAGGTCGCCTCCAGCGACCCCGACGGCGCGTTCACGCCGGCGACCGACGACCGCCACGCGCGCTACTCGTTCGTCGGCTACGACCCGAAGGCCGTGGTCACCGTCGACCCCGACGAGACGACCGTCGAGGTGCTCGACGACCGGGTCGAGTCGCTCGTCGACCCGGGCGAGGGGGACGTCCTCGACCAGTTGCGGGGGGCGATGCCCGACGTCGAGCGCCGCGGCTTCCCGGAGATGGACCGGGAACACTTCGAGGGCGGGCTTGTCGGGTTCCTCGGGTACGACGCCGTCTACGACCTCTGGCTCGACGAGGTCGGCCTCGACCGCCCCGACTCCCGGTTCCCCGACGCGCAGTTCGTCCTCACGACGAGTACCCTCGTGTTCGACGAGGTCGAGGGGACGGTCACGCTCGTGTTCACGCCGGTCCTCGGAGACGGCGACGACGCCGGCGCCCGCTACGACGCCATCGCGGCCGAGGCCCGCGCGGTCCGCGACCGTCTCGCCGGGGCCGCGGACCTCGAGGCCGGCGGCTTCCGGCGTACCGGCGCGGAGGCCGGGCCGCACGAGGAGTACGAACGGGCCGTCGAGCGGGCCAAAGAGCACGTCCTCGCGGGCGACATCTACCAGGGCGTCATCTCCCGGACGCGGGAGCTGTACGGCGACGTCGACGCGCTGGGGCTGTACGAGTCGCTCCGCGAGACCAACCCCTCGCCGTACATGTACCTGCTCGACTACGACGGGCTCTCTGTCGTCGGCGCGAGCCCGGAGACGCTCGTGGCGGTGCGGGGCGAGCGGGTCCTCTCGAACCCCATCGCGGGCACCTGTTCGCGCGGGTCCAGCCCCGTCGAGGACCGCCGGCTGGCCGGCGAGATGCTTGCCGACCCCAAAGAGCGGGCCGAACACACCATGCTCGTCGACCTGGCGCGCAACGACGTGCGCCGGGTGGCCCGACCGGGCTCGGTGCGAGTCGAGGAGTTCATGAACGTCCTCAAGTACAGCCACGTCCAGCACATCGAGTCGACGGTGACGGGGACGCTGGCCGACGACGCCGACGCCTTCGACGCGGCGCGTGCCTCCTTCCCCGCGGGGACGCTCTCGGGCGCGCCGAAGGTCCGGGCGATGGAGATCATCGACGACCTCGAACCGACGCCGCGTGGCCCCTACGGCGGCGGCCTGGGCTACTTTACCTGGACGGGTGACGCCGAACTGTGTATCGTCATCCGGACCGCCACCGTCGAGGAGCTCGACGGCCGGTACGGGGGCGGGGCCCCCGAACAGATGGCGGACGCCGCCGAGCGGGTCACCGTCCAGGCCGGCGCGGGCATCGTCGCCGACAGCGACCCCACCAGCGAGTACGAGGAGACCGAGAAGAAGATGCGCGGCGTGCTCGACGCGCTGGAGGCCATCGAGAGAACGCCGGCGGGACAGGCCTCGGGCGAGGGCCGCGACGGGTCCGTCGAGGCCGAGGAGGTGTCCCGATGAACGCCGCCGCGCGCGTCGAGGAGGCCGAGGTGCTGTTCGTCGACAACTTCGACTCGTTTACCTACAACCTCGTCGAGTACGTCAGCGAACACGCCGCCACCGAGGTGCTGCGCAACACGGCCACCATCGAGGAGGTCCG
>PXRP01000049.1 GCA_003021655.1 Halobacteriales archaeon QS_4_69_31
GCCGGCGTCGCGCTCGTCGGGGCCGACGATGAGCATGTACGGCAGGTTGTCGTCGTGGCCGGCGCGGATCTTCCGCTGGAGGGTGTCGTCGCCCGTCGCCACGGAGACGCGGAACCCGTCCGATTCGAGGTCGTCGGCAACCTCGTGGGCGTAGTCGAAGACGTCCTCGTTGAGCGGGAGCACGCGCACCTGTTCGGGCGCGAGCCACAGGGGGAACCGTCCGTCGAAGTGCTCGATGAGCACCATGAAGAAGCGCTCGTAACTGCCGTACAGCGCCCGGTGGATCATGACCGGGCGGTGGTCTTCGTTGTCCTCGCCGGTGTAGGTGAGGTCGAACCGCTCGGGCATGGTGAAATCGAGCTGGACCGTCGGGCCGTCCCAGTTGCGCCCGAGCGCGTCCTCGAAGGCGAAGTCGACCTTCGGCCCGTAGAAAGCGCCGTCGCCCTCCTCGACGACGTAGTCGACGCCCTCGCCCTCGAGGACGGCTTCGAGCTGTGACTCGGCGGTCTCCCAGATCTCGTCGCTACCGACCGACTTCTCGGGGCGGGTGGCGAACTGGACGGTGTAGCCCAGGTCGAACGTGTCGAGGATGTCGAGGATGATGTCCATGATGGCCAGCACCTCCGCCTCGATCTGGTCGGGGCGGACGAACAGGTGGCCGTCGTCGATGGTGAACGCCCAGGTCCGCGAGAGCCCCGAGAGTTCGCCGCGCTGTTCCTTCCGGTAGACCTTGCCGTCCTCGAAGTACCGGACCGGCAGGTCCCGGTAGGACCAGGACTTCTGGTCGAAGATGGTCGCGTGGCCGGGACAGTTCATCGGCTTGAGGCCGTACTCCTCGTCGTTGACCTCCAGCAGGAACATGTCGTCGACGTAGTTGTCGTAGTGGCCGGATTTCTTCCACAGCTCCGTCCGGAAGACGTGGGGCGTCTCGACCTCGTCGTAGTCGGCCTCGCGGTTGAGACTGGCGACGTACGCCGAGAGTTCGTTGAGGACCGTCTTGCCGTTGGGTTCGTACAGCGGCAGGCCGGGGCCCGTCGTCTCGTCGATGGAAAAGAGGTCCATCTCCTGGCCGATGCGGCGGTGGTCGCGTTCCTCGGCCTTGCGGCGCTGTTCGAGGAACTCCTCGAGGTCGTCCTCGTCGGGGAACGCGGTCCCGTAGACGCGGGTGAGCATGTCGTTGTCCTCGTCGCCCCGCCAGTGGGCCGCCGCGATCTCCAGCAGGGCAAAGCCGCCGATCTCGCCCGTCGAGTCGACGTGGGGCCCCTGACAGAGGTCCTCGAACTCGCCCTGCTCGTAGAAGGAGACGGGGTCGCTCCCGGCGGCTTCGGTTTCCAGGATCTCCCGCTTGTAGGGGTTGTCCGCGTACCGCTCGAAGGCCTCCTCGCGGTCGACCAGTTCCTGCTCGATGGGGAGGTCCGCCTCGATGATCTCGTGGGCCTCCGCCTCGATCTCTTCGAGGTCGTCCTCGTCGATGTCGACGCCCGTGACGTCGTAGTAGAAGCCCTCGTCGGTCCAGGGGCCGATGGTGAGTTGCGCGTCGGGATACAGGCGCTGGAGCGCCTGGGCGAAGACGTGGGCCGCCGAGTGACGCAGGACGTCGAGGTACTCGTCGGCGGAGGGGGTGACGATCTCGAGTTCGGCGCCGTCGTAGACCGCGGCCTCCGTGGCGACGAGGTCGCCGTCGAGGACGCCGGCGACACAGTCGTCGCCCAGCCCGGGACCGATCTCGTAGGCGACGCCTTCGACTGTCGTGCCCGACGGAACGTCGAGCGTGCTTCCATCGGGCAGTGCGACCGTGAGCGTCCTCTCTTGCTGTGACATGGGTAGTGAATTACGCGTCGCTTTTCGGGTGCGGGCGAACGCGAGAACGTGGCAGATACTGGTTACGGGGCGCGGGGCCCGCCTGTAAAGCAGTCACCTGCCATCGTGGGCGCTGTTAGACCAGTAGCGGTTAAAAACGTTGTGAAGGCACGGGACGGACAGCAGTGAGAGACCTGCGGTCTCTCTGGCCGTGCAGCGCGCGTCCGCGAGGTCACGGGCGAGTGAACGACGGCCGGTCGGGAGTCAGTCGGGGGCCGGCCGGGAACCAGTCAGGAGAATGCCCGGGCGCAGCGGCGACCCGCTCGTCACGCGACGTCGAGGTCCTCGGGGGCGTCGGCGAGCAACTCCGCGGCGGTCACGAGCGAGTGCAGTTCCAGGTCGTGGGCGGCCATGTTCTCGGCCGCGCCCTCCTGGCGGTTGACGACGACGACGACGCGCTCGACGACGGCGCCGGCCTCGCGGAGCGCCTCGGCGGCGTCGATGGCGCTCCGGCCCGTCGTCGCGACGTCCTCGAGGACGACCACCGTCTCGCCCTCGGCGAGGTCGCCCTCGACGAGGTTGGCGGTGCCGTACTCCTTTTGCTGTTTGCGGACGATGACGTAGGGGGTGCCGGTCGCGACGCTCGTGGCGGCCACCAGCGGGACCGCGCCCAGCGCGACGCCCGCGAGTTTCGTCCCCTCCTCGCCGACCGCGGCGAGTTCGTCGGCGAAGGCCTCGGCGACCAGTTCCAGACACCGGGGGGAGGTCTCGAAGGCGTACTTGTCGACGTAGTAGTTCGAGGTGCCGCCGTGCGAGAGTTCGAACTCGCCGTACCGGACGGCGTCGGCGACCCGCAACGCGTCGATGAGTTCCTCGTCGGCCATACCGGGGATGGGACGGCCCGGCGTTTGAAGATTCGGAAACGCGTCGGAACCGCTCCGGAACCACTATCCGGGCGGCCCCCCGACGGTATGATACGATGGAGCTGTTCGGGTCAAGCGGCATCCGCGGCGTGGTCGGAGAGCACCTCACGCCGTCGGTCGTCCTCGAAGTCGCACAGGCGGCGGGGACGGTGCTGGCGACCGACCGCGTGGCGGTCGCACGGGACACGCGCCTGACCGGCCGGATGCTCACGGACGCGGCCGCGAGCGGGCTGGCCAGCGTCGGCGTCGACGTCGACCGACTGGGACAGATCCCGACGCCCGGGCTGCAGGCCTACGCCGAGAGCGAGGGAGTCCCGGGGGTGATGGTGACGGCCTCGCACAACCCGCCCGAGTACAACGGCATCAAGCTCGTCGGCTCCGACGGTGTCGAACTCCCGCGCGAGCGGCTGGAGGCCGTCGAGGAGGCCCTGCTCGGCGAGGACGGCGCGCCGACCGTCGCCTGGGACGAAACCGGCGCGACGGCCACCATCGACAGCGCCCGCGAGCGCTACGTCGAGGAGTTGCTGGCGGCGACCGACAGCGAGACAGTGGCGGCGGCCGACCTGACCGTGGCCCTCGACCCCGGTCACGGCGCCGGCGCACTGACCAGCCCCGAGTTCTTCCGGGAACTGGGCTGTCGCGTGAAGACGGTCCACGCCCAGCCGGACGGCCACTTCCCGGGGCGAAACCCCGAGCCCGTCGCCGAGACGCTGGGCGACCTCCAGCGGTTCGTCCGCGCGACCGGCGCCGACCTCGGGGTCGCACACGACGGCGACGCCGACCGCGCAATCTTCGTCGACGAGCGCGGGGAACTCGTCCCGGGGAGCGCGGCGTTCGCCGCCCTCGCGGCCGACGAACTCGACGCGGGCGACACGCTGGTCTCGGCGGTCAACGTCTCCCAGCGGCTCGTCGACATCGTCGACGACGCCGGCGCGACCCTCTCGATGACCCCCATCGGGAGCACGCACATCGTCACGCGGATCCGCCGCATGGAGCGGGAGGGCAAGCGCGTCCCCATCGCCGGCGAGGGCAACGGCGGGATCCTCTTTCCCGGCTTCCGGATCGCCAGGGACGGCGCCTACACCGCGGCGCGCTTTTGCGAGGTGCTCGCGGCCCGGGACGCGCCGGCGAGCCGCGTCGTCGCCCCTTTCGACGACTACGAGAACGTCCGCCGGAACGTCTCTTACGACAGCGACCGCGAGCGCGAGGCGATGCTCGAGGCCCTGAAGCGGGCCGCCACGGACGCGGACGCCGAACTCGACACGACCGACGGCTACCGGCTGGACTACGGCGACGGCTGGGTACTCGCACGTCCCTCGGGGACCGAACCTGTCGTCCGTGTCTACGCCGAGGCCCGCACCCGCGAGCGGGCGAACGAACTCGCCGACATCCTCTCGGACCCGCTGGCCACGACCACCGCCGAGTGACGGGACTGCCCGATTTTCCGCCCCGGGCCCACCACGAAAGGGACTGCCTGATTTTTCCGCCCCGGAGCCCACACCGCGAATATGAGTACGATCGAGGAAAAGCGGATGTACGGCGACCAGCGCGAGGGGACGGTCGCGTACGTCGCGAGCGAGCGTGGCGTCGCGACGGTCCGGGTCTCGGGCGACCGGGTTGGCCGGTTCGGCCTCGCACACCGCTGTGAGGCGCGCGACCTCGCGACTGTCGACGGGGCGGTCGTCGTCGCCACCGCCGAGGACGTCCTCGTCGGCCCCGGCGAGTTCGAGCCGCTGGGCCTGGGCCCGGCGGTCGCCGTCACGACCCTCGACGGGGGCGTCCTGGCCGGTACCCCCGACGGGACCGTCTCGCGGCACGCCGACGGCGCGTGGTCGGCGGTCGGCGCCGTCGAGGACGTCCGGGCACTGTCCGGGGAGTTTGTCGCCGCGGCCGGGGGCGTCTTCCGGGTCGGCGACGGCCTGGCCGGCGTCGGCCTCGCGGACGCCCGCGACGTGGCCGCCGGCGGGACGGTGCTGGCGGCGACCGGCGACGGCCTCTACCGGCTGGGCAACGGCTGGCTGTGCGAGCGGGAGGGAGCCTTCGACGTCGCCACGACCAGAGAGACGGGACCGACCGGACCGGGGAGGGCGAGCGCGAACGCCGAAACGGGCGAGAGCGCGGGCGCGGTGGCGGACGCACACGCCGCGGACGGGGAGACGCTGTACGCCCGTACCGACGGGTGGACGGCGGTCGACCTCCCGGTCGCGGAGTCGGTCGTCGACGTGGCCTACGGCGAGTGTGTCTACGCCGCCACCGGCCCGGGGACGTTCCTGGTCGAGGCCGCCCCCGACCGGACGGCCGACGGGACCGGGGGCTGGCGGCCGCGCTCGCTCGGGCTCCCGGGCATCTCGGCACTCGCCGTGGCGTGAACCGTCTCGGGGGCAAGCCCCGAGGCACTCGGCCTGTGCCGCCCGTAGCGGGCGGTCGGGTCACTCCGTGACGAGTTCGAACGTGACCCGTTCGACATCGGCGCCTTTCGAGGTCCGGTCGGTGACCTCGACGGTGCCGACCTCGCCGGTGCGGTCGGCGTGGGTTCCCCCGCAGGGGCAGGTGTCGAAGGTGTTTATCTCGACGACCCGGAGCGGGTCGACGTGGTCGGGGATGAGGTCGAGCTGGGTCCGGCCCTCGGGAGTCGCCGCCTCGACGCGCTCGCGGGGCCGTTCGGTCTTCGTGACCGGCAGGTCCCGGTCTATCACCGCGTTGGTCATGCGCTCGATGGTCGCCAGGTCCGCCTCGTCGAAGTCGGCGGGCTCGAAGTCGATCCGCGAGCGGTCCGTGTGGATCTGGTTGCCGGCCGTCGACGCGCCGTACTCGTCGAGGACGACCCGCGAGAGGACGTGCTGGGCGGTGTGCATCCGCCGGAGACGGTCGCGGCGCTCGGCGTCGACGTGGCCGGTGACCGTCGTCCCCGGTTCGGGGAGCGGGCCCTCTATGTCCGCGACGGCGTGGCGGACGTCCCCGTGGGACTTCCGGATGTCGACGACCCGTGCCTCCCCGTCCGGCCACGCCAGGCGGCCCCGGTCGGCCGGCTGGCCGCCCCCCTCCGGATAGAAGTAGGTCCCGTCGAGGACGACGTACTCCTCGGTTGCCTCGGTGACCGTCGCCTCGAACTCGGTGACCCCGTCCGCATCCGGGAGATACAGGAGTTCTGTCACAGCCCCGCGTACGACGGCCACGACAAAAGTATCGCCGGAAACGGTCGTCGGGAACGCCGCGGAAAACAACGACGACGGACCGCCCGACCTGACGTTTCGGGAGATATAGACCGGCGGACGTGACATCTCGGGAGGCAGGGACCGGCTGACCTGACGTCTCGGAAAACGCGGACCGGAGTGCGTGGCGGCGGGGAGGATCAAACGCCCATTTGATCGTTCGTCAACACTTACCGGGCGGGCGGGTAACGCTGTGACATGTCCGACAGCACACGGCGACGGTGCCTCGCGTCGGTCGCCGGGGCGACGGGCGTCCTGGCCGGCTGTGCGACGGCCCTCCGGAGAGACGACGACGGACGGGACGACGAACTGGGCGGTGACGGGGACGACGTCGTCGACTGGCAGTACGCCCCGTCGACCGAGTCGGCCGACCCCGAGGCCGTCGAGAACCGGATGGTCGTGGTGACGTGCGGCGAGAAACGAGGGCCTACCGGCGGAGTCGAGGGGTCGGACTATGACGGGCGGGAACGCCCCGAAGACTGATAGCCGCCGACGAACTAGGCGGGCGTGATGTTGCTGGTGCTGTGCGTGGACCTCGACGACGACCTCGGTCGCAAAACCGACGTCGAGACGCCCGCAGTCGGGCGCGACGCGGTCGAGGACGCCGCGGTGGCGCTGGCGACGGCGGACCCCGAGGACAGCGACGTGAACGTCCTCTTCGAGGGGGTCCACATCGCCGACGGCGTCGACGACGAGACCGTCGAGGTAGCCGCGGTGACGGGCGCCAACGCGGGCGACGTCGCCGCCAACCGCGCCGTCGGCGAGGAACTGGACACAGTCCTCGCGGGGCTGGCCACCGGCGAGGACGTCCGGGCGCTGGTCGTGACCGACGGCGCGCAGGACGAGTCGGTGCTGCCGGTCATCCGCTCGCGCATGCCCATCGACGGCGTCCGTCGCGTCGTCGTCCGCCAGGCACAGGACCTGGAGTCGGTCTACTACACCATCAAGCAGGTGCTCGATGACCCCGAGACCCGCGGGACGATCCTCGTCCCGCTGGGGATCCTGTTGCTCATCTACCCGCTGGCGATCGTCGCCGACGTGCTCGGGATGCCCGGTGCGGTCTTCGGCGTCACCTCCGGCCTGCTGGGGATCTACCTGCTCTCGCGCGGGCTGGCGCTGGGCGAGCGACTCGACCAGGTCGTCGACACGGCCCGGGGAGCGCTGTTCGGCGGCCGCCTGACGCTCGTCACGTCGCTGGTCGCGGTCATCCTGCTGGCCATCGGCGGCGTCACCGGCGTCCGGACGGTCACGAGCATGCAGGCCCAGGCCAACGACCCCCTCGACGTCATCGACGTCGTCGCCGCGCTCGTCTACGGCTCGCTCCAGTGGTTCGCCGCCGCCGGCGTCACCTCCAGCCTGGGACGGGTCGTCGACGGCTACCTCGACGGCGAGTTCGAGTGGGAACACCTCAACGCACCCGTCTACGTTCTCGCCATCGCGTTCATCCTCCACGGCGTCAGTAGCTTCCTGCTCGCCGTCGGGGACCTCTCGTATCTCGCGTTCACGCTGACCGGCGCGACGCTGCTGGGTCTGTTCTCGACGTTCGCGTTCGCACTCGCCGAATCCCGCTTCGGGTCCCGCGCCGGCGCGACCTGAGAACTGGCGGGGATCCCGTCGCTTTTTGGTCCCGTAGTCTCTCCCCTGAAACGGGGGCACGTAGCTCAGTCCGGACCAGAGCGTCGGACTTCTAATCCGACGGCCGTGGGTTCGAATCCCACCGTGCCCGTCATCTGCGAACGATAGTGAGCAGTGACGGCACCGTGGGTTCGAACCACGCGAGACGAGCGTAGCGAGTCTCGCCATCGGGTTCGAATCCCACCGTGCCCGTCCACCTTTTTCCGCCTCGGGTATCCTCGCTTACTCCGTTCGCTGTGGGTGCCGCTCGGCGCAAAAACGTGGGCGAAAAAGCCGGCCCCTCCCTGCGGTCAGGGCCAGCGAACCGCTCGCTTCGCTCGCCGTGCGTTCCTGACTCGACGCCGGAGCCCGAGCACCCGGATCATCACGCATTTGGAATTGATAACGTATATGTGAGCGTGCGCGGAGTGACGAGGGAGGATGACAGGACTCGGACTGGTGATAGCCAGGTTCTACGAGGAGCTCGCGGCGGCGATAGAGACCGAGGCGAGAGAGCGGTCAGAGCCAGCGACGCCGAGCACGTGGAGACGGTGTCGGTGCCGGGCGTCTACGACGCGCCGCTGGCCGCCGACCGGCTGGCGCAGTCGCCGGACGTCGACGCGGTGGCCGTCCCGGGCGTCGTCGTCACTGGCGACACGGACCACGACCGGGTCGTCACCCACGCCGCGGCGCGGAAACTCGCCGACGTGAGCCTCAACCGGGACACGCCGGTCACGTTCGGGGTCAGCGGTCCGGGGATGAGTGCCGACGAGGCGCGGGAACGGGTCGAGTACTGTGCGGATGCCGTCGACGCCGTGGTCGACCTGGCGACGGGACTCCCGGCGGCCACCCGGCAGTAGACGCCCGGCGGTCGAACCCGCGGGTCAACGAGATGAACGCACGGCGGGACGTCAGTGAGCGGGGCTGCCTCAGAGGAGGAAACTCACGATCGCCAGCACGACGAAGATGATGACGAGCCACTTGGCGATGCTCATGCTGAGGCCGGCGACGCCGCGGGCGCCCAGCACCGCAGCGACCAGGGCGAGCACCAGAAAGAGGACCGCCAGTTCGATGAATCCCCCACCGGACTGGAGCGGGATGAGCGCGGCCGTCTGTGCGACCGGACCGGTCAGAGCGGGTGTAAGCACCATACACGACCGTTGATGCCAGCCGACTTAGTTACGAGACGACTATGCAGACGGCCCGATGGTAGGCAAATCGTATGCGACCGCTGCGGCCTCACCGTGCCGAACGCGGGGTCTCTCGCGTCGTTACGGACCGGGTAAGCGAAGGCAACTCGCTCGCCGAAGTCGGTAGGTTGAAACATCTCCGTTACTGTGACACGGTCAATGGCGTCGGCGACGGCGGTCGAGTTCGCCACCGCGGGGGTCGTCCTCGTGGCGACCGTGACGGCGGGAACAATCGCCCACGAGTTCGCACACGCCACCGTGCTCCGGTCGCTGTCGGTCCCCGCCGAAGTCGTCTTCCTCCCCAATGAGGGGGAGGCGGGACTGCTCGGCAGCGTGAGCGGACGCTGGGCGACGGTCAGGCCGACAGGCGGCGGGGAGAGGCTCTCGGCGTGGCGGCTGCGCGCCGCCGGGCTGGCGCCGCTGTGTCTCCTCGTCCCGTTCGTGCTGGTCCCGCTGGGCGTCGCGCCGAACCCGCTCGCGGGCGGTCGGCCGGCGGTCGCGGCGGCCGCGGTCGGTCTCGCCGGCTGTGCGCTCCCCAGTCCGCAGGACTTCGCGCTGGTGTGGTACCCCAAGGCGGCGCTGGCCGCCCACCGGTGCGACTGCGACGCCGGCGACTCCTGAGACGGGCGGCGTCCGGTGGCCGGGGAGGCGTCGGAACGGCCGTGTTACTGGTTGCCGATCATCTTCTGAACGGACTCCCGGATGTTGCGGGTCGGGTTCGTCAGCGCACGGACCTGCCGGCGCGTCTCCCTGACCGACAGGTAGTTCGACAGCGAGAGGATCGTCGGGGCCCACAGGCCGACGAAGATACCGCGCTCGCGGTCGCCTTTGACGTAGAAGTAGTACCACGCCAGCGCAATGGACGCGACGGACGCGACGACGGTCGGGTCCTGGGACGTTTCGGCGGCCATCGTGCCGGCTTTGTCTGTGGCTCGTGACATCAACTGCTCTGACGGACGCGAGCCTCTTTGTTATGTTCGGGGAGAGAACAGTAGGACGGGGCAAACCCGCCGATCGCGACCGGTCGCCGGCGGCGGGCCACCGGACTGGCGCCCTCGACGGAGACGAGAGTCCGGTAATCCCGGCCTATCGGAGCCGTAGTTTTAATAGAGCGGACGGAAACGGGTCACCCAGGATGGACACTCCGGTACCGACAGACATGGCCGACCGGTCGCGGGTGTTGCCCCTGGTTCGGGCGACGCACAACCAGCTCGAGGTCGACTTCCTCCCGCCGTACGGCGACCCGGAGGTGAGTATTCCGGGGGAGTTTCTCACGTACCTCGTCGTCGGCGGCATCGTCGTCGAGGTCCTCGAATGCGTCCGGAGGTAGTCACGCGCCGGGCGGCCTGACCACAGGCTGCGGGTCGGACTCAGGGCGTGAGCAACTGTGTCAACCGGTGAGGTAATCCACCCGGCGGTCGAGTCTGAAACTGCTGGCCCGACAGGGGAAACGTGAGGGGCGCGGCGGACTCGCTTCCCGAGGTCGCAGGGCCAGCCCCCCGAGGGAAGGGACGCCTCGGAAGCGACCGCCGCGTTGTCGCACGAGGAACCGCAACCGGCATGGGTGGGCCGACGGGCCGGGTTTCGGCACTCCACCGTCCCGATTCAATTGGGGTGGGCCTCGAACGTGGACTATCATTACACAGCGATCCGCTCGGAGCGGGGCTTCAGACGTGTGGTTTCGGCAGAAGGTCTTCGAAGTCCTGGGCGGCGAGCCACTCACAGAGCCGAACAAGTTGTTCCGTCGCCGCCTCGAACAGTTGCTCCCCCTTCTCGCGGGTGGCGTCGGTCTGGTCGCCCAGGACGCCGTTCCCGGCGTTGTCGATGGCGTCGTAGAAGGTGCGGGCGCCGAACTGGCGGGTCCCGTCGTAGTTCTCGACGTCGCTGATACCGCCGTCCCGGGCGGCCTCGAACCGGTCTTCCCGGACGATGTCGGGGTCGATGTGGAGCATCATGGCCGTCTCCTTGGGGCCGCCGTGGGGCCCGTTCGAGGCGAAGAGCTCGTCCACGAGGTCGGGGATGGATTCGTCCCACATCCACTCGACGGCGTACGCGGCGTGGTCGTCGCGGAGGCGGCGGCCGACCTCCCGGAGGTGGGCGACGTTGCCGCCGTGGGCGTTGACGTAGACCACGCGATCGACCCCGTGGTAGGTGAGGTTGCGCGTCAGCGACTCGACGTACTCGCGGAAGGCGGGCGGGTCGACCCACATGGTGCCGTGGAACTGCCGGTGGTGGGGGCTGACGCCCACGGGGATCGTCGGGGTACAGAGATACCCCGTCCGCTCGGCGGCCTCGCGGGCCAGCGCCTCCGCGATGCGGTGGTCGGTCGACTCCGGGAGGTGGGGGCCGTGCTGTTCGGTCGACCCGAGCGGTACCAGAGCCAACGACTCCTCCGCGAAGTACTCGCCCAGGTCCGGCCAGGTCCGGTCTCCGAGATACATACCGGCCCGTCGGGCCGGGAGGGCTTGTGCTTTCTCACCGGGGCGGGAAACGCCCGCCAGCGGGGACGGGACGGAACGGAACGGGACGGAAAACCCTCCGCCCGCCGTGACGGGACCCCCGGCCCGCGGACGGGACCGTCGGGACGGCCCGGAGCGAGCGCGGGACTGGCCCGCGGGGTCGACCGCGCCCGCCGGCCGACCGCCCGCGAGCGGGTCCGGCGCGACCAGCACGAACGGGCCGGACCGGACAGTTCTTTAGGGGCGTTCGGCGTAGCTAGGGACATGCGGTACGTCACGCTCCTGGTCAGGCCGAGCGACCGAGAGGCGTTCCACCCGGTCGGCGAGCGGATCGTCCGCGACCCCGCGGTCACGGGCGAGGCGATCCACCGGCTGAACGACCTCGGGGACGGGACGGTGTCGATGCTGGCCGAGGTGTCGGGCGACGCTGACCGCTACCGGGGGATCCTCGCGGAGTCGCCCGAGGTCCACGAGTTCACCGTCGTCGAGGGGGAGGGCGAGACGGCCTACGGCTACTCGCGGACCGAGACCAACGACCTCGTCGAGCACATGCTCGACCGCGACCGCGGCCGGGCACTGGTCCGGGAGATGCCGATCGAACTCACCGACAGCGGGGCCCAGCGGGTGACCCTCGTCGGGACCCGGGAGGCGTTCGGTCGCACCGAGTACGACCCGCCCGATGGCGTCGAGATCGAGATCGAACGCACCGGCGACTACCGGCCCGAGGGCGGCCGCCTGGTCGACGGGCTGACCGCCCGCCAGCGGGAGGTCCTCGAGGCCGCCGTCGAGGTGGGCTACTACGAGACGCCGCGCCAGGCGACACAGGAAGACGTCGCCGAACTGGTCGGCTGTTCGCCGGCGACGGTCGGCGAACACCTCCAGAAGGTCGAACGCTCCGTGTTCAGGTCCCTCGTCGGGTGACAGTCGGCGGTCGGTTCGCTCGTCCTGCGCGTGGACCTGAACCCGCCGGATTCCGCCCGCTCCGTGTCAGGCGTCGTCCTCGAAGACGAAGGTCCCGTTCTCCTGGACGACCTCGCCGTCGACCTCGATGCGGGAGTCCTCGCTCATGTCGACGATCATGTCGACGTGGACCGCCGAGTCGTTGTGTTCGTTGCCCTCGCCGACGGTCTCCTCGTAGGCTCGTCCGACCGCCATGTGGACGGTGTCGCCCATCTTCTCGTCGAACAGCATGTTGTACGAGAACCGGTCGATAGCGCGGTTCATGCCGATCCCGAGTTCGCCCAGGCGACTCGCGCCCGCGTCGGTCTCCAGTACTTCGGTCAGCACGGACTCGTTTTTCCCGGCGGCGTGGTCGACCGCCTCGCCGTCCGCGAAGGTGAGGCGGACGTCGGTGACCTCCCGGCCCTGGTGGTAGAGGGGCTTGTCGAAGTAGACCTCGCCCTCAACGGAGTCGGGGTGGGGCGCGGTGAACACCTCGCCCCCGGGGAGGTTCTTCTCGCCGTAGTCGTTCAGCGCGGGGTTGCCGTCGACCCGCATCGTCACGTCGGTCTCGGCCCCCGAGACGATCCGGACCTCGCTGGCGTCGTCCAGGACCGCGACCATTTGGCTCTGGAACTCCCGGACCGCGTCCCAGTCGCGCAGGATGGCGTCCCAGACGAAGTTCTCGTAGCCCTCGGTGCTCGTCCGGGCGAGTTGCGCGTTGGCGGGGGCGGGGTACTGCGTGAGACACCACCGCCCGGAGAGGCGCTCGTCGAGCAGCGGCTGGGTGGCCCGGTTGTACGCGGCCTGCGTCTCGGAGTCGACGTCGCTGGTCTCGGTGACGTTGTCGCTGCCCCTGACCGCGACGTAGACGTCCATCTCCTCGTAGAGGGCCATCACGTGCTCGGACAGCGAGAAGTCGCCGTCGTGGTTGCGGAGGAACGCGCGCCTGAACCGCCCGTCCGCGCGGCTCTGGACGGCCAGCGGGTGGGCGCCGCGGTCGGCGGCGACCTCGTGGAGGGCGGTCACCAGGTCCTCCGCGACCGGGTGGGCGTCGATGACGACGTTGTCACCCTCCTGCAGGTCGACGGAGTGGTCACAGACCGTCTCGGCGTGTTCGCGAACGCGTGGGTCCATGCCCGGAGCGTCGGGCGGTGCGGGCAAAGGGGTTTCGTCGCCGTTCAGTCGGCCGTCGCCCGCCACCGCCGGGCGAGGGCGGCGGCCTCGTCGGCGTACTCGGCTCTGGCCGCCGCCCACGCCTCGCCGCCCGCCTCGCAGTCGGTCGCCAGTTCCGCGAGGTCGTCGGCGTCGTACCGCGAGGCGAGACACATCGCCGCGAAGACCGCCGACTCACTGGGACCGCCCCCGTCTGGTGCCGTCGCGACCCGTTCGCGGACCCGCTCGGGGTCGGCGGCCAGTGAGACACCGGCATCGATGGATTTGGACATCTTCGGCCCGTCGAACCCGGGTATCATCCGCGTGTGGAGGCCGGCGACCCGCCCGGAGACCGACGCGGCGTCCCGGAACTCCCGCGTCCACGGCGTCAGCCCGTGTTCGTCGACGCCCAGCGCGACGACCACCTGCTCGTAGCTACCCTCGGCCAGCGGGTGCAGGAAGTCCGCGCCGTGCAGGACGGCGCTGTGGGCGTCGGCCGCCTCGGAGGTCGGCGCCGCCCGGTCGTCCCCCGGACGGCCGCGGTCGTACGCCTCGGCCACCGCCTCGCTCCAGGCCGTCCCGGGGTCGTCGGCCCCGTCCCACTCGTCGGGCGCGTAGTACCGCGCCAGCCGGTGACCGGTCGCCATCACGTCGCGGGCCTCGGACTGGGTGCGAAGCGTCCCCCGGTCCGGGACGAAACCCAGGTCCAGCGCGAACGCGCGGTAGCGCTCCGCCAGCCGCCGGACCCGCTCGCGGTCGGCGCCGCCGTGGTAGGGCTCTAGATCCGCCAGCACGAACTGGACGTCCAGCCCCGCCTCCTGTAACGCGACGCCGGTCAGGAGCTGTCCGACCGTCCCCAAGTGGGGCGGTCCCGTCATCCCGGCGCCCATACAGACCAGGGTCGGCCGCTCGCGGGCGGCCGCGACCGTCTCGCGGCCGTCGACGGCGACGAACCGCCGTTCCAGCGGCGCCAGCCAGTCGATCCCCGCGACGCGGTCGTACCCGTTGTGTGCCCTGACGGCCTCGTAGTGGTCGGCGAGACGCGACATAGCGGCACGTTCGAGCGCCGGCTTGAAATGTTAATTTGTGACGAGATACCACGTACCAAGGAGACCGGACCAGCTATTTCCGGGTCGCGGTCGAATCCGGGTCCATGATCGACCTGCGCAGCGACACGGTGACGCGACCGAGCGAGGCGATGCGCGAGGCCGCCCGCGACGCCGAGGTGGGCGACGACGTCTACGGCGAGGACCCCACCGTCAACGAACTCGAAGCCCGGGTGGCCGACGTGCTCGGAACGGAGGACGCACTCCTCGTCCCCTCGGGGACGATGGGCAACCAGGTGGCCGCCCGGACCCACACCGACCGCGGGCAGGAGGTGGTCTGTGAGCGCGAGAGCCACGTCTACAAGTGGGAACTGGGCGGCCTCGCCCAGCACTCGGGGCTGCAGGTCCGGCCAGTCGCGGGCGACGATCGGGGCGTGCTCGCCCCCGAACAGGTCCGCGAGGCCCACGTGGCGGCCGACGACCACCGCCCGGGGACGGGTCTGCTCACGCTGGAGAACACCCACAACAGCAAGGGTGGGACGGCCCTCGCCCCGGAGACGGTCGACGCCGCCGTGGACGCTGCCCACGAGCGCGGCGTCCCGGTCCACCTCGACGGCGCGCGCCTGTTCAACGCCGCGGTCGCCCAAGACGTCCCCGCGAGCCGGTTCGTCGAGCCGGTCGACTCCGCGATGGCCTGTCTCTCGAAGGGGCTGGGTGCGCCCGTCGGGTCGGTGCTGGCCGGCGACGCGGCGTTCGTCGAGCGGGCCCACCGCGTCCGCAAGCTCATGGGCGGGGGGATGCGCCAGGCCGGCATCGTCGCGGCGCCTGGCCTGCTGGCACTGGAGGGCCGGGACCGGCTCGCCGAGGACCACGAGCGCGCCCCGCCTGCGAGCGGGAAGGCGTCGGGTGTGTCCCGTTCGGCGACTACCGCGTGCGGTTCTGTACCCACCGGGACGTCGACGACGGGGACGTCCGGGAGGCGCTGGCGGCCGTCGAGCGGGCGGTCACCTGACTCGTCGGGGAGAGCGAGTGCCCGGTCGAGTCAGGCGACTGTCCCGACGGTCTCACTGGTCCATGCCTTCCTTGAAAGCCGTGGCGGTCCGGCGGAGGAAAAGGAAGACGGCGAAGAAAAACAGGACGAGCACGCCCACGATCCCGACGAGGACGAGGTCGACACTCCCGTGGAACATGCCCCGGGGTAGCCGGCGGGCGCCAATAGAGGTTTCGGGTCGGGGACCGGACGGGCCGAGTGACCACGCCCCACGGACCGACGGCCCGCGAGCCGGAGCCGCTGGAACGGGCGTGACACGTCATAAGACTGATAGCCCCGCAGTTCGAACGGGTGAGACGAGATGTCGCTCCTGCCCTCCAAACCCGACACGGCCGCGGCCGACGAGGCGGAGCCGCGGGTCGTCGGGGTCGAAAGCGACGACGCGGACGAGCTTCTCTCTGCGCTCTCCTCGGCGACCGCCCGCCGGCTCCTCGGGGAACTCCACGAGGAGCCCGCGCCCCCGGCCGAACTCTCCGAGCGCGTCGACACCAGCCTCCAGAACGCCCAGTACCACCTCGAAAAACTGGAGGGGGCGGGTGCCGTCACGGTGGTCGACACCGCCTACTCCGAGAAGGGCCGCGAGATGGACGTCTACGCGCCGGCCGACCAGCCGCTGGTCATCTTCGCCGGCAACGACGACGACACGACGAGCATCCGCACCGCCCTGACGCGACTGCTCGGCGGCCTCGGGGTCCTAGCGGTCGCGAGCGCGCTCGTCCAGCAAGTGTTCGGCGGCGGCCTCGGCGCCCTGTTCGGGACCTCGTCGGACGGCGCGGGCGGCGGGGCGGCCGGGGCCACCCCGACCCCGACCGTCGCCGACGCCGCCGCGGCCAGGACGCCGACGCCCGCGGCGGAGACGGCGACCCCGGCGCCGAGCGGCGGGGCCGGCCAGATGGCGACCGACGCCGCCGCCGGACTCCCCCCAGGGGTAGTCTTTTTCATCGGTGGCGCGACCGTCCTCCTGGTCGGGTTCGCGGCGTGGTACCTCTCCCAGTGAGAGGTCGGCGGCCGTCCCCGTCGTCACCTTCGCGGCGCGATGGTTCTCCCGATGAGAGACCGGCGGCGCGACGCTCCAGGAAGAGTAAAACGGGCGTTTGAGCCTTCGCCGGCTACTTGACGAAACGGGTCGTACCCTCACGTGCGCGTCGGCCCGCGCCCGCCGTCACTCGCGCCCGGTGACGGCGAGGTCGAACTCGGAGATGACCTCGCCGCCCGGCGTCACGAGCCGGCCGTTCAGGCCCTCCGCGGTCGGTTCGAGTTCGGCATGTGCCGGGCGGTACCGCCGCGGGTCGGCGTGACTCCCGGGGTTCAGGACCGCTCTCTCCCCCGCCGGCTCCCAGCCCGGCCGGTGGGAGTGGCCGACGACGACGACGTCGGCGTCAGCTTCCCGCCGCAGATACCCCAGCCCAGTCCGACTGTGGTCGTGGCCGTGGACCACGACGAACCGGACGCCCGCCCGCTCTATGACCTCGGTCGCCGCGAGTCTGCGCCGGACCGCCGCGTCGTCGTTGTTGCCCGCGACGGCGACGAACTCGTCCGCCCTGCTCCCGTCCTCGCCCCCGTCTCTGTCACCCACCGCTTCGGCCCGGAACGCGTCGAGTACCGCGTCTGTCGTGAAATCGCCCGCGTGGACCACGAGCTCCGCCGTCCGGACCGCCCGGAGCGTCCGCCCCTCGAGCCGGTGGCCGTCGGTCCCGTGGGTGTCCGATACGACGACGATCACAGTCACGGCCAGGTCGCCGACCGATAAAACCCCCACGACACGACCGGAACGCTGGCCCCGACGCGGGGGTCCCGACCGCGACGGCGCCGCGTCGAGACACCGAAAGACCGCGTCCGCGGACGCCCGCGGCGTCGACGCGGGGTCGTGACGGCCGCGGCGTCAACGTGGGGGCCGTGACGGCCGGGTCGACATCACGGGGTTTTTGTATCGGCCGCGCGACAGATCCCGCGATGGCAAGCAGTCGCAAGGTCGTGCTGGCGGCGCTGTTCGCCAACGGCGCCATCGCGGTGCTCAAGTTCGTCGGGTTCCTCCTGACGGCGAGTCCGTCGATGCTCTCGGAGACGTACCACTCGATTTCGGATACCGGCAACCAGGTCTTTTTGCTCGTCGGCATCCGCTACGGGAAACGCGAGCGCGACCGTCGCCACCCCTTCGGCTACGGGAAAGCGCAGTTTTTCTACGCGTTCGTCGTCTCGATGCTGCTGTTCGGGATCGCGGGCTGGGAGTCGGCCAAACACGGCTACAACGAGTTGACGGGCCACGGTGGCGGCCACGGGGCGGACGGTTCCGCCGAGTTCCTCGGGTTCGTCATCGAGTCGCCCGCGTGGATCGACCCGATAACGGTCAACTACGCCGTCCTGCTCGGGGGGATCGTCTTCGAGAGCTACGCGTTCAAGAAGGCCTACGACGGGATGAGCCGCCAGATCGAGGAAAACGACTGGTCGGGATTCCGGGAGGCGTTCCGCAAGACCAGCGACGTGACGACGCTGACCGCGCTCACCGAGGACGCCATCGCGCTGGGCGGGCTCGTCCTCGCGCTCGCCGGCATCTTCCTCACCCAGCAGACCGGCATCGAAGCGTTCGACCAGGCCGCGGCACTGCTCATCGGGGTCATGCTGATGGGCTTTGCCATCGCGCTCGCCTGGGAGAACAAGCGGCTCATCCTCGGCGAGAGCCTCCCGCCGGAGGACGAGCGGGCACTGCGTCGGACCGTCGCCGACTGGGACGGCGTCGAGCGGGTCGTCGACTTCCGGACGGTCTACTTCGGTCCGGAGCGGGTCGTCGTCACCGCCGACGTCGAGTTCGCGCCCGGCCTCGAGACGGCGGCCATCGACGACCGGATCACCGCCATCGAGGACGCGATCCGGGACGTCGACGTCGGCGTCCGCAAAGTCTACATCGAACCCGAGACCTGACCCGTCCGGACGACCCCCGCTCGACTCGCGGCGCGGTGTCGATCGGAGGGGCCTGAAACGGGGCCCGGAGCGTCTGCCGGCCGCGTCCCGGCGGGACCGCCGGGCGTATCACTTCCGCCGCGGTCGGGCTAGGGCTTTTATTCGGGCGGGCGAAATCCACACCGTGGCGGGCAGCGCCCCGGAGTACCTGCGGTTTTTTCCCTACGAGGAGCCCTACGACCACCAGGCCGAGGCGATGGCGACCATCGACGCCGCCCTCGGGGGGGGACGGAACATCCTCTTCGAGGGGGCGACCGGGACAGGCAAGACGCTGGCCGCGCTCGCGCCGGCGCTCGAGCACGCCCGCGAGACGGGGAAGACGGTCGTCATCACGACCAACGTCCACCAGCAGATGCGCCAATTCGTCCGCGAGGCGCGGGCGATCACCCGCCAGGAGCGCCTCCGGGCGGTCGTCTTCCAGGGGAAAGCCTCGATGTGTCACATCGACGTCGGCTACGAGGAGTGCCAGGCGCTCCGGGATACGACACGCGAACTCGTCGACGCCGAGGAAGACAGGGCCGACCTCGAGGCCAGGGAGTCGGACCTGCTCGCGGAGAGCCAGGCGGGGTCGAGCGAGGCCGTCGACGCCCGGAGCGCCGTCGTCGAGGAGATAGACGCCCTCGACGAGGAGATAGCGGAGATCCGCGAGGAGCGGGCGACCTGTGACTACTACTACCGCAACCGCACCGCCGACACCGACGACTTCTACGCCTGGCTGTACGACAACGTGCGCACGCCCGAGGACGTCTACGGCTACGCGGAGGCGGCCGGCCTCTGCGGGTACGAACTGCTCAAGGAGGGGATGGACGGCGTCGACCTGGTGGTCTGTAACTACCACCACCTGCTCGACCCGACCATCCGCGAGCAGTTCTTCCGGTGGCTGGGGCGGGACCCGGCGGACGTCATCGCGGTCTTCGACGAGGCCCACAACGTCGCCGACGCCGCCCGCGACCACGCGCGGCGTACGCTCACCGAGACGACGCTCGCCGCGGCGCTCGACGAACTCGAGGGCGCCGACGACCCCCGCAGCGAGGCCGGGCTGAACGTCCTCGGGACCTTCCGGGACGCGCTCGCGACGGCCTACGAGGAGGCCTTCGAGTTCGGGGAGCGCGAGCGGGTCGGCGACGACTGGCACGACCTGGCTATCGACAACGACGACGCCCGCGACGACCTGACGCTCGCGTTCCTCCGGGGGTACTCCGGCCCGGGCTTCCGGGAGGAACTCGACCGGGCGCTGGAGCTGGCCCGCGAACTCGACAGCCAGTACGAGGAGGCCTACAAATCCGGCGAGTCGGCCACCCGCCAGGAGTGCCAGACCCTCCAGGCGGCGGCCTTCGTCGAGTCGTGGGTCGACGAGTCCGCCGCCGAGGGGCAGTACCCGGTGGTGAGCGTCCGCCGGGCCGAGGAGGGGAGCCGCTACGACGCCGGCGAGGTCTACGGCCGCGCGGAACTGTACACGTGCATCCCGAGTTCGGTCACCGCGGGGCTGTTCGCGGACCTGCACGCGAGCGTCCTGATGAGCGCGACCCTGCGCCCGTTCGACGTGACCGAGGACGTGCTGGGGCTGGACGACCCGGAGACGCTGGCCTACGGCCCCCAGTTCCCGGCCGAGCGCCGGCGCACGTACGCCGTCGAGACGCCCGCCCTGTTCGCCAGCCGCCGCGACGACCCGGCGGTCCAGGCGACGGTGGCCGGCGCCCTGGAGGACGCCGTCCGGTTCACGCCGGGGAACGTCCTCGCGTTCTTCCCGAGTTACGCCGAGGCCGAGCGCTACCATGACCGCGTGACCGTCGACGGGCCGACCTACCTCGACGAACCGGCGACCGGCGCCACGGAGTTGCGTGAGGCGTTCACCGACGACGACGGAGCCGTCCTCTACACGTCGCTGTGGGGCACCCTCGCGGAGGGCGTGAGCTTCGACGGCGACGACGCCCGGACGGTCGTGGTCGTCGGCGTCCCCTACCCCCATCTCGACGACCGGATGGAGGCCGTCCAGGCGGCCTACGACGCGGCTTTCAGTGACGACGAGGCGGACCCGCGGGCCCGCCGGAGCGACGAGGGCGCGGGCTGGCGCTACGCCGTCGAGATCCCCACGGTCAGGAAGACCCGCCAGGCGCTGGGCCGGGTCGTCCGCTCGCCCGAGGACTTCGGCGCGCGCGTCCTGCTGGACGGGCGCTACACCGAGAGCGCGGCCGTCGAGATGCCCGACTACGCCGTCCGCGGGACCTTCCCCCCCGAGGAACGCCGCGAGATGGTCGACGTCACCCCCGAGAAACTGAAGTTCGGCCTGCTGAACTTCTACCAGGACATGGCGGCCTACGACGGCGACCCGCCGACGCCGTGAGGACGGGACCGAGAAGAGTCGGCAGGCGGGTCGCCACCGGAGCCGCCCGAGCGAGACAGCCACCGCGCGAAACCGCGACCTTTGAATCCCCCATCCACGAACATCGGGGCGATGCTAGTCGCCTTCGATTTCGACGGGACGCTCTCGGACTCCGAGATGACGGTCCTGCTCGGCGAGCGCAACGGCACCGCCAGGGACATGGCGGAGATCACCGAGCAGGCGATGAACGACGAGATCGAGTACGCCGAGAGCCTCCGCCGGCGGTGTGCGCTGCTGGAGGGGGTGCCCGAGGAAGACGCCCGGGCAGCCTTCGAGGCCGTCGAGTTACGCCCGGGCGCGGCGGCGGTGATCGCCGACCTGCGCGAGGCGGGAGTCTACGTCGCCGTCCTTACCGGCGGGTTCGAGCGCGGCGTCGCGAGCGCGCTCGACCGCGCGGGCGCCGGGGTCGACACGGTCGTCGCCAACCGCTTGCCCGTCGCGGACGGGAACCTGACTGGCGAGGTCGCGGGGCCGCTGGTCGAGGGAACCAAAGACGACGCGCTCGAGGTGCTCGCGGCGGCCGTCGGGGAAGACCTGGCCGACACCGTGGCGGTCGGCGACGGCGCCAACGACCTCCCGATGCTGGCAGTCGCGGGGCTGGCGGTCGGCTTCGACCCCAAGCCCGCGGTGGCGCCCTCGTGTGACTCGATCGTCGACTCGATGGCCGAACTCGGCGACCTGCTGGAATCCGAAGGCGTGCTGTCCCGGGACTGATCAGTCCTCGAACTCGACGCCGACGAAGCCGCGAGTAGATGTATCCCGGCTTCTCCAGGGCGAACTGGCTGGCCGCGTCCTCGGCGTCCTCGAAGACGTAGGAGGTCGTCTGGTAGACCGGCGGCGCGCGCGCACCGGTCGCGGGGTCTGGCTCTTCCTGGCCGACGTGCAGTGCCTTCGTCTGGGGGTCCCAGTCGTCGCTCATCTCCGCCCCGACGGGGCCGACCAATATAAGTCCCGCTCAGGGGGCAGGAACTCTCCCTGCTCGCGGACAGCGGCAGGGTTTGCACCGGACCGGTTCGGCGGGCCCACGACGCCGACTCCCAGAGGCGACCGACCCCGGCGGGGCAGCGTCTGACGTGGATTTATGCGCGCGCCGGCCGTATCCGGGTTCAATGGCGCGCCTGGGCAGCGAGCGCGGGGTCGTACCGCGGCTGAACAACCACGCTTTGCGGCTGGTCGGGCTCGCGTTCGTCGTCTGGTCGGGCAGCGTCACGACGGCGAGTCTGACGACCGGCGTCGGACTCGCTATCGAGGAAGCGGCGCGGGCGAACGCCGTCGCCGACCTCGGGACCGTCAACGCGCTCGTCGAGTTCTCGCTGGCCCACCCGGCCTATCCCGCGGTACTCTCGGTCGGGCTCGTCCTGCTCGTCCTCGGCGACGACGCCCCGCTCGCGTGAGCGCGAGGCGGGCCCGCGGTCGGGCGGCCACCGCAAAGCGACGACAACGGCGACATCGACTACCGGTCGCGGTTCGTCGAACCGATGCACAGCGAACGGGACGTGGTCAAGCGGCTCACCGGCAAGCGGACCGTCCCGGCGGTCGTCGACCTCCCGCCGGCCGACCACCCCGAGGGAGGGGAGGTCGCGCCGGACTTCGAGCGCCCCCTCGTCACCGACGAGTACTGGGAGGACGCCGCGCTTTCAGCGGTGACCGACGAGGGGCAGGTCGTGCTCATCTTCCACCCGATGGACGGCGCCTTCCCGGCCACCCACGTCTGGAACGAGATCCGCGACCGCGGGTGGTTCCGTACGGACGACTACGAGGTCGTCGGCCTCTCGATATCGACGCCGTACGAACACGCGGACCTCATCGAGGACCGCGGGATCGACGCCCGCCTGTTCTCGGACCCCGCCAACGGCGTCGCCGAGCGCTACGGCATCGTCAATGACCTCGACGTGATGGCCGGGGTCAGCGAACCCCGGCCCGGCGTGTTCGTCCTCGACGGGGAGCGTGTCGTCCAGCACACCTGGGTCGCCAGCGAGTGGCCCGACTTCCCCGACTACGACGGGATCGAGGCCGCGCTCGACGACCTCTGACGCTCGTGGATACGAGGCCGACGCGTCACGTTTTTGCCCCCGAGTCCCGGACGTCCGCCGATGAGCGACATCGACCGCGCCGCCCGGGCCGTCGCGGACGGCGACCCCGTGGTCTACCCGACGGAAACCGTCTACGGGATGGGAGCGGACGCCCTCGACCCCGACGCCGTCGAGCGGGTCTTCGCGGTGAAAGGCCGGCCCCGCGAGAACCCGCTCTCGCTGGGCGTCCCCGACGTGGCGACCGCCTGTGAGTACACGCGTCCGGCCGACCGCGACCGCGCGTTCATGCGCAGGTTCCTCCCCGGCCCGGTGACTGTCGTCGTCGAACGCGGCGACGAGGTCCCCGACGCGCTGACCGCCGGCCGCGACCGCGTCGGCGTGCGCGTCCCCGACCACGACCTCGCCCGCGACCTCTTTCGGGCCGCCGGGACGCCCGTAACCGCCACCAGCGCCAACGAGAGCGGTGCCGGCAGCGTCCGCCGGGTCTCGGAGCTCTCCCCGGCGGTCCGCGAGCGGGTCGCGGTCGTCCTCGACGGCGGCGAGACGTCGGGCACGGAGAGTACCGTCGTCGACGTCGAGCGGGCCACGGTCCACCGCCGCGGCGCGATGGCCGACGAGATCGAGGCGTGGCTGGCCGACCGCCGGGACTGAGCGCCCACGCGGGGCCCTCACAGCAGCGACCGGAGCGACCGCGTCTTGACTCCACACTCCTCCCGGAACTCGCAGGGCTCACACTTCGCGCTCGTGTCCGCGCGGGCGGGCGGACCGTCGATGGTCTCGGCCGTCCGCAGCGCCGCTCGGTAGGCCGCCTTCCGCCGGGTCGTCATCGCCACCCGCCGGACGACGCCGTGGGCCGGATACTCGGCGTAGGCTGTCTCGACCGGGCGGTCGCGCTCCCACGCCAGCGCCTTCGCGGCCGCGACCAGCCGGACCGTCTGTGGCTCCCAGACCCCCCGCGTCGGCGGGTCGCCCGCGAACACGAGCGAGGGCCGCGGCGGGTCCGCCAGCACCTTGTGCGCGACACCGCGGGCGTCTCTCCCCGAGAGGTGCACGTCGCGCCCGGCCGGGTCGACCAGCCCCTCCCAGTCGTCCAGCCGGGCGCGCGCCTGGCCCAGCCGCGACCGGAACTGCGTCGGCGTCACAGCTATCGGCGCCCCGGCCAAGGCCGCGTCGTCGGTCAGGAGGCGCTCGTACTGGAACGCCAGGTCCCGCCGCTCCTGTACCTCCGTCGGTGGTGTCCGGTCGACCTCCGACTCGCGTCGCCTGTAGTACAGCTTCCGCGGACAGTAGGCCGCCGTCTCCAGGTCTCGAAAGGTCTGCACGACCCGAACTGGTCGCGGATTCCGGTATAAGCCTTCGCTTCGTTGAAACGTGGGGTGTCTAGTCGTCCGTATCGTGGTAGGTCCGGTTCGGGGACACCCTGTCAAGATACTCGGCGAACGCCTCCTCTTCATCGGTTTGTGGCCGGGAGGTGTTCTGCCACCGGTCGTGGAATTGATAGATAGAAATACTTTCGTTGTCCAAGGCACGGACATCCTCAGTTCTAACTGTAAACGTTCCCGGCGGGTTCTCGTAGTTTGTCGTGTTGAGGTCCAGGGCAACCATTCGCTCCGGGACTTTTCCATCCCAGTCACGTTTATACCAGACTGTGACAGCCGTTGCGTAGGCTCTCGCGAGGTCAAGCCACTCGTGGGCATGTCTCGTCTGGTCGACTGATGGCGCGGTCGCGTTGAGAACGACGTAAATCGTACTCGCGTTCGATGGAACCCAGACACTACGAATCCGCAACGGGACCTCGGCATTATGTTTGAGTGCCATGTCGAATTCGAATTTGAACCCGGAGTACGGGTCGGTCGGTGTCGGTGTTGGCGTCGGCCTCGCTGTGGGTGGAATTGCTGTCGGTGTTGCTGTTTGAATAAGCGTAGGAGTCTGGGTGGGCTCAATTGTCGAAGTAATAGTAGAGGAGCGGGTACCAGAGACAGTAGCTATTTCAGTTTTGACATTCGAAGTGGTACTCTGTTCTTCTGCCCTTGGACTTCCGCCCGGCAAAGATTGACAACCCGCGATGATTATAAATACCGAAAGTAGAGTTGTTATGATTAAAACATTTTCGTCTTTTAAATTTCCAATCATGTTCAATAATTATGCTCCATGTCCCAGGCGTTCAGTCCAATTCAAATTTGTAATCTGATGTATCTGGGGTATTGTCACTTGAGGTTTCATCGTTGCTTTCACCTTCATTTGTGTTTGGAGGATCAGGTATTGGGAGATCAGTATCTATAGGAGCAGATTCTGGGAGACCAGTGTCTGCAGGGTCAGGTTCTGGGAGATCAGTGTCTGGAGGCTCATCAATCGAATTGGTCTCGTCTAAATAGGTGTAATCACGAGTCAAACTCCAATCCCCGACGACATTGTCGCTATCACGTTCCTCACCGAAACCCTGAGGGATTCCGTGTTGGTAGTACAGTTCTCCATCACCGGTCTGTTCGCTGCCGTCGAGGTCCAGGGTGTAGTGTTCGCGCCACTCTTCGAGTGGGACCCTCACCGCTCCTCCAGTGACCCCGGGGTCGTACGTCTCGCCGTTGACCGTGATCTGCCCGTCACCGTTGGAGTCGACGATCGTGATGGTGCCGTCATCGTTGGCGTCGAGGACGGAATCGAGTCCACAGGTGTAGACGTAGTCCTCGGGATACCAGCAGTCTTCGTTGGCGCTGGACTCGAAATCCTCCTGGTCGGCCTGGTTCTCGGGGACCAGCACGAACGCCCCGACGTCCGACGCGGTGTTGCCGTCGTCGTCGGTGACGGTGAGGCGGACGGCGTAGCGGCCAGCCCTATGGACCTCGATCCGCTTGTCGGTCGTGCTGTTGTGCCAGACGACCTCGCCGCCGGGTTTGGTGACGACCTCCCACTCGTAGTCGACGATCGCTCCGTCGGGGTCGCTGGCCGACGCGGGGATGTCGACTTTCTCCTGGCCGCCGTGCATCACGACTGCGCCCCTGTCCTCGACGGTGACCGTCGGAACCGACTGGTCGCCGGTTCCGTCGCCTCCATCCCCGCTGTCCCCGTCGCCCTCGCCGCCGTCATCTGGGGGGTCGGGAGGGGCGGTCACGGTGAGGTTCAGCGTCGCCGTATCCTTCCGGCCGAGCTGGTCGTAGACGTCGACCGAAATCGTGTGGGTGCCGGACTCGGGGGACAGCGACAGTTCGTCGGTGACAGACTCGCCGTCGAGGTTCTCGCGGCGTTCGAGGCTCCCGTCGACCGTCCAGTCGACGCGGGCCAGCGGCTCCTCGCCTGCGGTCAGCGTGGCGGTCAGGTCTACCGACTCGTTGGCGAGGACGCTCGACGGCCCGGCGACCGACACCGAGGGACCGTCGACCGGCGACACCTCGATGCGCATCGTGTCCGAGCGCTCGGCGCCGTCGTCGTCGGTGACGGTGACCGTCGCGTTGTAGGTCCCCTCCCGGCGGACGCGGATCTCTGTCCGGGCACAGGTCTCACAGTCCGGGGTCGTGTGCTCGCCGTCCGGTCGTTCGACGCGCCACTCGTAGGACTCGACCGTCCCGTCGGGGTCGCTGGACCCCGTGGCGTCGAGGTGAACCGTCGCGTTGACCGGCGCGGTCTGGTCGAGCCCGGCGCCGGCCATCGGCGGCTCGTTGTCGTCCGCATCCGCGGCGGCGGCGCCGGCGAACCCGGCCACGACCACCACGAGGGCCACCACTGCCCCGGCGAAGCGTTTCCCCTCGAACATCCGTGTTGACAAGCGATTGTCAGCCCCTCGGTTAAAAATATTAGTGATCGTGATGGTCGGAACGGGGCCCAGCCCGGGGGGAACGCGGGCGGGGGGCGAAACCGGTGTGGGTCAGCGGGCGTAGAGTCGCCGGCCGACGAGCCCGGGGAGGTGGACGTCGTCGTGGGGCGAGACGGCGACGTACGGGCGGTCGACGGGGCCGAACACGTCGACGACCGTCCCGAGTTCGTCCAGGTTCTCGTCGACGACCGCGGTCCCGGTCTCGGGGAAGTCCGCGTCGGGGGCGCGGACGACGGCGAGACCCTGCGCGACACGGACGACGTCACCGACGCGGCGCACGGTTACTCCCGGAGCACCTGGAGGTACGCGGCGACGGCCCCCAGGAGGTCGCTTTTGGTCGCGTCGTCGGCGTCCTTGACGAGGACGCGCCCCCGCGGCTCGTACTCGCGGGGGTAGGTCACGTCGCGCTCAATGACCGCGTCGTAGCCGACCTGCTGGACGGCCTGTGCGATCTCGTCGACCGTCGGGTCCGGGACCGCGAGGTCTCTGGCCACCCGACGCCCCTCGCTGCGGGTACACTCCGCGTCCAGCGCCGCCGGCCAGATGACGTTTTCGACCATACACGGGGCTGGGACGGCGACACCTAAGGCCTTTTTCAGTCACTCCGGCGGACAACGGACGGCGCGTCCGCCGGGGACCGGAAGCGGCCGAAAACGGGTCCGGTCCTCCCGCCGCCGGACCAGCAAGCGGTCAGCCCTCCCGCCGGCGGAACAGCAAGGCAGCGGCCAGGAGCGCGAGAACGCCCGTCAGGGCGGTGAAGCCGGGACCGTCGGCCGCAGTCGCCGGCGTCGACGCCGTCTCGTCTGCCGCCGGTGCGGTCGCCGTCGGGTCCGCCGTCCTGGTCCCGCCGTCAGCGGTCGCCGTCCCGTCGTCGGCAGTCGCCGTCTCCGTCCCGCCGTCGGCGGTCGGGGTCAGCGTCGTACACGACGCGGGCTGGGGCGTCTCGACGGTCGAGAAGTCGATGCTCCCGTAGGCCTCGGGGTGGAACGCCTCGGCCATCGTCTTCAGCGGCTGGACGTTCCGGGGGCCGTTCTGGGACATGAAGTTGCGGTCGACGCGGACGAGGTTGCCCTCCTGGACGGCCGTCGACTGGTTGAACGCGGGCGTCTTGGGGACCGTGCCGAACTGGCCGTTCAGGACGACCCACTCGGGGTCTTTCTGGGCGACGACCTCGTCGCTGAGTTTGCCGTACGACCGGTTCAGTTCGCCGGCGGCGATGTTGCTACCGCCCGCGGCGGCGATGAGCTGACCGATGAACGAGTCCTCGCCGGCGGTCCACCCGCCGCCCAGCGAGAAGAACACGTCGGGGTTATCCTCGTCACTGACGGCGTCGCGGACGGCCTCGACCTGTCCCTCCATGCGGGCGCTGACCCGGCCGGCCTCGTCGTAGTTCCCGGTGAGCCGACCGTACAGTTCGATCTTCGCGTAGACGTCCTCGAGGTCCTCGGCCGCGCCGAACCGGTAGACCGTCAGCCCGCTGTCCCGGAGCGTCTGGACGGTCTCGTTCGAGACGACGTTCGGCGCGAGCACCAGGTCCGGCTGTGCGCCGACGACCTGCTCGACAATGACCGAGCCGTCGTCGTTGACCACGTCGGTTTTCCCCTCGGTGTCGTTCAGGTAGCCGGTGTAGTAGTCGACCGGCATCCCGACGGCCTCGTCTTCGGCGCCGATCCCCCAGAGGATCTGGGCGGCGCTCGGCGCGAGCGCGACGAGCCGTTGCGGGTCGTCCTCGATTGTTACCTCCGTCCCCGTCGCGTCCGTGACCGTGACCGGGAACGTGCAGTGTGACCCGGCGACGCCGGTCACATCTGCACTCGGCCCCGTGTCCGCTCCGGCGGCCACGGGAGCCGTCGCCCCCGTCGCGGCCACCACCAACAGGACGCTGAGTACTGTCGCTGCTCTCATGGCGTGTGGGGGTGTGCTCCTTCGCAATAAATATTTAACTACTCCAAGCAGAATTGATCTCTGCATGGAGGGGAGAGCGAGAGCGGTCGCGTGGTCGGCGGGGTTGACCGGCCTGCTCGTGGCGGTCGTGCTCGTGAGCGCGACCATCGGGCCGGTCGCGGTCGCGCTCCCAGCGGTCGCGAAGGCGACGCTCAACGCGGTCGCGGTGCCGACGGGGGCGACCCTCGCGGGCGGCACCGTCGCGCTGCTGGGCGTGACGGTCTCGGTCCCCGTGCCGGAGCTGTCGTACACGTACCTGTTCTCGCTGCCCGTCGAGTCGACCGACGAGACCATTGTCCGGCGGATCCGGCTACCGCGGATCGCGCTCGGCGCGACCGTCGGGTTCGCGCTGGCCTCGGCGGGGACCGTGATGCAGGGCTTCTTCCGGAACCCGATGGCCGACCCGTCGATCATCGGCGTCTCCTCGGGGGCGGCCGTCGGCGCGGTCGCGACCATCGCGCTGTCGCTGTCGGGCCCGTTCAGCATCCAGGTGGCCGCGTTCGTCGGGGCGGTCGTCACCGCCTTCGCGGTCTATCTCATCGCCACGGAGGGGGGTCGAACCCCGGTCGCCACGCTGCTGCTGGCCGGGGTGGCAGTCCAGACGTTCCTCGGTGCGGTCATCTCGTATCTCCTCTTGCAGGCCGGCGAGAGCCTCGAACAGGCGCTGTACTGGCTGATGGGGCGGCTCCACAACGCCGCCTGGTCGGACGTGGCGGTGACGGTCCCGGTCGCGGCGTGCTGTTTTCTCGTTCTCGCCGCGTACGCGCGTGACCTGAACGTCCTCCTGCTGGGCGAGGACGACGCCCACACCCTCGGGGTCGAGGTCGAGCGCACCAAGCGGGTCCTGCTGGCGGTCTCGAGCGTCGTCACCGCCGCGGCCGTGGCGGTCGCGGGCGCTATCGGCTTCGTCGGCCTGATCGTCCCGCACATGATGCGCCTGCTCGTCGGCCCGGACCACCGGATCCTCCTGCCGACCAGTGCCGTCGCCGGCGCGACGTTCCTCGTCGCGACCGACACCCTCGCCCGGTCGGGGCCGGCGGAGCTACCCGTCGGTATCGTCACCGCCGCACTGGGGGCGCCCTTTTTCCTCTACCTGCTGCGCACGCGGGAGGTGCACGCACTGTGAGCGACGATGCCGGGGTCGAGGACGGGCAAAAGGTCCCCGAGAGCGGACGCCAGGGCGAGGGCGGGGACGACCCGCTGGTCGACGTGCGGTCGGTGTCGGTCAGCTACGGCGACGTGTCGGTCCTCGGCGACGTGTCGCTGTCGGTCGACCGCGGCGAGTTCGTCGGTCTCGTCGGTCCCAACGGCGCCGGTAAGACGACGCTCCTGGGGACGATAAACGGCGTGTGCGACCCCGACCGGGGGACGGTCCAGGTCGGCGGCGACCCGGTCGGGGGGCTGTCGGCGCGCGCGACGAGTCGCCGCGTGGCGACGGTCCCCCAGGACACGACGGTCTCGTTCGACTTTACCGTCGAGGACATCGTCGAGATGGGACGGACGCCCTACCACGGGCGGTTCTCGGGCGACCCCGACGCGGAGGTAGCCGTCGAGCGCGCACTGGAGCGGACGGAGACGGCGGCGCTGCGCGACCGGAGCGTCGGGTCGCTGTCCGGGGGCGAGCGCCAGCGGGTCGTCCTCGCGCGGGCGCTGGCCCAGGAGACGCCCGCCCTCCTGCTCGACGAGCCGACCGCGAGCCTCGACATCAACCACCAGGTCCGGACGCTCGACCTCGTGCGGGAGCTGACCCGCGAGGCCGACAAGGCGGCGCTGGCGGCCATCCACGACCTCGACCTGGCGGCGCGGTACTGCGACCGCCTGGCGGTCCTCGCGGACGGCGACGTGCTCGCAGTCGGCCGGCCCGAGTCGGTCCTGACCGGCGACCACCTCCGGACGGCCTTCGACACGGACGCGACGGTCCTGCCCGACCCCGTCACCGGGACGCCGACGGTGACCCCCCGTCCCGAGACCGGTGAGAGCGACCTGTCGGTCCACGTCGCCGGGGCGGGGTTCGCGCCCCTCGACGCGGCGACCGAGGCCGCCGCACGCGCCGAGATGGAAGCCGCCGATGCGGTCGTCCTCGCCGGGTCGGTGCCGCCGTCGGTGCGTGCCCTCGTCCGGGACCACGACGCCGTCGTCCGCGTCCCCGCCGCACCGCCGACGGGAGAAAGCGAGGGGGCCGGCGACCGGTCCCCAACCGGACTCGACGGGGCGTCCCGCGCGGACAGGGAAAACGAGACCGGTCCCGGGGCCGCCGCGAGGGCGGACCCCGAACGGGTCGTCGCGGCTGTCAGACGAGTGACACGCACCGCGGTCGAGGCCGACGACTGAGCGGGCCACCACCGACCCCTCCGGAGCCGGGAGTGGCACGTCACTGAAATGTCACACTCGAAAAGAAGTTATCACGAATTGTACCGAACCTGGGGCTGAGGTGAGCGGTCCCTTCGGAGTGTGGGCCGTCCGGATAGAGGGAGTGGGCTGTGCGCAACAATTATCACGAATTACACAGAGCTAGTCAGTATGGCCAACAGAGTGGCAGTCCTCGTCGTGGGGGGGCTCGTGGTCGTCGGGCTGGTGGTCGTCGGCGGGGTGGTCGCGCTCGTGCTCGGGGGGATGAGCGCCGGGGGAGCGGGGACGCCGACAGCAGTCACCCCCACGCCCCTCTCGCCGGACGACGGGGGGTCGGCGACCGGCACGGCGACGGGAACGGCCCACGGGACCGTGGCACCCGCGCCGACGCCCGCCCCGACGGCCACGCCGACGCCCACCCCGACGGCGCGCCCGACGGTGGCCCCCGCGGCGTTCGACGCCGAGCGGATCGAGGTGCTCGTCTTCGAGCTGGTCAACGAGCGACGCGCCGAGGAGGGGCTCGACCCCCTGGAGATGAACAGGTCGCTGGCCAGCGAGGTGCGCGAGATGGCGCGCAACCACAGCGAGACGATGGCCGAGGCGGACGCCCCCAGACACACGATACACGGCGTGTCGAGCACCGACCGCTACGAGGAAAACGAGCTGTACTACACCTGCCGGTGGGAGACGGACAACGAGGGGCTCATGCGGGCGGACGTGAACTCCTTCGAGTCCAACCAGAGCGCGTTCGAGGCGGTCGCGAAGACGGTCGCCGGCCGCGAGTACGAGGTTGACGGCGAGACGCGGTTCAACGCCGACGAACGCGACGTCGCCGAGGCCATCGTCGAGGAGTGGTGGAACGACCTCCGCCACAACAAGCGGCTGTTGCTCCCGAACGCCCGGATGGTCGGCGTCGGCGTCGAGGTCACCGAGGACGGTGACGTGTTCGCCACTGCTAACCTCTGCTGAGGCTCGCGCGCCGACGCGCCGTCGCCCGGACCCGTCCGCCGCCGCGAGGAAACCGTCTCCGGGTCCCCCTCGGTCGAGGGCTGTCTTCGCCCGCCCTGTCAGACGAGGGCTGTCCCCATCCGCCCCGTCAGTCGAGGGTTGTCTTCGCCTGTCCAGTCAGTCCGGGCCGTCTCCATCCGTCGGTCAGTCCGGGTTTATCTCCTGGAACGCGGCGGCCGCGTCGTCGAACTCCGCGAGCACCTCGTCGAGTTCGGACTTGAGCTCCGCGGCGCGTTCCCGGAGGGTGTCGACCTCTTCGTGTGCGTCGAGTTCCGCCTGGCTCTTCTCGGCCTGGAGGAGGCCGAGCTTCGAGGTGACTTCGAGGTAGTCGGTGAGGCGTTCGTCGTAGCGCCTGGCCGTCAGTTGCCGTTCGATGGCGCCGACGAGTTCCCGCTTCTCGACGGGTTTGTTGAGGTAATCGTCGAACGGCATGTCGACGATGTCGAAGTCCGGGTCCACGGCCGTGATCATGACGACCCGGCATTCGATCCCGCGGTCGCGGATCTCCGCGAGCACCTCGTCGCCGGAGACGTCCGGCATCCGCCTGTCCAACAACGCCACGTCGACGTCGTCGTCGATACGGTCGAGCGCCGCCTCGCCGCCGTAGGCCGTCTCGGTGTCGTACTCGTTGCGGAGCCGGAGGGCGTAGACGTCCGCCACCTCCGCCTCGTCGTCGACGATGAGGACCGTCGGGTCTGTACTCGCCTCGCTCACACTACGGTGTTGTTGGACCCCCTATATAACAGTACGGCAGTCGGCACCCTCGCTCCTGCCAAGGGGAGCCCGGTTCGCCGGGTCGGCGGGCGCCGGGTGGACGAGGACGCGAGTCAGCTACCAACGAGTAAACTCGTGGGCTTGTCGGTGGACTCCCGCACTTCGCGCTCCCACACGAAAGCCCCACGCTCCTTCCTTTCTAAGAAGGGGCGTTGCCGTTCTTCCCGAACTCAAATCAAGCTTACGCGCTTGCTCCCACCGCTAAAGCGGGTGGGCTTCCGCGCTGTGACAACTGTGAACTGCCACGAACCGCGTGGGACTCGACCTGTCGGTCGAACGGACAGGATATCGCGCTCGCGGGCGGGCCAGCGGCCGGAACCGCGGAGACCGAGTCGGGACCCACAATCCATTTGCCGGGTGGGTTCTAACAGCGGGTAATGTCGAGGTGCGACGAGTGTGGCAAGCAGGAGAACATGCCCTACCAGTGTCGCCACTGCGGGGGGACCTTCTGTGCCGAGCACCGACTCCCGGAGAACCACGGCTGTCCGGGGCTGAACAACTGGGAGGACCCGGGTGGGGTCTTCGATAGCGGCTTCGATGACAGCGTGGCCGACGAGAGCGGGTCCTCGGGCGGGCTGACCGACCGGCTCGGCCGCCCGGGCGGGCCGCTGGGCTACTTCCGCGGGAACGTGACCTTCGTCTTCCTCGGGGCGATGTGGGTCACGTTCCTGTTGCAGTTCGTCGTCGGGTTCGTCCTCGACCCGTTCGGGAACATCGCCGCGACCTGGCGGTTCAATCCGCTCTACCGGGCGATATTCGTCCTCTCGCCGACACACCCCGAGTACGTCTGGACCTGGTTCACGTCGGTGTTCGCCCACGGGGGGTTCTTCCACATCGCCATCAACAGCATCGTCATCTACTTCTTCGGGCGGCTGGTCGAGGACTACGTCGGCTCGCGGAACTTCGCACTGCTCTTTCTGGGCAGCGGCGCGGCCGCCGGCCTCGGGCAGGTCCTCGTCCAGATCGTCCAGAACGGCGGTATCCCGGCCAGCGCGCCCGGCGTTCTCGGGGCCAGCGGCGCCGGCCTGGCCATCATGGGCGTGCTGACGGTCCTGAACCCGAACCTCCGCGTGTACCTCTACTTCATCCTCCCCGTCCCGCTGTGGCTGCTGACGGTCGGGTACACCGGCTGGACAGTCTTCCGGATATTCTCGGGCGGCATCGGCGCCGGCGGCACCGCCCAGGCCGCCCACCTGCTCGGACTCGCCATCGGCCTGCTGTACGGCCAGCACGTCAAGGGCCGCCGGCGGATACCGGACCAGCTCCAGTTCGGCGCCGGCGGCCGCGGTCCCGGCGGCCCGGGCGGCCCCGGCGGCGGCCGCGGGCCGTTCTGATGGACGTCGCTCGCCCGGAGTTCGTCCCCGACCCCGCGCTCTCCCGGGAGGCGATGGCGGACTGCCAGCGCGACATCGCCGACGCCGCGACGTTCGCCGACGACCTGGCCGTCGACCCCGCTACGGTGGGCGTCAGCGGCGACGCCCGCCAGGCGACGTTCGACGCCCTCGACCGGACCAGCGCCGGCGACGACGGCGACAGTGACGACGGCGACTGGGACGGGCGAGAGACGGGAGCGCCGCTGGTCGCCGGCGTCGACCAGGCGTTCGTCGGCGACAGCGCCGTCAGCGTCGTAATCGTCCTGCGCGACGGCGAGGTCGTCGAGCGGGCCCACGCGGTCGAGCGGACGGAGATCCCCTACGTCCCCGGCCTGCTGAGTTTCCGGGAGGGCGGCGCGATACTGTCGGCCTTCGGGGAACTGTCGAGCGTCCCGGACCTGGCGATAGTCGACGGCAGCGGCCGGATCCACTTCCGGGAGGCGGGGCTGGCGACCCACGTCGGGGTGGCACTGGACCTGCCGACCGTCGGCGTCGCCAAGCGCCTGCTCTGTGGCACCCCGCGGGAGTCACTCGACGGAAAACTGCCCGCGGGGGCCCGCGTCGCCATCGAGGCCGACGCGGACGTGACCGCCCCCGACGGGACGGTCATCGGCTACGCCGTCCAGACCCGGCAGTTCGAGGGGGACGACCGGTACGTCAACCCGGTGTACGTCAGTCCCGGCCACCGCGTCGGGGCCGACACCGCGGCCGACCTCGCCGAGCGGACCGCCGCGGGGTACAAACTCCCGGAACCGACGCGGCTGGCCGACGCTTACGCCGACGAGGTGAAAGCCGACGTGAGCGAGTGACCGCCCGGAGCCAGAACATTCAAATCCGGACTGGGCCAACACGGGAGCAATGAGTCCGCCCGGCGACGGCGACGACGACCCGACCGAGGACGGATCGCCCAACCCGGCACGCGACGGGACCGCTCCCGACGACGGCGGTCCCGACCCCGACGAAGTCAACTCCGACCCCGACGAAGTCAACTCCGACCCCGACCACGCCAACTCCGACCCCGACAACGCGTCACGGAACTCCGCGGCCGGGACGCGGGAGCCGGGCCCGCCCGGTCCGACGCCGGTCACCGACGCCGCGGGGAGCGCCAGTGGCCACGCAGACGAACCAGCGGACGGGGTCCCCGGAGAGCCCACCGGAAATCCCGGCGAGACCGGTGAGCGCGGGGACGCCGAAGGAGTCGAGCGCGAGGGCGAGAAGATGGACTGGGGGACGTTCGTCTACGACATCGCAAGCAGTGCGGCGGCGGTCCTGCTCGTCGGGGTCTTGCTGTTCGCGGTCAGCGGGGTGTGGCCGCCGATGGTCGCCGTCGAGAGCCCGAGCATGACCCCCCACATGAAGACCGGCGACCTCGTGTTCGTGATGGAGGAAAAGCGGTTCCCGGGCGAGGGGGCACACGGGGACACGGGGGTCGTCACCGCCCGGACGGGCGAGCGGACCGACGCCGACTACCGGAAGTTCCAGCGCCAGGGCGACGTGATCGTCTACAACCCCGACGGGAACACGGACCAGACCCCGATCATCCACCGGGCGATGTTCTGGGTCAACGAGAGCGAGAACTGGTACGGGAAAGCCGACCGCCAGGCGGTCGGCGCGGCAAGCGACTGTGCTGACCTGTCGAACTGTCCGGCCCCCCACGCCGGGTTCATCACGAAAGGCGACGCCAACGGGGTCTACGACCAGGCGCAGGGCCTGACCGGGCCGGTCAAGCCGGCGTGGGTCGTCGGCACGGCCGAGGTGCGGATCCCGAAACTCGGCTGTATCCGACTGCGGTCCGAACGGTGTGTCGGCGTCCTCGGTATCGGAGGGTTGGTCGGAGTCAGTTCCGGAGTGGGGGTCAGTTCCGGGGTCGGAGCGCGGACCGGTAACGTCACGCGCGCTCCTGCGTGAAGTCAGGCGATTTCGAAACGCGTCTGGAGGGGCTCAGGAGTTGTCGAAACGCGTCTGGACGAACGGCTGTGTGTCCTCGATGTCCGAGAGCCGCGAGTCGGACATCAGGACGGCCTCGGTCTCGTCGAGCGGGACCGAGAGGGAGATCTCCTTGGTGCGCCCGTACCGGCCTTTGCTGACGACGATGGCGTTGACGATGCCGAGCATGTCGAGTTCGGAGATGAGGTCGGTCACCCGGCGCTGGGTGAGCACGTCGACGTCGATCTCCTCACAGAGGCGCTGGTAGACGTTGTAGACCTCGCCGGTGTTGATGTTCTTGACGCCGTTTTTCTCGAGGGTGATGATCGCAAAGAGGACAAGTTTCGACTGGGTGGGGAGCGTGCGGACGACCTCGACGACGCGGTCGAGTTCGATCTTCTCCTGGGCCTTGCGGACGTGGTCCTCGTTGACGCAGTCGGTCTGGTCGCGCTCGGCGAGTTCGCCCGCGGTCCGCAACAGGTCCAGCGCCCGGCGGGCGTCGCCGTGTTCCTGGGCGGCGAAGGCCGCACACAGCGGGATGACATCGTCGGTCAGGGCCCCGTCTTTGAACGCCACCTCGGCGCGGTGGGTGAGGATGTCACGGAGCTGGTTGGCGTCGTAGGGCGGGAAGACTATCTCCTCCTCGCCGAGGCTCGACTTGACGCGGGGGTCCAGGAAGTCCGTGAACTTCAGGTCGTTGCTGATCCCCATGATCGAGACGCGCGAGGATTCGAGTTCGGAGTTCATCCGCGAGAGGTTGTAGAGGGTGTCGTCGCCGCTTTTCTCGACGAGCTTGTCGATCTCGTCGAGCATGATGACGACGACCCGTTCGTGGTAGTCGACGGCGTCGAAGAAGGTGCTGTAGACGCGGTCGGTCGGCCACCCGGTCATGGGGACCTGCTCGAAGTCCTCGCGGTCGGCGTGGAGCTGCTCGATCCGCTCGGTGACCGCCTCGACGGAGCCGTACTCCGACTCCGCGAGGGCGGCCGGGTCCTCGCGTGCCCGCTCGCGCAGGTCGGCCAGTTCGTCGACCTCCACGTCGATGACGGCCTCGTTCTTCTCGACGAACTTGTTGGCAAGCTGGGCGAGCACGCGGTACTGGGTGTCGGTCACCTCGCAGTTGATGTACTCGACCTCGCAGGGCACCTCGTACTTCTCGGAGGTCGACTCGAGCTCCTCGCTGACGAACTTGGCGCTGGCGGTCTTGCCCGTCCCCGTCTTCCCGTAGATGAGGATGTTCGAGGGCGTGTCCCCGCGGAGCGCGGTCACGAGGATCGTCGCCATGTTGTTGATCTGTTCCTCGCGGTGGGGGAGCTTGCGCGGGGTGTAGGAGGGCCGGAGTACCTCCTTGTTCTCGAAGATCGGCTCGCCCTCGAGGAGGTCGTCGAACAGCCCCCGGGAGGCCTCGTCGGAGCCCTCGTCCTCGCCGTCGATGTCGTCGAGGGCGACGTCGTCGAGCAGCGAGGAGTCGGCGTCGAGGTCTACACTACCCGGGTCGAACGTCGACCCGTCCGGAAGGTCCTCCGGGGACACCGACGGGCCGGCGTCCCCGGACGGGTCGACACCGGTCGGACCGCTGTCCCCGGGAGCGGCCGTCTCCTCCCTGGAGTCCCCGTCCCCGGAGTCCCCGTCGAGGAACCGGCTGGCATCGAGTGTCGCGTCCTGGTCCGTTTCGTCTCTGTCCGTCATGCTTCTGTTCGTACCCCTTCGTTTCGAGTGGAGTTCGAGCCGCGCGGCCACCGAACGCGACTGACGTGCCTGAGTACGCCCCGTTCCTCCGATTTTGGCGAATTAGGCCCGTCCAGTTGAACCACATGATCCCGTGGTTGAGATCCTATTAAATATTTCGGTCGTTACGCGGGTCCGGCCGGAGCGAGCGGTCGCGAACCCGCCCGCCGGAGAACCGGATCCGGCCACGAGAGGCGGGAGGTAACCGACGGACCCCGTCCAAATTCCGGGGAACAGACAGGCGACGAGGGATATTCCGACTGGATCCGAACCGAAATCGGCGTCGACGTCGGTCACGAGGGTCTCTCGTGAACCCCCACACCCCTTTGTTTCAACTGGAACCCCAGAACGAGCGGGTGGGGTCCCCCCGGGGGGTTCGTTGAGTGATTCTAGAAGGAAAGATTTAATACAATTACAGTTAAACCAAAGCCGCACTAGAACGAAAATATCTTTTCACGGTCATTCGTTTCTAGTTCTATAGGTATAACGCGTCTGGAAAGCGTAGAGATGTCTATGAGTAATCTCAAAACAGTCTACGATTCTTCCTAGACATTTCCTGCAGTGGTTCGCTCCTCCTCGCGTCCCGCCGACTGGGCTCGGCCCCCCGGCGTCTCGGCGGACTCCAGTTGAAACGGAGGGGTGGGGGTGTTGCCGCCCCGGTCTTGGGCGTTGTCGTCCCGGTCTCGGGCGTCGTCGTCTCCCTCTCGTCGGTGAGGGGCTTCGTGCCGGTGGTCCGCCCGAACTTGTCGAGGGGCGTCCACGCATTATGTAACAGAAGTATTATAATATCACGAGGATATCGACCGAAACCGTCCGTATTTCGGCCACTGACGGGCGTTTCCGCGACTGAATTATACGATATTTTATCTATGTCTGACGTAGACTTAAGTGAGTCGGCACGGCTTATCCGTCCAGACGCGCCACACGGCGCGGAGGATAGGATGGGACTGCTCACAGACCTCAAAGACAGCATTTCGCGGGCAGCATCGACGCTGTTCTCCGGAGAGGACCCGAAGCGGATCGGGATCTACGGGCCGCCGAACGCGGGCAAGACGACGCTGGCAAACCGGATCGCGCGTGACTGGACGGGCGACGCGGTCGGTCCGGAGAGCCACATTCCCCACGAGACCCGCCGGGCACGCCGCAAGGAGAACGTCGAGATCGAACGCGACGGGAAGAAAGTGACCATCGACATCGTGGACACGCCGGGTGTCACGACGAAGGTCGACTACACCGAGTTCCTGGAACACGATATGGAGAAAGACGACGCCGTCCGGCGGTCTCGGGAGGCGACCGAGGGCGTCGCCGAGGCGATGCACTGGCTGCGCGAGGACGTCGACGGCGTCATCTACGTGCTGGACTCGACGGAGGACCCGTTCACGCAGGTCAACACGATGCTCATCGGCATCATCGAGAGCCAGGACCTCCCGGTGTTGATCCTCGCGAACAAGATCGACCTGGAGGAGTCGAGCGTCCAGCGCATCCGTAACGCGTTCCCCCAGCACGAGACGACGCCGCTGTCGGCGCTCGAAGGTGATAACATGGACGAACTCTACGACAAGATCGCGGAGTACTTCGGGTGATCACGATGGCCGAGGCCAAACACCCCGAAGACGAAGACGGCGTGCAGATAGACCTCATCAGCGCCGAGCGGATGAGCGACAAGACCACGATGGAGAAGATCCGGCTCATTCTCGACGGTGTCCGCGAGGGGAAGATCGTCATCCTCGAGGCGGGGCTCACCCCCGACGAGGAGTCGCGGCTCATCGAGGTGACGATGACCGAGATAAGCCCCGACGAGTTCAACGGCATCGAGATAGAGACCTACCCCAAGTCACAGGCCGACGATTCGAGCCTGCTCGGGCGGTTGATGGGCAGAGAGGAGACGAAGAAACTCACCGTCATCGGCCCGGCCAACCAGATCGAGACCCTCCACAAGGACGAAACCCTCATCAGCGCGCTCGTCTCGCGCAAGTAGCATGCCACACCAGTGTACGAACTGCGGGCGGACGTTCGCCGACGGCTCCAAGGAGATGCTGTCGGGCTGTCCGGACTGTTCGGGCACGAAGTTCCAGTTCCGCCCCGACGGGTTCGATTCCAGCGAGGCGGGGCCGGACGACGAGCCCGCGACCGGCGACGCGGCCCCGGTTGACGGGTCGGTCACCCCGGAGTCGTCAGAGCCCGCCGACCGGGGCGACGCGGTGAGCCGGACCGTCGGCTCGGCGGCCGCCACCGTCCGCGACCTCGTCGGCGGCTCGGCCGCCCCCGACGCGACCGACGCCAGACCCCCCTCGGGAACCGCCGCGGGCGCGAGCGGGTCCGGCGCGGACGCCCGCGGGGACGACACTGGAGAAGACGACATCATTATCGCGGAGTCAGAACCCGTCGACGACGAGGACCTCGCCCAGGCCGACGCCCGCAGTCAGACCGCCGACCCCGACGAGGTGCCCGGCGACGGGTTCAGCCCGGCGACCGACACCGGGTCGGGAGACTCCGACCCGAGAGACGACCCCGGCGCGACGACTGGCGAGTCCGGCGCGACGACCGACGACGCAGCCGGGGAGTCGGGCGCGGCCGGCGCAACCGCGGACCCCCCCGCCGTGACCGGCGACGCGGGCGAGCGGTCGGTCACGGAGGAACCGGACACAGAGCGGGCCGACCGGCCGGACCTGGCAGAGCTCCGCGAGGAACTCAACGAGCAGTTCGAGAGCATCCGCGTCGTCGAACCCGGGCAGTACGAACTCAACCTCATGGAACTGTACGACCGCGAGGAGTACATCATCGCCCTCCAAGAGGACGGCCGCTACAGCATCCAGGTCCCCGAGACCTGGCGCGAGGCCGACGTCTGAGGACAACCCTCCCGGCGTCCGAGGACGACGTTCCCAGTTACCGACGACGGCGTTCCCAGCGTCCGGGGACGGGCACAACCGCTATAATTTCTCGCAGCGATCCCCCGGGTGACGCCATGTCCCAGCACACCGAGTCACACGTCACGGAGTGGGCATCGCTGCTCGGGGAACGTGTCGCCGACGACGCCGGAGTCGTAGTCGAGGACGACTCCACAGTCGAGACGGTGGCCCGTGCTGGATCCGCCACCGAGGACGGGAGTTGAGACCGCGGGGGGTCAGGCGATCTTCTCGTACTGTTCGCTCAGTTTCTCTGCGGCGGCCCCGAGCTGGTCGCGCTCGTAGTCGGTCAGCTCCCACTCGATCATCTCCTCGGCGCCGTTCGAGCCGAGTTTGAGAGGGACGCCCAGGCCGACGTCCTCCAGGCCGTACTCGCCGTCGAGGACGACCGACCCGGGGAGGACCTCGCCGGTGTCCCGGAGGATGGCCTCGACCATGTGGGCGACGCCGGTGGCCGGGCCCCACTCGGTCGCGCCCTTGCGCTCGATGACGTTCATCGCGGACTCCTGGAGGTCGCCGAGGATCTCCTCTTTCTCGGCGTCGCTGAAGACGGGGTCGCGGCCGTCGACGCGCACCTTCGAGAAGACCGGCACCTGGTCGTCGCCGTGTTCGCCGAGGATGGTCGCCTCGATGTTGCCGACCTGGGTGTCGAACCGCTCGGAGAGGACGTACCGGAACCGCGCGGAGTCGAGGCGGCCGCCGAAGCCGACGACCCGCTCGCGGGCGCGCTCGCCCGTCTCGTAGAGGTGGCGGTTCAGCAGGTCGACGGGGTTCGACGTCGTCACCGTGACGAAGTCGTCGTTGTGTTCGGCCAGTTGCGAGCCGATGTCGTCGATGATGTCGGCGTTGTCCCCCGCCAGGTCCAGCCGCGACTGGCCGGGCGAGCGCGGGATGCCCGCCGTGACGACGACGACGTCCGAACCGGCGGTGTCCGCGTACTCCCCCTGTCGGACGGTCGTGTTCGCGTCGTAGGCGACGCCGTGGTTCGTGTCGGCGGCCTGCCCGACGGTGACGTCCTCCTGCTCGGGGATGTCGACGTAGACGAGTTCGTCGACGACGTCCCGGAGCGCCAGGTTGTACCCCGCTGCCGCGCCGACGGTGCCCGCCGCACCGACGATGCTGACCTTTGTCATACCACCTTGATTTCGCCCGCGTCCCCCGTTAAGCGTGTCGAAACCCGCCGGTCTACCGCGTCGTCCGTGACACCCGAATTCGACAGCCGTCGACATCCGAACACCGGCCGAGCGGGCCGATTCGGGGCCGGCGAACCCGCAAGCCATTTTCCGCGGGACCGTCTCTACCCGGATATGAGCGACTTCGACAAGGAAGCCGAGCGCGAGCGGCTCCGCGAGAAGTACGAACGCGACCAGGAGAAGCGCGAGGCGACCGAACAGATGAGCGAACTCCTGTTGAAGGGCGCGACGATGACCAACGCCCACTGCGAGGACTGTGGCGACCCCATCTTCCGGTACGACGGCCAGGAGTTCTGTCCCACCTGCCAGGAGGTCGTCTCCGAGGCCGACGAGACCAGCCCGGAGGCAGACAGCGAGACGGCCGGGGACGCCGGCACGCCTGCGGACACCCGGGTCGCCGACGAATCCGGCACGCCCGGGGACACCGGGGCCGCCGAGGGCCACGGCGAGGGAGCCACCGGCACGGCAGACGGAGCGACCGCCGGCGACGAGGGCGGTGCCGACGCCACGCCGTCGGCCGGTGGGGGACCAGCGAGCGGTTCGACCCCGTTCGGCTCCGCCCGACAGCCGTCGGGGTCTCTCGACCAGCGGTCGACCGGTCACCGCTCCGCCGGCCAGGGGCCCGGACCCGCCTCCCCGGCGTCCGGGGCGCCGGAGTCCGCCTCCCCAGTGTCCGGAGCGCCGGAGTCCGCCCCCCCAGTGTCCGGGGGTCCCGAGTCCCAGGCGTCGGGTTCCGGGGACCCGCTGGGGCAGGCGCGAGCCTCCCTGACCCGGACGCTGCTGGCCCAGGCCCGCCGGGCCGAGGGCTGTGAGGACCCCCGCCGGGCCGAGGCCCACCTCGCCGCCGCCCGCGAGGCCGCCCAGGCCCTCGCGGCGCTGTCGTAGTCGGCTTTTCGGGCCCGTGCCAGCGGTGACCGCCGAACGGGGACCCACAGAAGTATCGGATGACAGCTCGGCGCGACGACCGCTCGGAAGCCCCTGGCCGGTCGACCGTCCGGGCTCTCACGGTTCTCTGCGGTCGCCGTTCGAGCGGACGTGACCCTCGCTGCGCCCGGGGCCGTATCCGAGCGTTCTTAGGCGAGGGCGACCGAGCGAGTGGTGCATGGGCGGTGACTCCACGGCGGGCGATTCAGCCGACGACTCCGCGGCCGACTCTCCGGCGGGCGACCCGGCGGCGGGCTGGCGGGACTTCTTCGCGTTCGACGAGCCCTACGAGAGCCAGGCCGACGCCGTCGAGACGGCCATCGAGGTCGGCGAGCGCGAGGGGTACCTCGCGATGGAGGGGCCCTGCGGGACGGGGAAGACGATGGCCGCGCTCACCGCCGGCGCCGCGCTCGTCGAACACACCCGGACGTTCGACCGGGTCGTCGTCGTCACCCCCGTCAAACAGCAACGCGCCCAGTTCGTCGAGGACCTGCGCGCGATAAACGCCGGACTCGCCGCCGACGACTCGACGCCCGGGCCCCTCCGTGGCGTCTCGCTGACCGGCAAGCGCGACCTCTGTCCGTACGGCCGGGAGGGGGTCTTCCCGGAGGACGTCTCGACCCACGACCGGTGTGAGGACCTCCGGGAGAACACGGCCGACCTCGTCGAGGCCGAGGACCGCTCGACCGACGGGCCCGTCGCCGACGCGGCGCTGGAGGCCGACCTCGGGGACGTCTGGTGGGACCCGTCGGTCGCGAGCGACCTCGTGCGCGAGGCCCGCCTCGACGCCGAGACACACCGCACGTTCGAGGGGGCGCTGGCGACGGCGGGCGCCGAGTCGCCCTATCCCGCCAGCCAGCCGCGGGCGCCCGAGTCGCTGGTCGGCGGCGACGACCCGCCGCTGTACTGCCCGTTCGAGGCCGACTGGTTCGCCCGCAACACGGGCTCGCCCGTCGGCTTCGACGCGGGCGAACACTCCGTGGTCACGCCCGCGGAGTACCTCCCGGCGGCGACCGAGCGCGGGACCTGTCCCCACCGGGTGATGAGCGTCCTCCTGGAGCACGCCGACGTGATAATCGGCAACTACAACCACCTGTTCGACCCCGCGACGCGGCCGCTGGTGACCTCGGTGCTGGATTCGAGCACGTTCCTCGTCGTCGACGAGGCCCACCGCCTCGAGGAGCGCGTCCGGGACCTGCTCTCGGACCGTGTGGGCCGGGACACCCTCGTCCGGGCGCGCAACGACTGTGCCCATCTGGTCTCGCGGGCCCGCGAGAGCGACGACCGCCGGCAGGCGGTCGCCGACCACCTCGGGACCCACGACGTGCCGCTCGCGGCCGTCGACCGTGCCCGCGAGTTCTACGACGACCTGCTGGGGTGGCTCGACGAACGGGTCGCCGCCCACCTCGACGCGGAGTTCGACCGCGACTGGCGGGCTGGCGACCCCGCCGACGCACTGCCCGAGCGGGACGTGGAACTCCCGTTGCGGGACCCCGAGACGGCCGAACCCGACGAACTCACCCGGTGGGCCGAGCGCCAGGGGTACGGGGGGGACCTGTGGCGGTCGCTGGCGACCGTCGGCGCGGCCGTCGAGGACGCCGTCGACGGCCTCGGACTCGGGCGGTCGCCGGTCTGTGCCGCCGTCGGCGTCGTCATGTCCCGGTGGTGGGAACGGGACCATGCCCGCTACCTCCGGGAGGTGGAACTCGAACACGCCCCCAAGCCCGACCGGGCGGCCGACGCCGATTACGAGTCGGTCTACACCGCTGGACTGGTCCTGTTCGACTGCATGCCGGCCGAGTCGCTCCGCGAGACGTTCGACGCCCTGGGCGGGGGCGTGCTGATGAGCGCGACGCTCTCGCCGCTGTCCGTGTTCACGGAGGTGTCGGGGCTTGCGTCGCTCCGGGCCGGCGACCCGGAACGTGGCAACCAGGCGGCCGCGACTGACGACCGCGGCGACGCCGCGGGCGCGACCGACGGCCGCGGACGGCCGGTCGTCACGAAGAGCTACCCCCTGCGGTTCCCCGAGGAGAACCGGGCGAGCTGGATAGTCGACGCCGAGCCCTTCACGGCGCGCAACCGCGGCGACCCGGGGGAGATGGAGCCGCTGGGCGAGGGGTGGAACCCGACCCGAGACGAGTACGCCCACGTCCTGCGGACGGTGGGGCGCGCGCCGGGCAACGTCCTCGTGGCGATGCCCAACTACCGCGAGGCCGCGTGGGTCGGCGCCTACCTCGACGGGGCCGTCGACAAGCCGGTGCTGGTCGACGAGAGTTCGACGAACGAGGCCACGGAGGCACTCAAACAGCGCTTCTTCCGGGGGCAGGGGAAGGTCCTGGTCACGAGCACACGCGGGACGCTCACCGAGGGCATCGACTACGACGGCGAGAAACTGGCGGCGGCGCTGGTCGTCGGCGTCCCGCTGGTCAACGTCGGGTCGCCCCGCGTGCGAGCGGTCAGGCGGGCCTACGCGGACGCGTTCGGCGAGGACAACGCCTTCGCGTACGCGCTGACGGTGCCGGCGGTCCGGCGCGCCCGCCAGGCCCTCGGGCGGGTCATCCGCGGGACCGACGAGTGTGGCGTCCGCGTGCTCGCGGACCGCCGCTACACCGCGGGCGTGCGCCACTCGGTCCACGAGTACCTCTCGCCGGCCGAACGCGAGGAGTTCGTCCGCCTCACGTCGGAGTTCCTCGATCCACAGCTCGCCGCGTTCTGGGACGACCGCCGACCAGGGTAGGCCGTCCCGACTCCCCCACTCCGGGGAGTAACCTCTCCCCCCTGCCGAGTAACGGCCCTCTCACGCCGAGTAAAGAGTGATTAACGCCCGTTTCGCTCTTTTTCCGGCTCGGTCACGGGGCCGGACAGCCGGAAAGCCTTTGTCCTCCGGTTCGCGTTGTTTAGGGGATGCCGGAGTGCCAGAACTGCGGGTCGTTCGTCACCGAGGCGTACATGCGCGTGTTTACGCCGGACGGATACAACGGCCCCCGCGTCTGTCCGTTTTGCGAAGACAAACTCCGCGACGGCGCCGAGGTGCGCGAGGCCCGGTCGTCGCGGTCATAGGCATCACGCCTGTCCAGCTCGCCCGCCGTCCGGGGGGACGGCGGAGCCCTGTCCGACGACCCGCGAGCCGGCAGCGCCGCGTCAGCGACCGCCTGAACGCCGATACGTCCGCGGGGGACCGACGGGTACATCCGTCGCCGGCCACCACCACCGCCCATGAGCGACATCGACGTCGAGCCCGTCGAGGCGATCGACGAGGCGGCCGTCCCGGCCGGCGTGGACGCCCCGGAGTATGTCCTCTACGGGGGGAAAGGCGGCGTCGGCAAGACCACGATGGCCGCGGCGACGGCGCTCGCGAGCGCCCGCGACGACACCGCGACGCTGGTCGTCTCGACCGACCCCGCCCACTCCCTCTCGGACACGCTCGAAACCGACATCCCCGCCGAGCCGGCCCGTATCCGCGAGGACATCCCCCTCTATGCCGCCGAGATCGACCCCGACGACGCCCTCGAGGAGGGTCCCTTTGCCGGCGAGGGCGAGAACCCCCTGGGCGGCATGCTGGGCGGCGCGATGGGCGACGGCCCGCCGGGCGGCGGACCGATGGGCGGCGGGTCGGCGGACACTCCCGCGGACGGGGACGCCGGGATGGTCGACCCGCTGGGCGGGTCGATGCCCGGGGCCGACGAGGCCGCCGCGGTCCGCCTCCTGCTGGAGTACATGGACGACGCGCGCTTCGAGCGGGTCGTCGTCGACACCGCGCCGACCGGCCACACCCTCCGCCTGCTCGAACTCCCGGAGGTGATGGACTCGATGCTCGGGCGCGTCCTCACGTTTCGTGAACGCCTCTCGGGAATGATGGACAACCTCACGGGGATGTTCGGTGACGACGAGGACGACCCCGGGATGGACGTGGAGGACGTCCGCGTCCTCCGCGAGCGCGTCGAGCGCCTGCGCGATGTCCTCCAGGACCGCGCGCGGACGGACTTCCGGGTCGTGCTCGTCCCCGAGGAGTTGTCGGTCCGCGAGTCCGAGCGCCTGCTCGACCGCCTCGCCTCGTTCGGCGTGCCTGTCGGGACCGTCGTCGTCAACCGCGTGATGCAGGACCTGACCGACGTGGCCGACGTCGAGGCCGACTGGTTCGTCACGCCCGACCTGGACGACTGCGAGTTCTGCCAGCGCCGCTGGGCGGTTCAGCGCGACGCCCTCAAGCGCTCACAGGAGATCTTCCGCGGCCACGAGGTCCGCCGCGTCCCCCTGTTCGCCGACGAGGTCCGCGGCGAACGACTCCTGCGGGTCGTCGCCGCCTGTCTCGGAGGGTAGCGCCGACGGGTCAGCCATCTGTCGCGTCACTCGCCCGTCGCGTCACCCGTCTGTCGCGTCGCCCGCCCGGTAGACATCGGGACTGCGCTCGTACTCCATCTCGGTGGCGACGGCGTCGGCCACCTCGGTCCCCCACTCGCGCTCGACGACCCACAGCGCGAGGTCGATCCCGGCGGTGACTCCGCCCGACGTGACGACGTCGCCGTCGTCGACGACGCGGGCCTCGACGACCTCGGCGTCGGTCTCGCGCAACTCCGCCAGCGCGCCGCGGTGTGTGACCGCCGCGCGCCCGTCGAGCAGCCCTGCCGCCGACAGTATCATCCCGCCCGTACAGACCGCAAACAGCGTCGTCCCGCCCTCGTGCAGGTCCCGTAACGCCGTGAGCACGCGCTCGTCCTCCGCGACGGCCCGGGCACCGGCCCCGGCGCGGTCGTTCCACCCGCCGCCTGGGACCAGGAGGGAGTCGAAACCCCCCTCGGTCCCGGTCGCGTCGCCTTGCGCGGCGGCCCGTTTCCGATCCCCTTTGACAGCGGACATCCGGTTTCCGTCGGCGGTGGCCGCCGGGTTCCCGTCGACAGAGAGCGTCGCGTCCGGTTCGACGCGGAGGCCGTTGGCGCCAGTCACGCGGTCGGTCGGTCCGGTCGCGAGCAACTCGACCGTCCAGTTGGCGCCGCGGTCCGCGGCCGACCCGAACACGTCGTAGGGCCCGACCGCGTCGAGTTCCTCGAACCCCTCGAAGACCAGCACGCCGACTCGTCTCGCTGTCATCGTCCCCGCTTCGGCGGGCACCTTCAAAAGCGCCCGCCCCCCGTGACTCGAACGTCGCGGCCGGCCGGAACCGCCGTCGAACCGGGCCCGGTCGCGGACCTAATGTTTTAGACTCTCCGCTTAATCCCGTGGCGTCCTTTTGCACTACGATGAGTTTCGTTCAGCTAGTCCAGGAGTACCTGCCGGACCGACCACGGGGACCAGGGGAACAGTCAGAGGCACGTCCACAGCTCTCGACGCAACTCTACCGGTGTGGGGCGTGTGATACCACGTACATCAGCGAAGAGATGGAGACGTGTCCGCGGTGTGACGGTCCCGTCGAGACGACCCCGACCGGCCGCGATCTGCGCCACGTCGACCCCTGAGGGCGGCCGTCCGGGGGGCGAGCGGGTGTGCGCTCCTACCCGCCCACGACGAGCACCTCGTCGTAGTCGGCGAGGTCGTAGACGGCGTCGGCGACGGCAACTGGTCGCCAGAGCGCGCGACCGCGTCGCGCAGGACGCGCTCGGGGTGGGCGGCCTCGACCCCGGCGGTGAGACAGGCCAGCGCGGTCTCGCGGGCCGGCGAGCGCGCCAGTCGGTCGCGGTCGGCGACCTCCATCTACGTGACCACCCACCTGACGAGCCGGTAGGCCCAGTCCCGCCACCGGTCGGGGAGGTGCCGCGTCGCGAGGACGAGGCGGGCCGTCGTGCCGACGGGGTAGCGCGGGTCCGGGTCCGAGGCACACGCCGCGTCGGCGACGACCGCCGCCACCCGCGAGGGGTGGACGCCGAAGTCGCCGCCGCTGGCCAGCACCTCCGAGTCCTCCAGGACGGCGTACAGCGACTCGTAGGCGCCCGAGCGGTCGAGCCCGTCTATCTCCTCGACCGCGCGCTCGCCGAACCGGGTCGCGATGGGACCGGGTTCGACGAGCACAACGTCGATGCCGTAGTCGTCGACCTCGACGCGGAGGGCGTCGCTCAGCGCTTCGAGCGCGAACTTCGAGGCGGCGTAAGCGCCCGACCCGCCGGTCGCGACCCGCCCCTGGACGCTGGAGACGTTGACGACGGTCCCTCGCTCGCGTTCGCGCATGTGCGGGAGGACCGCCCGGGTCAGGCGGTGTGGGCCGCAGACGTTCACGTCGAACTGGGCCTTGAGGGCGTCGACGGGGACGTCCTCGACGGGGCCGTACTGGGCGTAGCCGGCGTTGTTGACCAGACAGTCGATCCGGCCCGTCTCGTCGAGGACCCGGTCGACGACGCGGTCCACGTCGGCGTCGCTGGTCACGTCGAGTTCGGCCGTCTCACAGCCCGCCTCGGCGAGGTCGGCCACGTCGCCGGTGTCCCGGGCGGTCGCGTAGACGGTCCACTCCCGCCGGAGGAAGTCGGCCGCCGTCGCACGCCCGATCCCCGACGACGACCCCGTTATCAGCGCCGTCTTCGTCATACCCGGCCCGACGGCCGCCCCCCAGTTAAGTTCCGCTGGTCCCCCCGGCCGGCGGTCGCTACGTTTTTGCGGGCCGGCGACGATGTGCGGGTGTGCCCCTGGAGACGCCGGTCCACGTCGCGAACGCGCTCGCCAACCAGGGTTACAACGCCGATCCCGACGCCGTAACGCTCATCGCCGCCGCCGAGGACCCTGCCGCCGCGCTCGAACGCACACTCGAAACGGTCCCCGACGACGCGGTGAAGCTCACCGCCGACCACGTCAGCGCCGCACTCGACCGCTCGCAGTCTCTCGATTCGACTGCCCCAAAGGCCGACCCTACTCCCGACGGGACGCCCGCCGGCCCGGACCCGAGCAACCCCACTGTTTCAACTGGAGATACGTCCCCGAAATCGACAGATGCGGACGGCGCGTCTCCAGTCGAAACGGAGGGGGTCGGCCGGGACGGCGAGCGGGACGGTCGCGGACAGTCCGTGGCCGGTTCGAGCGGCGAGCGGGGTGGTCCCGGTGGGTCGGCGGCATCGAGTGTCGCGTCCGGCACCGTCGACGCGTCGTCAACTCCCGGACGGGATGCCGGCGACGCGCCGGCCCGGTCTGTCGAGGTTGACGGCGACTTCGCGAGCACGGGGACCGGCGAGTACGAGGACTTCGTGGCGGTGTTCCGGGACCGCTACGAGACGCTCTCGGGGACGCTCAGGTCGCGGGTCAACCACCGGCCGGCCGACGCGCTGGAGTCGATGCCGGGCAACAACGACGCGGCCCTCGTGGGGATGGTCTCGGACATCCGCTCGACGGCGAGCGGCCACTGGCTAGTCGAACTCGAGGACACCACCGGCACGTTCCCCTGTCTCGTGATGAAAGACCGGGAGTTCGCGGACCTGGTCGACGAACTCCTCCTCGACGAGGTGGTCGCCGTCGAGGGCTCGCTCGCCGACGACGGCGGCATCCTCTTCGTCGACGCGATGCACTTCCCGGACGTCCCGCGGACCCACGACCCCTCGACCGCCGACCGCGAGGTCGAGGCGGCGCTGATAAGCGATGTCCACGTCGGCAGCCAGGAGTTCGCGGCCGACGCCTGGCACCGGTTTGCCGACTGGCTCCACACCCCCGAAGCCGAGCGCATCGAGTACCTGCTGGTCGCCGGCGACATGGTCGAGGGCGTCGGCGTCTACCCCGACCAGGACGAGGAACTGGATATCGTCGACATCTACGAACAGTACGAGGCCTTCAACGAGCACCTAAAGGCCGTCCCCGGCGACATGGAGACCGTCATGATTCCGGGCAACCACGACGCCGTCCGCCTGGCCGAACCCCAGCCCGCCTTTGACGAGGAACTCCGGTCGATCATGAGCGCCCACGATGCCCGTATTTCCGCCAACCCATCGACGGTGACCGTCGAGGGCGTCGACATCCTCATGTACCACGGCGTCTCGCTGGACGAGGTCATCGCCGAGTTGCCCGACGAGAAGGCCAGCTACGACGACCCGCACCTGGCGATGTACCAGCTCCTCAAGAAACGCCACGTCGCGCCGCAGTTCGGCGGCAAGACCCGACTCGCTCCCGAGGAGGAAGACCACCTCGTCATCGAGGAGGTTCCCGACGTCTTCCATGCCGGCCACGTCCACAAACTCGGCTGGGGGAAGTACCACAACGTCCTCACCATCAACTCGGGGTGCTGGCAGGAACAGACCGCGTTCCAGGCCAGCGTCAATATCGACCCCGACTACGGCTACGCCCCCGTCGTCTCGCTCGACACGCTCGACCTCACTGTCCGGGATTTCACCTGACCGTCCGCCGAGCGGACGCTGCCCCCCATCGCAGTCCGAGCCTTTATCCCCGAACGGGCGACCAGCCCGGCGTATGCCCGACAGCCGAGCGCCGGTCGGGGTCACGGCACGCTCCTCGCCGGACGGGCACGAACACCCCGCGGCCGGACAAGAAGCAGGGACTGGCCCGCGAGCGGCGGCTGGACCGGAAGCGGGACCCGGACCGCGAGCGACGAGTCCGGTGGTCGGGGTCGTCGTGCTCGTCGGGGTGACGCTGGTGCTGGCGGGGGTCGCCGGCGCGGTCCTGGCGTTCGGCGAGGCGACGGCGGGGCCGGCCCCGCAGGTCCGCCTGACCGCGACGCTGTCGGCGACCGACGGCTGGCCCGATGGCCAGCGGCTCCGCCTCGTCCACGGGGGCGGCGACGCGCTCGCGGTGGCGGACCTGGCGCTGGTCGTCGACGTGGCCCGGACCGACGACCACGCCAGACTGTCGGGGTTCCCGACGCGGCGCCTCGGCGACGACGAGGTCCGGGGGGCCGACGTGTTCGACAGCGGCTACGCCGGCGTCGACGGGGAACTCGACGCGGCGCACACCGACGGCGAGTGGACGGGCGGGGAGGCGGCGTCGGTCCGGTTCGCACAGGGTGACCTCGACCTGCGGGCGGGCGACCGGGTGGGGGTCCGGGTCGTCCACCGGCCGACCGGTGCCCTGCTGGCGCGGCTTCGGGTGCGAGCGCGGGCCTGAACGCTACCGCTGGCATGACAAGCCTTAATCCTGCAGGTGCGCAAGTTCCGTCGCTGATGTTCCCATCGGGAGTCGCGGCGACGCTCGCGGGACACGCCCTCCAGGCCTCGATAGACGTGTTCGGGGTGGCGGTGCCCAAGACCGTCTTTTCGGCCGTGGGCGTGCTGTCGATACTCGTGTTGGTCGGGCTCTCGGCGTTTTTCTCCTCGTCGGAGATCGCGATGTTCTCGCTCCCGGCCCACCGCCTCGAATCGCTCGTCGAGGAGGGACGGCGCGGTGCCCGGACGCTGCGCGACCTGAAGGCCGACCCGCACCGCCTCCTGGTGACGATACTCGTCGGGAACAACCTCGTCAACATCGCGATGTCCTCCATCGCGACGGGGTTGCTGGCGCTGTACATGACCCAAGGCCAGGCCGTCGCGGTGGCGACGTTCGGCATCACCGCGCTCGTGTTGCTGTTCGGCGAGAGCGCGCCCAAGTCCTACGCCGTCGAGAACACCGAGTCCTGGGCGCTCCGGATCGCCCGTCCGCTGAAGTTCTCCGAGAAGTTCCTCCTGCCGCTTATCGTCCTGTTCGATTACCTCACCCGGATCGTCAACAAGGTGACCGGCGGGCGCTCGGCCATCGAGTCCTCGTATGTCACCCGCGAGGAGATCCAGGACATCATCGAGACCGGCGAGCGCGAGGGCGTCCTCGACGAGGAGGAACGCGAGATGCTCCAGCGCACCCTCCGGTTCAACAACACCATCGCCAAGGAGGTGATGACCCCGCGCCTGGACATGACCGCCATCTCCGAGGAGTCCTCGATCGCCGAGGCCATCGAGCAGTGCATCCACAGCGGCCACGCCCGCCTGCCGGTCTACGAGGGCAGCCTCGACAACGTCATCGGCGTCGTCCACATTCGGGACCTGGTGCGGGACCTCAACTACGGCGAGGCCGCCGCCGAGGACCTCGAACTCGACGACCTCATCGACCCGACGCTGCACGTCCCCGAGTCGAAAAACGTCGACGACCTGCTGACCGAGATGCGCGACGAGCGCCTCCACATGGTCATCGTCATCGACGAGTTCGGCACCACCGAGGGACTGGTCACGATGGAGGACCTCACCGAGGAGATCGTCGGCGAGATCCTCGAAGGCGGCGAGGAAGAACCCATCGAACGCCTCGACGACGACACCGTCGTCGTCAAAGGCGAGGTCAACATCGAGGTGATCAACGACTCGCTCGCCCTCGACCTCCCGGAGGGCGAGGAGTTCGAGACCATCGCCGGGTTCATCTTCAACCGCGTCGGCCGCCTCGTCGAGGAGGGCGAGGTCATCGACTACGACGGCGTCGAGATCGTCGTCGAACAGGTCGAGAACACCCGCATCATGAAAGCTCGGATCACCCGCACCGAGGACTATCACGACGCCGAGACCGACGCCAGCGACGAGGCGGCCGCCGAGGGCGAACACGTCTCGACCGAACCCACCGACTGACCACTTCGAATCCGCACACTCCTCCGGAGCCGACCCGCTCGGCTGGCCCCCTCGGGTCCGCGCCCTCCTCCGGGGTCGACCCGCCCGACCGACCACATGGCAGTCACTCGCTCCGCCGCGAGCCGAGACGCGCCCGGCTCCCGCCGGTCGGTACGACGCCCGTCGAACCCCTCTGTTTCGGGTGGAGATCCGCTCGGTTCGAACTCGGATAGTAGTAAAACCGGCCGGCGTCAGTGGTCGATCTCGGCCCGGCCGCTGGTCGCGCTCCGGATCCGGTCGCAGAGTCCTCGCCCGTCGGCGACTGGGACGCGGGCGTCGAACTCGACCGTCTCGGCGTACGTCGCGTCGAAATCAGCGCCCTCGCTCTCGAGGATCCCGCGGACGGTGCCGGAGTCGTCGTATTCGACGGTGATCGAAACGCGTTCGTGGGGGCGTTCGGTCGTCGTGCCGGCGTCGTCGAGTGCGGCCTTGACTCCCCGGGCGTAGGCCCGCGCGAGGCCGCCCACGCCGAGGTTCGTCCCCCCGTAGTAGCGGACGACGGCGGCGACGACGTTCTCGACCCCCTCCTGCTGGAGGACGTTCAGCGCCGGCTTGCCGGCGGAATTCGTGGGTTCGCCGTCGTCGCTGGCCCACTCACGCAGCGGGTTGGTACGGACGCGGTACGCGGGGACGACGTGGGTGGCGTCGGGGTACTCCTCGCGGACCGCGGCGACGACCGCCTCCGCGGCCTCGACCGTCTGTGCGGGTCCGACGTGGCCGACGAACTTCGAGCCCCGCACCGCGAAGCGTGCCTCGCCGCGGCCGGCGACCGTCCGGTAGGCCTCCTCGCTCACGGCCGGCGGTTGGCCGGCGACGCGGATAGGCGTTGTTCTCCCGGACGCTCTCCCGGCGAGGCCCCCTCGCCCCTGGCGGTGGTCACCCCTCGGAGCGGCCGCCCCAGACGCGCTTGTCCGGGATGCGGACGGCCATCCCCTCCCGGACGGGAAGCTGGCACGACAGGCGCGGGTACCCGAAGCGGTCGGCGAGGTCGTCGTGCCAGTGGTCGGGGTCGGGCGGGTCGGCGAGGCGGACGCCACACGTCGCACACAGGCCGCGACCGCCGCAGTTGACCCGGCGTGCGTACCGGCCGTGGGGGGATATCCCGGCCGCCAGCAGCGCGTCGCGGAGGGAAACCCCGACCGCTGCGGTCAGTTCGTGGTGCCGTCCGTTGGCCGTCTCGACCGTGACCGTGGCCGTCTCGGTCGCGGCCTCCAAGTCGGACGTGGCCGCGTCGTCGGGATTCATTTCGGTCGTAGCGTTGTCGGGATCTGTCTCGGTCGCGTCCCCGGGATTTGTTTCGGTCGCGTCGTCGGGGTTCGTCTCGGTCACGGGTTCACTGCAACTCGATCTTGTGGACGAACGGCATCTCACGGACCTCGTTGATGAGCTCGCCCGGGAGGGGGTCGCCGGTGATGACGTAGAGCTTGGGTTCGTCGGTGAACTCGGGGTCCTCGGTGATGGTCTGGCGGATGGAGATGTCGCGGTCGGCGATGGCGCCCGTGACCGCGGCGACGATGCCGGACTCGTCGGCGTCGCGCACTGCGACGGTGAGCACGGTCAGGTCCAGCACCGGCGCGAGGTCCATCAGGCTCGGGATGGCCGAGATGTTCTGGAAGATGCGCCGGAGCTGGTCGTCCGCGAGGATGGCGTCGGTGGTCGCGTCGACGACCCGGCGGTCGATGTCGACCTCGCGGGCGATCCCCGTGTTGGGGATCTCGATGCCTCCCGAGACCACGCGGCCGTCGTCGTTGACCGAGAAGCCCCGCTCTAACAGCAGGCGGATGACCGCCTGCTGGCTCGGCGAGTCCGCGAACTTCTCCATGATGGCGTCGAAGGTCGCCTCGCCGGGGACGCCCCCGCCGTCGCGGTCGGCGACCCGTTCCCCGTCCTCGCTCATAGCTCGTCTTTGGTCGAGGGCGTGTCGCTGCGGCGTTCGTCGACCCGGGTCGCGTCGTCGAGCGTCCGCGCGAGGCACTTGAACAGCGCCTCGACCTCGTGGTGGGCGTTCTCGCCGTCGACGCCGGCGTGTATCGTCAGCCCAGCGTTGGTCGCGAACGACCGCAGGAAATGGCCCGCCATGTGGCTTGTCATCCCGCCGACGGACTCCTGGGAGAACTCGCCGTCGAACTCGACGTAGGGCCGGCCGCTCACGTCCACGACGACGGACGCGACGGCCTCGTCGAGCGGGACGCGGCGGTCCGCGAACCGGCGGATGCCGCGCTTGTCGCCCAGCGCCTCCGCGACGGCCTCGCCGAGCGTGATGGCCACGTCCTCGACGGTGTGGTGGTCGTCGACACCCAGGTCGCCGTCACACCGCACCGTCAGGTTGAACAGGCCGTGCGTGGCGAACGAGTCGAGCATGTGGTCGAAAAAGCCGATCCCGGTCTCGACTGTGGCGTCGCCGTCGCCGTCCAGGTCGAGTGTCACCTCGGTCTCCGTCTCGGCGGTCTCGCGTGTCACGGCCGCCGTCCGCTCGGTCATACCTCGACAAAACGCGCCCGCCTATTTGGTGATTGCGTTCGTTTACCTGAATTGAGGCGCTAAGGCCCCTTCCTCAACGAACGAGCGGAGCGAGTGAGTAGGGAGGGGATACAGCGCCGCACGAGTATCGAACACGTCCG
>PXRP01000050.1 GCA_003021655.1 Halobacteriales archaeon QS_4_69_31
CCCGGACCTCGTCGGGATACCGGGACTCAGAGAGATGCGCCCGCCCCTGCGTGACGCCACTGAGGTCGTCGGCACGGTGACCGAATCCGCGTCGGAGGCAACCGGGCTACCGGCCGGGACACCGGTCGTTTCCGGGGTGATCGACGTCATCGCTAACGCGATCGGGACCGGGGCCGTGCGGAACGGCGACAGTTCCTCGGTCGTCGGAACGACATCGGTCAACCAGACGCTGCTCGCCGACCCGCCCGACCGGACCGAAAGGACGGGGTTCCTCCTGGCGGTCGAGGACGATTTCTACGTGCACGTGATGGCGCCGATGGCGGGGACCCCCAACCTCGACTGGGCGCTCGAGGAGCTCGTCCCGGAGGACGAGTTCGAGACGGTCGTCCCGCGACTTGCGGACCTCCCGGTGGGGTCCGAGGGCGTGCTCTTCCATCCGTACCTCAGCGCCTCCGGCGAGCGAAGCCCGTTCCAGAAGGCGACCGCCCGCGCGGGGTTCGTCGGACTCGCGCCCGACCACACGCGGTATCACCTGCTGCGGGCCGTCTACGAGGGCGTGGCCCTCGCGATGCGTGACTGCTACGAGCACATCGCCGCCAGCCCCGACCGGATCACGATGAGCGGCGGCGGCGCGCGGTCCGAGTTCTGGTGTCAGATGTTCGCCGACTGTCTCGGGACGCCCGTCGCGGTCCCCCGCGGAGAGGAGTTCGGGGCCAAGGGGGTCGCCGTCCTCGCCGGGGTCGGGGCGGGCGTGTATGACGACTTAGAGAGCGCGGCCGACCACACGACGTCGATCGCACGGAACTACGATCCGGACCCGGAACGCGTCCCCCAATATGACGAATGGTACCGGTTCTTCCGACGGACCTACGAGACGATGTTCGAAGTCTGGGACGACCGGGCCGACACCCTAGACCGGCTGGCGGCGACGCGCGAACCGGAGTGACCGCCTCCGTTAGCAGCGTCTTGATCTCGTCGTTCATCGCGTCGGTGCTGGTGAACTTCCCGATCGCGACGACGTCGTGGTCGCCAGTGACCTCGTAGGCGCCGACCATCTGCTCGTGGGCTTCGAGACGGTCGACGCCGTCGAGAGCGCCGCCGACGTGACCGTCACGCTCGACGGCGACGGCGAGGTAGCGGGGATCAGACGATAGTGGCCCACGACAAACCATTTCTGCGGCGCGGCGCTAGGGCGGGTATGGCCGACGAGAACGACGACGAGTGGCGCTTCTCGGTCGATGAAGTCGGGCCGGACGACGGGGACGAGGAAGGGGCGCCGGAGGAGGCCTGGCCCGGCGAGGCCAACGAGCGGACAGCGAGCGAGGCCGACGAGTCGGTGACCCTGGTCGGCGAGGACGACGACGCGCCGACGGTCGGGGTCGCGACCGGCGAGGGCGACGAGGACGGCAACGTTGCGGGCGCGCTCACGCCCGAGATGCCAGTCGAACCGGGGACGCCGAGCCCCGAGAACGTGGTCTTCGCGACCGCCGGGGCGGTACTGACGGCGCTGGTGTTCGCGGCGGTCGCCACCGACCTCGACGCCGCCACCGCGGCGTGGGTCGTCGCCGGCGTCGCCGTCCCGGCGGTTGTCCTCTACGCGCTGTTCCGGCGGTACTGACCGACGAGCCGGGACGCCAGAAGTGTTTTCGGGCTGCCGACGTAAGATAGCGTATGGCAGACACCCTGGTCGGCTGGATCGGGCAGAACCTCCCGCTCTTTCTGCTGCTGGCAGGCGCCGGGCTGACCATCGCCGAGGCGTTCGCTCCCGGCGCACACTTCATCGTCCTCGGGGTCGCGCTGCTGGTCGCCGGACTCGTGGGACTGCTCTTGCCCCCGGGGTTGGGTGTGCTCGGCCCGGTAGTCCTCGCCGGACTCGTCCTCGGGGCCGGCGCGCTCACCTTCTACATCTACCGCCAGTTCGACTTCTACGGCGGCAAGGGTACCGACCAGACCACCGACTCCGACTCGCTGCGCGGCGAGACCGGCCGGGTCACCGAGCGGATCACCGCCGAGGGCGGCGAGGTGAAACTCGACGACGGCGGCTTCAACCCCTACTTCCGGGCGCGGAGCGTCAGCGGGGAGATCCCCGAGGGGGCCGAGGTGCTTGTCATGGACCCCGGCGGCGGGAACGTCCTCACCGTCGAGAGCGTCGACGGCCTCGACGAGATCGACCGCGAACTCGCCCGCGGGCGAACCGACGACGCGGCCGACGACCCCGCAGCGTCCGACACGAATGCGGGGACCACCGACGTCGACGCCGAACTCGAGGACCTCTCCGAGGACGCCGACGACCGCGAGTTCGAACCCGACACCGTCTGAGGCTGTCGCCCGCCGTCGGCCGCGAAACCGGGACCGGCCCCCTGAGACCCGGGATCGTGTGGTATTTTACCCAACACTTTTCTTCGGGTGGCTACAAGTTCGAACGTATGTTCCCCGCAGTCGTACTGCAGTCACTGGTCGGTGGGACTCTCGCCATCGTGGCGCTGGTGCTGCTGGCGCTGGCGGTGGTCGTGGTCTATCAGATGGTCGAGATCGTCGACGCCTACGAGAAACGTGCGCTGACGGTCTTCGGCGAGTACCGCAAACTGCTCGAACCGGGTATCAACTTCGTGCCGCCGTTCGTCTCGAAGACCTACCCGTTCGACATGCGGACACAGACGCTCGACGTCCCGCGCCAGGAGGCGATCACGCGGGACAACTCGCCGGTGACCGCCGACGCCGTCGTCTACATCCGCGTCATGGACGCAAAGCGGGCCTTCCTCGAGGTCGACAACTACAAGAAGGCCGTCTCGAACCTCGCCCAGACGACCCTCCGTGCAGTGCTGGGCGACATGGAACTGGACGACACGCTGAACAAACGCCAGGAGATTAACGCCAAGATCCGCAGGGAACTGGACGAACCGACCGACGAGTGGGGTATCCGCGTCGAGAGCGTCGAGGTCCGCGAGGTCAACCCCTCGAAGGACGTCCAGCAGGCGATGGAACAGCAGACCTCCGCCGAGCGGAAACGCCGCGCGATGATCCTCGAAGCCCAGGGTGAACGCCGCTCGGCCATCGAAAAAGCCCAGGGTGACAAACAGTCCGAGATCGTCCGCGCCCAGGGGAAAAAGCAGAGCCAGATCCTCGAAGCCCAGGGTGACGCCATCTCGACCGTGTTGCGCGCGAAATCCGCCGAGTCGATGGGTGAACGCGCCGTCATCGACAAAGGGATGGAGACGCTCGAGTCCATCGGCCAGGGTGAATCGACGACGTTCGTCCTCCCGCAGGAACTGTCCTCGATGCTCGGCCGCTACGGCAAACACCTCACCGGCAGCGACGTGAGCGAACTCTCGAAGGCCGACGGCGACGGCGAGCTCGACAGTCTGGAGTTCGACACCGAGACCCGCGAGCTCCTGGGGCTGGACAACATCGAAGAGATCCTCGGCCAGATCGACAAAGAGGCCGACGTCGACGTCGAGGCCATGGAGGAGGAAGCCCAGGCGATAAAGGAGGGGAACGACGCGACCAACATCCGCGACCCCGACGAGGTCATCCAGGAGATGGACGCCGAGATGGACCCGTCGGGCAGTCCCGTCGGCGGCCCCGGCGGCGACGGGAACGCCGACGGCGACGGCGAGCGCGAACCCGAACCCGAGACCGAGTAGCGCGAGCGGCCGGTCCGGCCAAGCGAAGGCATTTTATCCCGGAACCACCACAGGATAGATAATGACCGAGGAGGAGCGGGTCGACGAGTCCAAGCGCGCGACCCTGCGTCGGTTCGCCGCCCTGGGCGCAGCGAGCCCGCTCGTCCGGTTCGGAGGCGACAGCGACAGCGACGCGCCCGACGCCATCCTCGGGTACGTCACGGCGACGCCGGGTGCGCACTTCTCGAAGATCCGCGACGACCTCCAGCTGGGGACCGGCGAGACACAGCACCACCTCCGCCGGCTGGAGAGCGAGGGCGCCGTCGAGAGCCGCGAGGACGGCGACTACCGGCGGTTTTTCCCCGCGGGGCGGTTCTCGGAGTTCGAACAGACCGCGCTGGGGTACCTCCGGCGGGGGACTCCCCGCGGGATGGTCGTCGCGCTCCTGCGGGACCCCGACATCTCGGCGGCCGGACTGGCCGAGGCGCTCGACGTCTCACGTCCGACCATCAGCAAGTACGCCGCCGAACTCGACGAGGCGGGCCTGCTCTCGCGGGCGGACGGCTACGAACTCCGCCGGCCGGAGACGCTGCTGTTGTTGCTGGTCCGACACGCCGACTCGTTCGGCCGCGACGCCGCCAGACTGGCCTCGGTCGCCGACGACATCGTGACCTGCGACCCCTAGGCGGTCAGGTCTCGTCGAACCCCGTCGCACGCACTCGCGTCGGGAACCGGTGGGTTTTGGGGCGACGGGTCCGAACGGGGGGTATGGCCGAGGACACCGAGACCGAGGTACCGGTCGTCTGTCCGGCGTGCGAGACGACGACGCGCGTGGCGCTGTCGGACCTCGCGGAGACGGTCGACGGGCACAACGACCGGCTCCACGACGGGGAGGAGGTCGCGACCGTCGACCCCGAGGTGGCCGACCACCTGCTCGACATGGTCGCCGACGACCTGCTGGCCGCCGAGTGAGTCAGGGCTCGATGCCGTAGATGTCGTTCGACCAGCCGTGCCCGGGCGTGTCGTAGACCGGGTGGTCGCGGTCGCGCCCGTCCAGCGCCCGGCGGTCCTCCTCGGCTATCGACCAGTCCAGGTCGGCGTTCTGGCGGACGTGGGCCGGGCTGGTGGACTTGGGCAGGACGACCACGCCGCGCTCGACGGCCCACTTCAGGACGACCTGTGCCGGCGAGACGCCGTAGCTGTCGGCCACCTCCTCCACGACGGGGTCGTCGAACACCTGCGTCCGGGCCAGTGGCGCGGCCGCCTCGACGACGGTGTCCGTGTCGTGGCAGAAATCGACCAGGTCCGGCCGCTGGAACCAGGGGTGGAACTCGATCTGATTGACCGCGATGGGAACGTCGCTGACGTGGTGGGCACAGCTCAGCTGGTGGGCGTTGAAATTCGAGACGCCGACGTTGCGGACCAGCCCGCGGTCGTGGAGCGTGGCCATCGCGTCCAGTGACTCCCGCAACGAGACGGCGGGGTTGGGCCAGTGGATCAGGTACAGGTCCAGGTAGTCCGTGCCCAGTCGCGCCAGGGAGTCCTCGCAGGCCCCGACGAGCGCGTCGTACGAGAGGTGCTTGGGCAGGACCTTCGAGGTGAGGAACACCGCTTCGCGGTCGTAGTCGGCCAGGACCTCGCCGATCGCGGCCTCGTTGCGGTAGCCCTCGGCGGTGTCGACGTGCCTGTAGCCCGCATCGAGCGCCGCGGGGACGGTCTCTCTCACCGCCTCGTCGTCGAGCCGCCAGGTGCCGAACCCGAGGGCGGGCAGTTCGTCGCCGCTCGGGAGCGTGTGTGTCGGAACGGCGTGCATGCCCCCCAGGTTGGGCCGGCGACGGATTGAACCTGCCGGTCGGGGCCCGCGACGGCTCCCCGCCCCGGTTTCACTTCCGCTCCGGGGACGGCTGGCACTCAATTGGGCCGTCCCCGATCACCGGACATGGATCTCCAGCGAGACCCACCCGAGACGGCCACCTGGCGGACGGAGGGGGGACACGACCGTCGTCCTCCAGCGCAACGAGTTCGGCCAGTGGCGCGCGACCCGGGCCGGCGTCGACGCGTACGGCCACGGCGAGTCCGCCCAGCGGGCCGCCGCGGCCTACTGCCGGGCGGTCGACGACCGGGACGAATCGGGGCCGACTCCGGGGTCCGGGAGCCGCTGAGCGCCCCCGTCGGGGCGGGACATTCCGAATCCACGCCTGCGGAGACTGCGCTCCCTGCGCGGACTGTCGGCGCAAGCCGACCGTCCGTGAAAAAGCGTGTCGCGGAAACAGGAAGCCCCACCCTTAGCGGAGCCGTCAGACTGAGCAGGGTGGGGTAGTTCACTGTGGTGATCTCGGTAAATACCGGGCTTACACTCTCGTTTCGATAGTCTCCAGGACGGCCTCGCGGGCAGCGGCGGCGGCACGCTCGGTTTCGGCGGAGCGGCGCTCTATCTCGGCGACGAACGCCGGTTCCGAGACCCGCTGGAGGTTGCGCCGCGCGGTGAACACCGACGCGCGGAGCGCCGAGTGGACCAGGAAGACTCCGGTCCCGGCGTCGACGACCGCGGTGGCGGTCCCCTCCCGTACGACCGCTCGTGCCAGTTCGAGGACGTCGAGACACGCCGTCGCGGTCGTGAGCGGGACGCCCGTGGCCCGCTTGAAGTCGGCCTCGTCGGGTTCGCCGCTTCCTGTCCCGAACGCCGCCGCGACGACGGCCGCGTCCGTCGCCGCCAGGTCCAGGAGCTGGTCGCGCCGCCGCTTCAGGTCCACACGGACGTCCGCCATCTCCGGTGTGACGGCCGCGTGGTCCTCCCGCGCCAGCGTGTGGACACAGACCATCTCACAGAGCGCCGTCCCGAGGGCGCCGGCGACCCCCGCAGCTGACCCGCCGGCGGGGGTCACACTCTCCGAGGCTATCCCGTCGAGGAACTCGCCGACCGTCCGACTCTCGTAGCCCATGTCCGTGGGTCCGGGAGCGGGACGGAAAGTCCTTCGCCGGACCCGGACGGTGGTGTGTGGTTTCGCGAGTCGGGTGAGAACAGCACCGAGACCAGCGTGAGAGCCCCCGGTCGTCATCGGCGGCGAAGCCGCCGATTGCTCGGGAGAGTCGCTCTCCCGGCGCTCCGGTCCCGGGCCTCGCGCGTGATGAGCGGTGGGCGCCCGGAGTCGTCGCGAGCGGGGCAGTCCTGTCCGTCGTCGATGATGTGACAGCCGCAGTAGTCACAGACGGGCGCCTCGAACTGGACGGTTCGACTCACCGGGACCACCCCTGACCGGCACTAATAACTCGCCGTCCCAGTGCTCGGCGTGAGATTGCCATAAGAGAGTGGGTTCGGGCGGATTTGAACCACCGACCTCGGCCTTGTAAAGGCCGCGTCATAACCAACTAGACTACGAACCCACGTTCCGAGCATGCCGGCGGGCAGGAATAACGCTTACTCTCTCAGCCGGAACCCGCAGGCTTACCCGCCGAGCAGCCGTGGGTCCGGTGATGGCAGGCCGCCGACGCCTGGTCACCGTCGCGGTGGTCGCGCTGGCCGCGGTAGCGCTGGCCGCCGTCGCCATCCAGTCGGGACTGCTCTACGCGCTCGACCCGCCCGACCCCGACGGGTACGAGCGCGCGACGGTGACCGTCTCCGACGAGAACGGGACGCGACTGGCCACAGTCGAGGTCCGCATCGCGGACACCCGGGACAAACGCTACCTGGGACTCAGCGCGACCGAGGAGCTCCCGATGGGCGAGGGGATGCTGTTCGTCCACGGGAGCGAAGACCGGCGGAGCTACGTCATGCGGAACATGTCCTTCCCGCTGGACATCGTCTACATCGGCGCCGACCGGGAGATCACCACCGTCCACCACGCGCCGGTCCCCGACGGCGAGTACGAGCGCACCTACACCGGCCGCGCGAAGTGGGTGCTGGAGGTCCCCCGCGGGTGGGCCAACGAGACCGGCGTCGAGCCGGGCGACCGCGTCGCGATCCCGCCCGCCGCGCGGACACCGGCCGACTGACCGGTCTCCGAACTGACCCATCACCTCCCTGTTTATTTCTCCACCTCGATAGACAGTCCCGGCGGAGAACGACGAAAGCGGCTCATATTTCCGGTTTATCGACGTCCGGCGATACATCAGAACGTGGGAACGTCTCACAGACCACCGACGGTCTTTTGCCCGTCGGTCACCTGTGAGGGATCGATGAGTGTCGACCTCGACGAGGAGGAGGTGTTCGAGGACGTCCGCGAGCGGGTCGACCGGCCGATGCGGCGGTTGTTCGCGGAGTACGGGCGCGAGAACGTCTTCGCGTTCGTGGTGGGGTTCGTCAGCAGCGTCGCGGCCAGGGTGCTGGACCTCATCCCGCCGCTGTTGCTCGGGGTCGCTATCGACGCCATCTTCAACGACTCGATGGCCTACAGCCTGTGGATGGTCCCCGACGCGTGGCTCCCCGAGACGAAGACGGCCCAGCTCTGGCTGACGGTCGCGGTCATCGGCGCGGCCTTCCTCGTGAGTTCGGCGTTTCACTGGACGCGCAACTGGGGGTGGAACTCCTTCGCCCAGGCGATCCAGCACGACGTGCGCACGGACACCTACGACAAGATGCAGCGCCTGAACATGGACTTTTTCGCCGACAAGCAGACCGGCGAACTCATGTCCATCCTCTCGAACGACGTCAACAGGCTAGAGCGGTTCCTCAACGACGGGATGAACTCGTTTTTCCGTCTGTCGATCATGGTGATCGGCATCGCGGTCATCCTCTTCAACACGAACTGGCAACTCGCGCTGGTCGCGCTGGTGCCGGTGCCGGTCATCGCCCTGTTCACCAAGAAGTTCATCGATGTCATCCAGCCGAAGTACGCCGAGGTCCGCTCGTCGGTCGGCGCCCTGAACTCCCGGCTGGAGAACAACCTCGGCGGCATCCAGGTGATCAAGGCCGCCAACACCGAGAGCTTCGAGTCCGACCGCGTCGACGACGTCTCCGGGGACTACTACGACGCCAACTGGGACGCCATCGATACCCGGATCAAGTTCTTCCCCGGCCTGCGGCTCATCTCCGGGTTCGGGTTCGTCCTGACGTTCATCGTCGGCGGCCTCTGGGTGCTGGGACAGCCTCTCGGCCCGCTCTCGGGCCAGCTCAACCCCGGCCAGTTCGTCATCTTCATCCTGCTGACCCAGCGGTTCATCTGGCCGATGGCTCAATTCGGACAAATAATCAACATGTACCAGCGGGCCTATGCCTCCAGCGAGCGCATCTTCGGGCTGATGGACACGCCCAGCCGCATTCAGGAGGACCCCGAGGCCGACGACCTGGTGGTCACCGAGGGGACCGTCGAGTTCGACGGCGTGAGCTTCGGCTACGGCGCCGGCACGGCGGCGGACAGGGACGGAGAGTACATCGTCGAGGACATCAGCTTCGAGGTGGCCGGCGGCGACACCGTCGCGCTGGTCGGCCCGACGGGGGCCGGCAAGTCCACCGTGATGAAGCTCCTCTTGCGGATGTACGACGTCGACGAGGGCGCGGTCCGCATCGACGGGACGGACCTGCGGGACGTGACCATCCCGAGCCTGCGCCGCCAGCTGGGCTATGTCAGCCAGGAGACGTTCCTTTTTTACGGGACCGTCCGGGAGAACATCGAGTACGGCACCTTCGACGCGAGCGACGAGGCCGTAATCGAGGCCGCGAAGATGGCCGAGGCCCACCAGTTCATCCAGAACCTCCCGGACGGCTACGACACGAAGGTCGGCGAGCGCGGCGTCAAGCTTTCCGGGGGCCAGCGCCAGCGGATCGCGCTGGCCCGCGCCATCCTGAAGGACCCGGAGACCCTCGTGCTCGACGAGGCGACCTCCGACGTCGACACCGAGACCGAGATGCTGATCCAGCGGTCGCTGGACCAGTTGACCGCCGACCGGACGACCTTCGCGATCGCCCACCGCCTCTCGACTATCAAAGACGCCGACACCATCGTCGTCATCGAGGACGGCTGCATCGTCGAGCGGGGGACCCACGAGGAGTTGCTGGCCGCCGACGGTCTGTACGCCAAACTCTGGGCCGTCCAGGCCGGCGAGATCGACGAACTCCCCGAGGAGTTCGTCGAGCGGGCGGCCCGCCGCCGGTCACAGGTCGACGCCGAGGTCGGCGACGACGACTGAGCGCGATGCGGGAAGCCTTTTGTGCCGGAGCGAGACGCGACGGTATGAAGATCCTGCTCGGCATGGGCGGGCGCGACGACGGGTTCGAGGCCCTCGAGGCGACTCTGGAGCGCGCCCGGGAGGCCGGCGACAACCTGACGGTCGCGGTGCTGGAGACGTCCTCGGAGGACGACGTCGACGCGGTGGCAGCGGCGGTCCGCGAGCGGATCGCCGAGAACGGCGTCGACGCGACGGTCCGGACGGTGCGTGGGCATCCGGGGAGCGAGCTGGCGAGCATCGCCGAGGACGAGGGGTTCGACCGGATCGTCCTCGGCGGAGGCCAGCGCAGTCCCCTCGGCAAAATAAACCTGGGCGAAGTCGCCGAGTTCGTCCTGTTGAACGCCGACGTGACGGTGACACTCGTCAGATGACAGACCGCGTCTACCCGGACGAGCCAGTCGGCGCGTTCCCGCGGCCGCCCCTGTCGTTTACCGACGGCGAGGGCCGGGCAGTCGAGGTCCGCGAGAGCGGTCGCGAGGACTACGAGGCGCTGGTCGGGATGTACGAGGCCTTCGACCCGGCCGACCGCGCCCAGGGGATCCCGCCGGTCGCGGAGTCGGCGATCCGCGAGTGGCTCGACAACCTCCTCGCCATGGAGTCGCTGAACGTCGTCGCGACCAACGAGGGCGAGCCAGTCGGCCACGCCATCCTCGTCCCGGACGACCAGGGCGAGTACGAACTCGCCGTGTTCGTCCTCCACGAGTACCAGAACGCCGGGATCGGGACGGAACTTCTGGAGACGTTGCTGGGCTACGGCCAGGAACGGGGCGTCGAGAAGGTGTGGCTCAGCGTCGAACGCTGGAACGAACCCGCGATCGCACTGTATCGAAAGCTCGGCTTCGAGACCAGTGACGCCGAGAGCTTCGAACTGGAGATGACCATCCGGCTGGGCTGAGCCCCGCAATGCGGGGTCAGGTCACAGACTAATGCTCGGGACAGCGGTCACACCGAGAGGACGGGCTGGCTGGCGTACTCGACGACGCACTGGGCGGCGCGACCCATCGTCTGTTCGGGGTCGGCGTCGGCCTCCCGGGGGACGACGACGAAATCAGCCGGCAGTTCCTCGGCGACATCGAGGATAGCGCTACCAGGGTGCTGGCGGAGCCGCGACAGCGAGAAACCGACCGCAGACGAGTGGGAGGGAGATACGTCCCCGACGAGCGGGGCCACCTCGTCGGCGACCGAGAGCTGTTCGTCGGCGACGTCCTCGGCGTCGAGTTCGCCCGCCTCGACGCTTTTCATCACGGGCTCGTCGACGACGTGGAGGACGTGGACCGCGGCGTCGTAGCGGTCGGCGACCGCGACCCCGTAGGTGAGCGCCTCGGCAGCGCGCTCGCTGCCGTCGACCGGTACGAGGACAAGGTCGATGTCGGTGGTCATCGACACAGCGTGCGGATGGCACCGGGAAAAACCCTCCGGGGGCTGACGGCGTCCGAAGCGGGAGCGGGTCCGGTTCCGGCCACACCTCGCGGCGTTTATGCCGGTGGCCGGCGTCGGGACAGCCGTGTTCGAGACTGTGGTCATCGCGACCGACGGCTCCGAGAGCGTCGACCGCGGCGTCGCCGTCGCGCTCGACCTGGCCGAGCGGTTCGACGCGGCCGCCCACGCGCTGTTCGTCGCCGCCGGGACGCGGGGCCGGCACGGCTCTCACGGCTACCTCATCGGGAGCGTCGCCGAGGGGCTGTTGCGGACCTGCGACCCGCCGGTCCTGACCGTCCGCCAGCTGGAAGGCGACGGCGAGCACGCGGCCTGACGCGCGCCGACCGGGAGCTTCATGGTCTGTGACCCGTTCTCTGGGGTATGAACGACTGGCTCATCGACGACGACCGGCTGCCCCGCGAGCGCCGGTCGCTCCTGCCCGGCGAGGGATTTTTCTACCCCGACTCGCTCCGGCAGGAGCAGGAGAAAAGCGAGGCGGCCGAGTCACTCACCGACGCCGAGACGGCGGTCGTCGCGGACACCGACGCCGACGGACTGGCCTGTGTCGGACTCGTCCGCGAGGCCCGCGGCGAGGCCGCGCTGGTCCCGTCGGGTCCCCACGAGATCCGCCAGAGCATCGAGTGGGTCGCCGAGTACCTCCCGGCGGGCGCGACCGTCTTCGTCTGTGACCTCTGCCCGGACAGTCCCGCGGACATCGAGGGGCTCGACGTCCTGGCCGACCGCGCGACGGTGCGGTGGTTCGACCACCACCAGTGGGACGAGGACCTCGCGGCGGCCGTCGCGGACGCCGGCGTCGACCTCGTCGTCGGCGACTCCGAGGAGGTCTGTACCGCCGACGTGGCGCTGGCGGAACTGGACCACCCGTTCCCGGACCGGTTCGCCGACCTCGCGCGGGTCACGCGGGACCACGACCTCTGGATCAAAGAAGACGAGCGCAGCGACGACCTGGCCGACTACGCGACCTGGGCCGACCCCGAGGAGTACGTCGCCACCGTCCGCGAGTACGGCGTCGACTTCCCGACCGAGGTCGAACAGTTCCTCGAAGACGAGCGCGTCGAGAAGGAAGCACTCATCGAGAAGGCCGTCGAGCGGGCGCGACTCCGCAAGGTCGGCGAGTGGACCGTCGGCGTCACCTACGGCCGGTGCTCGCAAAACGAGGTCGCGGAGGCCCTCCGCCAGCAGGGGGCCGACGCCTCGGTCATCGTCAAACCGGCCGGCAGCGCCTCCATCCGTGGCTCCGAGAGCTTCGAGCGCGCCCACGAGGTCGCCGCCCAGGTCAACGGCGGCGGCCACCCCCGCGCCGCGGGCTGTAAACCCGACGTCTACGACGACATGCTCGACTACGCCCACCACTGGACGACCCAGGGCGCGGTCGCCAAACAGGCCATCGTCGACGCCTTCCGGGCGCTCGCCGACGAGGACGAGGGCGTCGAGACCGAGCGGTAGCGTCTCCCCGGTTTTTGACCGGATCCCGGCCGAAATTGGGTCGGAAGTCGGGAAATCGACTTTTGTCAGTCGGGCGGAGTCCCGGACGTGACCCGACCATACTGCGGCACCCACGGAGGACAGCGCGCACCCGGAGAGGTCGCTCCGGGAGCGAGAGACGTCCGGGGCCGGACGGCCGCCGGCGGGGGAGAGGCCCGCGGACCGCGGAACAGCCGCGCCCGCACGGAAACCGGGAGGGGGACCGATGCCCGCCTGTGACCACTGCGGCGCGCACGTCTCCGACCGGTTCGCCCGCGTGTTCGCCAGCGACGGCCACATCTACGACTGCATTAACTGTTCGGCCAACGCCGGCATCGCCGAAGTCGCGAGACAGCGGGCACAGGACGCCTGACGCGGTGGGGACCGGCCAGGTGCGACAGATAGGGTGTCGGCAGGTGTCGCCCGATGGGGTGTCGGCGTCGGGCTGTTCGGCTGGTCGCCCGCCACGTGGCCCTCCGACGGGGCGGTTTCCGACGAGAGAGCCCCCGGCCAGCCGCCGGATCGTCCTCGGTCACCGCTCGCCGGCGACCCACTTGTCGGAGTAGGACTGCCCGCAGGAACAGGAGACGTAGGCGTGGACGACGTCGCCCTCGGCGTAGAGGTCGCCGACGTCCTCGTTTTGCTCCTCCGCGAACGCGAAGACGAACCGCGCCGCGTGCTCGCCGTCGGCACCGTCGTCGGCCGGACAGACACCACCGGTACAGTCGGGGTCGACGATGCCCTCAGTGTCCATCGCCTCCCTGGCGAAGGCCATCGGGTCCAGGCCGGTTGCGCGCTGGAACGCGCTCCGGCCCCGCTCGCCGTCGACGACGAGGACGGCCCCGCCCTCGACGCGCTCGCCGACGTCCGCCAGCGAGTCGATGCCCGAGACCGCCTCGTCGGCGACGTACATCAACACGTCGTCGGGTCGCTCGCCCGCCAGGAACGCCTCGCGGTCGCTCATACCCGCCAAAGCGGGGGCCGCGGGGAAAAGCCCCGCGAAAGCCCGGCGGTGGCGATACCGTCCCGGCCGGCGACGACCCCGCCGTCTCAGAGCCTGAGCGAGCCGTGGTTGGCGCTCTTGACGACGAGGGTCCCGGAGTGGGCCTCCAGGCGGAGCGAGCGGCCGTGGTCGCCGCCGACGTCCTCGCCGACCACCGGGATGTCGAACTCCTCGAGCGTCCGGCGGCCGACCTCGACGTTCCTGACGCCGATCCCCGAGCCGTTCTCCGAGAAGTCGAGCATGTCGCTGCCGCCGGCGATCTTCGCCTCCATCCGCGCACGGTCGGCGCCGGACCGTTCGAGTTCCCTGACGAGTTCGCGGATGCCCGAGTCGGCGAACTTCGCGTCGTTGTCGCTCTCCATTTCGTCTTTCGAGGGTAACATCGCGTGGACGAGGCCCGCCGTCTCGGTCTCCGCGTCGTGGAGGGCGACACCGAGACACGACCCCAGTCCGCTGGTCGTCAGCACGGCCTCGCCCGACGCGACGCGGTACTCGGCGATCCCGACCTTGACCCGGTCGGGCTCGCCCGTGCTCGCCCCCTCGGCCGTCGATCCGTCGTAGACTTTCATCAGAATATCTGTTCGACGTCAGCCTCTGTCTGGTCTGCCCGTTCGACGAGTAGTTCGTCCAGCGCCTCGCGTAACTCTTTTTCGTTGGGCAAGGCGTGGATCTCGGCGCCGAACGCGATGTCGTCGGTGCGCATCTCCGAGTCGATGATGAACGCGTGTTCCTGGTGCTGGCCGACCTGGGCGGCCAGCGGGTCGACGATCGCCCGCCCCATGTCGTGGACGAGCCGCGGGGGCGTGTGGTCGACCGTCGTCTGGAGGACGTTGGCCCACCCGTCGACGAACCCGGAGGTCATGATGTTGCCCAGTTCCTCGATGGCCGATTCGTGCTGGTCGGTGAACTCGTCGGCGTCCATCTCGACGGGCATCATCGCCTCGGCGATGTGGACCGCCGACGCCTCGTCGAAAAGCACCAGCAGGAAGCCGCTCGGCACGCCGGTAAACTCCACGACCGTCCCGACGTAGGTGTCGGTCCCGACCTGCTTTGGCACGTCCTCGATGGGGGCGAAACTCAGCTGCGTGACCTCGGCCTCGGTCTCGATGCCGGTCATCATCTCGACGTTCTCGGCGGCCCGCTGGGTGCCGTCGTAGGTCATCTCGTTGAAAACCTGGAGTTTGTCGACCGGAATCGCGTCGTCCTCGGAGTCGGCGTGGCGCCCTATCACCCCGGCCAGCGGGTCGTACTCCGGCAGCATGTAGATGTAGAAACTCACCGACTCGTCCAGCCACTCGATCTCGCTTTTGAAGACGAACACCTGGTCGAGCCCGCTGTCGGCGTCTCCGCTCTCCGTGTCCGTGCTCTCGGGGCCCGCCGGGAGGATCTCCCTGCCGGTCCCCTCGACGTAGGTGGGCGGCGTGTGCTCGATCGACGCCTCCAGGTAGTCGGCCCAGCCGTCGATGAACCCGCTCATCATGATGTTGCCGATCTCGGCGACGCTACTCCGGGCCATCCCCCCGTCGTCGGCGCCGCCCGGGACCAGCGCCTCCGCGATGGTCTCGCTGCCGCGCCGGTCGAACACGAGGACGGTATCGCCCGCGAGTTCCCCTTCGAACCCGAACTGGACGCCGACGAACTCGCCGCCGGCCAGCTGCTCGCCGACGTCGGCCCGGTCGACGAGCGTGATCTTCGTGACGTCAACGGCCGCGTCCAGCCCCGTCATCTGGCACATCGACCGGGTGGCCTGCTCGGCGCCCTCGTGTGCCAGTCGGTTGAACGTCCCGAGCGACTGGATGTCGACTTTCATGAGGGGACGATGTCCTCGATGGCTTCCATCACGCTCGGCTTCTGGAACGGTTTGGTGATGTACCCGTCCGCGCCCGCCTTGACCGCCTCCTTCATTTTCTCCTCCTGGCCGACGCTCGTGCACATGATGACGTGTGCACCCGGGTTCTCGTCTTTGATCTCGTCGGTCGCATCGATCCCGTCGCGGATCGGCATGACGATGTCCATCATCACCAGGTCCGGTTTCTCATCCTTGTACGTCTCCACGGCCTCCACGCCGTTTTCGACTTCGCCCACGATGTTGTGGTCCTCCTCGAGGATCTCCCTGAGGAGGTTGCGCATAAACTCCGAATCGTCGGCAATCAATACGTCTGGCATGCCAATCACCTCGTTCGTATCGTCAAAAACTACAAAAACCTGTCCCGGTGATTATCGCCATTGATAGTGAATTCCACGGCCGTCAGGAGAGGACCCGGACGGCGTCGGCAACCAGCCGGACCGCCGGCAGCGCGTAGGTCCCGTACTCGAAGTAGACCAGCTGCATCCCGCCGACGAGGACGGTCGTCGCCGCCCCGCCGACGCCCAGTGCGAGCGCGGTGACCCGCCGGTCGCTGCTCAGGCCCGCCGACGCCAGCACGGGCCCGGCGACCAGGGCCGCCGCCGCGCCGGCCCGGCGGTCCGGACCGCCCGGACCGACCGCCGGACCGCGTCCGGGACTCCGTTCGTCGGGCGCCGCTACAGCCTGAACCCGTCGTCCCCGACCGCCTCGACGAGGTGCTGGAGACTGGTCGCCGGGTAGCGGACCGGGACGTTCGCCTCCACGAGGGGGATCCCGAGCACCTCCTCGACAGGGGTCGTGCTGTCGACCTGCTGGCCGTACCAGAGGACGAGGCTCTCGAAGACCGTGACCACGTCGTTCGAGACCATCTGGCGCTACGAGACCGAGCCGTCGAACTTCGCCGTGAGGTCGAACCCGTACCGGGAGTTAGTCCCCTCGGACTGGGTTGCCAGCCAGTCACGGACCTCCGTCTCGGTCACCGGCTCGGTGGTTGTCTCCTCCGGGGGGTCCGACCGCTCGCTCGTCGACTGGGCCCCCTCGCCGGTCGACCCCGAGGACCGTCTCCCCGAATCCGTCCCAGCGCGTGTCCCAACCCGGACTCTACCGTATCCAGCGAATCTCCTCTATTAAGCTTGACTTACTGAATATCGGTACTGATAACAAATTTCGTTTGGAGATTCCGCGCTATCAAACGATAAAATACCGCTCAAAACCCCTCAAACTCCATATTGTGTGTCCATCCTTGTCGGAACAGATTGTTAGTATCAGAATCAGGTATCGTAGGACAGTCGTCACTCATAGGCGACGAGGCTGTACATGACAAACAGGTATCCGAAGGCCGTGAGGCTGCTGTTGACCAGAAGCAGCGACCGGGTCCCGGAGAAGTCGGTGAGGAAGGCGCTGATCATCGTGGCGGCGGCGCCGGCCACGGCGAGCGAGAACCCCAGCGAGAGGTGGAGCATCGCCTGGCGCGACGTCTGCACGTAGGCCCGCATCGCCATGCCGACCATCGTCAGTCCGACGAGGACGAACACGAGCGTCGAGACGACATAGAGGAGTTCGATTACCGTGGGCACGGTGTCTCGGTGTAGACTCATCCCCGTATTAAATCCACCCTCGAAAATATCTCTCCTGATAACTACCGCCGAATCGACCGCACTCGGTCGGTTCTACGAACGCACCCGGGATGGCCGAACGGAGCGACGTTCGTCGAGCGTTCCGGTGCGCTGGTCCGGGTCACCACGGCGTTCTGGGGGACCGCCGAAACTGGCCGTTTCTCATTCGCCGAAGCGCTCGTGGATATGGTCAGCCAGCCGCAACGAAAGAGCCGCGATCGTCAACGTGGGATTTACCGCACCGGAGGTGACGAAAACGCTACTGGACGTGATAAACAGGTTGTCGAGGTCGTGCGTGCGAAGATTAGGGGTCACGACGCTCTCTTGGGGGTCCGTCCCCATTCTGGTCGTTCCCATGTGGTGTGACGCGTAGACTGGGTCAGACGCGTCATCATGTTGGATGTTTGTCGCCCCCATCGTTTCGAGAATCGTCGTCTGGATGTCGAGCGCGCGGCGTAGAGTGGTGTGCTCGAACTCACTCAGTCCGAACGACACGTCAGGGACAGGGTTTCCGTGCTCGTCTGTCTTCGTCGGGTCGAGGGTTACTCGGTTGCTCTTTCGCGGAAGCATTTCGCAGATAGCGTCTATCGCTACCCTGTTTTTCTCCGGATCTCTCGCCATCGAGTCTTGTAACGCATCCCCCCACTCGTCACCCTGAAACGGGTCGAGTTTGTTCTGGCGCGGATCCGTGTCGCCACCTTCTATTCCGGCATCCAGCGGGGATTCGGGGTCGATGTTTTCGAACTGGAGGTAGATACTCCCCGGTGGTTGGTCGTCCTGCCTGTAGAACTCCTGTGACGCACTGGTATAGAATCCAACTGGGTTCCGATTCGTCGTCTCGGTTACCTCGGCGGTCGCCTCTACGACCGGATGTTCAGTGAAGTAGGCCCCGACCAGTCCACTCGTATTCGCAAGTCCGTCGGGGTATTCGTCCGACCGCGAAAGTAACAACAGGCGGGGAGTTTCGACACCGCCACACGCGACGACGAACAGCCGAGCCTCCTGCCGGTACTCGTCTCCCGACGGTGTGACGTAGACGACAGATCTGACCCGGTCACCGTCCGGGCCGTGGTCGAGCGACTGGACCGGGACTCGGTCGATCACTGTCGCCCCCTCGGCCTCTGCCTTCTCGATGTGGACGTCGCCGGAGTATTTGGCTCCGGACGGACAGACCGGGATGCACGTACTGTACCCCAGACATTGGCTCCGTCCGTCGTACGGTCCCGAATTCCTGGCCTGTGGAACGGAGTGGACCGCGATATCGAGTTCCTCGCACGCCTCGGCGTACAGCGAATCCGAACGGCTCGGGGGAAACGCCTCCATCGGGTAGTCCGCCTCGCGCGGCGGGGCGAAGGGGTTGTCCGGGGCGCCTGCCACGCCCAGTTCCGCTTCCGCGGCGGCGTAGTACGGCCGCAGGTCCTCGTAACTTATTGGCCAGTCGCTGGCAACGCCGTACCGCGAGTGCATCTCGAAGTCTTCCTCGTGGAGGCGGGGGGTCGTCCCCAGCCAGTGGAGCGTCGTTCCGCCGACCCCTTTGACCCGTTTCTTGTTCAGCGCGTAATCCACGTCACCCGAGGAGGAGTGCCTGTCCCGCTGTCCCCCCATATCCCAGACCTTTAAGCGGTTGAATTCCGGACGGAGCGCCTGCTCCATTCGCTCCCTTCGCGAGTCGAACTCGAAGCGCGGTCCCGCCTCGAGGACCACCACATCGTACCCGCGCCGCGCGAGCGAGTGGGCCACGAGCGCGCCCGCGACACCCGCACCGATGATACAGACGTCCGTCCCCGACCGGGGCGAGCGGTCGACCTCGCCGTCGGACTGTGTCATAGGAGGGTTTCGACGCCACCCGGGTGTCCCCTGGGGTTGCTGATCCCGTAGAGTTCGCTCCCTTTCGGGTGCGTGAAGAGTGCGAACAGAAGTGAGTTCACGAGGTGAAACCGGACCCGTCCCGCGAGTGTCCCCTGTAGCTTCGGCTGGACCCTGTTCACCCCGAGGTGCCGGAGCAAGCTATCCCGTTTCGACGCTGGAACGGCGGCGAACGGCTGTTCGAAGACCTGCCGCGCCCGCCTGTTGAGGTCGTCGACCGTCCGTCTCGTCTCCCGGAGCCGTACGTCGCTCATGCCGTCCGTGTAGGACCGAACGAACGCCTCAGAGACGTCGACATCCGACGGATACACGACTTCGGCAACGGCCAGTAGCGTGTCGACCACCCCGTCGGAGAGACCGGCCGGTGCCCGGGTGGGTTCGTCGAACGCGTACAGGGCCGAACTGAGGCCGGCCGTCGCAACGGCGAGCCCGGAAAGCTGTTCGCGGCGTGTCAGTTTCATTTGGCCCCGCTTTCGACTCCATGAACTAATCTCTTTCCCAGCCGTACGAGAGCGCGAGAAACGAGAACATGACCGCACCCAACAGGACTTCTACCAGCCCCGCACCCGCGCCGAACAGGTCCGGCCGCTTGAAGACGAACAGAAACTCGAGGCTGGTGGGGACCGCTCTCGTTGACATCGTCTCGAAGAGCCGGTATCCGATACTTCCGAAAGAGCCCAGGACCACCCAGACCGAGACGACGACGGCCGTTCTGCGGTCCCGGACGGTTACAGGGACTCCGGTCGGCGGTGACCACTCGGCCCATCCGGCGACTGACCGCAGGGTGAAAAATACGATGGGAGCAACAGTGAGATTCACCAGCAACAGGGAGAGAAACCAGCTGGCGACCGCGACGAAGAATGGGGCGATAGCGGCGACCTCGTAACCCCAGGCCAGGACCGCTGCCGCGCCGCCTGAACCCAGGACACTGACGGTGACAAACGCTCTCAGGCTCTCCGGATACCGGGCCAGAGACTGCCCGCGGTCGGTGACGAGACGGTCCCTGGACCCGGCCGCGGTCAGGGCGAGACAGCCGTGAGCGAGAGCGACGAAGACAGTTTCGACGCCGAATGCGGTGACCCCGACCGCCAGTGAACCGACGACCGCACCGACCGCAGCCGACGCCCCGAACACGAGGGTGAACGGGACCGGAACCGCGGCGACGAGCGGCAAAAAGAGGACGGAAGGTGCCCCGAGAGCGCTGTTCACGTAGCCGGATGCGACGTCTCCGGCCAGATAGACGGCCGTCATGGCGACTACCACGGCGGCGACACGTACACGGGTGCCGCTTTTCCAGCTTTCCATCGCGATGGACGTTACGGACCCACGTATTTATTTCTGGGTTGGCAGGCCCTCGACGGACGTCGGTTCACGTCCTCGTGAACGACGGTTCACGGGGTCGCTCACGCGGTGGGCGGGAAGTGTACTGCTTCGTGCGGTGTTACTGCTGGACGAGGAGCGCGGCCGCGTCACCGCTGATGGGCGACCCGAGGGCCGTGTCGCTCCCGCCCTCGACCGTTTCTTCGGCCTCGAACTGGCCAGTCGTGGGGTCGTACCACTTGAGCGTGAACGATCCGGAGGCGATGTCGACAGTCGCCTCGCTGCCCCCGGGGAGATACACCGCGTAGTGGGTTCCATCGGGGTGACCCAGCATGTAACCCGCCGACGTGCTGGCGTTGTCGGGGCTCATCTCCCAGAACGGGAGGTTGTCGACGAAAAACGAGTGTGCGTGACCCGCCCAGTCCCACCACTGGTCGCGGGTTCGGTAGTCCTCCGTGTCGACGTCGTTCGCGCAGGTCTGGTATCCGAAGTAGTACTCGTGACCCGCGGCGCCGCCGCCGACGAGGTTGGGCCAGAGCGCGTCTCGGCGACAGTCAGCAGGGGTGACGCCGTTGACCTCCTGGCCGTCACACGGGATGCCCGTGTCGCCGTCACCGACCTCTGACATGACGACACTCCAGGGCTGGCCGGCGTCCGCGGACTGCTGGCGGTACTGCTGGATGGTGGTACTGCCGTCGTACGCATTGTCGTTGTGCTGTAACGGTCCGAAGTCGAAGTTCCGGTCGCCCATCACCGGGTCCCAGAGGTCGCCGGTTTCGCTGGGGTAGTTGTGGACGCCGACCGGGTGGCCGTACGGGTCCAGGCCACGGAGGAACGCCGCGAATTCCTCATAGGGCAGCGTCGGGTCGTGTTCTTCACCGACACACCAGATGAGCGCCGGGTGCCAGCCGAACCGCGCCACCATCTCGCGGTAGTAGAGTTTTCTGACCGTTCCGAGGGTCCCGTCGTCGAGGGTGTCGTCGTTTTCCTTCTCGGTGAGGACGAGATGTGGAGCGATGCCGTTGCGGGTCATGTGCCCGAGGACGACCTCCCACTGGGCGAGTTTCGAGACGTCGAAACGGAGGCGGTCGTTCGTCGAGATCCAGGGCCAGACGTCGTCGCCGTCGCCGCCGTCGATCGTGTAGGTGATGAAGTAGTGGGCGTTGATGCCCTGGGATACAAGGTAGTTGACCGCGCCGACGATGCCTTTCCCGCGACCCCCATCCCAGGTCGGGTCGCCGTTCTCCCAGTCGTCGGTGTGTGGGCTGTACGCGTGCGTGGACCCCGACTGGTCGAACTCCTCGTAGCTCAGGAAGTTCTCGGGACTGTTGGCGCCGCTCTCCAGGTAGTATTCGCCGCTGCCCTGGAACTGGAGGTAGTGTGACCCGGGGTTGACGAGCAGCCCCTTCGCCCGCATGTCCGGCGGCGCCTTGTCGGTCGCCGTGACCTCGAACGACCCGCTGATGTCGTGGTACTCGGTTGTCGAACCGGTGCCGGGGTCGACCGCGACGGCGGTCCCCTCCTCGAAGACCGTCCGGTACTCCCAGGTACCTGCTTCGTCGGCCAACAGGTTCGCCTCCCAGACGGTCCCGGCAGTGGCACCCGTGTTGGCCGCGTCGCCGTCGGCGGCGAAGTAGCCGGGGACGGTGACGGTCTGTCCGCTGGGGCCGGTGAATTCGACGGCGAACCGGTAGTCGAGGAAGGGGTTGCGCGAGTCGGTCTCGCTGGCCGTCGGTCCGTCGAGAACGAGCGTCGTCTTGTGCCAGGTCTGCTGTGCACCGACGACATCGAGCGTCGCCGACTTGCTCTCGCCGTCAACGAACTCGACCCAGTTGACGTTGAAGTCGCCGCCGTTGAAGTCGAGCCGGAGGACCTGCTCGCCCCCGCTGGAAACCGACACGTCGGTCAGTTTCGCCGTGGTC
>PXRP01000051.1:0-21055 GCA_003021655.1 Halobacteriales archaeon QS_4_69_31
GAGGACGAAGAACAGTTCGAGCGAATCAAAGCCGAGAAGGAGCGCCGCGGCCTGACGTGGCGCGGCGTGCTGGTCGAGTGGTCGGAAACCAGTTCGGCCGGCGACTGAGGGACGCGGGGAGCCGTGTCGGCTTCCTCCCCGCCGTGAACGGCGGGGTTTCCGCCTCGGAGGAAAGATGACAGACTCGGGGTCAGACACACCGGTGTCACGGCGGACGGCGATCAAAGTGCTCGGCGGCGTCGGCACGACGGGCCTGGCGGGGCTCGCGGGATGTAGCGGCGAAGAGGGGACGGACGGCGGAGGCTCGGACGGCGACGGCGGAGGGGCGGACGGGGCCAGCACCGACAACACGGGGACGACCTCAAGCGGCGAGTCGATAAAGGCCGCGTGGCTCTACATCTCGGAGCCGGGCGACCTGGGCTGGTCGTGGGCCCACGACCAGGGACGGAAGGCCGTCGACGAGACGTTCGACTGGCTGGAGACGGCCACGTCGGCGGACGTCACTCCCTCTGACGCCGAGCGCGTTCTCAGGGAGTACACACAGAACGACTACGACGTGGTCTTCGGGACCACCTTCGAGTACATGGACCCGATGGCCAACATCGCCGAGAAGAACCCGGACGTCATCTACGAGCACTGTTCGGGGTACGAGACACGCGAGAACATGGGGCGGTACTTCGGGCGGATGTACCAGGCGCGGTACCTCGCGGGGATGGCGGCCGGGACGATGACCGAGGAGGACGCGCTGGGCTACGTCGCGGCGTTCCCGATCCCGGAGGTCGTCCGCGGGATCAACGCCTTTACGCTGGGCGCGCGCAGCGTCAACGACCAGGTGACGACGACGGTCCGTTGGACGAACACCTGGTACGACCCGACGGCCGAACAGGAGGCCGCCCAGTCGCTCATCGACGAGGGCGTCGACGTGATGGCCCAGCATCAGGACTCCCCCTCTGCGGTCCGGACGGCCAACGAAGCCGGCATCTGGTCGACGGGCTACGACGCCCCGATGGGCGAGTTCGGCGGCGACGGCTACATCACGTCGCCGCTCTGGCACTGGGAGGTGTTCTACGAGCCGACCGTCACGGCGGTCCGGGACGGTTCGTGGACCTCGGATTTCTACTACGAGGGGCTGGAGAGCGGCATCGTCGACATCGACGAGTGGGGGCCCGAGGTCCCACAGGACGTCAAAGACGAGGTGTCGGCCGCGCGCTCGGACATCGAGAGCGGCGACCTCGACGTGTGGGCGGACTCGAAGTTCGCCGACGAGAGCGAGACGTTCCGCTTCCAGGAGATGGCCAGTTACGTCGAGGGCGTCGAGGGGTCCGTCCCCGAGAGCTAGGCCGCCGGCGCGGAGCGGTTCCGATAGCTCTTTGCCCTACAGCGAGGACACGCCGACATGCACCGTCTCAGGCGCTCGGTCGAGGAGGCCCCCATCATCGACAGGGACGGCTACTCCTATCTCGTCCACCCGGTGAGCAACTGCGTCCCGACGCTGGACCCGGAACTGCTCCGGGAGATCGTCGTCCGGATCATCCGGAAAGCACAACTGGAGAACGTCGACAAGATCGTCACACCGGAGGCGATGGGCATCCACCTCTCGACGGCCGTCTCGCTGATGACCGACATCCCGCTGGTCGTGATCCGCAAGCGCGGCTACGGCCTGGAGGGGGAGGTCGCGCTCTCGAAGTCGACCGGCTACTCCGAGAGCGAGATGTACATCAACGACGTCGGCGCCGGCGACAGCGTCCTCCTGCTGGACGACCTCATCTCGACGGGCGGGACCATGCGAGCGATCGTCGAGGCTCTAGACGAGATCGGCGCCGAAATCGTCGACATCGTGATCGCCATCAGGAAAGTCGGCGGCGAGGACGCCCTCACGGGGATCGGCTACCCCGTCAAGACGCTCATCGACATCGAGGTCGGCGACGGCTCGGTCACCATCGTCGACGAGTCCGGCAGCGACGGGGCCACCGAGAGCGCGGCCGGCGACTGACCACCACTCCCGCCGGCCGACCGAAGGATCTCGACCAGAGGGGTTACTGGAGCATCGAATCGGTCGCTCCGAGTTCGGCGGGTCACCGGAGCGTCGAGATAGTGATGCCGGCGAGCTTGTTGGCCAGGTCCCCGTCGAGCTCGGCCTCGGTGACGCGCCAGCGCCAGTTGCCCTCGGTCGTGCCGGGGACGTTGAACCGCGCCTCGCTGCCCCGCTCGAGCAGGTCAGGCATCGTCGTGAACGCGAGCCGTGCCTCCGAGTCCCAGACCGCCTCGATGAGGTCCCAGGCGAAGGACTCGCGGCCGGTCGCCAGCGCGTAGTCGAGACACTCCCGCTGGCGGTCCGACAGCGACTCGTAAACGCCCACCGCGGTGTCGGAGTCGTGGGTCGACGTGTACGCGGCGCAGTTCTCCGGGTAGTTGCGCGGCTTGTACCGGTCGCCCTCCGCACACCAGTCGGCGTACAGCGGGACGCGCATCCCGGGGAACTCGAACTGGTCGCGGAGCGCGAGCATCCCCCCGTCGAGGAAGCCCAGGTCCTCGACGACGAAGGGGAGTTCGCCGAGTTCCTCCCGGACGGTCTCGAAAAAGCCCGCCCCGGGTCCGGGCCGCCACTCGCCGGCCGCGGGGGAGTCGGCCTCGGCGGGGATCGCCCAGTACTCGTGGAACGCCTTGAAGTGGTCGAGACGCGCCAGGTCGACCTGCGAGAGCAGTCTGTCGAGGCGGTCGAGCCACCAGTCGTAGCCGTCGGCCGCGAGCGCGTCCCAGTCGTAGACGGGGTTGCCCCACCGCTGGCCGTCGTCGCCGGGGTTGGGCGGGACGCCCGCGACGACGGCCGGCGTGCCGTCCCCGGAGAGCTGGAACGCGCCGGGGTTGGCCCATACGTCCGCCGAGTCGCCGGCGACGTAGATCGGCAGGTCACCCACCAGGTCCACCCCGTGCTCGTCGGCGGCCGCCCGGAGGTCGCGCCACTGCTCGTCGAAGACCCACTGGACGAACTCCCGGTAGCGGATCGCCCGGTCGTGCTCCTCGCGTGCGGCGGCGAGCGCCCCGGGGTCCCGGTCCGAGAGCGGGTCCGTCCAGTCGGTCCAGGCGGCGCCGTCGTGGGCGCGTTTGAGCGCCACGAACAGCGTGTAGTCGTCGAGCCAGGCGGCCTCGCGCTCGCGAAAGTCCGCGAGGGCCGCCCGCTCGGACTCGCCGGCCGTCTCCTCGAAGCGGTCGAAGGCCCGCCTGAGCCGGTCGCGCTTGAACTCGCTCACCCTTTCGTAGGCGACTGTCCGGTCGTCGGCCCACGACGGCTGGGCGATATCGTCGGCGTCGAGGTAGCCACGCGCCTCAAGGTCCCGCAGGTCGACCAGGAGCGGGTTGCCCGCGAACGCCGAACTGGACCCGTACGGCGAGTGGGCGTGCCCGCTCGAGGTCGGACCCAGCGGGCAGAACTGCCACAGTGACTGGTCGGCGTCGTCGAGAAACGACAGGAACTCCCGCGCGCCGGCCCCGAGGTCGCCGACCCCGTGGGGACCCGGGAGCGACGTGAGATGCAGGAACACACCGCTGCGTCGGTCGCTGGTCATGGACGGAGTTCTCGGCGGCGCCGGTCAAGTGTTGTGGTTCTAACCGTGTCAATGGTAGGCAAGGGAAACGTAACCAATGTTGTTATTCGTCAATAATATCCGCTGGTCGATAGATATAAGCCGGGGTCCCGCGTACTGTCGAACATGTCCCGTTACCCGCGAGAGGCGAGAAACTCACGGCTGAAGTGTATCTCGTGTAACGCACCGGTAGTCAAGACAACCGACGAGCAGTTCGTCTGCGTCGACTGCGGGTCCAAACCCGTAGAGAGCGCCTAGGGGTCGCGGTCGCACCGACAGACAGGGATCGGGGGCGGGACACCCGTTCTGACACCGCAGATACATCTATCGTTGGCCGAACCGGTAAAGTAGGGTGGCGTTGAAGCAGGGGTACATGCCACCACGCGTCCTGATGCTCGGCTGGGGGTTCCCGCCGAACGTGAGCGGCGGCCTCGACACGGCCGTCGGGGAACTGTTCGTACAGTTCGACGACCGCGACGACGTCGAGATAGAGCTCGTGTTGCCGTCCGAGTACGCGCCGGAGGGGCGGCCAAACATCGAGGGCGTCCCGACCGGCGAGGGCGGCGTCCGGGACCGCATCAACCGCCTCGCGGGCGAGTTCGTCGACCGCGCCGCCGAGGCCGACGTCGTCCACACCCACGACTGGTTCGGCTACGGCCCCGGGTCGCGCGCCCAGGGGACCCACGACGTCGAGTGGGTGACGACCCTCCATTCGCTGTCCAGCGACCGCAACCGCAACCCGCCGGACCGCGAGGTCGAGACCGAACAGCGCATCGTCGACCGCGCGGACCACCTCGTTTCCGTGAGCGAACTGGTCAAACGCACCGTCAGACGCGAGTACGGCGGTGACTCGACGGTCATCTACAACGGCTTCTCGACGGTCGAACCGACGGGCCGCGACCTGAAGGCCGAACTCGGGATCGACGGGAAGATGCTGTTTTTCATCGGCCGGCACACCCACCAGAAGGGGATCGACCACCTGCTGTACGCGATAGAGCGGCTCCCGCGCGACGACGTGACCCTCGTCGTCGGCGGGACCGGCCACCTCACAGACCAGCTCGAACGGTTCGTCTCCCTGCTCGGCATCGAGGACGCGGTCGAGTTCGTCGGCTACGTCCCCGAGCCGGAACTGGGCGGCTACTACGCCAGCGCGGACCTGTTCGTCTCCCCGTCGCTGTCGGAGCCGTTCGGCATCACCATCGTCGAATCGCTGTCGGTGGGGACGCGGGTGGTCGCCTGCGAGTCGGGGGCCGCCGAGGTGCTCCCGGACGACTGCATCGTGGAGGTCGAACCCGACTCGAAGTCCATCGCGGCCGGCATCCAGACGGGGCTCACCGCCGAAGGGCCCGTCGAGTTCGAGAAACGCACCTGGGAGACGGTCGCCGACGAACACGTCGAGTTCTACGAGCGGATCCTCGCGGAAGACGGCGAGTGAGTGGGCGACGATTACCTAACACACACGACGACAGCGAGTGACTGACGACTTACCGCGACACGCACTTTCCTACCGCAACACGCGCAGTTCTTCTACCGTAACACGCGCACGTCCGTGACCGGTTCGTCATGGACGACCCGGAAGCCGTCGGCCATCGGGGTCATACCGAGCGAGGCGTCCTGCTGTCGGGCGGAGCCGTAGGGGGTGTCCTCGCCGCGGAGGCCGTCGTAGGGGCTCTCGGCGTCGCCGGTGGGGCGGTAGGTGTTTTGCTGGCCGCCGCCGTCTTCCTCGGGCGGGAGGTAGATCCGTTCGCCCGACTCGGAGCGGACGACGACAGCGGCGTTCCGCTGGCCTGCCAGCGTCAGGACGGTGCGCCCCTCGGAGATGTCGAATTCGACCTGGACGGGCGTCTCGTGGTCCTCGGCGTCGCTCATACCAGTACCGGCGACCAGCAGCGACTTAACTGTTCGCTCCTGTTCCGAGTGTCCTTGGTCACAACTGGGGAGCTACAGATAAATCTGGAACATCGGATCACTATATGACGCCAATGTACGTTCAAGGACCGTATAATCAGTGTGATAACTGGCAAAGTACCGAGGGAAGCAGAGGATGGAATCAAAAATGGTCCGACTGCTGTGAATCGAAGTGGTGAATATGAGTGAAAACAATAACGACATTACCCGACGAGAAGTTCTGGGAACCACCGCTGCCGTAACGCTCTATAGCAGCATTGGAGTGTCAGAAAGTAAAGAGAATAAAAAGAGTGGAAAAACGCCCTCACATACTGTCCTTCATGATGTGTTCATCGCTAACAACGGGGACGAGAAACATGAACTTGATTTCAGTCTTATTGACGAGGAAAGTGGTGAAGTGAAATACGAACATAAAGTTTTATTACCTGACCTAAACGAAGAATCGCGTAATAAGCTAAGTCCGTAAAAAAGAAGTTAAATATCAATGTTCCCACTGGTCAAGAATATAGAGTTAATATGGAAAATAACAACGGAGCATCTGAGGCGACCAAATGGTACATTCCGGAAGAGGGAACGGACCATATTTCAATCAGTGCGTATATATCGCCAGATGAAGAAATTAGCTTGATCGAGAAAATCGCTTAATCAATAAATTGAATCCAATTTACAGCCTGATTTTCCAACAATGGATCGACGAGAATTTATCAGTCGATCGTTCGTGTGTGGTACACTATTTCTTGTGAGTGGTTGTTCCACGGATCAGCCTAACCAGAATGAAACTGATATACCTACGGATAATACCGATGAATCATCGAACACGGAGACAACGTCAGGGTCCACGCCAACAGTGGATACAATGACATTGGAAATAGTCAATTTATCTTCAGAAGACGCACCTCTTCATGTAAATTTAACGGAAGATACGAGTGAAGAAGAAGCACCTGGCACAAAAGAGGAACTATATTCTAAAAATATAAGCCTATCCCCCCGTGAAAAACTAAATTTAGAAGAATATCGCCGAGGGAAGGCAATGAATTTAATCGTAGAATTAAATGATGAAGTTATATTTGACGAGCAAGTAGAAACTCACGAGGGGGTATCTATAGAAATACTATCTGAATCTGAAATTAATATAGAAAGGGAGGTACGCTGAAGATACCGACGTCAAATATAATCACTTAGTTCTTAGTGTCTTCAATATGGCGGTGTTCAGGTACGGAGTGAACCTGACCGGCTGTGCTCGGCGCTACAGCCGACAACCCTGGTGGATTGAAAGGGCGAGGCGTCTCGGCGAACCCCGGCGAAGTACGCACGAGAGCGAGCGGTGCGAGGCGTGAGTGACACGAACGCCTCGATGCAAACGGGGAGCGTAGCGACCCGTGAGCAACGTGAGCGAACGCGCGTAGTGAGCCGCGGGCAGCGGAGGCGACTTCGTCGCCTTGAGCCGTGCGAGCGGGCCTGCGGCCCGCGAGCAGAAGCCGAGACAGTCGAGGGCTTTCAGCTGTTGACCACCATCTTCTCGGTTGTAGCTGCCTATCTCAACCCTACCGTCCACGGGGGTGTCGGCAATACTGCGGACATCGCAACTGCAAAGAGGGCGACACGCGGACTGTCGAGTATGGAACATCCAGGCCCACCACGGTTCGTAGCCACGGGCGACTCGGTCGAACTCGCGCCGCGGGACCCGGACCCGGACGCGACCTACACGTGGAGTATCGTAACCGCACCAGAGGAGTCGACGGTCACGCTCGGCTCCGACCCGGTCGAACACCTCGTCCCCGACGAGCCGGGGACCTACGTCGTCCGTGTCTCCGGTCCGGGCGGCGACCACGACCTGACGATCCGCGCGTTCCCGGGCAGAATGGCGACGGGCTCGGGCGTCGGCGGTTCTGGCGCCTCGGGCGGACAGAGCGGCTCGGGCCCCGGCCGGTCGGGGCAGTGGAGCGGGTCGGCCCGCCCGACCAGCGGCGCCGGTTCGGGCGGAACCGCCGAACGAGGGGGCGGCGGCCGCCCGCGGGTCACCCTCTCGGCGGCCGTCGAAGGCGACGAGGTGGTCGTCACCGCGACCCCCGAACCCGACCCCGAGAGCGACGAGAACGCGGCGGACCTGGACGTCGAGTTCCTCCTCGACGACCGCGACGACGTCGACCGGGCGGCGGTCCGCGAGACCGACCGCGAACTCGCCGTCCCGCTGGCCGCGCTCCCGGACCGGTTGCGGGTCTACGCCGTCGCGGTCGGCGAGGACGGCTACAGCGTCCCCGACGCCATCGAGGTCGGAGCCGCGGAGACCGACGTCGCCGCAGACGGCGGGAGACGGACCGACGGCCGCCCCGGTGCCGGCGACGCGACCGACGGTGGCTCATGACCGCCGACGAGGGAGGCGAACGCCACGTCGCGCCGGAAGCGGTCCGGACCCACCGGCCATACGAGCCCCCGACGTGGGCCGAAGACGCCGTCATCTACGAGATATACGTCCGGACGTTCGCCGGCGAAATCGAGGGGAACACCTTCGACGCCATCGCCGACCGCCTGGCGTATATCGACTCGCTGGGCGTCGACTGCATCTGGCTGACGCCGGTACTGGAAAACGACCACGCTCCCCACGGCTACAACGTGACGGACTTTTTCTCCATCGCGGAGGACCTGGGGACGCGCGAGGACTTCGAGCGGTTCATCGACGCGGCCCACGACCGCGACATCAAGGTGCTCTTTGATCTGGTGTGTAACCACTCGGCGCGGGTCCACCCGTACTTCCAGTCGGCGGTCGGGGACACGGACAGCGAGTACCGCGACTGGTACGAGTGGCGTTCGGGGACCGAACCCGAGACCTACTTCGACTGGGAGTACATCGCGAACTTCGACTTCGACCACCTGCCGGTGCGGCGCCACCTGCTCGACGCCGTCGACACGTGGGCGCCGCTGGTCGACGGCTTCCGGTGTGACATGGCGTGGGCGGTCCCCAACGCCTTCTGGCGCGAGGTCCACGACCGCGTCAAGGACGTCGACCCCGAGTTCCTCCTGCTCGACGAGACAATCCCGTACATCCCGGACTTCCAGGCGGGGCTGTTCGACATGCACTTCGACTCGACGACCTACGCCGCGTTGCGTCGTGTCGGCGACAGCGCGCCGGCCGAGCAACTCATCGAGGCGGTCGAGGAGCGGACCGAGATAGGGTTCCCCGATTACGCGGGGTTCATGCTCTACGCCGAGAACCACGACGAGGCGCGGTACCTGGCCGACTATGGCCGCGACGCCGCTGAAGCGGCGCTGGGCGCGCTGTTCACGCTCCCGGGCACGCCGATGGTCTACGCCGGCCAGGAGTTCGGCCAGCTCGGCAAGCGCGACGACCTCGCGTGGGAGCACGCCGACGAGACGCTCCGTGACCACGTGCGGGCGCTGGCCACGGTCCGTCACGAGGCACCGGCGCTGGCCGCCGGCGCGTCGCTGGCCCGCGTCGACTACGAGGTCCACGCGGGCGACCCCGACCGGGTCGTCGCCTACGCCAGGAATCCCCCGTCGGGGGAGCCGGTCGTCGTCGCGCTCAACTTCGGGACCGAGCCCGCCACTCTGGGGGTCGACGCCGTGACCGACGCCACGGACCGGGTCTCGGGCGCGGTCCGCGCCGACGAGGAGGGACTCGTCGTCGAGAGCGTGGCGGTCTTCCCGGCCGCGGGGCCGTTCGAAGACGAGTGACCCGCCGCCGCTGTCGGCCCGCCCGACAGGGGGGCTCGGCCGGAAGGAGCGACGCTCACCACGCCGTCGCCGTCGATTTACAGGAGTCGGCCCGGTAATAGTAAATTTATATGTGCTTGTCTGTTTGGGGGAGGTATGCGGCTGACGACGGCGCTCGACGAGTTCAAGCGGAACCTCGACGGGCGCTTTCCGGAGGAGAGCAAGACGGTCGACGGGGCCTTCTCGGGCCACGGTGACCGGCTCGTACACGTGAGTCCCGACGGCTCGCTGCGCGACTACTCGTCGTCGCTGTCGGGACTGTACGGCATCGACCGCTCGCGGCTGGGGGTTCGCGCCGGGGGGCGCACCTACTGGCTCGCGGACCTGGAGACGATCCGTCAGCACTACTACCGGGACACGCGCCTGGTCGAGACGGAGTACGACGCCGGCTCGTTCACGGTCCACCAGTACGACCTCACGCTGGGACGGGCACACGTCACACACGTCGAACTCAGGGGAGCGGTCCCGCGGGACCCGCACCTGGTCGCGTTCCTGACGCTGGCCCCCGAGGGCAAGGAGGCCGGCGTCGGGTCGCTGATCCACGACGACGGCGGCCCGGACGGTTCGCAGGCCCTGGAGGTGTTCCACCGACAGGAACACGACTACGTGGCCGCCTCGACGGGGCTGGACGGGATCTACGGCCAGCGGCCGGAACGGTTCGCCGAGATCCTCTCCGAGGAGCCGGTGACGTTCCCGCGCGGCGAGGGCGGTACCTCCCACGACCAGACGCGGTTGAGCGGCGACTTCGTGGTGTCGGCACCGCTGGTCCGCGAGGGCCGCGGGAACCGGACGACGCTGGTCAGCCAGCTCTCGGACCACCACCAGGTCGACCGCGGGACGGCCCTGGCTGACCTGCGCCACTGCGCGACCGGCCACGCCACGGCCGACAGCATCCGCGAGGCCGCGCGCGACCGGACGCTCACGACCGTCCCGTCGGAGATGCCCCGCTCGGACCTGGTCCGCACGGACCTCCGGGTGATCGACCTGCTGGAGGCGCCGTCGGGCGCCCGGATCGCCGGCCCGGAGTTCGACCCCTTCTACGCCAACTCGGGCGGGTACGGCTACGTCTGGTTCCGCGACGACGCGGAGGTGGCCACCCACTTGCTGGCGGCGGGCGAGCGGCTCGGCTTCGAGACGCTGGACACGCTCGAACGGAGCGCGCGCTTCCACTGCGAGGCGCAACTCTCCGATGGCACCTGGCCACACCGGGTGTGGGCCACGGACGGCTCGCTCGCGCCCGGGTGGGCCAACGCCAACGTCGAGCGCAACGAGGACTCCCGTGAGTACCAGGCCGACCAGACGGCCACTGTCACGCGGTACCTGGCGACGCTGCTACGGGAACGGCACGGCGAACTCGACGACGACGTGGCCGTCACCATCCGGGAGACGGTCCTCGAAGCCGTCGACGCGCTGCTGCGGGACATCGACGAGAACGGGCTCCCCAAGCCCTGCCAGAACGTCTGGGAGGACGCCATCGGCCAGTTCACGCACACGGCCGGGACGTATATCGCGGCGCTGTCAGCCGTCGCGCGGGCGCCGTTGCGGGCACCGCTGCGCGAGCGGGCACTGGCCGGGGCCGAGACGGTCCTCGACGGACTCGACGCGGTCTGGAACGAGGACCGGCGGGCCTTCGGGATGCGCCTGGCCGACGGCACGCCCGACCAGCGCCTGGACGCGGCGACGCTGGTGCTGGCGGAGGCCTTCGCGGAGTTCGACGCCGTCGAGGACGCGACGCTCGCGGACGAACAGGTGAGCCGGCTGGCCGACCACGTGGGCGCGACGCTGGACACGCTGTTTCGCAACCCCAGCGAGAGCGAGGTGGCGGGGCTGGTCCGCTACGAGGGCGACCGGTGGCGGACCGCGGGCCAGGAACACGAGAAAGTGTGGTCGGTGACGACCGCCATGGGGGCGCTCGCGGCCGCGACGGTCTCGCAACTGCTCGAGGGCCGCGACGAGAGCGGGACGGCCTACCTCGGGCGGGCGACGGACCTCTACGAGTTGCTCGCCGGGGACGGCCCGCTGACCAGCGACGTGGGCTACCTGACCGAGCAGGTCTTCGACGACGGGACCCTGGACAGCGCGACGCCGCTGTGCTGGCCCCACGCCCTGCGCCTGCACGCGACGGCGCTGCTCAGCGACCTGGAGGCGCTGCCGGCCGCGACGACCGCCATCGAGGGGCCGACAGAACGGCCTACCTGGACCACCGGTGAGAAGTACGGCCTCGTGACGGCGGCCGACCACCACGAGTCCGACCCGTCGCGGGTCTGGTTCACCCTCACCGAGGGGGCGCTGACCGAGGCGCGGTTCCCCCGGGTCGACCTGATGAACCTCCGGACGCTGGACTTCGTGGTCAGGGCGCGCGACGACACCACCTATACGGTCCGGACCCACAACGAGAGCCGGACCGAGGACGACTCGGTCGACCGGCGCGTGGAACCGACCGCCGACGACGCGCTGGCGTTCCGGCACGTCTTCACCGAGACCGGCGACGGCCAGGGCCACGAGTGGGAACTGGTCGTCGAGTACGCGACCGACCCGGGGCACGACGCCATCGTCGCGGACGTGACCTTCGAGTCGGGCGACGAGACCGAGTACGACATCTTCGCGGTCGCCGACGCGGCCCTGACGAACTCCGGGACGACCGACCGTGGCCTGCGCCTGGGCGAGGCGGGCAACTACCACCTCGTCGCGCGGGACCCGGAGGCCTACACCGGCGAGCACGGCGACTCGCTGCTGGTCGACGAGAACGGCGACGGCTACTCGGTGGCGCTGGCGATGGCCGCGACCGACCGCTTCGACTGGGCGACCGTCGGCGTCGCCGGCGGCGAGCGGCTCCGGACGTTCTTCGAGGGGGAACTGCCGACGACCCAGTCGGCGGTCGACGTCGAGAACGTCGTCCTCGTGGGCCGGTTCGGCAGCGGCACCGAGGCCGACGAGACCGTCGCGCTGGGGTTCGCCCGCTCGGCCGACACCGCGGCCGCGCTCGGCGAGGCCGACGGCGCGCTCGACCGCGAGTTCGAGACCGTCAGGGAACGGTACGCCGACACGTGGCGGTCGTTCCTCGCGGACAAGTCGCTCCCGGACGCGGTGGCCGACGACGAGGACCTGGCTAACCAGTACCGGACGGCGCTGATGACGCTTCTGGCCGTCGAGGACAAGACCTACCACGGCGCCTCGATCGCCTCGCCGTCGGTCCCCTGGGGCGAGGCCGTCACCGCCCACGAACCCAAGGGCTACGGCTACAACTTCGTGTGGTCGCGGGACCTCTATCAGGTGTTCACGGCCTTCGACATCGTCGGCGAACTCGACATCGCGGCCGAGCAACTGGGGTACGTCTACGAATACCAGCAGGACGAGAACGGGTTCATCCCCCAGAACACATACGTCAACGGGATCACGCGGTGGGGCGGCGAGCAGATGGACAACATCTCGTTCCCGGAGGTGATGGCCTACCAGCTGGCAGAGCGCGGGCTCACGTTCGACGACGTCCCCTACGAGTACGAGCACGTCAGGCGGTCGGCGGACTACGTGGTCCGTCACGGCCCTGAGACCGCCCAGGAGCGCTGGGAGGAGGAGTCGGGCTACTCGCCGTCGTCGATCGCCGCCGAGATCGCGGGCCTGGCCTGCGCGGCGAGCGTCGCCGCCGACGCCGGCCACGAGGCCGACGCGCTCGTCTGGCTCGCGGTCGCGGACAACTGGGTCAACAACGTCGAGGCCTGGACCGCCACCGAGACCGGCACCGACCGCCACACCAACACGCCCTACTACGTCCGCGTGACGCGGGACGGCGACCCCGACGCGGGCCACCTGCGGACGCTCGCGAACGCCGGTCCGACCCTCGACGAGCGCAACGTCATCGACGGCGGCTTCCTCGAACTCGTGCGCCTCGGGATCCGCCCGGCCGACCACGAGGTCGTCGAGAACTCCGTCGCGGAGGTCGACGACACCATCAGGGTCGACGCCGGGGAGGCCGCGGGCTTTTACCGGTACAACGGCGACGGTTACGGCGAGCGCGAGCGCGGCGACGTCGGCGCGCCGTGGTCCGTCGAGAACGCCGGCAAGGGACGACTGTGGCCGCTGCTGACCGGCGAGCGCGGCGAGTACGAACTCCGCGCCGACGGCGAGCTCTCGCCGGCGGCCTGTCTGCGGACGATGCAGGAGTTCGCAAACTCCGGGCGGATGATCGCCGAACAGGTCTGGGACCGCCAGCACGAGACCGAGTACGACTGGAAGTTCGGCGAGGGGACCGGCTCGGCGACGCCGCTGGCGTGGTCGATGGCCCAGTACGTCCGGCTTGCCCACGGCATCGACGCGGGCGAACCCGTCGAGACGCCCGCCGTCGTCGACCGGCGGTACCGCCAGCGCGGCCTCAACGAACCCGACAAGAGCCCCGCGCTCCGCGTCGACACCCAGTTCCGGGGCAACCAGCTCGTCGTCTCCGGCGAGACGACCGGCGAGCGCGTCGCCGTCAAAACGCCCGTCGACAGCGACGTCCTCGGGGTGTCCGAGGGCCAGTTCGAGACCACGCTCGACGTCAAACCCGGCGAGAACCGCGTCGTCGTCGCCGCCGCCAGCGACGCGGACCTCTGGGACGCCGGAACCACCGTCAGCCGCCTCCGGCTGTGAGGTCGCTGACTCACGACCCTCTTCAGTCTCTCTTTCTACCGGTCTGGCTCAACCGACGCCGACGGTCGCTCTAGACCGGTATCTCGACGGGTCGGGAGTTCCGTGTCAACTGTCACCAACTCACGTGTGTGGTGTGGTACCAGTATATGTCATAGATTTACTACTCGCGCGCCGGAACGGGAGAGTACGATGACTTTCCCGTCCAACTGGTGACCGCGAGTCCGGTCGAGAGGTGCAGACGCTGTTCCTCCGGCGGGGCTCTCCGGCTCTCGACCCGTGCGCCGACCGTCCCCTACCCCGCCACCCATGCAAGACAGTCCATCACCCCGTTCGCACGTATCGCACACAGCCACACGTGGGCCGTACCGCCGTCCGCTGACCTGGCGTGGCGTCGTCGCCACGGCGATGCTGGCCCTGGGCCTGGTCGCCGTGGTGGTGGCGCTCTCTGCCCCCGTCGCGGCGCTGGCCACCGCCGTCGCGGTAGTGGTCGTGGCCGCCGCTGTCTCGACGGCGCGGCGGCTCGAAGCCATCGACGCCGCTCCCGTCCGCTGCCTCGTAGCGCGGCTCGCGGGCCGCGTGACCCCGGCGTGACGGCCGGGCGAGGGGGCCCGCCCTTTTGTCCCGGGACGGACTCGACCCGGTATGTCCGAGGACCGCGACCCCGAGGCGACGAGTGGAAGGAGGCGATGCAGGCCGAACACGCAGAGGCCATCGCGAACCCAGACCCCGACGCCGACCACCGCATCGAGGGCGTTGCCCAGGTCAGCTACCGCGTCTCCGACGAGTATGACGCCGACAGCGACGCCCTCCGGCGCGACCGCGAAGAACAGGTCGACGAACTGACCGACCCGGAGTTGCAGGCCGCCCGGCGGCGACCGGACCGCACAGTTCGACCACGTCAGAGCCGACGGCGGCCTCGCCGGGAAGATGATGCCGAAACTGGATGTCACCGTGGCGGCGTCGGTCAGCGAGACCAGCCAGAGGCCCGCGAGCAGGCAGAGGCCGCCGCCGACAACGAGCCGGACGAACCGCTCCATACCGACCCGCTCGTCGGGGCGGTCTTGCCGGTTTCGGTCCGTCGCGGCACGGGTTCGATGGGACTTTACGCGCGGGGGACCCTCGTCCGCACGTGGATTCTCGTGACCTGCGGCGCCGCTGGGCAGACCGGACCGGCGAGTACTCGCCAGCCTACTACGCGCACCTGGGCCCCGACGAGCGCAGCGAGTCGGTGCGGCGCGTCCTCGAGAAGTACCTGGGTCGGGACGCCCGGGTGCTGGAACTCGGGTGTGGCTGTGGCCGGCACCTCGCGCACCTCCGGGACGCCGGCTTCGAGAGCCTTGCCGGAGTCGAACTCAACGAGGACGCGTTCGAGGTGATGGCCGAAACCTATCCGGGGCTCGCGGCGGAGGGCACTTTCTACGCGGACGCGATAGAGCGCGTCGTCGGCGAGTTCGCGGACGGCCAGTTCGACGCCGTCTACTCCGTGGAGACGCTCCAGCACCTCCACCCCGACGCCGAGTGGGTCTTCGCCGAACTCGGCCGGGTCACCGACGACCTGCTCGTGACCGTCGAGAACGAAGGACCCGGAGGTCGAGAGGCGAAAAGCGACCGCGCCCGGGCCGACTCCGCGGGTCGCGGCGACCCCGCCGGCGACGAGCGGGAGGGGACCGACGACGCCGACGGGACGGAGGCCGGCGAGCACTCGACCGAGACGGGCGTCAACTACGTCGCGGAGGGCATCCCGTTGTACTACCGGAACTGGGAGCGCGTGTTCACGGACCTGGGACTGGTCGCGGTCGAGCACGTCGACGGGGACCGAGACACCGTCCGGGCATTCCGGACGACCTGAGCGGCCCGGTCGAGCGGGAGGCGAGGAGTCGGCGAGGCCGGCACGGACCCCGGCTGCGTACCACTGCACCGCGTCCGCCCCACCCGACGACGGGCGACCGCGAGTACTCGCACCCTGCGTTGGAACTGAACGCTTCTGTAACTTTATTCCCTACACAGTAAAATACGATCACCACAGGTCGTCAAATGTTCGAACACAAATATCTGTCTGTGCCGACGAGACCGGTGAACTTCTTCGGCATTTCGGATATCTACCGATCATAATCTGTCGGAACACATATTACAGACGATAATTGCGCGGTTAATGTAGTTTTTTGAATCAACGGTTTTTCGGGGGAGATACCTCCGGAACAACCACTCTAATGGAAAATAATTAAATAGTACCCGTCAGTTGATAGGCCTGGGATGTCAAAACATAACAAGATCGACCGGCGCAGCGTGCTCCGGTTGACTGGGATTGGGGCATTGGCTACGATCGCCGGATGTGCGGATTCGTCCGATTCCGGTAGCGGTACGACCGGCGGCGGGGACGGCGGAACGGCGGCGGGTGACGGTAGCAGCGGGGACGGCAGCGGCGGGACGCCGAGCCGGAGCGCCGACAGCGAGTTCATGTCGGCGGCCATGGAGCTCGGACTGACGGACAACTGGCGAGCGCGGCGCATCGATGTCCGCGAGGACTGGTCGATGGACGCCCGCCGGGACGTCCCCGACCGGTCGGACGACACCAGTTGGGAGGGGTTCGAGTCCTTCGAGACGGCGCCGTGGGAACCCCCCGAAGGATGGGAGGACACGATAGCGGGAGAGGTCGACTCCATCCAGGTCGTCAACCACGGCGCGGCCAACATGGAGTTCGATCCGGCGACGCTTGCGACCCACGAACTCTTCGAGAAAAAGACGGGCATCGAGATAGAGGCGGTCGAGATCGGCGTCGACCAGGCGAACCTGAAAGAACAGCAGTTCCTGGGGTCACAAAAGAGCCAGCCACAGATGTTCAACGTCGACGGCACGCTGATGCCGTTGCTGGTCCAGCAGGGGCTCCTGGAGGTGACCGACCCGCTGTACTCCGAGGACGTCTTCAGCGCGTACGTCGAGACGCTGCCCCAGACGGTCCGGTGGGGGATCGACTCGTCCCGGGAGGGCACCCACACCTACGGCTACCCGAACATCCTGGAGGGGACCGTCGGGAACCTCCGGCCGGACCTGGTCGAAAGTCAGGGGATCGACCCCTCGCGGTTCGAGGGCGAGTGGACGTGGGACCTGCTGGAGGAGACGATGCAGGCCTTCGAGGGGACGGACGTGTTCGGGCACGCCTACTACGCCGGGACGCCGACGTACCTGTTCATCTCCTACCGCCAACACCTCTACCAGCAGGGCGCGAACATGGTGGCCGACGACGGGACGGTCCGGGTCGACACGGAACCGAGCCGGCGGGTCCTCAGGAAGTTCAGGGAGTGGCGCGACAAGGGCTGGGTGCCAAGCGACGTCATCACCTACACGGAGGGGGACCTCATCGACCTGTTCCTCTCGGGGAAACTGGCATACGCCAACGCGTTCAGCGACTTCGTGCCCCGCTCGCTCAACGAGTACGAGGCCGGCTCGGAGTACCAGGTGGTCGTGCCGCCGGCGGCCACGGCCGGGCCGGACCCCCAGCAAGCGGGCGTGACCGCGCCCAACGCGACGGCGGTCAACCCCTTCGCCGACCCCGCCGAGAAGCTCGTCGCCCTCATGTACGGCGACCTCCGGCTGAGCTACCCCAGCCAGTGGTGGGAGTTTACCTACGAGGGCAACATGACCTACTTGAAACAGGTGTACGACGACTCCTCGGAGGCCGACTTCGTCCAGTTCGGCGACATCATCGGGGACTCCATCGAGCGCGGGAAGATCGAACTGTTCCCGCAGATGCAGTCGATCTTCCAGCGCATCGCCGACCCGTTCCAGAAGGCCATCACGGGCGACCTCTCGCCCGAGGAAGCGACCACCCAGGCCCAGACGTTCATCGACTCGGTACTCAGCCAGTAAGATGCCGTCGAGACAGCGAGCGCCCGCGGGGGGTCTCCCGTGAGCGACGACGCCGGCTTCTACTACGACGGCAGCGAGGTCCACAGCGGTCTCACGGGGCGTCTCTCGCGGGCGGTCAACGACCACATCCGCCTGTTCCTGCTGGGACCGGCGTTGCTGAGTCTGCTCGTCGTGTTCGTCTACCCGGTCGGGGTGCTCCTGTGGAGTTCGCTCAGGGAGACCCGCGGGCTGACAAACGAGTTCGCGCCGACCGCGAACTTCGCGCGGATGTTCTCGGACCCGTCGTTCTGGAACGCCGTCGAGCGGACGCTGGTCTACTCATTCGGTTCGCTGACCGTGACGATGGTCGCGGGGCTTGGCTTCGCGCTCGCGCTCAACAAGGTCGTCAACAGGCGCGTCCGGGACGCGTACACGACGCTTATACTGCTGTCGTGGGCGGTGCCGCTGTCTATCGTCGGTCTCACGTGGCAGTGGATGTTCAACGGCCAGCTTGGCGTCGTCAACCGTATCCTCGTCGACCTGGGACTCCTCTCGGAGCCGGTCTCCTGGCTGGGGAACTCCCTGACGGCGATGGCCGTGGTCATCCTCGCGGACGCGTGGTCGCGGATCCCGTTCGCGACGATCGTGTTGCTGGCCGGGCTCCAGTCGATCCCCCAGGAGATGTACGACGCCGTGCGCGTCGACGGCGCGACGACCTTCCAGCGGTTCAGACACCTCGTGTTGCCGTACCTGCGGCCGTCGCTGTTCGTGGCGGGGCTGATCACCTGGATGTTCGCGTTCCGGGCGTTCGCGATCCCGTTCTCGACGACCGGCGGCGGCCCGGCGGGCGCGACCGAGACGCTGGCCATCTACATCCACCGGTTCGGCGTCCAACTGTTCGACTTCGGGTTCGCCTCGGCCGTCTCGCTGTTCCTCGTGGTCGTCACGCTCGTCGTCGCGGCGTTCTACGTCACCAGGGTCCTCGAAGGGATCCGGGAGATAGAATGACCCGCCCGCTACACCGCAGGTCCCCCGTTCGGGGCGGCGCCACGCACGGGAGGGACCGCCGGTGAGCCTCGGCATGGACACGCGGCGTTACCGGCGCCGCCAGCGGGTCTGGGACCTGCTGGAGAGCCGGTACGTCGTCCACGTCGTGCTGTTTTTCGCGGTGCTTTTCATCGTCGGGCCGCTGCTGTGGATGTTGCTGACGTCCCTGCGGACGAACGCGGCGGTCTACGACCTGACTTACCTGCCCTCGAACCCGACGCTCCAGGCCTACCACGTCGCGCTGATAGAGCGGGGGTTCTGGCGGGCCGTCGTGAACAGCGTCGTCATCTCCTCGGTGTCGACCGTCGTCGTGATGGCTATCGGGACACCGGCGGGGTACGTCTTCAGCCGGTACCGGTTCCGGTTCGACAACCTCGTGTTCACGTTCGTCCTGCTGACCCGCCTGTTCCCGCCGATCGGCCTCGTGACGCCGTACTTCCGGATCATGTCGGTGTTCGGGCTGGTGAACACCCGTGTCGGGATCATCATCGCCAACGTCTACCTGTGGCTGCCGCTCGTCATCTACATCATGCGCAACTTCTTCATCACGGTGCCAAACGCCTTAGACGAAGCCGCACGCGTCGACGGCTGTACGAAGGTCCAGGCGTTTCGCCACGTCGTCTTCCCGGTGGTCAAGCCGGGGTTTGCCGCGGGCACGATCCTCACGTTCCTCTACTCCTGGCGGGAGTTCCTGTTCGCGTTCACCGTGAGCAACGACCTCTCGTCGATGACGATCCCCGTCGCGACCTACCTCTTCGTCGGGGACACCTCCGTCCAGTGGGCGTCGATGGCGGCGGCGGCGGTCGTCGCCACGATCCCCTCTGCGCTGGTGGTGCTTTTCTTCCAGCGGTACATCGTGACCGGACTGACCGGCGGGGGGAAAGGATGAGCGCGCGACTGGCCGCCCGGGCCGGCCGCGCCCGGAGGCGCGTGCGACCAACCGGACGTGATACCAATGAGTGACACGGCAGACCGAAGCCGCGAGGAAGGCGAACCGCGGAACGAACAGGGACGAGACAGCAAAGTGAGCCTCGCCATCGAGGGCGTCACCAAGGAGTTCACCGAGGACGACGGCTCGACCGTCGTCGCCGTCGACGACATGACCCTGGACGTCTACGACAGCGAATTCATCGTCTTCGTCGGCCCCTCGGGGTGTGGCAAGACCACGACCCTGCGGACGGTCGCGGGTCTCGAGCGCCCGACCCGCGGGGAGATCCGCATCGACGGCGACTCCGTCGCCGGCCGTGAACCCCGCGAGCGGGACGTGGCGATGGTCTTCCAGAACTACGCGCTCTACCCGCACAAGACCGTCCGCGAGAACATCGCGTTTCCGCTCGTCATCCGCAAGTTCCCCGACGACGTGGTCGAAGAACGCGTCGCGGAGACTGTCGAGCTGCTGGGGATCGGCGAACTGCTGGACAGGTACCCCTCGGACCTCTCGGGCGGCCAGCAACAGCGCGTGGCGCTGGGCCGGGCCATCATCAGGGACCCCGAGGTATTCCTGTTCGACGAGCCCCTCTCGAACCTCGACGCGAAACTCCGCATCGAGATGCGGACGGAACTGAACAAACTCCACGACCGCGTCGGCAAGACCTCGGTGTACGTCACCCACGACCAGGCCGAGGCGATGACGCTGGCCGACCGCGTCGTCGTGATGAACGACGGGCGGATCCAGCAGGTGGACGTCCCCGAGGTCGTCTACGAGCGGCCCGCCAACCGGTTCGTCGCGGGCTTCATCGGCGAACCGCCGATGAACTTCTTCGACGCCGAAATCGACCACGCCGAGGACGGCCTCCGTGTGCGCACCGACGCGTTCGAACTCGTCTTGAGCCCCTCGGTCGCGGAGACCGTCGCCGAGCGCGACGGCGCCGACATCGTCGAGGTGGGCGTGCGCCCGGAAGCCTTCGAGGCCGTGGCCCACGTCGACACAGCCGTCGACGAGAGCCGCCTCGTGGAGGCCCACGTCACCGTCATCGAGCCGATGGGGTCCCACCACGACCTCACCCTCCGGCCGGTGGGGGCCGGGGACGACGAATCCGCCGAGTACACCGCCCGCGTCTCGAAAGACACCGACGCCGTCGAGGGCGAGCGCATCAGGCTCGCCGTCGACACCGAGGAGGTCCACCTCTTCGACGCGACGGGCGAGAACGTCCTCGCCTGAGGAGACCCGCCCGGCGCGTCACGCGGTGCTCGCTCGCGTCGCAAGGTAGTCGCCCACCTTTCACAGCGAGGGAGTCCCGCCGTCGTCGGCCTGCGGCCGACTGCCCGTGGCGTCTCCGACGCCACGCTGTTCACGGCGGGCGGGAATCGCG
>PXRP01000051.1:21190-35117 GCA_003021655.1 Halobacteriales archaeon QS_4_69_31
GCCAACCGCACCGACACCCAAAGGGCGCAACAGGCAGGGAGCATCACTCCCTCCCGCCCGCCACGCAAGCCTCGGCGTTCACGCCGAGGTAGGTGACCCAGAGCACTACCATCGCACGGCCTCGTCAATCGGTGTTTAGTCGCTCGCTTCGAGCCGGAACACGACGCCGTCGGTCCCCGAAGGGGTCGTGCCCGCCGTGGTCGCGACGAACAGTTCCCCCGCGGGGTTGCGGCCGAACGCGAGGACGTTGGGCCCGAACTCTACGTTGGATTCGACCGAGACCACACGCGTCGGCCACAGCCCGTTGGAGCGCTCGCGGGCCGCGAACAGGCTCCCGCCCGCGCGCCAGTCAGCGAAGAGGTACTGGCCGTCGAAGGCCGGCATTTCGGACCCGTCGTAGAGGTAACCGCCGATGACCGCGATGCCGCTGACCGGGTCCCCGCTGTGGGGGTACTCGACCACCGGGTCCCGGAGCGGGCGACCCCGGGGGCTCTCGGCGGGGCACTCGTCGGCCCCGAAACAGTGTGTCCCTTCCCTGACGTTCCAGCCGTAGTTGCCCCCCGACTCGACGGCGTCGACCTCCTCCCAGCCCCCCTGGCCGACGTCGGCGACGAAGAGCCGGCCCGCCGGACCGAACGACATCCGCCAGGGGTTCCGGAAGCCCCAGGCGTACTGCTCGTCGAGGCCCTCCTCGCCGACGAGGGGATTGTCGTCCGGGACCGCGTAGTTCCGGTCGCCGTCCTCGCTGTCGACGTCGATCCGGAGGACGCTCCCGAGGAGGTTCTCCGTCACGTCCTGGCCGTTGCCGCCGTCGACGCCGTCGTACCAGTCCTCGACGTGGCCGTTGCCCCGGTCGTTGGCGCCGCCGCCGTCGCCGGTCGCGACGTAGAGGTAGCCGTCGGGGCCGAACGCGACCGCGCCGGCGTTGTGGTTGCCCTGGGGCTGGGCTATCTCGAGGAGCGTCCGCTCGGCGTCGGGGTCGGCCGTTCGCGCCCCGGGGTCGGCCCGGAACTCGCTGAGGACGAACGTGTGCGAGTAGCCGCCGGGCGTCCCCTCGCGGGGCGGCGCGCTGTAGCGGACGAAAAACCGGCCGTTGTCCGCGAACTCGGGGTGGAAGGCCAGCCCGAGCAACCCCTGTTCGGTGTAGCCGTCCAGCGCGACCATCCGGTCTGTGACGTCCAGGAAGGGCTCGTCGCGAACGCCCGTCTCGTCCTGGAGGTAGACCCGTCCGACCTGGTCGACGATGAACCGCCGGCCGGGCTGGGGGATCTCGACCCCGACCGGGGCGGCGAACCCGCTGGCCACGCGGCGGGCCCGGACCGTCGAATCGTCCCCGGGTGTCCCGGTGGCGCCGTCCGTCGCGGTGGCTGTCCCTCCAGTGGCCCTCTCTCCGGGGGTGGTCCCGACCGGACTCGTCGTCTCGCCGGTCGGTCCGCCCGACACGGTGGAGTCGGTGGCCCCGCCGTCCCCGCCCCCACCGTCGCCAGTCCGGGTCCCACACCCGGCCAGGCCTGCAGTCAGGAGACCGCCACACAGTGTGAGCACGCGACGCCTGCTCGGCGGGTCGCCAGTCATACCGCAACTCCGGGCCCCACCGACAGGAAAGTTGCGACGCGGACGAATAAACAGGGAACGAGTTTACAAATTCTAAACTCGGATCTTTTTTCACCTCCCTGGTCGACGCACCTACATGGTCAACAAAGACGACCTCCGAGAGCAGTTCGTCGAAGCCTTCGAGGGCGCGGACTACCCGATATCGAGTCCGATGGACCTCGTGCCGGCGCTCCCCAACGGTCCGGGGACGAAATTCGAGTCGGGCGAGTTCTCGATGACCGCGATGGAACTCCAGACCAAGCTGGGGAGCGGCGACTTCCCCTACGACACGGTCGAGGAGTTCGTCGACGACGTGATGAGCCAGCTCGAGGACAAGGATCTGTTATAGGGCGGCGACGAGGGCGGCAGTGACGAACACGCCCAGCGACAGCACCATGTAGTTGCCGAGCGCGCTGTCGGCACGCACGAGGTCCAACGAGTAGCTGCGGGAACTGACCGGCCAGAACGGCCGTATCCCGGCGGGCGTGAGCGCGTCGGCCAGCAGGTGCGAGAGGATAGAGAGCAGGCCGGCGAGCGCACAGAAGGCCCCGACTACGAGCCGCCGCCCGGGTGCGAGCGTCCCCGCGAGGGCGAGTCCGGCCGCGCCGGTGGCCAGCGCGACCAGCACGGCGAATCCGAGCGTGTGCGTCGGGCCGCGGTGGCTGACGAAGGGGATGCGCTGGTCGTAGTCGGGCACCCGGGCGAGCGCGAGGACGACCGCGCCGCCGACCAGCGCCGCCCCCCGCCAGCCACCGGCCAACAGGACGCCGCCCACCGGCGCGTACACGAGCAGCGCGCTCCCCCAGTGGCCGGTCTTGTACATCGGTCGTCGGCACCTCGGCCCCTCGCTACTTACCAGTTCCTCTCTAGAGGGGCCGGGAAACCAAGCGCCTCCCGGACGTCTCCGAGACGGGACGGGCCGGGAGACAGAGGCCCGACGCGGACCTCTCCGAGACGGGACGGGCCGGGAGACATAAGCCCGTCGCGGACGCGGGGGCTACCATGAGCGAACCGGCAATGACGCGGTTTCCGGTGCCAGACGTCGATGACCTCCCCGAGGACCTCCAGGAACGTATCGCCGACGAACGAGAGGACGCGGGCTTTATTCCGAACGTCTTCCTCGCGCTGGCGTACCGCCCGTCGCACTTCCGGGCTTTCTTCGAGTACTACGACGCGCTCGTCGAGCAGACGGAACTGACCCGCGCCGAGATAGAGATGATAATTGTCGCCGTCAGCGGCGTCAACGACTGCCTGTACTGTACGGTGGCCCACGGCGCGCTGGCGCGCATCTACGCCGACGACCCCCAGCTCGCCGAACAGCTCGCTGCCAACCACCGGACGGCAGATGTCTCCGAGAGACACCGCGCGATGCTGGATTTCGCCGTCGAACTCACCGAGAACGGGCCCGAGGTCGAGGAGGCTGACATCCAGCGGCTGGAGGAGGCGGGCTACTCCCGGCGGGCGGTCTGGGACATCGGGAGCGTGGCGGCGTTTTTCAACCTCTCGAACCGGCTCGCCCACCTCGCGGACATGCGCCCTAACGAGGGGTTCTACGATTTGGGCCGGTGACGATGTCCGACGAGCGGGGGAGCCGCGACACCACGGTGCTCGCGGTCAGCACGGTCTCGATGCTCGCCTGGACCGGGGCCGTCCTCGGGGCCGGGTACACCGTCTTCGCGCTGGTCACCGGGGGACCCTGGCCGCTCGCCGCGCTCCTGTCGGCTGTCTGTCTCGTCTGGGGCGCCGTCTTCGCCGCCCTCGAACACTACCTCCTCGGGAACCTCTCCGTGGACGCCCTCGGCGGGTCGAAAGGGTGAGCGTCGCCACGTCCGTCGACGCAGCCCGCCCGGACCGTTGTTCGAACCGCCACACTTTTATTTTAGATCCATCTAATTCGGCGTATGTCGAGCGCGAAGATGGAGGACTATCTGAAGGCGGTCTACGAGTGCCAGCGGGAGGGAGAGGGGCCGGTTTCGACGTCCCGGGTGGCGGAGGTCCTGGACGTGACGCCCCCGACGGTGACGAGTATGCTGGAGAAGCTAGCGGAGCGGGGTCTCGTCGAGCGCGAGAAGTACAGGGGGGTGCGGCTCACCCGGGAGGGCGAGACGGTCGCGCTGGAGGTGGTCCGCCACCACCGGTTGCTGGAGACGTACCTCACCGAGCAACTGGGCTACGACTGGGCGGAGGTCCACGACGAGGCCGACCGGCTCGAACACCACATCAGCGAGGAGTTCGAGCGCCGGGTCGCGGAGGCGCTGGACGACCCGAGGGTCGACCCGCACGGCGACCCGATCCCGACTGACTCGCTGGAACCGGTCGACGAGAACGCCGGCGCGACCCTCGACGAGTGTGCCGAAGGCCAGCGCGTCGTCGTCAGCCGCGTCCGGGACCGCGACCCGGAGGAACTGGCCTACCTCGACGAGGCCGGCGTCACCCCGGGGACGGAACTCGTCGTCGAGGAAGTGGCACCGATCGACATGGTGACCGTCCGCCTGTGCGAGGGTGAGACGGTGTCGCTTCCGGCCGAGGTGACCGAGACGCTAGTCGTCACCGCGCCCGAGGACACGCCCGAGGGGTCCAGCGGGGCCACGCCATGACCGACGAACGGAGCCAGGCCGCGGACCTGACCGCGTCGTTGCGCGACCGCCTGGTCGAGTCGGTCGCGGACGACGCCGCAGTCAGCCGGCGCGCGGTACTGGGCGGCCTGGGACTGGCCGGCGCCGGCGCGCTCGGACTTTCGGGGCGGGGCCGTGCCAGCGCGGGCCACGACGACGACCCCGACCCGCACGGCTCGTTCGGTCCGGTCGACGAGTACGCCGAGGACGCGTTCGACCCTCACGAGTTCCTGACGACGTTCAACACGGGCTTCGACGGCCAGGACGACCTCGACCAGCGGGTCTTCGAGCGCGACGGCCAGCGCGTCCGCGAGTTCGAGATCTCGGCCACGCTGAAACCCGACGTCGAGATCGCCCCCGGGGTCACGTTCCCGGCCTGGGCGTACAACGGCCAGGTCCCCGGCCCGACGCTGCGCGTGACCGAGGGCGACGTCATCCGGGTCGTCTTCGAGAACGGCCAGGAGCATCCCCACACGATCCACCCGCACGTCAAGAACGTGAACCCGCGGATGGACGGCATCCCGCACAACGGCCCCGGCGTCATCGAGCAGGGCGGGCGGTTCGTCTACGAGTGGAAGGCCCAGCCCGCGGGCTGTCACTTCTATCACTGCCACTCGCTGCCGTTGAAAGAACACATCCACCGCGGGCTCTACGGGGCGATCATCGTCGACCCCGACCCCGAACGCGTCGCCCGGAACCCCCGCGAGTACGTCAACTACCAGGGGCCGATGACCGAGGAGTACAGGGAGACCCTCGTCGAGAAAGCCCGCCTGCGCAACCGCGAGTATCGCGCCGACGAGGTCAACGAGATGGTGATGGTGATGAACGGCTTCGACACGAACTTCGACGGCGAGAACGAGGTCTACGCCGTCAACACGCAGGCGTTCTGTTACGGCGTCGGGGACACCGACGCACACGGCTCCTGGGAGGAGAGCGAGAACGGCACCATCCAGCCGATCACGGTCGACCGCGACACCCCCCAGCGGGTCTACCTGATAAACGCCATCGAGTTCGACCCAATCAACTCCTTTCACACCCACTCGCAGTTTTTCGACTACTACGACCACGGGACGACGCTGATGCCGACCCACAAGACCGTCGACACGGTCATGCAGTGCCAGGCCCAGCGGGGTATCGTCGAACTGGACTACTCCGACCACGACCCCGGCCTCTACATGTTCCACGCCCACCAGTCCGAGTTCGCAGAACTCGGCTGGATGAGCTTCTTCGAGGTGGAAGCATGAGCGACCGGAGAGACGGTGAGGGCGGCGCGAGCGGGCCCGACGCGACCCAGGACGGGGGGCGCAATACGGACCAACCGACCGACCGGGAACGGACCGAAACCACCGAGCGGACCAACGGGGGCACGGACCGCCCGAACGATGGACGGGCCGACACCATCGAACGAACCGGCCCTGCCGAGCGGACCGACGGCGGCACCGCCGGGGCCACGACCGACCTCCCGCTGGGGATCCCGTCGTGGCTCGGCGCGCTGGTGCCGCTGTTGTTGCTCGCGGTGGTCGTCGGCGGGTTCGTCCTGTTCCCGCCCTTTGCGGGCGTCCAGTCGGGCGAGCCCCTGCCGGACGTGAGCGTCTCGCACGTCACCCTCCCGAGCGACGAGCGGGTGGTTCTGCACGTCACCAACAGCGGCGCCGAACCGGTGACCGTCAGCCAGGTGCTGGTCGACGACGCCTACTGGGACTTCCGGATGACAGCCGGGGGCGAACGGACGCGGACGCTCACACCCATGCAGAGTGCCACGATCACGGTCCCGTACCACTGGACGCCGGGGTGGGACCTGGACGTCGCGCTCGTCCTCGACAGCGGCGCGACGGTCCACCACGCCATCGTCGCGCCCCGGCCGTCGCCGGGGATGACGCCCGGTATCCTCGGGACGCTCGCGGTCGTCGGCCTCTTCGTCGGCGTGGTCCCGGTGGCGCTGGGAATGCTCTGGTTCCCGTTCATGCGCCGGCTCTCGGACCGCTGGCTGCACGCTATCCTCGTGTTCGCGGCGGGCGTGCTGGCCTTCCTCGCGTTCGACGCCGGCTTCGAGGCGTTCGAGGTCGCCGCCGAGATACCCGGCGCCTTCGAGGGGCCGTTGCTCGTCGTCGTGGGGATCTTTGGCGCGCTGTTGCTCGTCCAGTCGGTCTCGGCCTGGCAGTCAGGACGAGCCGACGACGGGGCGGCCGACGGTGAGGGGCGTTCGGGCGTCTCGCCACTCGGGCTGGCCTACCTGGTGGCGCTGGGGATCGGCCTGCACAACCTCGCCGAGGGGCTGGCAATCGGGAGCGCCTTCGCGCTGGGACGGGTCTCGCTCGGGGCCTTCCTCGTCGTCGGGTTCATGGTCCACAACGTGACCGAGGGACCGGCCGTGGTGGCGCCGGTCGCGCGCGGTGAGCGCCCGTCGCTGTGGCACTTCGCCGGCCTCGGACTGCTGGCCGGCGCGCCGATCATCCTGGGCGGGTGGATCGGCGGGTTCGCCTTCTCGCCGACGCTGGGCGCGCTGTTTCTGGCCGCTGGCGTGGGTGCCATCCTCCAGGTCAACTGGGAGATCGCCGGCATGGTCCGCCGCGGCGGGCACCTCGCCTCGGCGACGAACCTGCTTGCGTTTCTCGCGGGGCTGGTCGTCATGTACGCGACGGACCTGCTCGTGACGCTGTGAGCCGGGCTAGTCCGTGCGGATGTCGTCGCGCTCGGTCGTCGGCGTGAGGCCAACGGCAGTCAGCGCCAGCCCCACGGCCACGAGTCCCAGCGTCATCGAACCGAGTGCGGCGGCCAGCGCGGCGACGCTCCCGGCGGTCTCGTAGAGGACCGCTGACCCCAGGCTGGAGACGAGATACAGCCCGAAGACCCGCCCGGAGTCGAACCCGGCGTCGGTCGGACACAGCGGGAGCGGCGCCCAGAACGCCGCAAAGCCGGTGAAAAAGAGGACGACTCCGGCGAAATACGTCGCCAGCGCCGGGTCCAGGCGGCCGCGGAGGCGACCCGGGTGGTCCCCTGGGTCGACCAGTAGAGGCGGTTGGGCGAGAGGACGAACGCGATGCGCCTGTCACGGATGAGTCCCGACGACCGACCGGACGAAACGTCGTCTCTCCCGGTCGGGAACTACCGTACTGTCGGCCAACTATCGAACGATAGTCAGTTCGCTTCGTTCGCTGGGGTCTGCGCGACAGTAATCCGGGCCCGCCCGAGCAAGTCGACCGTGAACTGCTGGCAGTCGTAGAAACAGCGGACCAGTCGGTGGGCGCGTCGCCCCCCGACGAAGAGACCGGCGATGGCAGCGAGAGTCACGGTGCCGGCAACGGGGCTGCTCACGAGCCACAGCAGGAAGGGTATCGCGGCCACGAGGGCGTAACTTGCGACGACGCTTCGCCACGTCGGGCGGTCGACGAACGGACGGTCTCGCGGGTCAAGTGGTGGTCTGATCATTGTCGGTATCTGGTCGTATTTCCGCCAGCCTGAACGGTTGGGAGAGGGTCTGAACCGCCTCGAATCCGGCGTGCCTGGTCAGTGCTCATACTATTGGGGTGTTCCAGTCGCTGGCTTCGTTCCTTCTATCGTCGCTGCGACGAGGTAGTCGCTCAGGTCGCGCTCGTCGTCCCACTCGCGGATGAACGCCTCGCTGTCCGCGTCCGGTTCGATGGAGACGTCCACGAATCCGGCGTCGGTCAGCATCGATTCGAGCGCGGGGATCGACGCCGCGCCGCCGACACAGGCGGCCACCGACGCGGGGTCGTGCCGTCTGTCGGCCGGGAGTTCGGCAGTCAGCACGACGTCCGAGATGGCGAGGCGTCCGCCCGGACGGAGGACGCGAAAGGCCTCGCGGAACACCTGTGGCTTGTCCGGCGAGAGATTGACGACGCAGTTCGAGAGGACGACGTCGACTGATTCGTCGGCGACGGGGAGGTGTTCGATCTCGCCGAGGCGGAACTCGACGTTCGGTGCGTCGCTCGTCTCGGCGTTCTCGCGGGCCCGCTCGACCATCTCGGGCGTCATGTCGACACCGACGACCTGACCGGCTGGCCCGACTTCCCGGGCCGCGAGGAAGCAATCGAACCCGCCACCGGAACCGAGGTCGAGGACGGCGTCTCCCGCGTCGAGGCTCGCGATCCCGGTCGGATTGCCACAGCCGAGAGCCAGGTCTGTGACCCCCTCGACGGCGTCGCGGTCGGCGTCCGAATAGCCGAGTTCCGTCGGGCTGGCGGTCGACGATTCGCGACAGGAGCCCGTATCGGCACAACACGACGAGGACTCCGTGGCGATGCGCGAGTAGCGTTCCCGGACGGCGGCGCGCTGTTGTGCGGCGTCCGGACGCGTCCCGTCCGCGCCGGTGGTCGGTGGCGTGTCAGTCATCGTCGTGTGACCTCGTCTCGTCAAGGACGGCGAGGAGGCGCTCCGCCCGGGGGGTCGCGGTATAATACCGCCATCGTCCGTCCTTCCGCCGTTCGACCAGTCCGGCGCTGAAGAGACGCGAGAGCGCCTGACTGACGGCTCCCTGGCTCACTCCGAGCGCGGGCTCGATGTCACAGACGCAGATGTCGTCCTCGGCCGCCGCGATGACTCGAAGGGCCTCGTACCGCGTGTCGTTCCCGAGCGTCGCGAGCAGTTCTACGTCGGTCGCGACCGCCGACTCCGTCAGGGAGTGGGCGCTGCTCCCCGAACAACAGTCGGACTCTTGCTCGCGCTGGGTCCCGTCCGGTTGCCCGTTCAGCGTCGATTCATTCATTTTAGCACACTCTAATATTAGAGCGCACTAATATAAAACTTCGGGTGCCGAGAGGCGACGAACCTACTTCCGATAGCCGTTCGAAGGAGCGTCCATGAGGGTCGGGATCATCGGAACGGGAAACGTCGGAAGCGCTCTCACGGCGGGGTTGACGGCCGCTGGCCACGACGTAGTCGTCGGCTCGCGGGACCCTCCGAGGACCGGTATCTGTCAGTTCGCGGTGAGGTCGTCGAACGGCGTGAGGACGGAGCGCGAGCATCTGGACCGACTGGCCGAGCGCTATACCGGCCAGGCGAAATACCCTGGGCCGGGCGGGCAACAGCGTGTCGTCCTCGTGATCCGTCCCGACAACGTGAGTGGGCAGTCGCCGCCGTCCCGGAACAGGTAGCACGCGACACCGCCAGCCGAATTCTCCGGAGTCACTTGACGTCGGAACTCGACGCCCGGGACAACAGGGAGACGGCGACCCCGCCCAGCAGGAGGTCGAGTCCGACCAGGACAGCCACGCCGGGGACGACGCCGTCGAGGGTCCCGCCGAACCACGAGACGTCGATGACCGTCATCACGTCCTGGTCGACCATGAGCGAGCGGGCGGCGTCGACGCCGTAGGTGACGGGGTTGACGCGGGCGAACGCCTGGATCCACTCGGGGAGCGCCTCGAGCGGGAGGAACGCGCTCGACAGGAACAACAGCGGAAACTGGAGCAGGTTCGCGCCGATGATCGTCGACTCCTGGTCTCTCGTGAGGACCGCCAGTGCGTTCGAGAACGCGACGAACCACAGGGAAAAGAGGACCCCGACCGCGACGATGCCGACCACGCCGACGGCGCCGGTGACGACCTTGGCCCCGAGGACGACCCCGAGTCCGATGATGATCGCGATCTGGACGGCGATACGGAACACTTCGGCGGCGGTCTTGCCGACGAAGACGGCCGTCCGGTTCATCGGCGTGACGAGTACCTTCTCGAACATGCCGTTCTCGATGTCGTTCACGAGGCCCACGCCAGAGGTGATCGCCGCGGCGAGCGCGACCTGGATAGCGATGGCGGGCACCAGGTACGTCTCGTAGGTGATACCCGGGATCCCCTGGTTGACGGCCCCTCCGGCCACGTTCCCGAACACCTCCGTGAACAACACGAGGAAGATGATCGGCTGGACGAGCGAGACCACCAGGACGAACGGGTTCCGGACGGCCTTGAGGTTCCACCGCTTGAAGTTCACCCACACGTCGCCGACGAACGTGTTTCCCGAGCGTCCCTCCGGCCGTCGGGAGGACGCCGTCGTCCCCTCGTCGGCCCCTGGCGTACTCATCGTGTGGCCTCCGTGTCGTCGGCGTCGAGTTCCTCGCCCGTGATCGCGAGGAACACGTCGTCGAGCGTCGGGGCCCGGATGTTGAATCCGGTGACCGTCAACCCCGCGTCCCGAAACGCGACAAGCAGGTCGGTCCCGTGCTGGCGGACCGTCTCCGCAGTCACGCTGATGCCGTCCTCGGTTTCGGAGACCGACGCGTCCGCGAAGGCGTCGAACTCCCGTGCGATCGTGACGGCCCGGGAGGGGGCGTCCGGACCGTCTTCCAGTTCCACGTCGAGGACCTCGCCCCCGACCTCGCGTTTCAGGTCCGATGGACTCCCCTCCGCGACGATCCGCCCGTCCAGAATGACGGCGAGGCGGTCACAGAGCTGGTCGGCCTCTTCGAGATACTGCGTGGTCAGGAAGATCGTCGTGCCGAGGTCGTTGATGCGCCGGAAGTAGTCCCACAGGCGGTTGCGGGCCTTCGGGTCCAGCCCCGTGGTCGGTTCGTCCAGGAAGACCAGTGGCGGGCGGTGGACCAGCGCCGTCGCGGCGTCCAGTCGCTTTTTCATACCGCCCGAGAACTCCTCGGCCCGCTTGTCCGCGACGTCGGCGAGGTCGACGAGGTCGAGAAGTTCGGTGACGCGCTCGGACCGTTGCCCCCGCGGCACTCCGTAGGCCTCACAGGCAAACCGGATGTTCTCCTCGGCGGTCAGTTCCGGGTCGATGCTCGTCTCCTGGGCCATGTAGCCGATCGATTCTCTGATCTTGCGGGCCTCCGAACGCACGTCGAAGCCGTTGACTCGAACCTCCCCGCTTGTCGGGGACAAAAGCGTCGCGAACACCTTGATCGTCGTCGTCTTCCCCGCGCCGTTGGGCCCTAAAAAGCCGAAGAACTCCCCTTCGGGAACGGTCAGATCAACCCCCTGAACGGCGGCAGTCCCGTCGGAGTAGACCAGTTCGAGACCACTGACGTCGATCGCGGACTCCGTGGCGAGGGGTCCCGTCCGCTCGGTTCCCGGAACGGACTGGACATTCGACTCGGGTCCTGGTGGTGACATACCCACGCTACGCACTCTGGAGCTTTATACTTCTAACTTCGAAGTTCGGGCGTTACTACAAAATACGAAGTCAAAGTTCCGGTCCGCCGGACCACACTCTCGGTGCTGTGCCCGTTCTCGTCGCGCGGAACTGTGCGCAATGTGCCTGTCGAGTCGACTCCGCGAGCGGGTCGGACCACCGAGTTGCGGTCCGTGCTCAGCCGTCCAATTCCTCGCCACACTCCGGGCACTGGAGGTCGAATCCGTCGTCAGCGGGGATCGCTCGCATGTTGTCGTTTCCACACCCGGGACAGTCCTGTGGGACCCGGACGTCCTCGCTATCGCGGGGGGCGCCCATCGCAAACGCGACGACTTCCCCGTCGCTGTCGTTTTTGCCCGACTGGAACTCGCCGGGTGCAAACCGGATCACCTCGCCCTCATCGACGGTCACCTCCCCATCCATCGTTTCGAACGCTGCCTCGCCCTCGACGATAACGAAGACTTCCTCCTGGTCCATGTGGGCGTGCAGTCCGCCGGAGAACCGCTCGCCCGGGTCGAGTCGGTAGCGGTTGAGAGCCATGTCAGTCGTCCCGAGCGGGTTGGACAGACCACGTCGGTCGATATCACTTCCGAACGCGCTCGCTTCGACGTCGTCGATGGAGACTTTCTCCATACCGACGGTTCGACCGCGTCCCACTAATATCTCCAATTTTGAAACCTGTGAAACCGATGCCGACGTTCGGGCTGGAGTGCGGTCGGTCAACGCGCCCGCGAGACCGCACCGGACGGCCAGTGGCGCGCGGTCGAGATGGGAATGTCGTCACGTACTGGGGAGCCTATCCCGAAGTCGGCGCCACGAGTGTCGGCGTTTCAACGGTATGGGTATCACTCGACGGCGTCGGAGACGAGGTCGACGACGTCGGCGATACTCGGGTCGGCGTCGCCGGTCGGGACCAGTTCCGCACCGACGTACCCGTCGTATCCCGCCTCGTCGAGTTCGCGGAATATCCGCCGGAAGTTCAGTTCACCCGTCCCCGGTTCGTGACGCCCCGGGACGTCAGCGAAGTGGACGTGACCGACGTACTCGACGTTGTCCCGCAGGTTCGCAATCACGTTGCCCTCCGTGATCTGCTGGTGGTAGACGTCGTAAAGGACCTTCACGTTCGGGCTGTCGACGGCGTGGACGACCTCGTATGCTTCGAAGGACGAATCCAGGTAGTACCCGGGGTGGTCGACGCGCGTGTTCAACACTTCCGGGACGATGGTGACGCCGGCGTCCTCGGCGGCCGGTGCGGCGCCACGGAGCGCGTCGACGAGCGCCACGTGTTGTTCGTGTGGGTGCAGGTCGTCCTGGCGTTGTCCGACACAGACGAGGAGGCTTCTGGCACCGGCCGCCGCGGCCCGCTGGACGGACCGCTGCAGGTCCGAGACGGCCTGGTCGACACTGTCGGGGTCGACCACGGCCGGCGAGACGGTGTCGATACCGGTCGTCTCGCCGGTCGCCCCGAGGACCGCCACGTCGAGTCCGTGGTCGGCCGCCAGTTCGCCCACCTCGCCGGGAGTGTGGCCGTCGAGACCCAGGACCTCGATTGCGTCGGCGCCGGCGCCGGCGGTCCGTTCTATCGCGGATTCGAGGGTATCTCCACCGAAGGGCCCCCAGGGGACGACGCTGACCTCCATCAGCGACTCCCCGTGGCGTACACGCCAGCATGTGCGACCATACTGGCTGTTCCGCGGGACCCGCTTGAATGTTCGTGTCCCGGCGGTCCCTCGCCGGGAGACTCCCCGGTGGTGTCGTGAGCGATTTCACTCGGTCGACTCCCGGGCCTTCCGTCGGAAACTGGGAGGCATCGTCGGTCATACTTCCACGACGGGCGAACGGGACAGAGACGGGCGTCAGACACCGTCTGACCCCTCTGGCTCGGACCGCGCGTCGGGTCGCTTGACACCACCGTCGGCGCTGTTCTCGACGGTCGTTTCTCGATGTCGAGCGTGCCCTGTGCCGAGATGGCGGCCCCCTCGTCGACGCTGAGCGGCGCCTCCTCGCTGAACTCGATTTCGACGCCCGACCTGACGTGGAGCGTGGCACCCTCCCTGATCTTGAGCGTGTCGGATGCTGTGTACGTACAGCCCTCCTGTAGCACGGTGTCCTCGGTGATCTTCGACGGCACCTCCGTGCCACACGCCACTGGCTGGCCCAGTTGCGCTGTCACCAGCACGTCCAGTCGGTCGGCCATCCGCCGGGCGTAATCGACGACCACGTCACTGGTCGGTTGCCCGGTGTCAGCGTGTCATAGAATCGTTCACGGGCGGTTACTTTCATCAACAGTTGCGTCGAAACAGCCGCGCAGTAGGTCCGCGGAGTTACCGCTGTGAGTCTTACCAGATGCGATAGACATTCTGGGACACGGGATAGAGACCTTATGCCAGTACTGGTTTGGGTTACTGTCGACGAGCGATTCTGGCGATCTGGTTATACTTCGGATGGGTTCTGCTGATCTCTATTAGAGGCGGGGGGTTTGATGTGGCAGGACATCGACCGATACCCTGTGATACCAATTAGCGCGACCTGGGAACGACTCGCCGAGTGGGACGGGATAGTATTCCTGATCGCAGGAGGGATGTTGTTCGTCGCGACGGCTAACGATGCGCTCGGCGCGTATA
>PXRP01000052.1:0-601 GCA_003021655.1 Halobacteriales archaeon QS_4_69_31
CTTCGCCGCCGACGAACGACGCGACCGCCACAGCAAGCAGTATCAGTGGAATGAGTGAGACGAAAGCGTAGAACGCGAGGGCGGCCGCCAGGTACGTGAGATTGCGGTCCATTGCGAGGGCGACAACAGCGCGGACGGTTGCGGTCGTCCCCTCCAAGCGGGCAGGAACGTACCGGCCGAGCCGAGTATCGATGCTCATTGTATTACTCTCATTCAGATATCTACCGCCCCCCGACGGTTAGTTATATAATGCGTATCATCACGGGACGATATACCCCGACAGGGCAGGGCTCCAGTACGCCGGAACTATCGAAAAAAGACGGGATTACTGTGAGTTTCGCCCGATGACGCCCAGCCGGGACTGCTCGCTGTCGCCGACGCATTCGATGACGGGTTATTCCGATATACTCTCGCACCATGTTGAGTCAGCCATCGGGAGAGGGTTAATCTTACTTGATCTTCTGGTCCGATGTCCTCACCAACACCTGCGCCAAAATCACTCATAGTGATTAAGTCGAATCTTTGCCGGTGAGATACGGCCAAATATTTGGTTCGCTGATCGCGTTTACCCCTCGTGAGATGTAGTCTATCAGCGACGAGA
>PXRP01000052.1:742-39708 GCA_003021655.1 Halobacteriales archaeon QS_4_69_31
CCCAGAGATCCTTCGCATAGAAGTAGCCTGCTCGATCCAGAAACACTACTAAGTCCTCACCAAACTTGTCGGTCAACGCCTCTAACAGCCGAATCCCGTGGCGTCGTTGATCGCGTCGCCGATATGTTCTTCTGCCCGATTTATCGGGGTGTTTCCTTCGTTATTATACAACTGTTGGCTCATGTAGAGCCCGATGTCGAATGAATATATCAATCTAGAACTAAGTTGAATAAAAATAAATCTAAGGACTTGATTTTCATCTAATTTTAACCTTAAAACAAACATACATGGAACTCGTCCAACTAATTTCGTCAGACCCAAACACGGGCCACGGGAAAGGCCAGTGGAGATGGTCGTAGATCCGACTGCCCGTCGAGCGGTACTCGCTCAGATGGTCGGTGCGTTTGTCACCCTGTCGGCCGGGTGTTCTAGACGTACGGACCCCCAGACTGCTGGCCGTCCACGGGAGAACGGTGTCATCAAACGGACTGACCCTGTGCGGGCCGAAGGAAAACCGATCGAGCCACCGTCACGTGATGGGGGTCGATCGGTGTTCCAGACGGCGGGCACTGCGGACCAACCAGCAGACCCCGAGACCGTACTCCGGACCGCTGTCGCCGATCGCAGCGACTGCCTCGATGGGGACATGCCGGTCTCGTCCGACAGCGACGGACTGCTGATATCGACGCGGACGATCGTTCGAGACCTGTCGAAGGCTGACATCGCGTTCCCGTCGCCGGTGTACGACCACATCAGAGCGATCGCCCCCGCTTCGGTGCCCGCCGAGGACGCCAAGACGGAAACGGATCCCATCCCCGTATTCGTGCAGGCGACGCTACTGGAGGGGAGCGAGGAGCGGGTCGAGCCGGCGCGGTCGGGACCGTGCGACCGGACCGACGAGGAGTGAAACGCGACCGGCGACCCGTTGCGACATGGAGCGTCGACTCATAGTGATTATTGTAGACTATTTCCGGAGCGCGCCGACCCCGGTGACGGCGCGTACCGGTAAATCGCTACAATAATCACTATCAGCTTCGACTCGTTGTTGCCAGCCATACATTGCACCAGGTGGGGCGGGAACTTCATTCTTTGCCCCGCGTGGGGCAATACGGAGATTGGGGTATTTTGCCCCGCGTGGGTCAGAATTAAGGCGTTACACCGCATGGTGCATCTATAAGAATGGCCGACCCTTCAGCGGACAGTGTGCCACGCCAGCCGGAAGAGCCGACGCCAGAGCAAGTGTTCGACGCGATGACGCCGTGCGAGCCCTACATCGTCTCCGACCTCGTTGAACGCTACGACGACGCCTCTCGGTGGACCGTCCAGCGCCGCCTGGACACGCTCGTCGAGGATGGTGAGGTCAACAAGAAGAAGCACACCGAGAACCGCGTCAGCTACTGGATTTCGAGTAGTAAATCTGGTAACTAGTCCTGGAGATATACAGAGAAAGTCGCCATATCCAGCAGACAGCTTGACAGACGGCGGCTCCGGCTCTGGCGACGCTCCTGACTCTGGTCTCTACTTCACGCCGACCGAGGAGACGCCAGACCTGACTGTCAGGTCGCCGGACCGCGAATTCGACCCGGACGACTCCGAGAAGCCCGAGCGGACGGAGGAGCTGAACGAGTTGCTCGAAGAGGCGGCCGAAAAGGTCGTCGAGCAGTACGACGACGTTGCCGATATCCTCACCAGTCCGCTCGTGGACGCGATGCCGGACGATGACCTGAAGCCCAACTCCGGCTACGACCTCAGGCCGGTGGTCGCCGCCTGGATGTACCGGCTCGTCGCGCCCTCCGAGGGCTACTCGCTCGTCAGTTGGGAGCAACTCGCCGACCGCCTCGACTGTGCGCCCGGCACCGCCGCCGAACTGCTCCGGCGGGCCGAGCGGTCGGTCATGTCCCGCGTCGTCGCGACAGGGCCGTTCTGACCGGCTCGCCGGCGAACATAATCCCTTTGCCGGTACCCACCCAACCCCGGGTATGGACCTCGCCGACAGGGAGTGGCGGCTGGTACGCGAGGAGGCCCGCGAGGGGCCGCTGAACATGGCCCTCGACGAGGTGGCCGCCGAGACCGCCGCCACCGAGGGGGTGGGCACGGTGCGAGTCTACCGCTGGGACCCCAGCACACTCTCGCTGGGCTATCACCAGGACCCCGACACCATCGACTGGGCGTTCTGCGAGCGCGAGGGGATCACCGTCACCCGCCGGCCCACCGGCGGCGGCGCCATCTACCACGACTCGTGGGGCGACATCTCCTACTCCATCGTCGCGCCCGCCGCGGACCTCCCGGGCAACCTCATGGAGTCGTACGAACTGCTCTGTGAACCGCTCTTTACCGCCCTCGGACGGATGGGCGTCGACGCCCGCTTCGCCGACGAAACGCGCCCGGCGGTCTACGAGCCGGCCTGTTACCTGCGGGAACTCCACCCGGCCCACGACGTGGTGGCCGGCGACGGCCGGAAGATATCCGGCAACGCCCAGTACCGCCAGCGCGACGCCGTCATCCAGCACGGCTCGGTCACGTTCGAGCGGACGACCGAGCGCCAACTCGCGTGTTTCGCCGACCCGGAAGCGACCCCCGCGGCCTTCGACGAGCGCGTCACGTCCGTCCGCGACCAGGCCGACGTGACCCGCGAGGAGGCGGTCGCCGTCCTGGAGGACGCGCTCGCCGACCGGGTCGGCGCCCACGAGGGCACGTGGACGGACGCGGAGGTCGACAGCGCCCGCGAGCGGGCCGAGGCGAAGTACGAGCGGACCGCCTGGACCAGAAACCGCGAGGGACCGCCGGCGTAGCCCGGGGACGGCGATAGCCGACGGCGTAGCCCGGGGACGGCGATAGCCGACGGCGTAGCCCGGGGACGGCGATAGCCGACGGTCGGAGTCGAGGCCGGGGAGTCGCCGGTCGTTCCTCGGTCGTCGGTCGGTCCCCGGCCGTTGGTCGGTTCCTGGCCGCCGGTCAGTCCCCGGTCGCCGGTCAGGCGTGCTCGCCGTCGGTCCGGTCTTCGAGGTCGCGGACCCGTTCGCGCCAGTCGTCGCGGTCGCGGTCGGCGTCCTCGACGCGGTCGCGGGCCCGGCGGCAGTACTCGCGGGCCGCCTCGTCGTCGCCGGCTGCCAGTTCGAGTTCGACGAGCGATTCGAGGACGTCGAGTTCGTCGGTGGCGGTCCCGGTCCGTTCGAACGTTTCGAGCGCGCTCGTCAGGTACTCGCGGGCGGCCTGGAGGGCGCCGCGGTCGCGGGCGACGACCCCGAGCGTGGCGCGACACGCGGCCCGTCCGTGGTCGTCACCGATGTCGTCGTATATCTCCATGGCTTGGCTGGCCTGTTCGTGGGCGCGGTCGTCGTCGCCGGTCGCGGCGGCGACGGACCCGAGTTCGCCCCGGACCGTTGCCACGCCGCGCCGGTCGCCGACCTCTGTCAGCAGGTCCAGGGCGGTCTCGAACTCCTCGCGGGCGCGGTCGTACTCGCCGGCCCGCTCGTAGACCTGTCCGAGCGCCTCGCGGCCGTAGGCTTCCCCGCGCGTGCTGTCCAGGTCGCGGTGGATGTCGACGCTCCGTTCGGCGCACTCGCGGGCGCGGTCGTCGTCGCCCAGCGCGCGCTCGACGTCGCTCAGGTTGTTCAGCGTCCGGCCGACACCCCCGCGGTCGCCCAGGTCGCGCCTGATCTCGAGGCTCTCTTCGAGGTACGCGCGTGCTCGCTCGTAGTCGCCCCGCTCTCTCGCGACCGCCCCGAGGTTCGTCAGGCTCGACGCCTCGCCGGCGCGGTCGCCCAGGTCACGCTTGATCGCGAGGCTGCGCTCGTAGTAGTCGCGGGCGCGCTCGAAGTCCTCCTGGTAGAAGGCGACGGTCCCGAGGTTGTTGAGGCTGCTCGCGAGGCCCTCGCGGTCGCCCAGGTCGCGTTTGATCGCGAGGCTGCGCTCGTGGTACTCGCGTGCGCGGTCGTAGTCTCCCCGGTCGGCCGCGACGTTGGCGAGGTTGTTGAGGCGGTTGGCCTCGGCCTGGCGGTCGCCGCGGGCCTGTGCGACGTCGAGACTCCGCTGGTACTGCTCGCGGGCGCGGTCGTACTCCCCCCGGTAGTAGGCGACGGTCCCGAGGTGTTTCCGGCTCATCGCCACCCCCTGTCGGTCGCCCAGGTCTCGCGAGACCGCGAGGCTGCGCTCGTGGTACTCGCGGGCGCGCTCGTAGTCGCTACGGTTCCTGGCGACCTGGCCGAGCGCGTCGAGACACCCCGCGACCCGCCGGCGGTCGCCGAGCGTCTCGAACTGCTCGCAGGCACGGTCGAGGGCGTCGGCGGCCGTCCCGTACTCCCCGCGGGCGAGGGCGACCCGGCCCAGTTTCGCCCTGGCGCGGGCGGCCGCTCGCTCGTGGTCGCGGTCGGTCGCGCGGCCGAGACACGCCTCCGCGAGGTCGGCGGCGCGGTCGTACTCGCCCTGTTCGCGGGCGGCGTCGCTCAGGCCGAGCAGGCGCTCGACTCCGAACCCCCCGCTGGGGTCGAGCCCGTCGAAGGCCCGTTCCGCGCGGTCGTAGTCGCCGCCGGCGAGAAACGCCTCGCCGAGCCACACCCGACACCGCGTGCCTGTCTCCGGTGGGCAGGCCGCCGGCAGGTCGAGACTGCTCGTCTCCCCGTCGCCCAGCAGCAAGGCGAGTTTGGGGTAGTCGCGCCCGAGCCTGAACAGGCGTTCGACCGTCTCGGTCACCCACCGCGCCGGTTCGGTGGCCACCCGCCCGACGACCGCCGAGCCCTCGGCCGCCTGCGCGACCCGCTCGCGGAGGCGAGGGTCGTCGGCGAGCGCGAGCAGTCCCGAGCCGACCCGCCCCACTCGCTCTCGTGCGCTGTCGGCCCCCTCGACGTCGAGCAGGTGCGCGAGGAAGGCGACGGCCCAGGTCTCGTGGACGGTGCGGTAGGTGCCGTCGTCGGCGCGCCCGAAGAGGACCCGCCCGTCGAACGCCTCGATGGCCGCGGCCACGCTGTCGGCGTCGTACTCGCAGGCGGGCCCGATGGCGTGCAGGTAGCCCGGTGCCAGGCCCACCCCGGCGGCGCTGAGAAGCGTCGCCAGCACCGCCACGTCCACGGCGGCGTCGCCGGCGGCCGCGAGGTCGTCGTAGGTGGCCGCGACCTCGGCTTCGAGCGTGCTTTGGTCGTCGGCCAGCGGGTCGGCGTACCTGGCCAGTCGGTGGAGGAGAAGCACCACCTCGCATCCGACGACGGCGGGGCCGCGGGCCTCGTCGCGGATCGCCTCGCGGATGCGCTCGGTGGGGACGTCGACGGTGGTACCGACGGTGCGCTCGAAGTGGTCGACGACGCGCTCGACGGCGTCGTCGTCGAGTCGGGGCATCGTGACGACGGTGAGGTCGCCGGCGGGTTCGACGGCGGTCGGCGGGTCGCGCCACTCGGTCTCGCGGGCGTCGAGGAGGACGCTGACGTCGTCGTGGTCCGCGAGTGCCGCCAGCGCCTCGAAGACCGCGGCGGCGTCGGGGCGGACGGCGTCCTCGACGACGACCAGCGCGTGGCCGTCGGCCGCCGCGACGGTGCCGACGAGCGCGCCGACGGACTCGAAGGGCTGGCCGCGCCCCCACTCGCGGTAGAGGACCGGGCCGCGGCTCTCGTCGTACCAGCGGCAGGCGACGCGCTTGCAGGCGGTGCTCTTGCCGGCGCCGGGGGGACCGACGAGCGCGCAGTGCTCGCCGGCGGCCAGGCGGTCACACAGCGTCGCGGCCAGCGCCGCCCCGTCGTCGGTGCGCTCGACGGCGTAGCCGGTGTGGACCTCCGCGAGGTCGAGGCCGGCGCGCCAGGCAGTCGTCGGGTCCGCGACCCGCTGCTCGGCGAAGAAATCCCGCGAGAGGCGGACGAACCCCTCGCGTTCCAGGTCGACGAGCAGTCCGTCGGCGTCGCGGCTGTCGGTCTCGTCGGCCGCGACGACGCCGCCGTCGGCGGACTGTCTGAATCGGTCGGTCACCGACTCGGCGTCGGCCGCGACGCGGTCGAGCGTCGCGTCTGCCCACGCGAGTGCGCGGTCGCGCTCGTTCTCGACGACCGCGTGGAGGCCGCCGCTGTCGGCGAACACGAGCAGCGACGCCCGCCGGTCGCCGCCGTGGTCGGTGAGGACGAGTCCGAACGGGGGCGTGTCCCCGACCGCCACCGACAGGTCGCCGGTCTCGACCATCTGCGAGAGGCGCCGCGGGAACTCCTCGTGCAGGCGGTCCAGGAGTCCCTCGGAGACGACCAGGTCGGCCGGGTCGTCGTCGGTGACGACGTGTTCGTACAGCAGGCCGACGTGGCGCGGGTCGTCCAGCGCCGGCAGCACGGCCCGGTAGACGTCGGCGTCGGCGACGGTCTCGTGGAGACGCTCGGCCGGCCGGTACGGCGTCGCGTCGTCGCCCGTCGTCACGTCGGCGCCGGCGACCGCGTCGACCTCGACCGGTGCGTCAGTCGGCAGCGGCGCGAGCGCCGGGCCGACCGACTGCAGGTCCGCGCCGGCCCGCCTGTAGGCCCGGTAGTGGTCGAGTGCCAGCCGACCCGCGGGGGTGGCGGCGTAGCCGCCGCTGGTCCGCTCGACAAGCCCCGCGTCCTCCAGGGCGCGTATCGCCCGGTTGACAGTCGAGCGCGAGGCGTCCGTGCTGTCGGCTACCTCCCCCGGACTGGTCGGCCCCTCGACCAGCGTCTCGATGACCTCGACGCGCTCGGCGACGAGGTCCAGGTAGTCGTCGACTCCCATGCCCTATCTGTTGGGGCGGAATACAGTCTGAAAATTCTAGGGGTCTCTCGGTTATTTGCGCGCGCCAGCGCGTCGCCGACGGCGTTCACCCCCGGAACTGAAATCGTTGTTCCGGCCCGGCTACGCGAACGCACGGCCGCTCCGGCGGACGGTCGGCCGTTGCGCGCGACCGTCGATGGGGACCGCTCGGACGCGCGGCCGTCGGACACGACGCCGAGACGCGCGGTCGTGCCGACGCGCGGCAGGGACGGTCGTTCGGACGCCGGTCGCCCGCGGAGCGCTCCGGGCCGGGAGTTCGATACGACTTTGGGCGGACCGGACCTGTCTCCGGGCATGCTACGGATCGGGGCCCACACCTCAATCGCCGGCGGGGCGTACAACGCGGTCGACGAACAGGTCGAGTACGGCGGCAACTGCGGGCAGATATTCTCCCACTCGCCGCAGGTCTGGCAGGACCCGGACATCGGCGACGACGAAGCCGACCAGTTCCGCGAGCGCACGACGGCCCACGACATCGGTCCCTGGGTGATCCACTCCTCGTATCTGGTCAACCTCTGTACGCCCAAAGAGGACCTCCGCGAGAAGTCCGTCGACTCGATGCAACAGGAGGTCGACGCCGCCGACAGACTCGGGGTCGAGTACGTCAACGTCCACCTCGGGGCCCACACCGGCGCGGGCGTCGACGGCGGCCTGGACAACGCCGCCAGCGCGCTGGACGAACTCGACGTCCCCGCGGACGTGACCGTCCTGGTCGAGTCCGACGCCGGGTCCGGGACGAAACTCGGCGGCGAGTTCGAACACCTCGCCGAAGTGCTGGACCGCTCGGACCAGGACCTGGCGGTCTGTCTCGACACGGCCCACATGTTCGCGGCGGGGTACGACCTCTCGACGCCCGAGGCCGTCGACGACGTGGTCGCGGAGTTCGACGACGTCGTTGGACTGGAGCACCTGGAGTGTCTCCACCTCAACGACTCCAAACACGAGTGTGGGACCAACAAGGACGAACACGCCCACATCGGCGACGGCCACATCGGCGAGGATGGGATGTGCGCCATCGTCGCACACGAGGACCTGCGCGACCGGCCGTTCGTGCTGGAGACCCCGACCGAGGACGGCCGGAGCTACGACTGGAACATCGAGAAAGTGCGGGAGTTGCGGGATTCGAGTGCGTGACGGTCGGAACGAATGAGGCTCCCGACGTTGCGAGCGGCGACCAGCGGGGGCCGCGAACTGCGAGACGCGTAGCGAGCGATGTCGGAGCGAAGCGAGCTACTCGGGTTCTCTCGCCCGTTCGGTCTCGTCGGTCGCGCCCGAGAGCTCCTGTCCAGCGAAGTTCGACCCGCTCAGGTCCGCCCCCGAGAGGTCGCGGCCGAGGCGATGGACAGCACGCTCTCGAACGTCGACAACCTCCAGCGGCGTGCTGCCGAGAAACTGGCCGACGCCGAGCGCGTCCGCGACGGGGTCGACGCCCTCCGGGTGGCCGACCGGGCGCTCGACGGGTCGCAAGCGGACGAGGGTCCCTGACGGGTCCCGCGGACCGACCGGTTTTTGGCCGTCGGGCCGGTACAGCGGGTGTGCGCCGCTTCGACGCCGACTACCTGGAGGCGACCCGGCGGGGGATGTGGGCCGACTCCCGGGAGGCGCTCGCGGACCTGGACCTGGCGGGCCGCGAGCGCATCCTCGACGTGGGGTGTGGCACCGGCGAACTCACCCGCGTCCTCGGCGAGGAGTCCGGCGCGGACGTCGTCGGCGCCGACGTCGACCCCGCCTTGCTGTCGGCCGCGAGTGCGGTCGCGCCCGTGGTACGGGCCGAGGCCACCCGGTTGCCCTTCCGCGCGGGCGCGTTCGACCTGGTGGTCTGCCAGGCGCTGTTGATCAACCTTCCGGACCCGGTGGCGGCCCTCCGGGAGTTCGCCCGCGTCTCGGGGGAGTTCGTTGCGGCCATCGAGCCCGACAACGGCGCCGTCAGCGTCGACTCGACGGTCCCGGCGGAGACGCGCCTCTCCCGGCGGGCCCGCGAGCGTTTCCTCGACGGCGTCGGGACCGACGTCACGCTCGGCGCGGACGCCGCCGACCCGTTTGCGGCCGCGGACATCGAGGTGGTCTCGACCCGCCGGTACGACCACGAACTGACGACCGAGCCGCCCTACTCCGAGACGGCGGTCGAGGCCGCCCGCCGGAAGGCCACGGGCGCGGACCTTGACGACGACCGCGAGACGATGCTCGCCGGCGACACCACCGAGGCGGAGTACGACCGCCTCTGGTCGGACTGGCGCTCGATGGGGCGGGAGGTCGTCGACCAGATGCAGGACCGCGAGTACGAACGCCGCGAAACGGTCCCGTTCTACCTCACCGTCGGCCGTCCGTGACCGCCTCCCTCGCGGTTGCCGTCCTCGCGGATGGGCGTACTGATGGTCACCCTGACGGTTGCCGTTCCCGTCGTCGCGGCTCTCGTGGTCGCCGGTCAGACCACGTCGCCCCGCACCGTCGTCCCTTCCTGGTCGTCGCGGTAGGCCTGGACGGCGTCGGCGGCGCGCTCGGCCTCGTCTGAGTCGGCGCCCAGCATCTCCAGCGCGCCAGCGAGCGTCGGGAAGACGTACTCGCCCGCGCGGAGTTTCTCGAATGCCTCGTCGCTACGGCGGCCCTCGACCCACAGGCAGGCGCCGCGTGGGTCCAGCACCTGCTCGTAGTGCTCGCGGGCGAGCGCCCCTTTCAGGCGCTGGGTGACGTTGTCCTCGAAACTCGCGTTACAGACCTCCAGGTGGACCGGCACGGGCTCGTCCTCTTCGAGGAGGTGGGCGGCCAGACACTGCTCGGGGGCGGCGTAGCCGCCGGCGTTGGTCCGCAGGTACTCGGGGTGGGCCTCGGCCCAGTCGGCCCGGACCGTCTCGCCGACGCCGTCGACGCCGTACTCCGCGTTGAACCGGTCGGCCCGGTCGGCGTCCCCGTCCATGAGCACGTCCTTGGTGAGGTAGACGTCCAGTCGCTCGACGGGGTCGAGCCCGAGCGCCACGTCGCCGTAGACCCACACCTCCCTGACGGGCACGGGCATGCGCTCGGACTCGACCGTCCCGACGAGGCGTTCGACGCGCTCGACCGCCGCCTGCCGCGAGAGGTCAGCCATCGTCGGCGGTACCCGCCCGAGGCGGTTAACTCTTACAGCCCGCGTCCGGACCTATTTATTCGGGGGTGGGTGTCGACATAACGTCGAAACCTGGCGGCTCAATCGCGACCACATCCAGCTCCGGAGCCGGTTCGTGCGGGTGCCGCTCGCGGTCGGGCTGGTCCTCTCGGTGACGACGGCTTCCCCGGGCGGCCCGGTACCGGTCCGGCTCCGCTTCGTGAGTCCGACTGTACCGTTCACATGGCGTGGTCCCGGTACCGACTCGCGTGACCGCCCGGGGGCTGACTGTCGTCTCCCGGTGGTAATGGGACAGGCGTACCGGGAAGGCGCTCTACTCGCGCCGAACCGACGAGAACACGGTCGAGTTCGTCACCGTCTGGCACGCCGAGGAGGTGGCCGACGCGCTCGACGGCGGGGCCCTCGTCCCCGCCGACGAGGTCGAACTCGACCGGACGGAGACGACCTTCGACCTGCTGGAGTCGTTCCGGTTCCCCGACCGCGTCGAGGCCGCGGGGACGGACCGCCTGCTCGGCGCCGACCGGGCGCGCCGGAACGAAACGCTCTCACCGTTCGCCTCACTACGCGGGGGTAATGGACTGCGACAAGTGCGGCGAGCCCGCGGTCGTGCACGCCGCCTACTCGGGGCTGCACACGTGCGAGTCCCACTTCCGGCGCTCGGTCGAGAAGCGCGTCCGGCGGCGCGTCCGCGAGGACAGCCTCGTCCCGGACGACGCCACGCCCGCGGACCCGGAGACGTGGGTGGTCGGTCTCTCGGGCGGGAAGGACTCGGTCGTGCTCACACAGGTCCTCCAGGATACCTTCGCCGAGGACCCGCGGATCAGTCTGGTCGCGCTCTCGATCCACGAGGGTATCGAGGGGTACCGCGACGAGTCGCTGGCGGCCTGCGAGGCGCTGACCGCGGACCTCGACCTGCGCCACGAGGTCATCTCCTACGCCGAGGAGTTCGGCGTCCGCATGGACGACGTCGTCGCCGAGGACCCCGAGAACATGGCCGCCTGCGCCTACTGTGGCGTGTTCCGCCGGGACGTGCTGGAGCGGTACGCCGAGCGACTGGGCGCGGACAAACTGCTGACCGGCCACAACCTCGACGACGAGGCCCAGACCGCGCTGATGAACGTCTTCGAGGGCGACGTCGCCCAGATGGCGAGTCACTTCGACGCCTCGCTGGGGCCGTTCGAACCCACGGGCGAGGGGCCGACCGAGCGCGCCCGGCGCGAGCAGGACCACCACGTCCCGCGGGCCAAGCCCCTCCGGGACGTGCCCGAGAAGGAGGTCGCGCTCTACGCGCACCTCCGTGACCTGCCGGCACACATCACCGAGTGTCCCCACGCCGAGGGGGCCTACCGCGGCGAGATCCGGGAACTACTCTTGGAGATGGAGGAGCGCCACCCCGGGACGCGCCACTCGGTCATGGCGGGCTACGAGAAACTGGCCGCGCTCGCGGCGGCGGCCCTGGACGACACCGAAGACGACCCCGACTTCGGGTCGTGTGATGAGTGTGGCGCGCCCACTGCCCGGGAGGTCTGCCGGAAATGCGGGCTGCTGGACGCCCTTGGCGCCAGCGCCTGAGCGGCCATAAGCCATACCGGCGTCCCGGTCCTACTCCGGCCGATGACGGACATCGGGGACGAGGACCCGGAAGCGCCGGTCGACCCGCTGGCCCACGACGGCACGGGGCGGGTGCTCCTCGTCCGGAACCAGTGGAACGAAGGGTGGATGGGCCGGGGCAGGACGGTCGACCCCGGCGAATCACTGCGCGAGGCGGTCGCGACCGACCCGACGCTCGACCCCGGCGTCGGGGACGAGTCTATCGAGGCCGTCGACTGGTTCGAGACCGTCCCCGAGGACACGCTCTCGCGGGACCTCGTGACCAGCGTCGTCGAGTGACGGCAACCGCCGGCCGGCGGGCTCGAGGCGTGGCGGTCAGAAAACGGAGCGACAGATGTCGTCGCGGTGCGACCGGGTCCCGCGCGCGAGCGGGTCCCGCGGGTCGTCAGTCGGGCCGGATGACGTCCAGCCCGTTGTTCGTTTCGAGGTTGTCGCGGCCGCCGTCGGTGTGGCCGTAGCCGCTGTTGCGCGCCCCGTCGGCGGCGAAGTCGTCGACGTTGTCGCTCGCGTCGAACGACGCGTCGTCGACGTCAGACAGCGCCTGCCGGGACTTGTCGGCCTGCTTCTGGGTCGTCGGACCCAGGACCTGCGCGGACTTGACGCCGGTCATGATGGCCATGACCCGCACCTTGCCCTTGTAGTCGTCCTGGATACGCGCGCCCCAGATGACGTTGGCGCTGGCGTCCAGCCGTTCGGTGATGTTCTGGGCGATACCCTCGGCCTCCTTCAGTGCGAGGTCGGGGCCGCCGGTGATGTGGACCAGCCCGCCCGTGGCGCCGCGGTAGTCGACGTCGAGCAGCGGGTGGTTCATCGCGTCCTTGACGACCTCCTCGGTCTTGTTCTTGTCCTGGGTCTCGCCGACCAACATGACGGCGACGCCGCCCTGGTTCATGATGGCGGTCATGTCGGCGTAGTCCAGGTTGATCAGCGACGGCTGGGTGATGGTCTCGGAGATGCCCTTGACCGTCTCGGCGATGATCTGGTCCATCACCGAGAAGGCTTTGCCGATGGGCAGGTTCGGCACGTAGTCCAGCAGTCGGTTGTTGTCGAGGACGATGATCGAGTCGGCCTCGCTCCGGAGGTTCTCGAGGCCCTCCTCGGCCTTGACCGTGCGGGCGCGCTCGACGTTGAACGGCGTCGACACCATGCCGACGACGATCGCGCCCTGCTCTTTGGCTATCTTCGAAACGACGGGTGCGGCACCGGTGCCGGTACCGCCGCCCATACCCGCGGTCACGAACACCAGGTCCGCGTCGCCGAGTACCTCCTCGACGGTGCCCTGGGCCATCTCGGTGGCGCGTTTCCCCATCTCGGGGTCGCCGCCGGCGCCCAGGCCGTTCGTGAGCGACTTGCCGACGAGGATCTTCGTGTCGGCCTCGACCATCTGGAGGTGTTGCTTGTCGGTGTTGATGGCGATGGTGTCGGCACCGTCGACGCCGATGTTGTACAGGCGGTTGACGGTGTTGTTGCCGGCACCGCCACAGCCGACGATGACGATCCGCGGGTCGCCGAAGCCGTCGCCGGCCTCGACGTCCTCCATCTGCTTTTGTTCTTCCTCGTCGCGCTGGAGTGCCTCCTGGACGATATCTTGCATCGTCAGGCCCTCTTCCAGTTGCGACGCTTGCGTTTTTCAGAGGGCCGCTCCTTGCCGCCCTCCTGTTCGTTGAGCTTCTCCCGCACGGCCGCACGGATGGCCTCGCTCCGGTTGGGGTACTCCCCCGTCTCGACCATTCGTTCGACCTCTTCGATCTGCTGTTTCGGAATCCGTAGTGTCACACGCTCCATGTTTTGTGTTCCCCTGCTAGGTAAGACGGCTGCGGCGGACCGCCCCGCCCGTTCGTCTTACACAGCACATCCGACATGCGTCGTCGCGTTTTCGCCCGACAGCGTTGGGGTCAACCCCGCGCGCCGTGCCGTGTAAGACGACCGTCTTACGCAAGCATTACAACAGAATGTGGGGATATAAAAGTTACGGCGGGTGTATGACACTGGAGTGTTTACCGACGTATACGGCGTCTGTGTGGCGTTTGTGGGCGATCACGGGTTGTCGAGAACGTCCGCAGCGGGGGTGCGGCGGCCACAGCTGGGGCAGAAGGCCCAGTCCGACCGGAGTTCGTCGCCGCAGTCACAGAACACTCGGTGGGACGCCTTCTCACCACAGTTCGGGCAGTACACGTGCCCAGGAGTGATGTTTTCGCCACACTGGGAACACGTCTTACGGTCCGCCTCGTCGGCGTTTTCACTCCCCTCGGGTGGCGTCTTACGCCCCTCCCCGGCGTGTGACACCTCGCCCGCGGACGCGTGTGACGGTTCGGCCGCAGTTGTCGTACGCGTGGCGGAATCGCCGTCGAGCGTGATGTTTACGTTGACGTCCTGTGGCTGGCGCGGCGTAAACGCGCCGTCGAGGCGGTCGGCGATGATCTCGTCGACGCGCTCGGCGATCAGGCCGTCGATGGAGTCTGTGTCGGCCGAGACGCCGCCGTCGGTCACGCCGTCGGTCGGCTCGTCGAGGTACGCGCGCAACGCCTCCCGCATGACCTCGCTCTTCGAGGCGTCGTACTCCTCGAGTTGCTGGATGAGGTCGTCGTCAGCGCGGAAGGTGATCTTGCTCATTCGACTCGTCAGACAGATTGTCTCCCGGGTATTTCAATCTTCCCGCCCTGTCTGACGCGTGTCTGCCGCCGGGCGGACGAGGAGCGACGGCCCCGGGCAGACCGCACCGGCGGTGTCGGACACGTCACCCGATGCCGGCCGATGGACCGGAGGCGCTCTCCTCGCCGGCCCCGCGCTCGCGGGTCCGTCGCCGTGTGGTGACGACTGGTGTGAATGATAACGGTTAAGTCCGACACGGCGGCTACCTGGTACTGTCCGCCCTTAGCTCAGACTGGTAGAGCAGTCGACTGTAGATCGACTTGTCCCCCGTTCAAATCGGGGAGGGCGGATTCGTTCTACGAATCCGACCGACGCGATTTGAGCAGGTCAGTCGCAGCGCGCGAACGAAGTGAGCGCGTCGTCTGACCGAGTTCAAATCGGGGAGGGCGGACTTCCTTACCAAACGGATGAGAGCCGAGAGGAGCCGCGTTGTCATGCGATTCTATCTCGCCCCGTTCGGGTTGAACAGGTCACGAGACTCGGCTGACCGCCGTCGTGCGTTCGCGTACAGCCACCGCACCGGGAGACCCAGAGACGTTCGCCCGAGGTCGTGGATCGCTCTCGGTCGTGCGTAGAGGGCGGCGCGGCATGTTTTCGAGAGCCTGTCGAGCGCGCTCCACAGAGAGGGCCGTGGCGCGACCGGGCCTCGCGTCGGTACCGCGGGGGCGTGTCGTCCCCGGCGGCTCTCAGACGAGTCGGGAGACCGACACGCCCAGTCCGACGACCAGCGCGGCAAGCAGTACGCGCAGTCCGACTGCAGCGAGCGCGGCTCCCTCCTGGAACCCCTGCACCGCGAGAAAGAAAAAGAACCCGGCGACGACGGCGTGGGCACCCAGGACCAGGTTCGAGGAGTCCAGTTCCATACGTTACACACGGGTGACGACCCCTAATAACCGACCCCCGCACTGTTGTGTCCGCGCTCTCGTAGCGGCAGTCGGTCGGCCATCCCGTGTCCCGCCGACCGACGACCGACGACGCCCGCCGACCGACGGCCGCCGAGCGGGACCGACGCGGTCGGGAACCGGTCGCCACGAGACGCCGAACCTATCAGAATCCATATCACCGGTACTGTCGTATCCGCTTGCGCACAGGTAGGCCCGGTCCGGAGGGGTCGTCGGGCGGGCGTCGGCGGGGTGGCGGCCCCGCTCTCGGGGGTCGACGCGGACCGGACAGAAAATATTCATACCCTGGCTAACCGCAGGAATACGGCGTTTTCTGCGGGTGTAAACTATCCGCACTCTTTTTACTAACGGCAGTTCATTGGTGGACGTGGTCACGATGGGCGTCTTGGACAGGGCGAAACGCGCGTCAGGGCTGTCGTCGACGGAGACGTTGCCCTACCTGTGTCTGAAATGTGAGACACGGTTCGATGTCCGATATCACACCTGCCCGGTCTGTGATACCTACGACATCCGACGAGCGAAGTGGGTAAACCAGTAGGCGGTCGGCCGGACGCGGGGCCGGCTTCACGCCCGCCCGGTCGCCGGCTGTGACAGCCCAGGCCTGCCCGAAGCCTCGGCGCGCGCCCGCCGTCCTCGTGACCCGTGGGCCACCGCGGCCCGACTTCCCGCCATCGCGGTGTCGAACACCGCGCATTTTTTGGACCCATGGACAACCCGACAGTCCACACCGTTGAAGTGCGTCTCACGCCATCCTCCGCTCGTGGCAGTCTCGTTCGACGTCTTCGGGACGCTCGTGGCCGTCGACCGGCTGGACGAGCCCGGCGCGGCCGTCGCGCGCGAACTCGCCGCCCGCGGCGTCACCGTTCCGGACGGCTTCGCGGCCGCCTACCGCGAGCCACAGACCGCCCTGGCCCCCGGCCGCGAGCGCCCGCTGTCGGCGCACGTCCGGGACGCGCTCGTCAGTTGCGGCGTCAAGGTGACCGACCCCGAGACCGTCGAAGCGGCCGTCTTCGCGGCGTTCACCAGCGACGCGACGGTCCGGACGCGACCGGGTGCGAACGCGGCGCTGTCGGCCGCCGCCGAACGCGGGCCGGCCGGGGTCTGCTCGAACTGCCGGGTCCGCGGGCTCGTCGACTGGACGCTCCACCGGGGGGCGCTCGACCGCTCGCTGCTGGACGCCGTCGTGGTCAGCGTCGACTGCGGGTACCGGAAGCCCGACCGCCGCCCCTTCCTGGCGGTCGCAGACGCGCTCGGCGTCGAGGCCGCCGCGCTGGTCCACGTCGGCGACGACCCGGCGACCGACGGCGGCGTCACCGACGTCAGCGGCGAGTTCGTCCCCGCCGACGACCCGGCGGCCCTGGCCGACCGACTGGAGGGTTCGGCGTGACACCGGGGCCGATCACCGTCGGGGTCGCGCTCGCGCTCGACGCGCTCGTCGGCGAACCCCCACGGCGCGTCCACCCGGTGGCGTGGTTCGGGCGCGCCGTCGCGCCGCTGGACCGCGAGTGGCGGCGGCCGGTCCTCGCCGGCGCGCTCGCCGCGCTGGCCCTGCCGGCGGCCGCGGCCGCGCTTGCCGGCGGCTTCGTCGTCGTCGCGGCCGGGTGGCGGCCCCCGGCTGGCGGGGTCCTCGCCGGGGGAGTCCTGTTCGTCACGACGAGTCTCCGCCGCCTGCTCTCGGTCGCCGGCGGGGTGACGGCGGCCAGCGAGCGCGACCTCCTCCGGGCGCGCGAGTCGCTGCGCGCGCTCGCCGGCCGCGACGCGGGCGCGCTCTCGGCCGGCCAGGTCCGCAGCGCGGTCGTCGAGAGCCTCGCCGAGAACCTCGCAGACGGACTGGTCGCCCCGCTGGGTGCGTTCGCCGCGGGCGTCGCCGTCGGGGGCCTCCCCCCGGTCGTCGCGCTGGCCCCCTTTCCGCCGGCGGCGCTCGCGCTCGGGGTCGGCGCCGCAGGGGCGTGCTGGGTCAAGGCCGTCAACACGATGGACTCGATGCTGGGCTACCGGTCCAAGCCCGTCGGCCGGGCGCCCGCGCGACTCGACGACGCGGTCATGTGGGTGCCGGCGCGGGTCACGGCCGTCCTGCTGGCTGCCGTGTGGCTCGCCCCCGGCGCGCCCGTCCGGGCGCGGAGGTGGCTCGCGGACGTCCCCTCGCCCAACTCCGGGTGGCCGATGGGGACCGCCGCGGCGGCCATGGACCGGCGGCTGGTCAAACCCGGCGTCTACGACCTCAACCCCGGCGGGGACCTGCCCACGGTCGCCGACGCCGAGCGCGCCCGCTACCGCGTCGGGGTGGCGGGCGTGGTCGCCTACCTGCTCGCGGGGGTGAGCACGCTGTGAACGTCGGCCACGCGCTCGCGGCGCTCCGGGGCGCGGTCGGTTTCCTCTCGCGGCTCCCCGTCGGCCGCGACGAGCGCGCCTGGGAGGCCTTCCGGGGCGCCCCGTGGACGCTGCCGGTCGCCGGCTACGCGCTCGGCAGCCTCCTCGCGCTCGTCGTCGGCCCGGCACTGGTCGCGGGCCTCCCCGGCCCAACGGTCGCGCTCGCGTACGTCCTCGCGGTCGTCGCGCTGACGGGGATCAACCACGCCGACGGCGTCGCCGACCTGGGCGACGCGGCGGTCGTCCACGGCGGGCCCGAGCGCCGCCGCGAGGTGCTGGGCGACACGGTCACCGGCGTCGGCGGCACGCTCGGGCTGGTCCTCGTGGTCGCGGGGCTGGCGCTCGGGGCGCTGGGACTGCCGGGGCTGCCCCTTGCCGTCGCGGTCGGCCTCGTCGTCGCCTGCGAGGTCGGCGCGAAACTCGCCATGGCGGCGCTGGTCACGCTCGGCGCGCCCGCCCACGAGGGGTTCGGCGCGGCCGTCGCCGGCGACCTCAGCCCACGTGCCCTCCCGGTCCCGCTCGTCCTCGGACTCCCGGCGGTCGCCCTGCCGGGTCTCGCCGCCAGGGGCCGGCCCGGCGCGGTCACCGGCGGCGCTCTCCCGGCAGGGGTCGTCCCGGCGGGTGTCGCCGCCGGCACGGCCGCGCTTGGGAGCGCCCTCCTCGCGGGGCTGGCGCTGCTGTGGTGGGCGCGGCGCCGGCTCGGGGGCGTCTCGGGCGATGTCTTCGGGGCCGGGAACGAACTCGCGCGGGTGGTCGCGCTCCACGCCAGCCTGGTCGCCTGGGACCTCGCGTCCCACGCCAATCTGGTCGTCCAGGACCTCGCGCCCCGCGCCGGCCTGGCCGCCCAAGACTTAGCGCCCCTCGGGTCGGCGCTGGCCGCCGTCGAGTGGCTCCCGGAGGTGGTCGCGTGGACGCCCTGGTGATGTGTGGCGGCCGCGGCACGCGGCTGGCCGCCGACCGGGAGAAGCCACTGGTCCCCGTCGCCGGCCGGGCGATGGTCGACCGCGTCCGCGACGCGCTGGCGGCGAGTCGGGTGGAGACGACCTACGCCGTCGTCTCCCCGCACACGCCCGAGACGCGGGCCCACCTCGCCGCGCGCCTGCCCGTCGTCGACACCCCCGGCGAGGGCTACGTCGCGGACCTGGAGACCGCGCTCGCCGACGAGCGGCTCCGCCGTCCCGTGTTGACCGTCGTCGCGGACCTCCCGTTGCTCGACGCGGCGGTCCTCGACCGGGTGCTCGACGCCCACGAGTCGGGTTCGCTGACCGTCGCCGTCCCCGCCGAGCGAAAGCGCGCGCTCGGCGTCAGCGTCGACACGACCTTCGAGGACGCCGGGCGGGAACTCGCGCCCGCCGGCGTCAACGTCGTCGGCGAGGGCGGCGACCGGACGCTCGTGGTAGACGACGGCCGCCTCGCGGTCAACGTCAACCGGCCCGGCGACCGCGACGTCGCCGAACGTCTCTGCGAGTAGCGGTCGACCCCTTCTGGAGTGGCGGTCGACCCCTTCTGGAGTGAGGGGCGACCTCTTCTGGGGTGGCGAGTCGTTCCGGCGTGGCGAGCGCCCCCTCTCGGAGCGGCAGGGCGCGGAGCGGTTACCGTGTCTCGGCGACGAGCAGTCCCATGGATTTGTGGACCACCAGGGGGCCGTCGGCGAGGCGTTCGGCGGCCAGGTCGGCGAACTCGGTGACCTCGGGCTCGTCGACGCCCTGGAGCGAGGCGGCGTAGGCCACTAGCGGCTCTAGGTCGGGCACGCGCAGGCGGGACTCGCGCTCGTACCGCTCGACCGTATCGAAGCAGCGGGCGAGCTGGTCGGGCCCGCTCTCGAGGCTGAACTCGCTCGCGCTCACCGGCTCGTACCCGGACACCGCCGCGAGCAACTCGCGGAGTTCGCGCAGGTTCGACTCGCCGTTTGTGGTCGCGAACAGCCGGCCGCCGGGCCGCAGGACGCGCCGGACCTCCGGCAGTGTCGCGTCGCGGTCGGTGTGATAGAGCATGTGGTTGGCGACCACGGCGTCGACGCTGTCGTCGGGGAGCGGGAGGGACTCGGCGGCGGCGACGGCCACGCCGGCCGCGACCCCGGCATCGGCCAGTGTCGCGCGCGCCTCGGCTGCCATCCCCTGCGAGAAGTCGGTCGCCAGGAGGTCCCAGCCGGCGGGGACCCGGTCGGCGTTGTCCCGCCAGAGATAGCCCGTGCCGCAGCCGACCTCCAGGAGGTCGGCGTCGGCCGGCAGCCCCTCGTAGTGGTCGAAGACCCAGGGCCACCAGTCGCGGTCGGCGACCTCGTAGTTCTCGTGTAACTCCACCCGCGCATCGAGGTTCTCGGCGTCGGCGTACTGCTCGGCCAGCGCCGCGCGGTCCGCGTCGTCCATGGTCGCCGGTGTGCCCGTGTCGACAAAAAATGGTGGCCGTCACTGTGCCCGGACACCGCACCGCGCCATACCGCACACCGCATCACACCTTATCGCATCACACCGCACCACGCCACACCACACCCTGCCTCCGCGGGCTCGGCGGGGCGCAAGGGTTTTCGCGGCGGACGCCCCGGATGGAACCATGGACCGCGAGGCCCTCGCGCGGCTGGCGGGCGACGACCGGGTCCCGCACGGGAGCAGCGACGACCCCGGCGTGCTGGATTTCAGCGCGAACACGAACCCCGCCGCCCCGGAGGGCGCGGCCGGCGTTTACGCTGACGCCTTCGACGCCGCGCGCTCGTATCCCGACGACGGCTACCCCGACTACCGGGCGGCCGCGGCCGCCCACGTCGACGCCGGTCCCGAAGTGGCGGTCGACCCCGACTGGGTCGTCCCGACGCCGGGCGGGCTGGCGGCTATCAGGCTCGCGCTGGCGACCGCGGTCGACTCGGGCGACAGCGTGCTCGTGCCGGCACCGAGTTTCGGCGAGTACGCCCGCGAGGTCCGACGCCAGGGCGGGGAGCCGGTCTTCGTCGCCCACGACGCGGTGCTCGACCGGGACCCGGGCGACGCCGCCGCGGTCGTCGTCTGCAATCCCAACAACCCGACCGGCGACGCCTACGACGCCGACGCGCTCCGGGCCTTCGCCGGTCGCTGTCGCGCGAGCGGGACGCTCCTGCTCGTCGACGAGGCCTTCCTCGGGTTCACTGACCGGCCGTCGCTGGCCGGCTCCCCCGGCGTCGTCGTCGCGCGCTCGCTGACCAAGCTGTTCGGCCTACCTGGCCTCCGCGCGGGCTTTGCCGTCGCGACCGGCGAGCGCCGCGACCGGCTGGGGGGGGACTGCGCGACCGGCTCGCGGGCGGCTTCGACGTCCACGAGTCGGCGGCCCCGTTCCTCCTGCTCGACGCCGGGTCGAGCGAGCGCGTCGACGCGGCGCTCGCGGCCGCCCGCGAGGCGAACCTCGCGCTCCGGGACGCCCGGACGTTCCGGGGGCTGGACTCGCACCTCCGGGTGGCCGTCCGCCGCCCCAACGAGAACGACCGGCTCTGTGAGGTGCTCGCGGATGTGTGACCGGCGCTGGCGGACCCGCGGTGTGCGGGGCCGTGAGGTGGTCCGCGATGGCTGACGCGGGGTCCCCCCGGACGCGCGTCGCGGACGGCGTCGTCCGGGTGGCCGCGCCGGGGACGCGGTGGCTCCACGCGGGCCACGACGGCGGCTACGCCCGCGCCGACGCCGCCTACAACGTCTCGGTGCCCGAGGGGTTCGACCGCACGGACCTGGCGGCCTACGCGGTCCGACGCCGCGAGCGCGCGGGCTTCGCGGACCCGGGGCCGTCGCTGTTGACCGGCGTCGACGCCCGCCACGCGCGGGGCGCCCACAGCGGCCCCGTCACCGTCGTCGCCACCGCCGGCGTCTCGAACCCCGCGGCGCTCCCGACGCGGACGAACGCGGATGACGACGCCCATGACCGTCGCAGACTCCGGGACGACAGCCTGAATACCTACGAGGGTATCCCGGAGACTCACGACGGTGGTCCGGTCGGGGACGGTGACCCGGTCGGGAACGGTGACCGACGACCTGGAACGGGTGACCGCCCACGCCGGGACGGCGACGGCCGGCCGACAGAGAGTGAGGATAGCGACGGCCGGTCGACCGAGAGTGGGGACGGACCGGTGGGCACGGTGAACCTGCTCGTCTGGACCGACCGGGCGCTGTCCGAGGGCGTGCTCGCCTCGTTGCTGGGGGTCGTCGTCGAGGCCAAGACCGCGACGCTCCTGGCGCGGACGGGCTTTCCCGGAACGACGACCGACGCGGTCGTGGTCGGTTGCGACCCCGACGGTGAGAGGGCGGCCTTCGCCGGCACCGGGACCGCGGTCGGCGCCGCCGCACGGGCCTGCGTCCGCGAGGCCGTGACGGCGAGTCTCGACGCCCGCTACGCGGACACGGCGCTCCCGGGGTCGGTGGCCGAGGCCGACTACGGCGTCGCGACGACGCGAACCGCGAGCGTCTTCGAGCCGTGAGGCGGGGTCGTCCGGTGGTGTGTCGTTCAGCGACGGCAGGAACCCGGTCGACAGGACCAGTACGGGGGCACAGAGCACGACCAGCGCCGCCTCGCCCACCTCGGCCCCCCGGATCCGCCGCTCCCGGGGCCGTCCGTCGGTCCACCCGGTCGGTCGCTCGTGAAGGACGGTTGCGGTATCCCGGTGGACTGAGTTAATCTGTCGGGCGCCGGATCCAAACATGGAAACGGTCGCCGGCCCGACTCCGTGTCATGTGCGACCAGGCGCACGGCCCGCCGGCCGGGACCCGCCGTGAGGGGACCGGAGCGCACGACCCGCCAGTCGAGACCTGCCGTGGCGGGACTGGGGCCGACCGGGACGACCCCGGAAGGCGCGCCGACGAACCCACGACGCGCGCCGACGGACCCACGACGCGTGCCGGCGGGCCAGCGGTGCGCAGTGACGGCTCCGGGGGGGCTCCCGGGGGGTCGACGCGGTTCCTGCTCGTGGCCGGCGGGACGGAGACGGCGGCCATCGAGGGCATCAGCGCCGCCGGGGCCGACCCCGACCTGCTAGCACACACGCCGAGCGCGGACGCGGAGATACTGACCTACGGCCGGCCGGTCCGCGCGCCGGTCGTCCCGGTGAGCCCGACGGGCTGTCCGACGCCGGCGGTCGTCAGCCGGGCCGTCCGCGAACTCCTGGGTGTCGAGACGGCCGTCGTCGACGCCGGCCTGGCGGCGCCGACCGCGGCGCCGACCGTCGACCTCGGCGCGCCGCCGGGCGGGGACGTCCGCGAGTCCGACCCCGTTCCCGACGCCGGCGACGTCTTCGAGCGCGCCCGCGAATTCGGCCGGTCGCTCCCCGACGAGCGCCTGGTCGTCGCCGAGACGGTCCCCGGCGGGACGACGACGGCGCTGGGCACGCTCGCGGCGCTGGGCGAGCGCGAGACGGTGTCGTCGTCGTTGCGGTCGAACCCGCTGGCGCTCAAACGCGAAGTCGTCGCCGAGGGGCTGGCGGCCAGCGGCCTCGCCCGCGGTGGGGCCGCGGGCGAGTCGACGCGGGCCGTCCGGGAGATGGGTGACCCGGTGCTGGCGGCCGTCGCCGGGGTCGTCGTCGGCGCCGTCGAGAGCGACCGAGCGGTCGAACTCGCGGGGGGTACCCAGTTGCTCGCGGCCGCGGCGCTGGTCCGCCACGCCGGCGTCGACGACCCGCTCGCGCTGGCGACGACGAGCTACGTCGCGGCGGACCCGACCGCCGACCTCCGCGGGGCGGCGGCCGACCTGGACGTGACCCTGACGGTGACCGACCCCGGTTTCGCCGCCAGCGACCACCCGTCGATGGCCCCCTACGCCGACGGCGAGGCCAAGGAGGGCGTCGGCATGGGCGGGACGCTGGCGCTGGCCGACCGCGCGGATGTCGGGATGGACGCCGTCCGCGGGCGGGTCCGAACGGTGTACGACCGGCTGTTCGATGGACCCAAGGGCGAGCGCCCACCAGTCGAGGACGAGCACCCGTGACACGACTCGACGCACACCCGATCGAGCCAGCGGCCCCCGAGGAGTTCGGCCTCGTGCAGGTCTGGTGGGGCGACGGCAAGGGCAAGACCACCGCGGCGCTGGGCATGGGCGCCCGCGCGGCCGGCCACGGCTACCGCGTCCACATGCTCCAGCTGATGAAAGGCGGGACCGGCACTGTCGAGGACGTCCGCGGCGAGTACAACGCCATCGCCGCGCTGCCGGGCTTTTCCTACGAGAACAGCGGCCACTACGGCTGGCACGGCTTCCACGACGGCAGCGACGACGACGAACACGCCGCCCGCGCCAAGGGCGGACTGGCGCGGGCCCGCAACCTCGTCGAGGCCGCGGGCGAGGCCGACCTCTCGACGCCGTTCGACCCCGACGCGCCCGCCGACGAGGGCGTCCACATGCTCTTTATCGACGAGATACTGTACGCGGCCAACCGCGGCCTCGTCGACCCCGACGACGTCGTCGCGCTGGTCGAGGACAAACCCGAGGACCTGGAACTCGTCCTCACTGGTGGTCACGAGCGCCCCGAGTACGTCACCGGTCTGGCGGATCTCGTGACGAACGTCCGCAAGGAGAAACACCCGATCGAGGCCGGACAGGGCGCGCGCAAGGGGACCGAGTACTAATCGGTCAGTTCGGCACCGAGACAGACCGACCGGGGGAGGCGACCGTCGTCCTGCGTTTTCTCGTTCGTCGCCTCGGACACCCCGGGCGCGGGTTCGCGCAGGTCCCGGAGTTCGAGGCCGGCCTCCCGGAGCGACCCGACGAGCGCACTCAGGGGCTGGCGGTAGTAGACGCCGGGCCGGAGGACGCGGGCGCCGTCGAGCACCGGTAGCAGCGACCGGACCGCGGGCCACAGCAGGTCCCGTTTCCAGGCCCCTAGACGAACTCCTCCCAGTCGTCGGCGAGCTGGTCGTAGTGGGCGCGTACGTCGTCGCAGGTATCGCCGCCGTCGAAACGGCGCGCCGCCCGCCGGCGACCGCCGAAAGACACGTGTGACTGGCCCGCCGACCCACCGGTAGATGGCGAGGACAGTGCTGGTGGCCGGGACGGCGAGCCACGTCGGCAAGAGCACCGTCGCCGCGGGCCTCTGTCGCCTGCTCGCGGACGCCGGGGTCGACGTCGCCCCGTTCAAGGCCCAGAACATGTCCAACAACGCCCGCGCGGTGCCGAAAGCCGCCGCGGTCGGCGAACGGACGGACGCGGCGGCCGGCGAGCGGGCGGAGGACGCGGGTGCGTTCGGCGAGGTCGGCGTCTCCCAGTACGTCCAGGCCCGCGCGGCGCGGGTCCGGCCGACGACCGACCACAACCCGGTCCTGCTCAAGCCCCGCGGGGACAGCGAGTCACAGCTCGTCCTCGACGGCGAGGCGGTCGCCCACTACGCGGCCGGCGAGTACTACGACGACCACTGGGAGCGGGCCCGCGAGACGGCCCGGCGGGCCCACGAGCGACTCGCGCGCGACCATGACGTCATCGTCGCGGAGGGTGCCGGCTCCATCGCCGAACCCAACCTCCGGCACCGCGACCTGGCCAACCTCGAAACCGCCCGCTTTGCGGACGCCGACGTCCTGCTCGTCGCCGACATCGAGCGGGGCGGCGCGTTCGCCAGCCTCGTCGGGACCGTCGACCTCCTGCCGGCGGGCGTCCGCGAGCGCGTCGCGGGGGCCGTCCTGACGAAGTTCCGCGGCGACGAGTCGCTGCTCGACCCGGCCACCGCGGAGGTCGAGGAGCGTACCGGCGTCCCCGTGCTGGGCGTGCTCCCCCACGACGACCCGGGCCTGCCCGCCGAGGACAGCGTCGACCTGCCGGCCGCGGGCGAGCGCGCACTCGCCGGCGGCGACGACGGCGTGCCCGACGAGCGGGCGGTGACCGTCGCCGTCCCACGCCTGCCGCGCATCTCGAATTTCACCGACCTGGAGCCCCTGGCCGCGACGCCGGGCGTCCGCGTGGCCTACGTCCCCCTGGACGCCGCCCTCGACTCGGTCGGCCCGACCGGCCGCGGGGCGGACGCGGTCGTGGTCCCGGGGACGAAAAACACCGTCGACGACCTCCTCGCGGCGCGCGAGGCGGGCTTCGCGGCGGAACTCCGGGCGTTCGACGGCCCGGTCGTCGGTCTCTGTGGGGGCTACCAGATCCTCGGCGAGCGGATCACGAACGCCGGCGTCGAGAGCACCGGCGACCCCGGCACCGTCCCGGGCGCCGGACTGCTCCCGGTCGAAACGCGCTTCTCGCCGGACAAGCGCGTCGAGCAGGCGACACGGCGCCTCGCCGGCGTCGGGCCGCTGGCGGGCGCGGCCGGCCGCGTCTCGGGCTACGAGATCCACATGGGCGAGACCCGCCCGCTGGCGGAGGTCGCCCGGCCGTTCCCCGACGCGCCGGCGGGGGCGGCGACCGACCGGGTGCTCGGGACGTACCTCCACGGCCTCTTCGAGAACGAGGTGGCCCGCGAGGCGTTTCTCGGGCGGGTCTTCGCGGCCGCGGGCGTCGAGCGGCCGGCGGTCGACGGGACGGCGCCGAGCGCCTGTGACCGGGCCGCGACGCTGGTCGCGGAACTCGGCGGGGCGCTGGTCGACCCCCTGGGCCTGGACGCGCTCGCGGGCGCCGAACGGCCGTAACCGGGCCGCCGGCGGGGAGCACCGGGGTCAGTCGCTCTCGATGCTCTCGGTGCCGGCGAGCCCGGTCGACATCAGCCGGCGGACGATAGTCACGAGCCCGTTGCCGAACCCGTTGCCGAAGACGGCCTGTTCCTCCGACCGTGTCCCCCCGTCGGTGCGGATCGTACTCACGAGGATCGTGCTGTCGTCAACGAGCAGGAGACGGCTGATCTCGGTGTCGTCCTCGCCGTCCTCGGGGACCTGCAGCCACTCCAGCCCAGACGCGAACACGTCGGCGCCGGGCACGTCTGTCCCGACACGCTCGATCAGGTCCTCGTCGGCACGAGGTCGCGGAGGTGCCCCGCACACGTGTCTCAGGCGCCGTCGCGCAACTCCGGGAGTACGGTCCCGTCGACGCCGCCGGCAGCCACCTGCCCGAACCGCGACGGGACCGCAATCCGGGAGAGCGGCGCGTCCAGCACCCCGTGACCGCCGCGCAGCGGGTTCCGGCAACTCGGCGGTTCCCGGCTCTGGTGCGAGTCGTATCCGTCACCCCGGTCGCCGCGTAAGCGTTATGTCGGTCTGTTACGTAACTTGCCAGACTGTAGGTGGTCCCGCTGCGCTCGTGGTCCGGGCAGTCGGGACGGCTTCCGGGACATGACAATGGTTCAGGACACCGACGCGACCGACGGAGACACGGTTTCGGTCCGCTGCGAGGGCGACGGGCCGGAGCGACCGACGACGGCCATCGTCAGGGCGGTCGCCACTGCGACGGACAGAAGCGAAACTGACCTTCCGCCGCTGGGCGAGGCGCTCGACGCCGACGCGCTGAACGTACTCGTCGAGCAGTCGACGACGGACGGCCTGTCGCTCTCGTTTGCCTACGCCGGGACGCACGTCGTCGTCGTCGGCGACGGGCGGATCACCGTCCGGTCGAGTCCGGTCGAGAGCACCTGACTGCGCCGGCCGTCTCCGGCCGCCTCCGCCAGTTCCGCCACCCCGACGGGTCGGTCCGGCCGCTCCCGGACGTGCGAGAGCACCGCCCGTCGCGTCGGCGACCGCCCGTACCAGTTCGTCCGTGTCTGCGGTTCGGTCCTTGTGGCGCATGTGTTTTCCCTCCGTGTGGTGTCGGGCCCCAGTCGAACCGACTCGACTCGGACACGTATCGGCGTCGTTCACCCTGGTGATCACACACCGTACCGGAGCTTTGACCCCCCAGGGCGCCGTGGTCCGGCGCATGCGCCGGCTCTCGCCCGACCCCCGGGCCTGGCTCGGGAACCGCTCGCCCCGCCGTCTCGCCGTCTGGGGCGGTGTCGCGGTTCTCGTCATCGCCGCCGTGGGGGCCGCGGGCTTTTACGCGTACTTCGGCGTACTGGCCCACCACGCGCCCGCGGACGTCCGCGAGTCGGTCCGCGCGGACCCGGCCGTCTCGGTCACCGAGGCCTACGGCGGTTACGTCGTCAGGGCCGGCGAGGACGCGACGCGACTCGGTGTCGTGTTCTACCCCGGCGGCCGCGTCGCGCCCGACGCCTACCTCCCGACGGCCGCCCGGATGGCGGCCCGCGCGAACGTCACCGTCGTCGTCCCGAAGATGCGGGTCAACCTCGCGGTGTTCTCCCAGGGGAGAGCCACGCAGATCATCGAGGGCGAGCCCGGTGTCTCGCGGTGGGTGGTCGGCGGCCACTCGCTGGGCGGGGCGATGGCCTGCCGGTACGCCCACGAGAACCCCGACGCGGTCGACGGCCTCTTTCTGGTGGGTGCGTACTGCGACCGGCCCGTCCGTGAGACGCCGGCGCTGGTCGTCGTCGGCACGCGGGACGCCGTCCTGAACCGCGAGCGGTTCGCGGCGACTCGCGGCAACCTCCCGGCCGACGCCGCGGTCAGGCGGGTCGAGGGGATGAACCACTCCCAGGCCGGCTGGTACACCGGCCAGCGCGGCGGCCAGCCCGCCCGTATCGGGACGCGGGAGGCCCACCGCCGACTCGCGACGGCGTTCGCCCGGTGGCTCTGTACCGACCTCGAGGATTGCCGTGGCGCCGCGCGTCCCGCGTCGTGACCGCGCGCCGGCTCTCCACCCCGGCGTACCGACGCCGCGGGCGGCCGGACCTGTCGACGGACACGAACGTTTTTAGGGGAGGGGGCAGGAGTCGCAGGCAATGGTGGAGGCGTTCGCAGTCGCCAGCGGGAAAGGCGGCACGGGCAAGACCACGAGCACGCTCGCCCTGGGGATGGCGCTGGCCGAGGACTACGACGTCACCGTCGTCGACGCGGACATGGGGATGGCGAACCTGCTCTTTCACGCCGGCCTCGCGGACGTAGAGACGACGCTACACGACGTGGTCGTCGAGGGGGGCGCGCCCGTCGAGGCGGCAGTCTACGAGCGCCACGGGCTGTCGGTCGTCCCCTGCGGGACGGACCTGTCGGGGTTCGCGGCCGCGGACCCGACGCGACTGCGCGACGTCGTCGCGACGCTGGCGGCCGACACCGACGTGGTCCTCCTGGACTCGGCGGCGACGCTGTCGAGCCGGTCGGCGGTCCTGCCCATCGTGCTGGCCGACCGCGTCGTGGTCGTCGTCGAGCCGACCATCCCCGCGCTCTCGGACGGGCTGAAGGTCCAGGAGTACGCCACCTCCTACGGGACTGAGACGGCGGGCGTCCTGTTCAACAAGGTCCGGGACGACGACGCCATCGACCGCATCGCGCCCAAGGCCGAGCGCTACTTCGAGGGACCGACGCTGGCGACGGTGCCGGCCAGCGACACGGTCCGCGGGGCCCGCCGCGCCGGCCAGCCCCTGCTCGCGTACGCCCCGGAGTCGGCCGCCGCCCGCGCCTACCGGGAGGCCGCCCGGTCGCTGTCGGTCCGGGAGGGCGACTCCGGGGCCGTCGCCGACCGCTTCCGGAGCGCGGTCGTCCCAGAGTCGCTATGAAACTCCCGTCCGGCCGCCTCGTCCGCTCGCGGGTCATCACCGACCCACGGACCGTGCTCGTGGACGCTCTCGACCGGGCGCTGACCGGCTACGCCGTCCTCGAACCCCAGGACGCGCTCTTGCTCGACGACGAGGGCGCAGGCGTGGTCACCTTCGAGGACGGGGTCCCCGTCGTCGCCTACCACACCGGCACTGACCGCGGCGGGCCGCCGGCGCTGGCCGACCTCGCGGCCAGCGGCCCCTACCGCCTGGAACTGTACGCGCTCGCAGCCGCCGACCTCGCGGCCGTCCACGACCGGGACCGGTTCCGGGTCCCGCCGGGGATGGCCGCCGAGCGACTCGCGGGCGACCAGTCGCTGGCCGACCGCACCCGGGAGCGCGCACCCGCCGACCGCCTCGCCGACAGCGCCGACCGCGGGACCGACGAGGCCGACCGCTCGGCCAGTGCCGTCGAGGCCTTCCTCGACGACGAGGAGAAGATAGCCGCGATACGCGAGCAGGCCCGCCAGCAGGCCCACCGGCGCGCAGACGAGTGGGGCTTCGACGTCTGACCTGAACTCGCGGCCCCCGACCACCGCCACTCTCCCGGCCGACCGCCGCCACTCTCCCGGAGGCCGACCGGCGAGAGCTTCTCGCCGGGCGCGGCGAGGGTCACTCGTCGGGGATGACGGGGATCCACCACACGCGCGAGCGGCCGCCGACTTTCTTGCTCGTCACGTCCGTCGACTCCTGGAGGTCGTGGAGCCGGTTCAACGCCGTCCGCCGGGAGCAGTTGAGTTCGTCGGCGACCTCCCGTGCGGTCAGCGGTTCGGCGTAGTCCTCGCGGGCTTCGAACACTGAGGCGACATCCGATTCCGTGTACTGCATCTCCCGACCGGGTTCGACCATGCACCCGCTTCGCCCACCGGTCACTTAGCTTTTCACAGGGACGGTCCGCCGGCGCGAGACGCACATATTCATGGGTTCACCGTCCGACCGGCGGAACGCTTGTTCACGAACTTGTGTCCGACAGTATAACCCGCACCGACCGGAGTGACCGATACGCGCGGTGTATCCAGAGACAGCGGTTCGGTCGCGTTCCATGGTAGGGTACACGGCCTGCCGAACGCGTCGGTCGCGACCACCAGCGGCCGACCGGCTCGCGGTCCTGTCAGAACTGGCCGGCGTCTGCGGGGGTCTCGCGCCGGGGGACGCTCGACCGATACCTACTGGACCGTCTCGACCACCAGCGTCAGTCGCGTCGTCCCCTCGTCGGTCGTGACGTTCAGGTCGTACCCCACTGCGAGCGCGAGCGTGCGCCCGGCCCGCTCCTGGACGACGACGCCGCGGTCGCTCTCGCAGGGGCCGAACTCGCGGTCGGGGCCGCGCGGACAGTTCGCGCTCGCCCACCGGGCGGCGACGGTCTCGTTGACCGTCGCTCGGACGACGGCGCCCTCGGTGACGCGGGCGCGTTCGAGCGTGTCGAGCCTGGGTTCGAGACGGTCACGGAGCGCGGTCACCGCCGACCGGCGCTCCCCCCACGCGTACTCGCCGCGAAGCGGCCGGGCCGCGTGGTGTGTGGCGCGTTCGAGAAACGACCGGCCGTCGGCGACGGTCCGGTCGACCTCGCCCGTCGAGACGTCGGCGTGGTAGCCGAGCTGGAGGTATGCGGTGAGCATCGCGACCAGCGCCAGAGCGACGACGACCCCGGCCAGCAGGACGAACTGGCCGCGGTCGCCGCGCACTCTCTCGGCCGGCCCGCCGGCCCCGCTCACGCGTACCACACCCTGACCGTCACCGGGCCGTGTCGCGTCGTCACCGTCGCCGTGCCGGTCGCGACGCCGGTCGGCCTCTCGAAGCCGACCGTCCCGTGGGAGGTCTCGACCTGGTACATGAGGTTCTCCGGGAGGATCCGTTCGACCCGACGCCGGAGCGTTCCGTGCTCGCGGTCGAATGTCTCCGCCGACTGTGCGACCTCGGCCAGCCGCGTCCCCCCGCGGTGCTCGGGCGGCTCGTTCGACAGTATCGTCGCCACGTCCGTGGCGTAGGCGTCGAGCTGTGGCTCCCGTGTCTCGGGCTGTGCGACGCCGAGCGCGAAGCCGGCCGTCACGCCGAGCACGAGGACGACCGCCAGCGCACCCTCGACAGCGGGCATCGGCAACTGCCCCCGGCCGGCCCTGCTCCCCTCACGCATCGACGGTCACCCTGAGGAGGGCTTTCGTCGTGGTCCGCGGGTACATCGTCACCGCTACGTCGCCTTCCGAGAGGCTCCCGTTGGCGACGAAGTCGAGCCGGACCGTCTCGCGTCGACTGACCGAGACCGTGTACTCCCCGACGAGTCCCCTCTCCGCCGCCGTGTGGAGGACGGTCCGGTCGTCGGCGCGGACGGTGCTGACCGAGACGTTCTCCGGCGGGTTGAGTTCGAGGTCGACCCGTCTCGTCCGCCGGGGGAGGGTCACTCTGTTGCCGCTGGTGAACTCCGGTCGGATCGTGACCGTCTGGGTTCGCTCGACGAGGACGATCCGCCGGACTGTGGTGCCGCCGGCGGGCGTCCCGTCGCTGACGACCGTGCGGTCGTCGAGCGTGACCCGGACCGACCGGCCGTCCAGCACGGGGGCCTCGCTGTGCAGTTCTCCGACGGTCAGGGCGTCTATCGCCGACCCGTCGAGGACGTTGGTCCGGTTGGTCAGCGACGAGTCGGCGGCGACCACTCGCTTTGCGGCCGCCGTCGCGGCGTGGCGTTCGCCGGCGTCCCGTGTCGCATCCGCGAGCGCGCTGTCGGCGACCGCCACCCCGAGGACCATCACGGTCGTGAGCGCGAACAGCGCGCCGACCAGCGCGAGGAGGTTGCTCTGTCCCCGACCCGCTGTTTCATCCCGGCTCCACCCGCTCCGTGGTCGCGTCCGCGCGGCGGTTCTCCGGGTGTCCGTCGCCGGTCGCGGCCCGGCCGTCCGTCGTCGACGGGACACGTCAGGACCCACCCCCGTCCGAGAGTGTCACGACCAGCCCGCCGGCGTCTCCGGTGACCCGGACGACGGTCTCGCCGCCGCTGTCCCACTGGCCCTCGACGCGGTCGACCCGGTCCGGCAGCGCCAGCCGGACGCGCGCGGCGACCGCCGGGTCGGGATGGTCGAGAACGAGCTCTCTCCCGTCGGTACGGATGCGGTAGCCGGTCCCGCCGATCTGTCCGGGGACCTCGACCTCGCGGCGGGTCTCGACGCTCCGCGCCGCGGGCGGGACGGCGGCTTCGACCTCCTGGCTCGCTGTCATCAGGACGCGTTCCGCGACGCGTGCGTCCGCTCCTCGCCGGTAGTCGGGAACGAGCCCGCCCAGCAGGACGGTGGTCAACAGCGCGACGAGGAGGACGACGAGCCCGATCTCGAGGGACTTGCCGACCGCCGGCGTGACGCCGCGCCGGTCGAGGAACGGGCCGGCCGTCCCACCGCGGGCGTCCCCGGCGGTCGGCGGGGCGGGCTCAGCCATCGCTCACCTCCAGTCGCATGTCGTGGACGACCAGATAGCCGGTCCGGGTGCCGGGGAACGTAGCGACGACGCTGTCGAGACCGTCGCCGTCGATGTCGCGCCGGTCGATGGCCGTCGCCCCGCGTTCGCGCAGCGCCGTTCCGAGGGCCGAGTGGGCGTCCGTCTCGATGGCGACGGCGAACTCGCCGCTCCCCAGCGTCCGGCGGCGGTGGCTGACGTTCGTCCTGACCGTCGCCGACACCTGCCGCCCGCCGACCGACTGCCCGCTGGCGTTCAGTTTCGCGGCCCCGACGACGAGCACGCCGGTGTCCCCGGAGCCGACGACCGGCGGCCCGCTGACTGGCCAGGCGGCCTCGCCACGGCCGCGGATCACCGCCCCGCCGACCGACCGGACGCGCCGGTCGCCGCGTTCGAAGACGAGACCGCCCACGGCGACGTCCGCGACGACGGTCCCGCTCTCCAGCACGCGCAGGTCGCGTTCGACGGTCGAGAGGTCCCCCCGGGCGAAACGCACCTCCGCGGTCCGGTGGCCCGTCGTCTCGACCGGTCGGATGGCGTCTTCCAGGTCCGTCGCGACGCGGTCGGCGTCGGTCCGCGCGGCGTGGGCGTCGACCATCGACCCGATACCGGCCGTCAGGACGCCGAGCGCGAGGACCGTCGCGCCGAGCAGGAGCGCGACGCCGACGACGCTGGACTGGCCCTGCTCTCCGGCGTGTGGCCCCGCCTGTCCGCTGGTCGGTCGTCCCGTCATACCAGTCCCGCCCCCGCGAAGACGAGGTAGCCGACACCGACCAGTCCCGCCGAGTGGAGCAGCGCCTCGTACCGGCCGCGACTGGCCGTGCCGGCGAACCAGCCACAGGCGAGCATCGTCGCCTGCGTGACCAGGTAGAAGCGCCAGCGGTCCCGTGCCGGGTCGACTGCGTCGGGATTCAGCGCCAGCGTCCCCGCCCCGGTCGTCCCCGACGCCGAGACGGTCGCGAGCTGTGAGAACCCGTCGAGGACGTAGAGGTTCACCGCGACCATGATACCGAGCACGAGCAGCCCCGTCGTCCAGCCGACGGCGACGTAGACGAGCATCGTCGACCGGAGCTCCTTGCGCTTGTGGTAGAGTTTGCCGATCTCCGTCTGGAGCGTCTCGAAGACCTGCTCGGTGTCGCTGCCGGCCTCGAGCGCGCCGACGACCAGTCCGATGGTCTGCTCGGCCATCGGCGTCCCGACGTCGTCGACGAACCGGTCGAGCGCGGCCGCGCGGACGTCGCCGTCGTCGGCTCTCGCGTCGGTCGTCAGCGACAGCGTGAACGCCAGCGACTCGACGTCCGACTGGAGCGCGCCGTGGTCGACCTCGCGGGCGACGGCGTCGACGGCCTGCCCGAACGGCCGGCCGAGCGCGACGTGGCCCGAGACGGCGTGGACGAAATCGCGTATCTCGCGGTCCTTGGCGTCGTCGAGGCGCGCCCGCCGGACTGCGGCGGCACCAACCGGCAGCCCCACGGCCACGTAACTCAACAGCACGACGTTCGCCGGCCTGTACGAGAGCGCCCAGAGACCGGCGCCGACGGGCACCGCGAACGGAACGCAGACGACTGCGGCGCTCGCCGGGTTCGACGCCGCCGACCTGACGACCGCCAGCGGGCCCTCTGGGAGGTCATAGCCCGGGACCGCGTGCTGTGTCGGGCGCAATCCGGCGACGACCCACGCCGACCCCAAGCCGACCCCGAGGACGAACGCGATGCTGCTGTAGACGATCACCTGCTTGGTCGTCACCGGTCCGAGCGGGGTCGCGGCCGTCCGCGTCAGCCCCGGCGCGAGCACGCTCATGACCGTGATGATCAACACCGTCAGCGCCGGGAACACGAGCAACACGACGAACAGTTCCGCCAGCAGTTCGAGGTATCCCTCGACGCGGTCGTGCGTGCGCGACTGGCGGTGCGAGAGGAGGTGTCCCTCCATCCGGAGATACTCCGCCAGGGCGTCGCTGCCCTGGTTCGCGTGTTCGCGGTACTTCAGCAGGAACGGCGAGAGCAGGTCCCGGGACGGGGTGTCGCGCGCGACGCGTTCGAGGCCGGCGTCGAAGCTCCCCGTCACCGTCGCCTCGTTGAGCACGCGCCGGAAGGCGACGGCCGTCTCGCCGTACGCTCGCTGGTCGGCCACCCGGCGCAACATCGCCCGCTGGTCGGTGCTCCCCGAGGCGAGCACGCGGAGGTACCTGACTGCCCCGGGGAGCGTCGCCTCGATGCCCGCCTGACGGGCGCGCGCGTGCCACCCCAGGTGGAGGCTCCCGAGGGCGACCGTCGCCCGCTTCGTGACCGCCCCACACCCGACGCCGACGACGACGCTCACCGCGGACCGTGGGACGGTCGGCACCGACACGCTCTCCGCGGCCGGGACGGCGTTAGACAGGAACGTCGAGACGGCGTCGACGACGCCGGCCGGCAGCAGCGTCAGGACGACCGCACTGAACACGAAAGTGCAGACGGCGACCAGCCACGAGAGACCGTACACCCGCGCGAGATAGAGGTCGAAGCTGACCCCCAGGTCGGCGGCGCGGTAGTTCTCGCGGTCGGCGTCGTGGTCGGTGTCGTCCGCGTGGCGCGAGAACAGCGCGTACAGCGCGTGGTCGAGGACGTTCCCGACGCCCTCGACGGCCGCGCCCGTCCGACGTCGCCTCTCAGTCGCCATCCGACCCCCCGTTGTCGAGCGAGTCGTCCGCCCGCCCGGTCGGCGTCTCGGTCCCCCCGGACACCGTCTCGGAACCGGACCACCCCTCGCGGTCGCGCCCGCCCAGTGCCTCGTCCAGCAGTGACTCGTCGGAGTCCGCTCTCCCGTCCGACGCGTCCTGGCTCGCCCGCTCGTTCGACGTGCCCGGATCCGGTTCGCCGTTCGACGTACTTGGTTCGCCGTTCGACGTACTTGGTTCGCCGTTCGACGTACTTGATTCCCGTCCGTCGCTCGCCGCGTCCGGACCGGGCCTGTCCTTCGACATGTCCGGACCTGGTCCGTCGTTTGCCGCGTCCGAAGTCGGTCCGCCCGCCGACCTGGCCGGACTTGGTCCGTCGCCGTCGACTGTCCCGCCACTCGACCCGCGGTCGGCCGCCACCGGCCCGTCGACCTGCCTGCTCCGGGTCCGTCGCTGGATGCGCTCGACGGTGGCTGCCTCGTCGGTCCGCAGGTCCGAGAGGAACGCGAACAGTTCGTCGCCGTCGGTGACGTTCTCGCGCAGGAGATACCGCACGTACCGGTGCTTCCGGTGGAACGACTCTTCGACTGTCTCGACCGGCTGGTCGGTCCCGTCGGCGATGCCCTCGAAGACCGTCGTGACACACCGGCGCTCGTCGTCGCCGAGGCTGGGGTGTTCGTACGCCAGGTCGTACCCCCCGTCGTGGCGGCGACGGGCGACCGTGTTCCAGTAGACGGTGGTGTCGCCGTGTCTGACGACGCCACACATGTCGTCGTCGCGTTCGCGCTCGAACTCGCGGAACGTCCCCTCATTGACGAACTCGACGACCTCGCCGACGTACCGGTCGCCGTCGACGTGACGCGGGAACACGAGCAGGTCGACTTCGTCGAGCAGGTACGTCGGGACGTTCTGTTCGACGACGCGGTTGACCAGCGTCTCCACGTCGCCGGCGTGAGTGGTCCCGATCACGCCGTGGCCCGTGTTCAACACCTCGGCGAAGGTCCGGAAGCTCTCGGGGGTGTTGATCTCAGCGATGAACTCGACGTCGGGGTTGAGGTAGTTGGTCTCGGTCATCAGGTCGGCCATCGAGACGCGCTTGTACTCCTCGGGGTGGTCCCGCGTGGTGAGCGAGACGCCGGTCTCGTGGGGTATCCACACCTCGCGTGACCCCTCGTCGATGCTCACCGGCCGGTGGCGGTAGCTGATGAACGGGACGTGAGCGTTCATCAGCGTCGTCTTCCCCACGCCCGTGGGGCCACAGAAGAGGACGACCCCGTGGGTCTCGTAGAGGTGCCACAGCAGCGCGACCAGTTCGGTGGAGATGCTGTCGCGCTCGACGAGGTCGACGGGCGTGAGCACGTCGGCCGACTGCTTCCGGATGGAGATGTGCGGGCCACCCTCGCTGACCGTCGGCAGCGCCACCGCACAGCGGATGGTCTCGTCGACGCCCGGCGGCCTGAGGTTGACCTTCGCGCTCGGGTTCGAGGCGTTGAGTTCCGACCCGTCCGAGGCCGCCAGTTGCTTGACGACGTTGACGAACTCGGTTTCGTCCTCGAAGACGAGGTTGGTCGGGACCCGCTCGTCGGCGGCCACCTCGTCGCGGGGCACCACCTTGACGCGCTCGCCGACGCGGTTGGCCTCGATATCCTCAAGGTTCGGGTCCCGGATCGGTATCGTGAGTTCGCCGTAGCCGACGTAGTCGCGCAACACGTAGTAGACGAGGTCGTCGAGGCGGTCCTCGGCGTAGCGCTCGCCCACAGGGGGGATCGCCAGCCCCCACTCAGCGAGGGCGCTCCGGAGCCGGTAACGGGCGGCGTCGAGCCAGGCACGCGTGTTGCGCGCGGTGAGCCGCCGCGAGAGGAGGTTCCGCGCCCGCTCGCGGACGAACGCGGCGCTGTCGTCGACGACCCCGTCGACGTCGGTCTCCCAGACACGGCTCTTGCACTCCTCGACGAGGTCGGCGTCGCCGGGCAGAAGGTCCGGCTCGCGGACGGCGTACTTGGTGGTGAACGGGTCCGCCCCCAGCAGGTTCTCGCGGTAGACGACGACCGGGACCTCGAAGCCGTGGAACGCGACCGTGTAGTCGTCGAGCCGTTCGCTGGCGAACTGTTCGAGGTACGCAGGATCCGCGTCGAGGTCGGTCCGGGCCGGCGCGAAGTTCTCGGTGTGGACAACCACCTGGTCGTCGGCGACGTCCGTGACCTCGATGCGCTCGTCGAGCGCGTAGGGCGTCAACTCGTCGAGACAGCCCAGCCGCGAGAGCGCGTGGTAGTCGATGCGCCGTCTGGCGGCCGGCGAGACGTCGACCAGACGGTCGACGACGCGGCGGTGTTTCGGGCCGAAACCCGACTCCATGCGCTCGACGGCGCCCTCGCGTGTGCGGGGCCGGTCGAGGTTCGCGTCCGCGAAGTACTCCTCGATGCGGTCGAGCGCCTCGCGTTCGGACTCGCGCAGACTGGGTTCGCGCACCTCGTAGTCGAATCCCCTCTCGGCGTCGCGGATAGTGATGACGACCCCTGGATGGACCTCCCGCTGTGACCGGACGTCGGGCGCGTACCACGCCTCCGGGTCGTCCGGCGGCAACGGCGGCGCGACCGCCCCGGAGTCCCCCCGGTCGGCGAGTTCGAGTCGGTCGAACGACATCTAGAAGCTGTTGTCTACCCGATCTGTTTTAAAACTAAGGTACCGCCGTCCGGCACGGCAGACACCACAACTGGTCGCTCCCGACGCAGTGGGACCCGTTACTGGAATCGCATCTCGAACCGACCGAGACGCTCACTCTACGGCGCCGACGACCTGCCGGAGTTGGGCGAGACCAGTCGGTTCGACGGTGAGCGTCGGACGTTCACGATGACGCTTTTGACCTGCGGTGCGCGGTCCGCGTTTGCCATCGAGTTCCCGCAGAGAGCCTGTCGCCGTCCGGATTTGCACCGAGGGCGTACACGTTCTCCCTGGGAACGTCGAGGTTCGACGTGTCTCCGTCGTCCGAGTGATACAGCCCCGTCTCGGTGGCTGCGAACACGCCTGCCAGCCCCTCGAAGTCCCGGCCGCGTCTGACCCGTCCGGTTTCGGAACCCCTGGTCACGTCCGGGTCAGGTTCGTCGAGGCCGGTCACCCTGTACACGCCGTCGTCGCTACCTACGATAAGCATGCCCTGTCTGCACGGGGAAGCGAAGAGTAAACCGGGGAGCCGCGTTTCAGCGTCAGAAACGGATCCGACTCTCGATCGGTCACGTGGTCGTCGAATCGAAGCCGCGCCGGACGCGGGTCGGTCCGGGGAGTCGGTCGACTTTATAACGGCAATATATAACAGATATATTATTATATAGCATAAGTACTAGAATTAATATGTTCCATCCGTCGGGAACGGATCCGGTGTCGACCGCACCGTGTCGTTGGACCGCGCATTCGTGAGGGTCGCCCGCGACCACTGCCGGGTCGGTGAGCTGTACCTCGGACTGGGCGTCCACGAGCCGACCTCGTGTCCGCCGTCCCCGGTACCGACCACTTCCGTGGTGTGGGCCGGGTCGGAAGACGGTGGTCGTCGGCAGGGCAGTCCTGTCGGGTCGACACCCGCATCACGCCCGGCGGCAGGCCAGCGGACGACACGTCGACCGATCTGAGGACCGACCTGGTAGGCGGCGCTCGTCTTCAGGGTCCGGGGCCACAGTGGGCGCGACCGCCGCCTTCTGGTCTCGTCTGGAGCCGGTTTCGGACACGCCCGGATAGATACTATTTCTGGTAGTATTTAAGAGATATCATATATAGTATAATTATATATAGGGCAGTAGGGTCATTCAGGGTGCGGGGGCGCGGGGTCGGTCCCGGTCCAGCGACCTCGGATTTGCAACGGCCGCATAAACGTGCGGGGGGCCCGGCCGGGGACGGCAGGCGGGGGTCGCTACCGGTCCTCGCCGGCGGGTCGGGTCGTGGACGGTGATTTCAGGTCGGCCGCGTCTTCGCTCCCGGGCGGTCTCA
>PXRP01000053.1 GCA_003021655.1 Halobacteriales archaeon QS_4_69_31
ACGTTCGCCCCCGGACGGCCTAAACCCTGCGGTTGCGCCACCACGCTTACGCGATTCACGCCCGCCGTCAACGGCGCGATTCTCTCGCTGAATCAAGATGGCGTTATCGTTGCCCGCTCCGTCCCGGCCGCACTGTCTGGGGTCACCGATAGACGTATCGGTCCTGGAGGACCCGGAATGCGAGGGCAATGAACGTCCCGGCACCCACGAAGAGAGCGTACCCCGGCAGTGGAGATGTCTCGAACAGCGTCGTCAGGAAGCCCTTCGCGCCCGCTGTCTCGGGCACGCCGAATAGCTGGCGTTTGAGTTTGATTCTCGGCTTGCAGTCGGTTTCCGGCGTGTCCGTCGACCACCGTTCAGACGCGTCGCTCCTTCTCCCGGCCGGCGTCCGCGCCCGGAAGCGGACGGACGACCTCCGGTGGTGGTGACGCGAACAGGTCGGGGTGGAGCAGGCCGGCGAGGTGTTCCATCGTGTCGACGAGGCGCGGTCCCGGCCTGTTAACGTAGTGGTGGCCGTCCATCGCGACCGCGCGGCCGGCCGCGACCGCCGAGAGGTCCGCCCAGCCCGGCCGCCCCGTGAGTTCCGCGTGGTTCGAGAGCGTCTGGTCGAGGTCGAACCCACAGGGCGAGGCCACCAGCACTTCCGGGTCGTAGGCCCGAACGTCCGCCCATTCCCGCGGGCGCGAGCGGTCGCCAGTCTCGGCCATCCCGTAGGTCCCGCCGGCCAGCTCGACGAGCTGGGGCATCCAGTGGCCCGCGACCATCACCGGGTCGAGCCAGTCTAGCACCCCGACCCGCGGCCGCTCGTCGACATCGGCGGTCCGCTCGGTCACGGTCTCGACCCGCGACCGGAGGTCGGACACGACCTCCTCGGCGCGCTCCTCGCGGTCCAGCGCCGCGCCGATCCGCTCAATACCCGCGTAGAGGTCGTCGAGGCTGTGGGTGTCAGTCGTCACCACCTCGGCATCGCTGTCGACGTCGGCCAGCGCGTCCTCGACCAGCACCGTATCGACCGCACAGACGTCACAGACAGCCTGGGTTATCACGACGTCGGGGTCGGCCGCCGCCAGCGCCTCGCGGTCGATCTCGTAGACGCTACCCTCCTCGGCTTCGGCCTCGGCCACCTGTTCGTTGATCTCCGCGCTCGACGCGTCGGGGTCGACCCGCGAGCTATCGACCGCGGGCACGTCCCGCGCCGCGGGCGGGTAGTCACACTCGTGGGAGACCCCGATGGGCTCGACCCCGAGCGCGTAACAGACCTCGGTCGCCGACGGGAGCAGAGAGACGACGCGCATACCGGCTCTCGGGCCCGGAGTGACCTAAAAGCAGTCCCCGCCTCGGCGACGGGCGCGCCGGCGAAGGTGGACGTGGGTCTCGGCGGGTGTCACTGCATCTCGACGAAGCGGACGCCGCCGTGGTCCTCGCGGTCCAGCGAGCCGTCGGGGCGGACCGCCCCGCGGACCAGAGTCTGGCGGCGCGTCCCGATGGGCCCGAGCACGGAGCCGCCCGGTCGGACCTGGTCGACGACCGCCCCGGGGAAGTCGGCCGCGGCGCAGGTCAGGTACGCACGGTCGTAGGGGGCGTGCTCGGACCACCCCTCGCGGCCGTCGCCGGCGCGGACCGACACGTCGCCGTAGCCGGTGCGTGCCAGGCGGGCGCGGGCGCGCTCGGCCAGCGAGTGGTGGTACTCGACGCTGTAGACGTGGTCGGCGCCGACCAGTTCGGCGGTGACCGCGGCGTGGTAGCCACAGCCGGTGCCGACCTCCAGGACGTCCCGGCCCGGTTCCAGGTCCAGGCGGTCGGCCATGACCGCGACCATGTGAGGCGCGCTGATGGTCTGGCCCTCGCCGATGGGCAGCGGGCGGTCGCGGTAGGCCTGCCCGCGCTGTGGCTCGGGGACGAACTCGTGGCGCGGGACCGCCTCCATGGCCGCGAGGACGCGCTCGTCGCTCGCGCGGCCGCGCTCGCGCAGGCGGTCGACCAGCCTCTCCCGGGCAGCCGTCTCGTCCATGCTACCACGCCGACCAGGCGGTCGAGGACTCGTCGCGCGCGTAGACGCGGTTGACGTCCTTGGCGACGGCCGCGTCCCCGCGGTGGTCGAGTTTCGTGTGGTCGTAGCCGATGGCGTCGTCGCGCAGGTGGATCCCTTCGACGGTGAACTCCTCGCCGGCGAGGTCGTCGGTCTCGCCGACGACGAACTCGTAGTCGCCGGGCACCTGGAACGCCTCGCTGCGGGTTTCGTCGTGGGCACCGCCCTCGGGGTGGAGCGTCACGTCGACGGTGACGTTCCCGACCGCGCGGGTCCAAACCGTCCGGACGTCCTCGACCGGGGCCGACTCGACGCGCCCGTCCGCGAGTTCGAGGCTCGTGATCCGGACGGTCATGATCGCCTCCTCGGTGTCGAGGAGGAACTCCTCGCCGACCGCGAGCCGCTCGCCCTCGGGCACGTCGGCGGTCGCGGTGAACGACTCGCCGTCCTGGGAGACGACGACCGGCCGCTCGTACTCGGTCGTCGATTCGAGCTGGTGTTTGTGGGTGTGTCCACACTCCGTACAGCGGACCGTCGCCGCCCCGCCGCCGGTCGTCAGTACTTCGTGGACGGTTTCGAGGTCCGGCGAACAGGAGGGGCAGGCGACCCCGACCCGCTCCGTTGTCTCGGTCATAGCGTCGTGTTGACGACGCGCGCCTAAAAGTCCGCCGCGTGTCGGACGACCCCTCACTCCGGTCGCGTTCGTCGCTCGCTCCAGGAATTCGCCGCTCACGCAGTGGGAAGTTCCACGCTTTTACCGTCCGCGTAGACGGTCGGTTCGGTGATGATCCCGTCGAGGTGGATCGGGGCGTGGGTGTCGCCGCCGATGCCGTGGTCGTCGCCCAGCGCGATGTGGACGGTGCCGGCGGCCTTCTCGTCGAGCAGGACCGACCCGACGAGGTCCTCGACGGCGAGGTTCGTCCCGATGCCCAGTTCCGCGAGGTTGTAGGCCGCGTCGCCGACCTCCTCGGCGGCCTCCTCGACGTCCGCCCGGACCTCGTCGTCCGATATCCGGGTGACGTAGCCGTCCTCGACCTCGAATTCGAGGGTCCGCCCGTCCAGTTTCCCGTGGGGCATCATCGTCCCGTCGACGACGTATGTGCCGTTGGCGTCCTCGGGGCTGACGAAGATCTCGCCGGCGGGGAGGTTTGACATCCCGCCGGGTTCGTGGACGATCCCGGTGTCGAGTCGCCACTCGCGGCTCCCGGGCTCGAACGTGATGTCGGTCCCGAGGTCGGTCGTCACGCGGACCTGGTCGGCACCCTCGAGTTGGGCGAGCAGGCGCTCGCACTCGTCGCGGATCGACTCGTAGTCGGCGTCCAGCCCCAGCAGGAAGACGCCGTCGGTGATGCCGGGGAGGGTCGCGACGCGTGCGCCGGCCTCGTTGGCGGCCGTGCGGGCCTGCGTGTGGCTCAGGCTCTTGGTCGTCGGCGCGAGCACCACGTCGGCGCCGGCCATCGCGGCCGCCACCGGCTCTGGTGGTTCCGCGCCGTGCTGGTCGCCCGGCGGGTACCGCACCAGCACCGCGTCGTCGGTCGTCTCGCTCGCGACGTCGTACAGCGCCTCCCCGATCGCCTGGCGCGTGTCGTCGGTGACGACGGCACACGACTCGTCGGCCCCGAGGTTCATGCACTGCTCGACCGCTGTCTGTGCCGGCACCCGCAGGGAGGAGTTGCTCATGCCCTCCCCGAGGGTCGGCCCGCAGTTATCCTTTGCCCCGGACGCGATACCGGCGGTCGAGCGACTGTATCGGCCACGTGTGGGTTCAACGGCTGTTTGACCTTCGACAAAGGGTTTATCAGTGCCGTCTGTACGGTCGGGTGCCGATGTCCCCCGCAGCCGGCCCCGCTGGCGCAGCCACGACCCACACCGGGTCGCTGGTCGACCCTCGCCCCGCGGTCCCCCGCATGGACCTCTCCCTCCGCAACTACGACCGACGCCCCGACACCGTCGAACTCGTCGCCAGCGACGACGACGGCGTGGCCGCCGAGCGCGAGTGCCGCCTCGACCCAGGCGAACTGTTCGCCGAGCGCAGGCTCCTCCCGCCGGGAACGTACGACGTGACCGCGAGACTGCGACTCGGGAAGCGCGACACCGCCACCTGCCGGGTCGGCGACGACCCCGCCGACACCATCCGCGTCGAAGTCGGCAACCACGTCGTCGCCGTCTCGGAAGGCGTCGACTGACCGCCCCCGCTGGCGCGGCCGGCTGCCCTGCCCCTCCTGGCGCGGCCGGCCGGCCCGTCTCCTCGGCGACTCGCTCGCCCGTCGTCCCGGTCCCGACGAGGTCGAACACCGAGAGTGCCGACCCGTAGGTCTTCGCGAGGTCGACCATCTCGGCCGTCTGGTCGTCGTGTGCGATGAGTACGAGGCGCGTCACACCCGACGGTCGCGGGGCACGCAATTCAAGATGGCAGCGGCCTCAGTCGGCGACGTCGACCGTTCCGTCTGTCTCGACGACGACCTCGTGGCCCTCGACCTCGAACCGCAGGGTGTCGACCTCGGTCTCCCCGTCGAGGGAGGCCGCCAGGTCGTCCCTGTCGACGTACGCGTCGAGGTCGTCGATCTCGTCCGCCGAGAGCTCCGTCTCGTCGGTGAGTACGTCGACCACTACCTCGTCGACGGGGCGCGGACTTACCCACTTCTCACTACCGTCCCCGTCCCCCCCGGGACCGAGGACGTACAGGTCACCGTCAGCTGGCATACCTGAACATTGGTGTCTTCGTATATAACCCCCGGACAGCGGTTTCACGCGCTGAAAAGACGGGCCCGTCGCGTCGGCTGATCCCGCCGGAGATCCACCTGTTTGCTCACCGTATATTCAGGATCACTGTCAGGTCGCGCGGCGGACGGCACCGCCAGCGGTCGCTGGTATGAGCGTCGGCGTTGCGCCGAGAATCGGGGGGAATCGCCCCCGAAAGGTGTTGGAGGCGTCGTCCGGGAGTGGATGTCAGAGGCACGGTCCGGTTCGGTCTCCCCCCAACACCGTTCGAACGTAAGACGACTACGTGAATTAATTTTACGGCTTGGTCCGCCAGGCGGTTCATCCAGTTGATCATACGATCGTGTCGACGGGCCGGCGCCCTCGTAGGTCAATCGAGGCGCTCGCCCTGGTAGGACCCCTCGTAGGTGCCGGCGTGGGCCGCCTCGGCGAGGACGAGCTGTGCGACCCGCGCGCCCGCTTCGAGTTCGACCGCGTGATAGGCTTCGAGCAGCCCCTCGCCCTGTCCCTCGTAGCCGGCGTCCCACACTGCCGTATCGAGCATACAGGAGTTGCGCAGCAGTGACGACCGGGGATAGAGGAAGCCGACGTGGCCCTCCGGGATCCGCACCGTGTCGGCGTAGGCGACGACGTACCCGCCCGGGTCCAGGCGATAGACGCCGTCGTCGTCGGCTACCTCGCGTCGGTCGCCGACCGTCTTGCCGTCGGTGCCGACCCGGCCGGGTTCGACCTGCTCGAAGACCGCGCCCAGCCGCAGGTCGACGCCGTTTGGCTGGACCTGTTCGTCGTCCACGTCGCCGAGCGCGTCGGCGACGAACCGTCCGCTCCTGAACACGGTCCCGACTGTCGCCGCGGACCCGTATGAGTGTTGCGCCGGGGCGAGGACGGTCGCATGGCCGCCGAGAACGGCGGCGCGCGTTCGAGAGCTTTGCGTGAACTCGCGGGTTTTATATCCGCGCGCATCCCATCGTTTACTGTTATGGGACAGACACTCACGGAGAAGATTCTCGACGACCACCTCGTGGAGGGTGAACTCGAACCCGGCGAGGAGATCGGTATCGAGGTCGACCAGGTCCTCACACAGGACACGACGGGGACGCTCGTGTGGCTCCAGTTCGAGGCGCTGGACTTAGACGGCGTCCAGACGGAGGTCGCGGCCCAGTACTGCGACCACCAGACCTACCAGTTCGACTTCAAGAACACGGACGACCACCGGTTCCTGCGGTCGGCCGCGGGGACGTTCGGCGCCTACTTCTCCCGGCCGGGCAACGGCATCTGTCACAACGTCCACAAGGAGAACTTCGCGGCGCCCGGCAAGACGATGCTGGGGTCGGACAGCCACACCCCGACGCCGGGGGGGCTGGGCGAACTCGCCATCGGTGCCGGCGGGCTCGACGTCGCCGTCGCCATGGGCGGGGGCGCCTACTACATCGACATGCCCGAGGTCGTCAACGTGCGCCTGGAGGGCGAACTCCCGGCGTGGGCGACCGCCAAGGACGTCATCCTCGAACTCCTGCGGCGCCTCTCGGTGAAAGGCGGCGTCGGCAAGATCTTCGAGTACACCGGCCCGGGCGTCGAGACGCTCTCGGTCCCCGAGCGGACGACGATCACCAACATGGGGACGGAACTCGGGGCCACCTCGTCTATCTTCCCGACCGACGAGCGCACCAGGGAGTACCTCGAACGGGTCGGCCGCCCGGAGGACTACGAGAAGGTCGAACCCGACGAGGACGCCGAGTACCACGACGAGATCACGGTCGACCTCTCGGAGATCGAGCCCCTCATCGCGGAGCCGTCGATGCCGGACAACGTCGTCCCGGTCCGCGAGGTCGCGGGCGTCGACGTCGACCAGGTCATCATCGGCTCGTGTACCAACGGCGCCTTCGAGGATATCCTCCCGGCCGCCAAGATGCTCGAGGGCCGCGAGATCGACAAGAAGACCGAGATGATCGTCGCACCCGGGTCCAAGCAGGCCTCGGAGATGCTGGCCCGCCAGGGCTGGACGGCCGAGATGATGGCCGCGGGCGTCAACTTCTCGGAGGCGACCTGTGGCGCGTGTATCGGCAACGGTCACGTGCCCGCCTCCGATTCCGTCTCGCTGCGGACGTTCAACCGCAACTTCGAGGGCCGCTCGGGTATCGAGAACGACTCCGTCTACCTCTGTTCGCCCGAGGTGGCCGCGGCCGCCGCGCTCGCCGGGGAGATCGTCGACCCGCGGGACCTCACAAAGGAGGTCGACGGCTTGGAGGACCCGGGCTTCGAACTGGCCGACGAGTACGTCGGCGTCAGCGGGTCGGACCTCATCACGCCCGACGAGGCCGTCGACGACGAACTCATCAAGGGGCCGAACATCAGTGACGTGCCGCTGAAAGACCCGCTGCCGGCCGACCTGGCGGGCGAGGTCCTGCTGAAGATGCCCGGCAACATCACGACCGACCACATCAGCCCCGCGAACGCCGACGTGCTGATGTACCGGTCGAACATCCCGAAGCTGTCGGAGTTCACGCTGACCCGCGTCGACAAGACCTTCCCCGAGCGCGCCAAGGAATCCGACGGCGGCGTGCTGCTCGCTGGCGAGAACTACGGCCAAGGCTCCTCGCGCGAGCACGCGGCGCTGTGCCCGATGTACCTGGGCATCGACGCCGTCCTCGCACAGAGTTTCGCCCGCATCCACAAGGCCAACCTCTTCAACTTCGGCATCGTCCCGCTGACGGTCGACGCCGAGACCTACGAGCAGATAGACCAGGGCGACGAGGTCGAGGTCGTCGACGACGTCGCCGAGGCCGTCCGCTCTGGCAAAGCGGAGTTCACCATCCGCGTCAACGGCGACTGGGAGGCCCCCGCTCACCTCGACGCCTCCAAGCGCGAACGCGAGATCCTCGCCGACGGGGGCAAACTCACCCACGTCAAGCAGAAACACGACGCCGGTGAGGGCGCCGCCCCCGCAGACGACTGAGCGACGGCCCGACTCCACACCCCGATTCGTCGACTCGGTTTCGGGTTCGCTCCGGGCGAAGTATCCTGACAGACGACTCTGTCGGTTCTGACTGAGCACGGGGACGCCCGCCGGTCCAGGATCAAAACCCCTCCGGCGAGTGGTCGTCTCGCCGGAGTGTCGGGAGGGAAGGCCCGACAGTGAGGGTGGGTGGGGGTGGGGGTGGGTTGGCACCCAAAACGGGTGCGTCTGACGCTCGGGTGGTGACGGTTATGTATCTTTTGTTTCGTCCGGCCACCTTTGAAATTTTCGGTAGGGTCAGAGTCAGGAGTGGGCGGTCACGCACGGTCGAGGGACGGGGCAGGACCGCCGCCTGTGGTCTCGGGGGGCGGGACCGGCGTGGTCGGTCCGGGACAGCAGGCATTTGTAGGCGGCCGCCGTACCGTGGGGCGTGACGACCGCCGCGCCGGCCGAGAGCGAGCGACCGCGGGCCCGGGTCCGTGAGGCCGAGCGGGCCGACCTGCTCGCGGTCTACCACATTGAACAGGAGTCGTTCCCCCAGCCGTGGCCGTTCACGGCCTTCGAGGGATTCCTCGGCGAGGCGGGCTTTCTCGTGGCACAGGTCGACCGCGGGGACAGCCCCCGCGACCCGTCGCGGGTCGGCGACGACGGCCGCGTCGTCGGCTACGTGGTCGCGGACGTCGTCTCGGACCACGACGCCGGCATGGGTCACGTCAAGGACCTGGCCGTCGCCGAGGAGTGTCGTGGCGCAGGGGTCGGCAAGCGACTCCTCGGGCGGGCGCTCGGGGCGCTGACCACCGAGGGTGCGGAGTCGGTGAAACTCGAGGTCAGGCGGTCAAACGACGCCGCCCGCTCGCTCTACCGACAGTTCGGCTTCGAACACCAGGGGACCGTCCCCCGCTACTACGAGAACGGCGAGGACGCGCTCGTGCTGGTACGGGACCTCCGACCGACGTTCCCAGGCGAGTGACAGCGCCGGCGTCGGACTGCCCTGTCAGTACAGGACGGTCTCGCTGTCGTAGGAACCGAGCCGCCGGACCCAGCCGTTCTCGGCGATCGCTTCGATCTCGGCCAGCGCCTCCCCCGTGCGGTCCTCGTAGAGGCCGGCGGCGATGTCGATGTGGAAGACGTAGTCGCCGAGGCGTTCGCCGCTGGGGCGGGACTCGACGCGCGTGAGGTTGATGTCCCGCTCGGCGAACGGTTCGAGCATCTCCAGGAGCAGGCCGGGGTAGTCGACGTTCGGGTAGACGATGAAGGAGGTCTTCGAGCCGGCCTCGCTGCGCTCGCCCGCCGGCGCGAGGACGACAAAGCGGGTCGCGTTCGAGGAGGTGTCCTGGATGTCCTCGGCGATGACCTGCAGGTCGCCGCTGGCGTTCTCGGGGTGGCCGATACCGGCGATGTCGGGGTCCTCGCGGGCGCGCTCGACGCCCCGGGCCGTCGAGGCCACGGCCGTCAGGTCGACGTCGGGGTAGTTCGCCTCCAGGTACTCGCGACACTGCGCGAGGGCCTGCTCGTGGGAGGCGACGACGGAAAACGACGGGCCCTGCGCGAGCAGGGCGTGGCGGATCGGCGTGACGAGTTCGCGGACGATCGCCACGTCGTACTCGGCGAGGGCGTCGAGCGCCTCGGTGACCGACCCCTCGGTGCTGTTCTCGACCGGGATGACGCCGCGGTCGACCCGTCCGCTGGCGACTGCCTCGACGATCGCCGTCTTCGACTCCGTGAACGCGACCTCGTCCGCCACGGCCTTCGCTGCGCGGTGGGAGTAGGTCCCCGCGGGACCGAGCGTGAGTACTTCCATTACCCCCGGTTTTGCCGGTCTGTGTGAAAAGTATCGCGGTCGCTCCCGGCGCCGTCGGCGGCCTCAGACGTCGAGCGCCTCGAGTCGCGACGCGACGTAGCCGCGGGCGAGCGCGATCACGAGCGCGCCCGACAGCGCCATCGTCCCGAGGTGACCGACCGAGAAGCCGGTCCCGGTCGCGCTGAAGGGGTTGATCCCCTCCATCGTGGTGACGTACCAGCCGACCGCCTCGGCGCCGCCGATCCCCAGCAGGAAGAACCCGAGCGTGAGCAGGATACAGAGCCCGCCGGTGCCAAAGCCCAGGTAGCTGGCGAAGGTCTCGACGTCGAACAGCGTCGAGGCCTCCTCCTCGGAGAGCGGTTCGTTCTGGGCGCGGTAGAGGCCGACCCCGACGAGCAGGGCGGCCGTCCCGAACTCGACTGTCGCCCCGAAGACGCCCAGCAGGAGTACCTTCGGCGAGGCGACTACGGGGTTCAGCGACGGCAGGTACGCCGCCGTGCTCTCGGGATAGATGCTGTACAGCGGGATCAACAGCGCGAGCGACCCGAGCAGGTACCCCTGGATCGCGAGTTTCCGCGGGATGGGCTGTTTGAAGTGTGCGAACCGCTCGACGCGCTCTTTCTCGTAGGCCGAATCGCTCAGAACGCGCTCCAGTATCGGGTCGTCGTGCGCCGATTCCGTGCTCTCGTTGTTGTCTCGGTCCATGTCACCAGCCCGGCCCGTCAGCCGGCGTCTCGGCTAACCCATTTCTCATTCCAGTATAAGACCTTTGCGTCACGGCGACACCCCGCCCCGGTCGACCCCGCCGCGCACGGGTCCGCGACGGACCCGCCCGACTGCGCCACACGGCGCGAGTTCGGGGCCGACCGGTCCGACGGCGCCACAGAGCGCGGGTCCCTGGCGGACAGGCCCGACGGGCGGGAACGACCGCCGGCGGTCGAACGGCGAGGACCGCCGGCGGTCGGGGCCCCTTCCGAAGCCGTTTTATCCGGCCGTGGGGTCTAAGCGAGTATGACCAGGCCGTGGGACGACTGGGACCACATCCTGAAGATCGACCCGGACAAGGAGCTCGTCGACGGCGAGACCTTCGAGGACGTCGCCACCTGCGGGACCGACGCCATCGAGGTGGGCGGGACCACGGGCGTCACCGAGGCGAAGATGGAGTGGGTCCTGGAGGGGTGTGCCGAGTACGACGTCCCGCTGTACGTCGAGCCCTCGAACCTCACCAACGTGGTCCACCGCCCCGGGGTCGACGGCTACCTCGTCCCGATGGTCGTCAACGCCGGCGACATCGCCTGGCTGACCGGGATGCAAAAGGAGTGGGTCCGCCTCGACGACGACATCGACTGGGCGACCACCTTCACCGAGGGGTACATCGTCCTCAATCCCGAGTCGGCGGCCGCCGTCTACACCGACGCCGACTGCGACCTCGACCCCGAGGACGTCGCCGCATACGCCGAGGTCGCCGAACGGATGCTCGGCCAGGACATCGTCTACGCCGAGTACTCGGGCACGCTGGGCGACCCGGAGACGGTCGCGGCGGCCGCCGACGCGATAGCCGACGCCGCGCTGTTCTACGGCGGCGGCATCCACGGCTACGACTCCGCGCGGCGGATGGCACGGTACGCCGATACCGTCGTCGTCGGCGACCTCGTCCACGACGAGGGCGTCGACGCCGTCGCCGAGACCGTCGAGGGCGCGAGAGACGCCAAACCTGCACCCCCCGCGACCGAGTAGCCGTCCCCACGTCCCACGACCGGGTAGCCCTCCGTGCCCTCCGGACTGAGTAGCCGTCTCCGTCTTTCCACGACCGGGTGGCCCCAGTCTCCCGGCTATCGGGAGGTCGGAGTCAGTCGTCGGCGCTGACCGGCCGTTCGTCGGCCTGCGCGCGCCAGAGGTCGGCGTAGTCGCCGCCGGCCGCCAGCAGGTCCGCGTGGGTCCCCTGTTCGACGACCGCGCCCTCGTCCATGACGACGACCCGGTCGGCGTTCTGGATGGTCGAGAGGCGGTGGGCGATGACGAAGGCAGTCCGGTCCTCGACGAGGCGGTCGATGCTCTCCTGGATGCGCCGCTCGGTCTCGGTGTCGACGTCGCTGGTGGCCTCGTCGAAGATAATGACCTCGGGGTCGTTCAGCAGGGCCCGCGCGATAGCGACCCGCTGGCGCTGCCCGCCCGAGAGCTTGACCCCGCGCTCGCCGATCTGGGTGTCGTACCCCTCGGGTAACTCCGCGATGAAGGCGTCGGCCTCGGCGGCCTCGGCGGCCGCGCGGACGCGCTCGCGGGCACGCCGGGCCGTCTCGTCGACGGGCCCGTCGGGGTCGCGGCCGGTCTCGTCGTCGAGGACCTCGCGGTCGCCGTAGGCGATGTTCTCGGCGACGGTCCCCGAGAAGAGGTACGGCTGTTGCTCGACGACGGCGACGTGGTCGCGCAACGCCTGGAGGTCGTACTCGCGGACGTCGCGGCCGTCGACCCGGACCGTGCCCTCGTCGGCGTCGTGGAACCGCGGGACGAGCTTCAGGAGGGTGGACTTGCCCGCGCCGGTCGGGCCGGCGAGGCCGACCGTCGCGCCGGCGGGCACTTCCAGCGAGACGTCCCGGACGACGGGGCGCTCCTCGTAGGCGAACGTGACCCCGTCGAAGGTGACCCGCCCGTCGAGCTCCTCGGGGACGGACGCGTCCGCCGGGGAGGTCACCGACGGCTCCTGGGCGAGCAGGCCGAAGACGCGCTCGGCGCTGGACTTGGCGAGCTGGTACTTGTTCGCGGACTTGCCGACGCGGCGCATCGGCGAGTAGAGCCGGCGGAGATACAGAAAGAAGACCGCGACCGTCCCGGCCGTGAGCGCGCCCGGGCGGCCGGCGATGATGTCCCGGCCGGCGACGAACAGCGCGACGACGAAGACGACGCCGGTCACGAGCCGGAGCGCCGCGAAAAAGCCCCGACGGATCCGCAGGGCGGCGACCTTCTCGTCGTGGTAGGTCTCGCTCTGGGCGGCGACCCGGTCGTGTTCGAAGTCGTAGCGGTCGAAGGCCTTGATGACCGCCGCGCCGCTGAGGTTGTTCTCGAGGCGGGTGTTCAGCCTGGCGACCGTCTCCCGGATCGATTTGTACCGCGGTTCGATCCAGCTCAGGAAAAACCAGCTCGCGACGCCGATCACCGGGACCGGCGCGAGCGCGACCAGCGCCAGCTTCGGCGAGTAGTACGCGAGGACGACCGCGATGCCGCCGACGGTCGCGACCATCCGGATGAACTGGCGGAACTCGGTGTTGAGAAACGACTCCAGCCTGTTGATGTCGCTGTTGAGGATCGACATCATGCCGCCGGTCTGGTGTGTGGCGAAAAAGTCCATCGAGAGCCGCTGGATGTGGTCGTAGCTGTCGTCGCGCAGGTCGCGCTGGATCTTCTGGGCGGTCGACTGGAGGAGGTACCGCGACGCGAACCGGGTCACCGACCGCACCAGATACGCCAGCGCGGCGATGACGACCAGCCGCTGGAGGAGCGCGAGCCTGGCGGCCTCGCCCTCGATGGTCCCCGCGGGCAAGAGCCCGACCGTGGTGAGCAGTCCCGGCTCGCCGGACCCGCGGATCACGCGGTCGATGGCTGCGCCCACGATGATCGGCGGCACCAGCCGCGCGAACCGCGTCAGAAACGACGCCGCCACCCCCGCGGTCAGCCGCGGCCAGTAGGGCACCGCGTACCCCATGAGGTTCCACATCGGGTTACCGTCGAGGTTCTCGCGAACCCCCTCGAACCCACCGTGGTCCTCGGACATGTCCGTCCCTTCGACTGTGGACTGAAATATCCCTGGCTTGCGGCGAACCGGAGCGCTCGAAGGGGTAACCGCTGGGAAGCAGAGCGCCCGGAGAGCCACCCGCCGGGAAGCGGAGCACTCGGATAGGATCCCCACGGCGACCCACACACGACCGCTCTCAGACGTAGATGTGGCCTTCTTCGCGGGGGCCGTGGCGGACGGGGTCGCCGGTAGCGCGGCCGGCAGAAACGGCCGCCGCGAGGCTGTCGAGCGCGTCGTGGCCGGTCTCGTAGGCCTCGCGGAAGCCGCCGGGGTCGACGCCACACGTCCGGAGGCCGTCAAGGTTGGCGGCGCGGCGCTCGCGGTCCTCGCCCTTGTAACCCTCGCGGTAGAGGCCGAGCCAGCCGAACGTGGCCGCGGGGTAGACCTCGATGACGCGGGTCCCGTCGCCGTCCTGTATGGGTGCGACGGTGACGTCGTCGCGGTCGGCCAGTGGCCCCAGCACGTTCCGGATCCCGTAGAAGGTCTGGTGCTGGACGCGTTTCCCGTAGGGACACAGCGCCGCGCGCCGGAGGTCGGTCTCGCGCCGGAGCGCGGCGGTGCCGTCGCCGGTGTGCTCGCGCGCGCTCGACCGGCACGTCGACGCGAAGGTGTCGGGGTCGTCCGGGCCCGCCCCGCTCACCCACTCGACGAGCCCGCGCCAGGTCCCCCCGCAGTGGTCTGCCAGCAACGCCGCCGGGAGGCTGAATGGGAAGTCGAACCCGACGACAGCGAAGCCGTCCGTCGCCAGGTCGACCAGTCCGGCGTGGACCCGTTCGCGGTCGACACCCCACTTGTCGGCCGCGCGATAACAGTCAGTGACCGCCAGCCCGGTGTCGGTGTGACGCGCCTCCGTGACCCAGACCGAGCGACCGGCGTCCGTCGCCCCGCTGAAATCGACTCCCAGGACGCGCGTTCCCATGCCACCCCTTTTTTTCGCATCCGATATGAAAGTATTCCTCCGTTTCTCGTCGAGCGCGGCCGCCACGCCCCGTTCAGCCCCGTCGGGCCCAACTAGCCTCGTCGTGCCCTACCACCTCCCGGACCGTGACACGAGTCGGGCCCGACCGGTCCATGGACCACCTCGTCGGCGGGCCCGCCCTCAAGTGTCCCTGCCCCGCCCGCGGTTACCGGGACTCGCCGTCGAAAACCGTTTCCCGGGGCCGCCCCAACCTTGAGGCATGCCACCGACCAAGGAGGTCCGCTGTACGTCCGAGGACTGCTTTCTGGACATGTTCGAGAACCACTACACCTACGATGTCACCGACGACCACTCGGTCGCGGACCTGCAGTGTCCCGTCTGTGGCGGCACCGACTGTCTCGAAGAGGTAGAACTGTAGCGGCCGATTTCTGTCCCCCGTCCGCGGGCACAATGCTGAAGTCCGCGCCAGCCCAACCGGCGAGTATGAGTTTCATCCGCGACATCGGCGAGTCGCTCGGGTCGACGGTCCTGGAGTCGGTCGGGCGGGCGATGGGCCGCGCCCAGGAGCGGACGTCCCTGCCGGTCGACCTGCTCGAGAGCGACAACGCGTATCTCGCCGTCTTCGACGCCCCCGGTGCGACGGGTCGGGACGTGCAGGTCCAGTACCACGACGGTGCCGTCGAGGTGCGCATCGACCGCTTCCGTGGCTTCTACGAGGGGTTCGAGATGCGCTACCCCGGCCGCGGTCTGGCGCTTGACGGCCGCGTCGAACTCCCGGCCGACGCCCGCGTCGACGCCGAGGCCGCGACGGCCACACTCACCGACGACGGCACCCTCCAGGTCCGCGTCCCGAAGGTCGACGCCGCCGACGGGAGCCACGACGCCGACGGGAGCCACGACGCTGACGAGTGGGAGCCGAAAGCCGACGACGGATCCGGCGACGACGGATCCGACGACGAAGCGTGATCCGTCGATAGCGCCCGCATCGACGAGTATCGGCTGGTATCGGGTTTATCGCGGGGAGGCGCCTCGGGCGCTCACAGGAACGGGTCGAGGTCGCGGGCGGGGTAGGCGACGACGGTGTCGACACCGGCCGTTCTGAGTTCGGCGACGCGGTCGGCGACGCTGTCGACGTCGCCGACGAGGCCGTAGTCACGGACGGCACGCGAGAGCACGTCGCGGGCCCGGCCGGTGGCGGCGGCGTCGGTCGCCGCGCAGTCGGGGAGCGCCTCGGCGACGGGCGTCCGCCGGGCGGCGTAGTCGCCCAGCGCGTCCAGGACCGCGTCCTCGTCGTCGGTGAGAACCGTCGGGGCGTAGAGCGCGATGTCGCCATCGAACCCGGCCTGTCGGAGCGCACGGAGGCGGCGGTCGGCTCCCGGCCCGAGGAGTTCGAACTGCGTGCCGCCGGCGGCAAGCGCCAGGCGTTCGACCCCCTCGGTCCCGACCCAGGGGTCCCGGCAGGCCGCGACGCCCGCACGGAGGCGGGGTGCGATGGCCCGTTCGCGCTCCGCATCGGTCAGGTACGCGGGGTGGCCGGCGACCAGGACCCGCGAGACCGACGACGGGAGCGCGTCGACGAGCGAGTCGTCGCCCAGCGGGTCGAAGCCGTCGGCCCGGACCGGCGTCGTGACGCGAACGTCGACGCCCTCGGCGAGGGCGGCCAGCGTCGACGACGACGGGAGGTGGTCCCGGCCCTCGTAATCGACGGTGACCGTCCCCACGTCGAGGTCGGCCCCGCGTGCGACGTCGACCTCCGCCGGCTTGAGCGCCGCGGCGTCGATGCCCGCGTCCACGAGCGACACGCTCTGTAGCATCTGTCGGTACCAGTCGACCGGATTCAAAAAGCGTTCCCATTCGCTCCGGCACTCTCCGGAGTGGGGCCCCGGACCACAGGCTGAAGACGCCGGGCGTCGAACGCTCGTCCATGCTCGGCCCCGCGACGGTCTCCGAGGTGATGGACGAGGCTGTCACGACTATCGGTCCGGACGCGAGCGTCCTCGACGCGGTCGGCCGCCTCCACGGGGGGGACATCGGCTCCGTGGTGGTCGTCGACGACGGACGCGTCGTCGGCATCGTCACCGAGTCAGACGTCGTCGCAGTCGTCGCCGACGGGCGCGACCCGGCGTCGTGTCCCGTCGGGGAGTGTATGTCCGCTCCCGTCCACACCGTCCCGCCGGACGCGACGGTCGTCGAGGCCGCCCGCCGCCTGCGGGACAACCGGATCAAGAAGCTCCCGGTCTGTGCCGACGGCGAACTCGTCGGCATCGTGACGACGACGGACCTGGCGAACTACCTCCCACACGTCCAGCACCGCCGCCCCGACCGGAACGGCGACGACGAACGCGTCCGACAGACAGACCGCGAGGACACCGCCTACGAGAGCGACGACTGGAGTTTCGAGTACATCGGCCACGAGGAAACCATCGACGTGGGCGACCGGGTCCGCTTCTCCAAGACGCTCGACCGCGCGGAGGTCGAGGCCGTCGCCGACGCCAGCGGCGACACCAACCGCCTCCACCTCGACGAGGCCTACGCCGAGGCTACCCGTTTTGGCCGCCGGATCGTCCACGGGACGCTCGTCTCGGGCACCATCAGCGCCGCCCTGGCTCGGCTCCCGGGACTCATCATCTATCTCTCGCAGGAACTGAGCTACCTCGGCCCGGTCGACATCGGCGAGCGGGTCACCGCCGAGTGCGAGGTCGTCGAGGAGGTCGACGACGCCCGCTTCCGGCTGGCGACGACCGTGGCCGACAGCGACGGCGAGACCGTCATCGACGGCGAGGCGGTCGTCCTCGCCGACCCGGTCCCCGACACCGCCTGAGCGCCCGGACCGCGATACCGTCGCGAACACACGCCCGTCCGGACCGTGATACCGCCGCGGTCTCACGACCGATTCCCGGACGGAGCCGCGGCTGGCGAAGCGCGGAAACGAAAACGAGAACCGCAGAACCCGCTACAGCAGCCCCGTGTTCTGGAGCTTCATCAGGTCCTCGGTGTCGAGGGTCTCGCCTTCCTTGAACTTCTGGTAGATCTCCTCGGCTTCCTCGCGGGCGGCCTCCTCTTTCTCCTGGCGGGCCTCGCGCTCTTCCTCTTCCTCTTTCTTGTCCAGTTCGCGCAGGCGCTTCTGGACGCGCACGAAGTCTTCGTGGTGCTGGTCGGCGGCCTCCTGGGCCTCGACGAACTTCTCGTGCATCTCGTCGGCGTCGTCGCGGATCTCGTCGGCCTCGCGGTAGGCCTCGATCATCTGGTTGTGGTGTTTCTGGGCCTCGTCCGCGAGTTCGGTCACCTTCTGGTGGTGTTTGGAGGCCTCAGAGCGGATCTCCTCGGCTTCCTCCTTGAGTTCCTCGAGGTCGCCGCTCTGGTTGAGTTTCTCGCGTTTCTCCTGGAGGCGCTCGCGCTTGTCCTCGATCTTCTCGATGAGTTCGCGCTCCTCCTCGGCCGAGAGCACCTCGGTCTGCTGTTTGAACTCCAGGTCCTCGATCTCGGACTCGAGCTGCTCGATGTCGGCGCCCTCGTCGAGTTCGAGGTCGTCGCGCATCTGCTCGACCTTGTCGAACAGCTCGTTGGCCTCGGCGTTGAGTTCGTTGCGCTCTTCCTTGTGGTCCTGGACCTCCTGGTTGAGCTCGTCGCGCTGCTCGCGGTGTTCCTGGGCCTCGTCGACCTTCTCGCGGGTCTTCGCGTTGAGGTCGTCGCGTTTGGACGCCCGCTCAGAAGCCAGTTGGTTGAGTTCGTTTCGCCTGTCCCGGAGCTGTCCCGCGAGCTTGATGAGCTCGCCTTTGGATTTGTTCTCCAGGTCGTCGTCTGTGACCGATACGTTCTTTGATTCGTCTATCGAATCTGCCATGATTGTACCTCGATGCCATACCCGCTCCGGCGCTGGACAGTCGTGCCCGTCTCGGTTCGCTGACGCCGATAACAAGGCTTCCCTGTCATGCTGGGCGGAGTGCGATACTGCCGGAACGCCGGAGGCGTTCTGGTATCTCTGGTTCCGTCCCCCTTCTTTTTAAAAATTCCGGTCGTCCAACCCCGTGTTTCACACTCACACGGCCGCTGAGGGGGTTACGTGAGCCGTTCATAAGCGACAGGATTCGCTTATAAACGGTACTCCGTTCGTACTGTTTCCCCGCCGGCGGTCAGCGCGAGCGTGACGGCGTCGGTGCCGGCCGGGAGGCTGATGGAATCGATGACGACCCGCCCGTCGGCCGGGACGTCGACCTCCGCCTCGCCGCTCTCGTCGCCGGCTTCCCAGGTCAGCGACCCCGAGACCGACTCCGGCGTGTCGTTGACGACCACCACGTCGGTCCCGCCGGCCGACGGGTCGGTAAGGACTGCCTGTCGAGGCCGATAGGCCGTCGCGAGCGCGTCGGCCGCGGCTTTCGGGTCGCCGTCGCGGCCGTAGACCCCCATCCCCGCCTCGCCGGTGTCGCGGAGGGCGTTGGCTACCGCGACCGCCGCCCCGTCGGCGCGCAGGCGCTCGGCGACCGAGCGCAGGAGGTCGGCCTGGGAGGCCTGGGAGGCCTCGACCGTGTCGCCGTCGACGACGGCGTCGTGTTTCGCCCGGTCGAACCCCGAAACCTCGTCGGGGGCGGCCGTCGCCAGCGAGCCCGCGCCGAACTCGCCGACGACGTCGCCGAGGTCGTAGCGCTCGCGTACCCACGCCAGGTCCGCGGCCGTCCCGTAGTCCCAGCCCGGATAGAGCGCGGCGGCGTCGGGGTCGGTCCCCGGTTCGCCGACGACCGGGAACACCGGCAGTTCTCCGGGGACGGCCGCTGCCACCTCCTCGGCGGGGCCGCGGTCGTAGTCGGTGCGCCAGACCCGCCAGCGAAAGCGGAGTCTGTCGACCAGTCCCGAGCCGATGCGGTCGGCGAACGTCGCCGTCGGCTCGTCGTGGACGCCGACCGCCGCGAGACTCGGGTGTGCGGCGCGGGCCTCGACCAGCTGCGCCGCCAGCTCCTTGCCCCGCCCGATGTCGAACAGGCCCGGCCCCGTCAGCGGGAGGTCCTGCCAGACGAGCAGGCCCGCCTCGTCGCAGGCCTCGTAGACCGCCGGCGACAGCACGTGTGCGTGTGCCCGCAGGAGGTTCGCGTTCGTCGCGACGGCGCGGTCGACGTCCGCGACCCGCCCGTCCTGGAGGGTCACGCCCCGGACGCGGACAGACTGCCCGTTGACCGCGAGTCCTTCCCCGGTCCGGCTGACCGTCGCCAGTCCCGTCGTCGCCGTCGTGACGGTATCGTCGAACTTCGCGCGCACCTCGTAGCGGTTCTGCGGGCCGACCCCGCGGGGCCACCACAGCGACGGGTCGCGCAACTCGATGGCGTGTTCGACGGTCGTCCGCTCGCCGGGCGCCGCCGCGACGCTCGCCCGGTCCATCATCCCGCGGCCGCGGCGCTCGCCGGCCGGCCGGGTCGTCAGCGTGAGCCGGTCGTCGACGCCGTCGCGGCTGTAGATATCGACGGCCGCCCGGATGACCGCGCCCTCGTCGGTGACTCGCGGGTCGACGTCCACGTCGACGACGAACGTCTCGGGGTGGGTGGTCACGTCGGCCGCCCACCAGACCCCGGGGACGGCGTCGCGGTCCGGGACGCGGTCGGTGTCGTGGATCCCCCCGTAGCGGTCGTCGGGCGCGTAACACGCCACGAGGAGTTCGTTCTCCTCGGTGGGTTCGAAGGGCACCCGGACCGGGTCGAGGACCGACTCGGGTTCCGCGACCAGTTCGTCGTTGAGCCAGACCCCGCCGCCGTCGTAGAGGCCGCGCATGCGGAGACAGGCCACCGCCTCATCGGGGTCGCGCGGGTCCGGAAACGTCGCACGGTAGGCCACCCGCTCCTCGCCGGCGAACCGCCCGGGCCGTCCCGGTACCTCGACGTCGTGCCACTCGACCGGAGCGGGTTTCCCGCCCGGGTCGACCGCCGCGCCGCTCCACTCCAACATATCTCCCGGGGCGTGCGCCGCGGGTTTAGCTTCTGCGGTGAGGGCGCTAATCCCCCTTCCTCCACGGAGCGACCGGAGGGAGTGGAGTAGGGAGGGGATACAGCGCCCGCACGGTTCGCAGAC
>PXRP01000054.1 GCA_003021655.1 Halobacteriales archaeon QS_4_69_31
CGTTTGCAAATAGTTTTAGCCATGTCGACGCTCAGACAGCTCAATCGTGGCTCAAAGCGTTCGCCGTCTACCACAATTCACGCCAAAATTAACGCGACCCTCCGTCGTGTCACCGGCGTGTCGGTCCCGGCACTGCTCGGGGCCGCCGCCGCTATGGCTTCCGGTCCGACCGTCCCGCGTCCCCACCGTCGATCCGGGTACCGTCGGGCCGTTTCGCACCCTCGGAGTCGTGGACCACGACGCCGTCGACGTCCGCAGGCCGGTAGGCCTCGCGGACCCCGATGGCCTCTTCGAGCTCTCGAATGGCCCGTTCCTTGAGCGCGGCGGCCAGTTCCTCCGCGTCCGCTCGCGGGATGTCCCGGCCCAGTCCCTCACACTCGTGGGCCCGGACCATCCCCTCGCCGTCGACGGCCTCGCCCATCGGCTGGCTGGTCCCCCCGAGCGCGACGCTGAACGGGTAGGTCCGACAGACCAGCGGCCGGTCGGCGTGGACGGTACACCGGCCGACGCCGTCGTCCTCGGCGTAGAAGGTGCAGTCGCCACAGTCGTCGACCTGGAGCGCCCACTCGAAGGTCTCACCCTCGGGGCCGTCGGCCCCCTCCGAGAGCCCGTAGGGCATCGGTCTGGCCACGTCCCGCCAGTCGTAGCGGTAGCCGCCATCTCTACCGTCGCCCTCACTGCCGTCTCCACTGCCGGCCTCGCCGGTGTCGAGGGTCTCGCCCTCGCCGCTGTCGCCGTGGTCGCTGGCGTCCCCGGCCGCCCGCTGGAGCCTGCGTACCTCGTCGGGGAACACCGTCGCGACGTGGTCGTAACCGGCCCTGTCGGCACCGTCCGGCCCATCCGCGTCGTCGGCCGAATCGTCCTCACAGCCCTCGACGGCCTTGCAACAGGCTCCACAGCGGGTACACTCGAAGCCGATGGATTCGATGGCGTCGGCCAGCGCGGCCACGTCGAGGGCCCGCGCCCGGTCGAGTTCGGCTTCGAGACTCTCCATGCTATCGCTTTCGGCCCTTCGGGGAAAAACGCCGCGTCCGGAGCCGGCTCTCCGCGGGCCGACAGCCGGCACAGGGCACTGTTCAGACCGAGTGACTCGTATTCGAACACTACGCCTGGCCCGTCCCGCAGTGTTAAGGCGTCGGTGACCGTTCCGACAGACATGACAGAGACGCGGCGGGTCCAGCTCGTCGACGCGTTCACGGAGGAACCGATGGCCGGCAATCCGGCGGGTGTCCTGCCGGACGCGACGGGGCTGACCGACGACCAGATGGGGGCCATCGCGGCCGAACTCGGCGCCAGCGAGACCGCCTTCGTCACGCCGGGCGAGGGCGCCGACCGCCGACTGCGCTATTTCACACCCGAACGCGAGGTCGACCTCTGTGGCCACGCCACCGTCGCGGCCTTCGCGTCGCTGTACGACCGCGCCATCATTTCCACCGGGACCTACGCCGTCGAGACCGCCGTGAGCGTCCTCGACGTGGACATCGACCCCGACGGGACGGTCTGGCTGACCCAGTCCCCGCCGGACCTCCGGACGGTCGATGTCGACGTCGACCGGGTGGCCGCCGCGCTGGACCTTGAAACACACGCGCTCACGGAGGTCGGCGAGGACCTGCCGATCGGCCGCGCCTCGACGGGCCTGCCCTTTCTCGTCGTCCCCGTGGGGTACTTCGAGCAACTGTCGTCGGTCGACCCCGACCTCGAGGCCATCGCGGCGCTGTGCGAGGAGACCGACACCGAGGGGCTGTACGCCTGTACCTTCGACACGCTGTCGGCCGAGTCCACCCTCCACGGCCGGGCGTTCGCCCCTCTCGCGGGTATCCCCGAGGACCCGGTGACCGGCACCGCGAGCGGGGCCGTCGGCGCGTACCTCCGCTCCCGGGGCGCCCTCGACCGGGCGGACCCGCTCGTCTTCGAACAGGGCCACTTCCTCGGCCGGCCCGGCCGGGTGCTGGTCGACACCGCCAGCGGCGGCGAGGCGGAGACGGACCGGGCCGAGACCGACCGGGCGGACACCGAAGACGCGGCCGTCCCCGGGGAGCGCGCCGTTCGCGTGGGGGGCCAGGCCGTGACGACCCTCGACGGCGAGATTACGGTCCCGGCGGCCGACGACGACGACATCGTCGAGGCCTGACCGGCCCGCCTCACCGCCGAGGACGCGCGAGTCCCGCACCCCCGGAGCCACCGGACGGGCCCGCGTTCGCGGGTCCGGGGACCCCTCAAGTCGCACGACTGCACGGCCTTGCACTCGCAGGACGGCACCCGACGCTGACGCTTGCTAACTCCTCACTCGCAAGATTCTTTGTGATAGTTCGTGAAATCCCCCGCACCCATGGAAATACTCTGGCTGGACGAGGTGGCCGGCTCGGACCTGGAGACGGTCGGTGGGAAAGCCGCGTCGCTCGGCGAGCTCGCGGGTGCGGGGTTGCCGGTGCCGCCGGCGTTCATCGTGACCGCGGAGACCTACCGGTCGTTTCTCGAAGAGACGGGCATCGCGGAGGAACTGTTCGAGACCGTCGACGTCTCGCCCGAGGACACGGAGGCGGTCGCGCGGGCAGCGGAGCACGCACAGGAACTGATAGAGGAGACGCCGATGCCCGCTACGACACGGGAGGCGATCCTGGGCGCCTACGACGAGATGGGCGACGACCCTTCGGTCGCGGTCCGGTCGTCGGCGACCGCCGAGGACCTCCCCGACGCCTCCTTCGCCGGCCAGCAGGAGACCTTTCTGAACGTCGACCGCTCGCGGCTGCTCGACTGCGTGCAGGACTGCTGGGCGTCGCTTTTCACACAGCGGGCGCTGACCTACCGCGACAAGCAGGGCTTTTCCCACGCGGACGTCGACATCGCGGTCGTCGTCCAGCGGATGGTCGACGCCGAGAAGAGCGGCGTTATGTTCACGCGCCACCCCTCGACCGGCGCCGACGAGGTCGTCGTCGAGTCCGCCTGGGGGCTGGGCGAGGCGGTCGTCTCCGGGGCCGTCTCCCCCGATAAGTACGTCCTCGACCGCGAGACGGGCGCGGTCCGGGACGTCAACGTCGCGACCAAGCGGGTGATGCATGTCCGGGACTCCGAGACCGGCGAGACCGTCGAGCGGCCCGTCCCGGAGGAACGCCGCGACGAGCGCGTCCTCTCCGACGCGGAACTGAGACAGCTCGCGGACCTGGCGACCACGGTCGAGGACCACTACGGCGACCCCCAGGATGTCGAGTGGGCGATGGCCGACGACTCCGACCACCAGGGTCTCTACCTCCTCCAGTCGCGGCCGATAACGACAATCGACGCCGGCGGCGAGGCCGCCGAGACCGGCGCCGGCGGGCAGGTCGGCAGCGCCGACGGCGGCCAGGTCGAGAGCGCCGAGGGGGCCGCGACCGGCGAGGCCGGCGAGGTGGCGCTGACGGGGATCGGCGCAAGCCCGGGGAAGGCGACCGGCCCGGTCCGGATCGTCGAGACGCTGGACCACCTCGACAGGGTCGCGGAGGGCGACGTGATCGTCGCGGAGATGACGACGCCGGACATGGTCTCGGCGATGCAGCGGGCCGCGGGCATCCTCACCGACGAGGGCGGGATGACCAGCCACGCCTCCATCGTCTCGCGGGAACTGTGCGTCCCGGCGGTCGTCGGGACCGGCGACGCGACCGACCTCCTCTCTGACGGCGAACTCGTCACTATCGACGGCGACAAGGGGACGGTGACCCGCGGCGGCGACACCACCGCCGGGTCTGACGCGGACGAAGCCGAGGCGGAGACGGCCGCCGAGGCGGCCGAACCCGCCGGCGGGGCCGGCCCGAGCAAGCCCATGACCGCCACCGAGGTCAAGGTCAACATCTCGATCCCAGACGCCGCCGAGACGGCGGCCGCGACGGGCGCCGACGGGGTCGGCCTCCTCCGGGTGGAACACATGGTCGTCTCGACGGGGAAAACGCCCGAGAAGTACATCGAGGACCACGGCGAGGAGGCCTACGTCGACGAGATCGTCGACGGGATCCGCACGGTCGCGGAGGCGTTCTACCCCCGGCCGGTGCGGGTGCGAACGCTGGACGCGCCGACCGACGAGTTCCGCGAACTCGCCGGTGGCGAGCGCGAGCCCACCGAACACAACCCCATGCTCGGCTGGCGGGGGATCCGCCGCAGCCTGGACACGCCCGACGTCTTCGCGACGGAACTGGCCGCGTTCCGCGAACTGTTCGACATGGGCTATGACAACGTCGAGGTCATGTTCCCGCTGGTCAACGACGCCGAGGACGTCCGGCGGGCCCGTGCCCGGCTGACCGAGGCGGGGATCGACCCCGGGACGCGCAACTGGGGCGTGATGATCGAGACGCCCGCGGCGGCGCTGTCAATCGACGGCATCGCCGACACGAACCCCGACTTCGTCTCCTTCGGTACCAACGACCTCACCCAGTACACGCTCGCGGTCGACCGCAACAACGAGCGCGTCGCCGGCCGGTTCGACGAACTCCACCCGGCGGTGCTCGAACTCATGACCGAGACCATCGAGACGTGCAACGACCGCGGCGTGGCGACGAGCATCTGTGGCCAGGCCGCCTCCAAGCCCCAGATGGTCGAACACCTCGTCGAGGCCGGCATCACCTCGCTGTCGGCCAACATCGACGCCGTCCGGGACGTCCAGCACAAGGCCAAACGCGTCGAACAGCGGCTCATGCTCGACACAGTCCGCCGCCCGGACCGGTAACGTCACCTACGACCCCGACGTCAGGGCGGTGGCCCTCGACGACCTCCCGCCGGCCGCCGACGAGGTACTGGGGACGGCCGAGCGCGTCGACGCCCGCACCGCGCCGGGGGTGTGTGAACTGGCAGAACGCAACGGCTAAACGACGCCGGAGCGTTGTCCAGCGTAGGAATGGCGCAGTTGGCCGAGCCGCAGGACTTCCAGCGGGTCCTCTCGTCGATGTGCACGGAGCCCCACCCCGCGGCCCGGGCGGCAGCCGAGGAGTTTCTCGCCACCAACTCCGGCGACCCGGGCACCTACGAGACCGTCGCCGACCTCGAGGAGCGGGCCGTCGAGTTGCTCGGCGCGGTCACGGGCCACTCCGACCCCGCGGGCTACGTCGCCAGCGGCGGCACCGAAGCCAACATCCAGGCGGTCCGCATCGCGCGCAACCGCGCCGAGACGGACGACCCGAACGTCGTCGCGCCCGCCAGCGCCCACTTCAGCTTCACCAAGGCCGCGGACGTGCTCGGCGTCGAGTTGCGGACGGCGCCGACGACCGGCCACCGGGCCGACGTCGACGCGATGGCCGAACTCGTCGACGCCGACACCGTCTGTGTCGTGGCCGTCGCGGGCTCGACCGAGTACGGCTACGTCGACCCCGTGCCCGCGCTGGCGGACCTGGCCCACGACGCCGGCGCGCTCTGTCACGTCGACGCCGCCTGGGGCGGGTTCGTCCTGCCGTTCTCGGACCACCGGTGGCACTTCGGCCACGCCGACGTGGACACGCTGACCATCGACCCCCACAAGATGGGCCAGGCCGCCATCCCCGCCGGCGGGCTGGTCGCCCGCTCGCGTGACCTGCTCGACGAACTCGCGGTCCGGACGCCGTATCTGGAGTCCCGGTCGCAGGTGTCGCTGACCGGCACCCGGAGCGGCGCGGGCGTCGCCAGCGCCGTCGCCGCGATGGAGGCGCTCTGGCCCGAGGGATACCGCGAGCAGTACCACACCTCGATGGCCAACGCCGAGTGGCTCGCCGACCGACTCGCCGCCCGGGGGCACGACGTGGTCGAACCGGACCTGCCGCTGGTCGCTGCGGCCCTCTCGGTGCCGGTCACCGACGAACTCCGGAGCCGCGGCTGGCGGGTCGCCAAGACCGGCGCCGGCGAACTCCGCGTGGTCTGTATGCCCCACGTCACGCGGGCCGTGCTGGAGTCGTTCGTCGCCGACCTCGACTGGTACTGACCGGCGCCGGGACGGCCCTGAATATGAAAGCTTACCACAGGCGCCAGGATACCTCCTGTCGTGTCTCCGACGGTCGCGCTCCTCGCGCTCGGGTGCGAGGGCGGTGGGACGGCCCTCGAACAGGCGGTCTGTACGGCGACGGGACCGACTGGCCTGGTCATCATCGCCGTCTACTCGTTTCTGATCGCGTTCGTCCTCCCGCTCCCCAGCGAGGTCGTCCTCCCGCCGGCGGCGACGCTGAACCTCGGGCTCCCTACCGCGCTCAACTACGTGGTCGTCATCGTGGTCAGCGGGCTGGGCAAGGCCGCCGGCAGCGTCTTCGCCTTCCACATCGGCCAGGAGGCCAAACAGTCCGGACCGGTCATCCGCTTTCTCCGCCGGTCGCGGTTCGACATCGTCGAGTGGTCCGAGTCGAAAGTCGTCGAGCTCTCCAGGCGGTACGGCTACCTCGGGCTCGCGCTCGCGCTGTCGGTTCCTGGCTTCCCCGATACGCTCTCTATCTACGCGTTTTCGGTCCTCGAAGAAGACTACATGAAGTTCGCCGCCGCGACCTTCGCCGGCAGCGTCGGCCGACTCGTGGTCACCATCGTGGTCGTCGGCAGCGGGGTCGTGTTGCTGTGAGGGCGCCGGTGGGCTTACAAACCGCCCGCCTCTCTTGCCGAGGTAATGGAGGGGGTGTTGTGGTACGTGTTCGCCAGCACCCGGGGCGGCGAGAACCGGGCCCGTCTCCTGTGTGCCATCGACGAGCGGCCGCGCAACGCCAACAGACTCGCCGACGCGCTCGACCTCGACTACACGACGGTCCGCCACCACCTCGACGTGCTCGAAGAGAACAACGTCGTCACGAAAAGCGGCGACGACTACGGGGCGGTCTACCTCCCAACCGAGCAGTGCCGGGCCAACCGGGACGCCGTCGAGGACGTCCTCGAAACGGTACTGGGTGATGACTCGTGACACGACAACCGACTTCGGACGGATTTTGGACAGCATATAATATAACCGCCCGCGAAGGGAGGAACCGATGACCGACCTGTGGTTCCAGGCCGCCCGCGCCGCGGTCGCGCTCAACGCGGTCATCCTCGTGGGCCTCGTCACCGTCTGGACCAGGAACTACCGCTCGCACGGCGCCCAGCACACGCTCGGCCTGCTCGTTTTCGCCGTCATCCTGCTCGCCCAGAACCTCCTCGCGCTGTACCTCTACTCGCTCCATCCGACCTTCCACGCCTGGCTCTACGAGGCCGCCCCCGTCGGACAGCAGGGGACGATGGCCCTGAACGTCCTCGAGTTCTTCGCGCTCTCGTTTCTGGCCTGGATCACCTGGAAGTGAATCAGCAGTAGTGGTCGGTGTACTCGTCGAGCGCGACCGAGGCGTGGCCGGGTTCCGCGACCGGGTCGGTCGGGTCGTCGTTCTCGTAGATGAGCCAGTCGACGCCGACGTCGCGCGCGGCCGCCACCGTCGCCTCGACGTCGAGGTCCCCCTCGCCGAACGTCGGGAAGTCGCCGGTCGCGAAGTCCATGTCCTTGCAGTGGACCAGCGAGACGCGGTCGTCTAACTCCCGCAACAGCGCCGGCGGGTCGGCGCCGCCGACGCCGGCCCACCCGACGTCTACCTCGAACATGACGTCCTCGGTCTCCTCACGGAGGATCCGGTGGCAGGTGGTCCCGCCGACCTCGTCGAACTCGTGGTCGTGGTTGTGGTAGTGCAGTTGCAGGCCGTGGTCCGCCAGGCGGTCACACCACTCGCCGAGACGGTCGGCGACTGACTCGACGTGCCCGCGGGTCCCGAACTCGTCGGGGTGGACCCACATGACGACCACGTCGGTCACGCCGAAGTCCTCGGCGGCCGCGACGTGGGCGTCGAACTCGGTCTCCAGCGCGTCGAAGCCGCTGGCGATGCTCGACACCGAGAGGTGGTGGGCCGCCAGCCGTTCGTGGACCGCGTCCGTGTTCGCGTCGGTGCCCACCTCGACGCCCTCGAAGCCGGCCGCCGCTATCCGGTCGAGTTTGGCGGCCAGCGGCTCGTCTATCGCGCTCATCGTGAAGGGCTGGATCCCGACGCGCATTGGTCCGCCTCGGGGGCGCGCACTTATTTCGTTTGCGACCACCGACAGGTTCTGCCGGGACCGCGCCGCCCCGACGGGCCGGGCGAGTCTCCTCCACCCCCGTCGCGACGGCGACCGCCCGGAGCCGGGCCCTGTTTCGCGCGCCGCCGGCGCCCGGAGCCGGGCCCCGCTTCGCGCGCCGCCACGCAACGGGAAACGCTATCAGTTCGCCGGCCCCAACGCGGGTATGAAACAGGCGATCGTCGCGCGCGCCGACCTCGGGATGGGCGAGGGCAAACTCGCCGCCCAGGTCGCCCACGCCTCGCTGATGGCCTCCGAGGACGCCGACCGCCGCGACCGCTCGGAGTGGAAAGGCGAGGGCCAGAAGAAGGTCGTCCTCGCGGCCGGCGGCGAGTCACAGCTGTTCGAACTCGCCGACGAGGCCGAACGGGAGGGACTGGCACACGCTATCGTCCGCGACGCCGGCCACACGCAACTCGAACCGGGCACCGTCACCGCGCTCGCGGTCGGCCCCGCCCGCGACGACCTCGTCGACCGCGTCACCGGCGACCTCTCACTGTACTGATCCTCCCCCCGGTCCGACACCCACTCGAACCCCCTCCGGAGCCGCGGTGACCGAACCGGAATCCGGGAAATAACACATAAAAATATATAATGAAAAAATTATATATTCCACAGCGGGCCGGCGGCGCCTACCCGGGCCGCCCGGGCGGCGACGCGGCGGCCGGTCCGGACCTGCCCGGTCGTCCTCGCCCGCCCGACCGTCTCGGGGGACGGCGGGCCGTCTCGCCGGTCCCGTCTCGCTTTTCGGTGACGGTCCCGGCCCGGCTTCGTCCCGTAGCCCGTAGGGCCTTCGGGGTGGCGCCTCTCGCCGTCGTCGCCGGACGCGTCCGGCGCCGGGTCCCGCGCCGCCGGATGCCGCCGCCAGACTGCCTTTCGACGCGTTCTCCGGGCAATTTACTCCCGGGAATCGACCGGGTACCGTCGGCGCCCGACCCGCCGGTAGACTCGCCGCGGGCGTCGGCAGACCGCGGGCGTGGCCGACCGTCCGGTTCGGAACCGGCATAGATGATAGTTTAAGCCATACCTCAGCTTTATTATACGGAATTTGAATTTTAGGGAAGGCCGATTCGATCCGGGGTGGCTGTCGGCCTTCGACGGCAGGATCGCCTGTCGGAGCGGCGGGCGCACGCCTGTCCGTCCGCCGCTGTTCCCGGGCGGACGACTGGCTGAAATTACACAGATACACTCGTAATTTCGCCCCGGCGCGGACCGTGCAGTCGACTCGTACCGGGAGCCGATGGGCCCCGATGGGTTAATGACGGCTGGGGTCCCAGGTTCGGTCCATGACCGGCGACACGTCCGGGGGGCGACCGAACCTCCTCGTGGTGCTGACAGACCAGCAGCGCTGGGACACGCTCGGCGCGTACGGCTGTCCGATGGACCTGACGCCGAACCTGGACGCCCTCGCGCGCGAGGGGTGTACCGTCGAGCAGGCGATATCGCCCCAGCCGCTGTGTGGCCCCTTCCGGGCGGCGTTCCAGACCGGGAAGTACGCGACAGAGACGGGGGTGTGGCGCAACTCGATGCCGCTCCCGGAGAAGGAGTCGACGCTGGCAGACTACGTCCGTGCGGCGGGCTACGAGGCGGGCTTTGTCGGCAACTGGCACCTCGCCGGGACGTTCGACGAACCCGTCGGCCCGGAGCGGCGCGGCGGGTACGACGACTACTGGGTCGGGGCCGACATCGCGGAGTTCACCACCCAGCCCACCTCGGGACGGCTCTTCGACGCCGACGGCGAGCCGGTCACTTTCGACCGGTACCGTGCCGACGCGTTCACCGACCTCGCGCTGGAGGCGGTCGAGACGCTGTCCGAGCCGTTCCTGCTCGTGGTCTCGTACGTCGAGCCCCACAACCAGAACGACCAGTGGACGTTCGTCGCGCCGGACGGCTACGCCGGCCGCCACGAAAAAAACCCCTACGTCCCCGGCGACCTGGACGGCCGGCCCGGTGACTGGTACAGCGAACTCCCCGACTACTACGGGATGGTCGAGCGCCTCGACGAGTGCGTGGGCCGCCTGTTAGAGGGCCTCGACCGTGAGGGGGTCCGCGAGGAGACGGTGGTCGCCTACGCCTCCGACCACGGCTGTCACTTCCGGACGCGGCCCGGCGAGTACAAGCGCACGTCCCACGAGTCGGCGGTTCGCGTGCCCGCGGTGTTCGCCGGGCCCGGGTTCCGGGAGCGTGGTGACGTCGACCGCGTGGCGAGCCTCGTCGACGTCGTCCCGACGCTACTGGACGCCGCAGGCATCGACGTCCCCCCGGCGGTCCACGGCGAGAGCCTCCTCCCGGCGGCGGACGGCGAGACCGCCGGCGATGCCGACGCCTTCGTCCAGGTCAGCGAGTCACAGATCGGCCGGGCGCTCCGGACCGACCGCTACAAGTACGCGGTCGCGGCGCCCTCGCGCGACGGGTGGCGCAGCGGCAGCGGCGACCAGCGCAGCGACGTCTACGTCGAACGGTACCTCTACGACCTCGCGCGGGACCCCCACGAGCGTGTCAACCTCGTCAGCCACCCCGAGTACCGCGAGGTGGCCCAGCGCCTCCGCGACCGCCTCGTCGAGCGTATCGCGACAGTCGAGGGCGACTCCCCGGAGGTCCGTCAGCTCGAAAAGGGGTATCGGGACTACTAGGCTGGGGCCGTGGGCGCGGCGGCGGCTTCAGGGCGTCGTCGAGAGCCGGTTCCGGATCGAGTTGGCGGTACTCGCGACGATAGAGGAGAAGTCGGCGTCGACGGACTTGCGGCGCATGCGCTCGGCCGGGCCGGAGACGGTGACCGCCGCGACGGCGTCGTCGTCGCCGCCGGTCACCGGCGCGGCCACGCAGTGGCGGTCGGGGTCAAGTTCCCCGCGGTCGTGTGCCATCCGCTTGTCGTGGACCGTCCTGAGTTCCGCCTCCAGTTCGGCCCGGTCGGTGGTCGTGTTGTCCGTGAGTGCCGGCAACCCCCGGCGGTCGAGGACTGCCTCGCGCTGCCCGGAGTCCATGTACGCGAGGATCGCCTTCCCGCCGGCGGTCGCGTGTAGCGGGACCCGATCGCCCTCCCGCAGGTCGGTCCAGGGGTCGCCCTCGGGGTTCGTCCGCAGCAGGTAGACCCCGTAGCCGTGCTCGGGGATCATGACGCTCGCCGTCTCCTCGGTCGCCCCGGCCAGGCTCTGGAGGGGTTCGTACGCCACCTCGTAGACCTCCATACGCGCGCGCACCGCGGACCCGAGTCCCAGAAAGCCCAGGCCGAGCCGGTAGGTGTCGCCTTCCCGCACCACGTAGTCGACCGCCTGCAAGGTACTGAGGTGTTTGTGGACGGTTCCCTTCGCGAGGTCGAGTTCCGCGGCGAGGTCGCTGACGCCGCTGGGCCCGTCGCGCTTGAGCGCCTCGACGACGCGAAACGTCGTCAGCGCCGTCGTCGCCACCGTCCCGTCGATGCCGTCCGCCGGGGGTATCTCCCGCGTGTCCATGCCGGAACTCTGAACCCCGCGGGCCTAAAATCTGTTCACGATACATGAACGGCGGTCGGCGTCTGCGAGCGGGTCCGACCCGTCGCCCCGGGAAGCGATGTCCTCGTCCGGCAGGTTCGGGCGGTCTTCGGGCCCCGCAGGCGGGGTCGTGGCCGGTTCGCCGCCTTCTCGGTCGCCCGTCGGGTGAAAGTGTTCACGTGTCGTGAACGACTGTGGAGAGTGCTGGCTGGAGGTCAGTCGGTCGCGGCGGTCGGTTCGGTCGCGTGCCGGGCGGAGTCGGGCCAGGAGAGGTCGGGGAGGTAGTCGTCGTTGGCTTCGATGAGGCGTTCGGTCAGTTCGTGGATCTCTTCGAGGGTACAGGCGGCTCCGGCGAGGGGGTCGAGCTTGACGGCCTGGTGGACCTTCTGTCGGTCACCTTCGAGCGCGCCCTCGACGGCGAGCCGGTAGACCGTGGTGTGGCGGCGGTCGAACGCGGCGAGCTGTGGCGGGAGCTCGCCGACCGAGCAGGGGGCGACCCCCGTGGCGTCGACCAGGCACGGCACCTCGACGCAGGCGCCCCGCGGGAGGTTGGCGACCGCGCCGGTCGCGTTGCTCACGTTGAGGTTGAACCGCCGCGGCGTGTCGGTCTCGATAGAGTGGATGAGCCGCGAGGCGTACTCCTCGGAGCGCTCGACCGAGACGTCCGCGGGGTCGATGTCGGCGGCGTCGCGGGCCTCGTCGCGGGCGGTCCACCCCTCCAGGTAGGTGGCCGTGGGCATCCGCTCGGCGTAGCCGGTGCCGGTCATCGCCTCGATGGTCTCGTCGTCGGTCCGGAAGTACGGGACGTACTCGCTCATGTGGTGGCTCGACTCCGTGGGGAACGCGCCGAAGTGGCGCAGCATCTCGAACCGGACCGTGTCGCGCCGGTAGGTCCCCTCGTCGCGGGCGGCCGCACGCAACGCGGGGTAGACCGACTCGCCGTCGTGGGTGGCCTCCAGGAACCACGCCATGTGGTTGGTCCCGGCGACCCAGTAATCCAGTTCCTCGGCCGGGACGCCGACGTAGTCGGCGATGGCCTCGGCGGTGTGTGGCACCGAGTGACAGAGGCCGACAACGTCGACGTCCGTCGCGTCGAAGACGGCCTTGCAGACGATGGCCATCGGGTTGGTGTAGTTGAGCAGGAGCGCGTCCGGGCACAGCTCCGCCATGTCCCGCGCGATCTCCAGCATCGTCGGGATGGTCCGCAGGCCCCGGAAGACACCGCCCGGCCCCGTCGTGTCCCCGATGGCCTGCTCGATGCCGTACTCCTCGGGGATCCTGATCTCGTTCTCGAACGGTTCCCGCCCCCCGACGTTGACCATGTTGACCACGTAGTCGGCCCCGTCGAGGGCCGCCCGCCGGTCGGTGGTCGCCTCGACCGTCGCGTCCAGGCCCTCGTTGTCGACCATGGCACGGGTCACTCGCCGCGTCTGTTCGAGCCGGCCGCCGTCGATATCCATCAGCGCGAGTTCGCTATCGGCCAGCGCCTCAAACGAGAGCACGTCGCCGACGAGCGTCCGGGCGAAGACGGTACTCCCCGCTCCGATGAACGCTATCCGGGTCACACCTCCACTCAAACCCTCGACCGTCTTAAAGGTCGTGGGGACTCGGCCGCCACACGGCGGGAACGTTCATCATTTCACCACAAAGTATAAGTGGTGCGGATTTCGAACGTGGAGATACCGGATAGTCACAGAGTGGCCGGGCGTGGTCACGGCGGTGCCGGCGACGCGGGACCGGCGGCCCGACGACGCGGATCTGACGGCCCGACGACGTCGCAGGGTGGTGAGCCGCACGGACCGTCGCCAGCCCCGGCCGGCAGACAGACACCGAGAACCCACAACCATGACACGGAACGATTCCACCGACGACGGGACCGACCGCGACCGACTGACGCGCCGACGGCTGCTGTACAGCGGCGCCGTCTCGAGCCTGGTCTTTACCGCGGGCTGTGGCGGCGGCAGCGACAGCGGCACTGATGACGGTAGTGACGGCGGCGGTGACGGTGACGGCGGCAGTGACGGTGACGGCGGCAGTGACGGTGACGGCAGCAGTGACGGTGACGGAGGTAGTGACGGTGACGGCGGCATGGGCACCGACACTGACGGCGGTATGGACGGGGACGCGACGACGCTGTCGGTCGCCAGCTGGGGTGGCGAGACCGAACAGGAGATCGTCACCGGTATCCTCGACGAGTACGATTCGTCGAACGACAGCGTCCGGATCGAGTACCAGAACACGCCGTTCGGCGAGTACTCCCAGACCCTCCAGACCCAGTTCGCCGGCGACGAGGAGCCCGACGTGTTCTACCTCATTGCGGACGACGCGCCCACCTTCATGCGCAACGGCGCCCTCCTGGCGCTGGACGACTACGTCAGGGGCGACGACGCGTTCAACCTCGACGACATCCTCGACAACCTCCTGGAGCCGTTCACCTACGAGGGAACCATCTACGGCATCCCGAAGGACTTCACGCCGGTGGGGCTGATGTACGACACGGCCCACCTCGACCAGGCCGGCGCTCCCGACCCGGAGACCTGGAGCGACATGCGGACGGCCCTGGAGATGGTCAAAAGCGAGACCGACGTCGAGTACCCGATGGCCGTCGGCAGCCAGCCGCGCAACACCCTGATGCAACTGGTCTGGCAGAACGGCGGCGACGTGCTCAACGAGGACGGCACCGAGGCGGTCATCGGCTCCCAGGAGGCCATCGAGGCCCTGGAGTTCCTCAACGGCCTCGTCGAGGACGACCTCGCGGGGATCTACGAGCAGGACATCGAGGCCACGTGGGCCGCCCCGGCGCTGGGCGAGGGCACCACCACCATGGCCATGACCGGCGCGTGGGTCATCTCCACGCTCGAAGGGGACTACTCCGAGGTCTACGACGCGCTCGAGGTCGGGATGCCCGTCCCCGAGGGCGGCGAGGAAGCGACGGTCGTGTTCACGACGTCGTGGTCGGCCTCGGCCAACACCGACGCGCCCGACGCGGCCGCGGGACTGGTCAAGGCCCTCACCAACGAGGAGGGGATGTGGGACTGGGCGAGCACCGGCACCGCGTTGCCCTCCCGGCAGTCCCTGCTGGAGCGTGACTTCTACGACGACCGGCCGCTCTTGGATGGCCTCGGTGACCTCGGTTCGGTCGGCCGGCCGCTCGTGTTCGGCCCCAAGACCCCGACGATCCTCGACAGCATCATGACCGAGGCCGAGGCGGTGCTCACCGGCGACAAGGACCCGGCCACGGCCCTCGAGGACGCCCAGCGCCAGATCAACCAAGAGCTGTAGACGATGGCCGAAACGACGCTCGACGGGGTGACCAAGCGGTTCGCGGGTGACGACGGCGAGGTGCTCGCCGTCGACGACCTCTCGCTGACCGTCAGGGACGGGGAGTTTCTCGTGTTGGTCGGCCCGTCTGGGTGTGGCAAGTCGACCACGCTGCGCACCATCGCCGGCCTGGAGGCGGTCTCGGCGGGCGCGGTCCACATTGGCGACCGCGACGTCACCGACGTCAAACCGAAGGACCGCGACATCGCGATGGTGTTCCAGAGCTACGCGCTCTACCCCCAGAAGACCGTCCGGGGGAACATGCGGTTCGGCCTGGAGATGACGACGGACCTTCCCGACGCCGAGATCACCGAGCGCGTCGCGGACGCCGCCGAGTTGCTCGACATCACCGAGTTGCTCGACCGGCGGCCGGCGGCGCTGTCGGGCGGCCAGCAACAGCGGGTCGCGCTGGGCCGGGCTATCGTCCGCGACCCCGCCGTCTTCCTGATGGACGAGCCCCTCTCGAACCTGGACGCGAAGCTCCGGGCCGAGATGCGGACGGAACTCCAGGCGCTGCACGACCAGCTCGGGGCGACGACGGTGTATGTCACCCACGACCAGACCGAGGCGATGACGATGGGCGACCGCATCGCCGTCCTCGACGGGGGGCGCCTCCAGCAGGTCGGGACGCCCATGGAGACCTACTACGAGCCGACAAACGAGTTCGTCGCCACGTTCGTCGGGTCGCCATCGATGAACATCGTCGAAGGCACCTTCGACGGGGAGGCGATACAGCTGCCGGGGTTCGAGTTCCCCCTGGCCGACGACCAGCGCGAGGCCGTCGAGGCCGGGCTCACCGGCGAGACCGTCAGGCTCGGCGTCCGCCCGGAGGACATCGTCCTCACGGACGAGACCGGACCGCGCACCGTCGAGTTCGAGACGCTGGTCGTCGAGCCGATGGGCAACGAGAACGTCCTCCACCTCGACCACGAGATGGGCGAGGTGGTCGCGACCGTCGGCGGGAACCAGCGCGTCCGCAAGGGCGACCGGGTGCGTGCCACCCTCGGAGCCGACCGCGTCCACGCGTTCGACGGGACGACCGGCGAGGCGCTGTTCAACCGCACCCGCGACGAGCAGAGACCGCCCGGCGTCGTCGGCGCCCGCGGGACCGACGACCGCGCCGAAACCGACGGCGGTGAGACCGGATGAGCACGTTCGACGGCGGGATCGGGTCGCGGGTCGTGGGCGCCGTCGGCTCCGCCCGGTCGCGGCTGGCGGCGCTCGCGGACCGGCCGACGACCGAGAACAACCTCGTGGGCTACCTCCTGGTCCTGCCGAACGTGGTGGTGTTCAGCCTGTTCCTGCTGGGGCCGATCGCCTACGCGTTCGTGCTCTCCTTCCAGGAGTGGAACCTCTTTCTCGGGACGGGCGAACCGGCCTGGACGGAGGTCTTCGGGGTCCGGTTGCCGGTCGCGAACTACCTCGACACGCTGATGCCCCTACCCTGGGAGAACGACTGGGGGTCGATACGGAGTCCCTCGTACAACCTCTGGTGGTTCGCGGTGCGCAACACGGTCGCGTACACGGCCGTGGTCGTCCCCGTCCAGATCGTCGGCGGCTTCCTCGTCGCGCTGGCGCTCGACACGCGCATCCGCGGCAAGAAGGTCTTCCGCGCGGCCTATTTCATGCCGGTGATGCTGTCGGCGGCCGCCAGCGGCGTCATCTGGCGGTGGGTGATGGCGAAAAACGGCGTCCTCAACGAACTCCTGCGGCCGCTCGGGCTGGCCTATCCCTGGGCGAGCAGCCCCGACACCGCGCTGGCCGCGCTGATGCTGATCGGCCTGTGGGGCGGTATCGGCTTCAACATGATACTCTACCTCGCCGGTCTCCAGAACATCCCCGAGGAACTGTACGAGGCCGCCCGCATCGACGGGGCCGACGGCTGGCAGCGGGTGCGCCACGTCACCTGGCCGAACCTGCGCAACACCCACTTTTTCGTGACGGTGCTCGCGATCATCGGCACCTTCCAGGTCTTCGGTATCGCGCTGGCGTTCGCGGAGGGCGGGCCCGCCCGCGCCACCACGACCATCGTTGTGCTCATCTACGAGACGGCGTTCGTCGAGAGCAGTTTCGGCCGCGCCGCGTCGATGGCGTTCCTGCTCTTCGCGGTCGTGTTCGTGTTCAGCTACTACCGCTACCGCATCCAGCAACAACAGGAGGTGGAGTACTGATGCCGCCGTCGAACTACGACTACCCCGGCTACGAGCGGTCCGGCCCGGCCTACTGGTCGAAGACGGCGCTGCTGTACGGCGGCGTCGGCATCGGGGCGCTGCTGTGGTCGCTCCCGTTCTGGTGGATGCTGCTGACGGCCGTCTCGGCGAACCCGACCGGCGCCGGGTCGTCGCTGATACCCGCCGAGACGACGTTCGCGAACTTCGAGGATCTGTTCGCGACCCAGCCCGTCGGGCGGTGGTTTTTCAACACCATCGTCTTCGCCGGGAGCGTCACGCTGTTCAACCTCACGTTCGACTCGCTGGCGGGCTACGCGCTGGCGAAAGTCGAGTTCGTCGGCCGCGAGAAGCTCTTCTTGCTGTTCGTGGCCACTATCATGGTCCCCTCGATGGTCACCCTGATCCCCGTGTTCATCCTGCTCTCGGAACTCGGGTGGGTCAACACCTACCAGGGGCTCATCGCGCCGCTCATCGCGAACCCGCTGGGCATCTTCCTGTTGCGCCAGCAGTTCAAGTCGCTGCCCTCGTCGCTGGGCGACGCGGCCAAGATCGACGGCTGCAACGAACTCCAGACGTTTTACAAGGTGTACCTGCCTCTCGCCAAGCCCGCGCTGGCGACGCTCGGCATCTACACCTTCGTGACGACCTGGAAGAACTTCGAGTGGCCGCTGATCATCGCCAGCGACGAGTCGATGTACACGCTGCCGGTCGCGCTGTTCGCCGTTCGCAACCAGTATTTCACCGAGTGGGGACTCGTGATGGCCGCCGCGACGGTCATCGTCCTCCCGGTCTTGGTCGTGTTCATGTCCGCACAGAAGTACTTCATCCGGGGGATGACCCTCAGCGGCATGAAGGGCTGAGTCACCGGTAGGTCGCCCGGACGGCGGCGGCGCCGTCGCCCCCGAGTTCCTCGAAGGCGACCACCTCGACGACCGCGAGCACTGCGGGCACGACCAGCGGGACGACCACCCGGACGACGGCACCGATAACGAGCACGCCCGCGAGCGCGACAGCCACGAGCACCGCGAACGAGGGCCGGTCGAGGAACGTCTCGCCCGCCACGGTCACGGCCCCGCGAACGCCCAGCGGCCGCTCCGACCGCGCGCGGACCGACGCCGCCCGGAGCGACCACGCCAGCACGACCACGACCCCGTACAGCCCCACCAGCGCCGCGAGCAGGAACAGTCCCGACCCTCTGGCCGTGCCGACGACGTAGTAGAAGCCGGTCAGCCCGCCGACGAAAGAGAGCACGAGCGTGTAGGGCAGTCCCGCGCGGACGTTTCGCCGTACCGCCCCGAGGAACAGTTCCGCGCGCCCACGCTCGGCGGGTGGCGCGCCCGTGTCCCGGCGGGTGACCACCGTGGTCCAGGTCTCGACCAGCGCCAGCAGCGCCGCCCCCAGCGTGACGACCGGCAACGCCGCCAGCGTGAACAGCAGGCTCGTCACGACCACCGTCACGAGGTCGCCGTAAACCACCCGCGCCACCGCCCGCGCGACCGTCCCCGGACTGACCTCGTCTGCCATCTCCCCGGAGCCACGCGGGCACCCGACATAACTCTCCCGCTCGTCGCCGACCCGACGGTCGCTCCCCGCGGGCCACGAGTGACACGCGACCGACTACGGACGCTCCCCATTACTATCGGAATTTAATGTATAACTGAATTATGTCTATTCGCGGAGTACCCACCGCCGACGACGAACCGGGAGTCTCGGCGGAGCGAGGGTGCCGGATCGGACTGAACCGTGGTTCGATCGGTCGAATATGCGACTCTGAACGCCTGTCCGGGGCTTCGTTGCCCGAGGTACCGCGGTCTGTCGAGGTCGGTCACCGACGCGGTCGAGACTCCACCCCCGGCCCATAATATCGCGCTATCAGGCGCAGAAATCGTCGAATTGGGGAATAGACGGTACGATACGTCATCTTCGCGATTCAAGGAACTGTTGGGACTGATGGAATCCCCGCGCGACCGGATATTATATCGATATTCCAGGAAAATACGAGAACAAAAAGAAATTTTATTTATTATCGAACGGTGACTCCCCCTTCCGGTTCGGGAGTCCCGTCCCGGAACCGGCCCCGCCTTCTGGTAGTGTTCAGATAAGCTGGTTCCATGCGAATGCGAAGGATCTGAGCCAGTCGTCGGCGGTTGCCGGATCGACGTGACTGAAACAGTTTGAGAATGA
>PXRP01000055.1:0-64771 GCA_003021655.1 Halobacteriales archaeon QS_4_69_31
CTCCACAAACGACAAGTCTATCCACGCGATATCACTGTCGAGGCGTTCGGTTTTGGCCATAGACACTCTGAAATCGAACGCCTCATCCTCTAACTTAACACGACCCGACGGAGCGACCGAACTACTATAACAGAGGCCACCTATTTGCCGCCCGGAGGTCTACACATTGGAGATCTCGGATAAGTTACTGTGTCTGTTCAGTGCGGAAGTATCAGACGACGGAGATAGGTGCGTCGTCGAAGTGCCACGGCGCGAGGTCGACACTGGCTCGGTTGCCCCGGGCGAGACCTACCGCGTGGCGCTCATCGACTCGAACGGCGAGACGGCAGAGGGGACCGACGAGGACAACGTCCCGTCCGAGCCCCAGCCACCGGTCGAGGCGGGCGAGATCCGGTACGTCGAGATCGAGGACATCGGCAAGCAGGGCGACGGCATCGCGCGCGTCGAGCGCGGGTACGTCATCATCGTTCCGGGCGCCGAGGTCGGCGAACGCGTCAAAGTCGAGGTCACCGAGGTCAAGTCCAACTTCGCGGTGGGCGAGATCATCGAGGAAGAGGTCTGACCCGCGGGGGCCTCTCGACCAGTTTACCGACAGCACCAACACGGCCACCCAGCGGCGGCGCTACCGGGACCGAACGCCACGTCGAACGGCGCCGATCGCACGAGTGCGGCGTGTTTACCGACCGTACCAAACCCGCTATAGGTGTGTCTACCGAACGGGGAGACATGAGCGCGACTTCGGCGAGCGCCAGTGCGGGCACGGACGCGGGCGAGTCAGCCGACGCGGTCGAGTCGGTCCTCTCGGAGAAACAGCGGCGGATCCTCGCTTTCCTCAGCGACCGCGCCGGGGAGCAGACCTACTTCAAATCCCGGCTCGTCGGCGACGAACTCGACCTCTCGGCCAAGGAGGTCGGGACGAACATGACCGCCCTCCAGGAACACGACGTGGGTATCACCGTCGAGAAGTGGGGCTACTCCTCGTCGACGACCTGGAAGGTCACCGCCTGAGCCGGCAGGATGCGTTCGGCCGACTGGCCGAAGAGAACCGGCGCGCGGACAGCTACTTGATTCACGTTCCCGGGCCCGCCGCTGGCGGCGACCGCCCACGTCGCGGTCTACTGGTCGCCGTTCGTCGCCGGGGCCTTCGTCCTCGTCCCGGGAGCCGGGCTCTTGCGCGTCCGGCGGTAGGACCGTCGGGACGTCGCCGGCCCTGGTGTCGGACCGCACTCCGGCCCGTTCAGGCGAGTTCGGTCGTGATGTCCGTCGAGGAGACCATCCCGACGTAGTCGCCGTGGCTATCGATGACCGGGAGGTGTTTGATGCCGTAGTTGGTCATCATCGCGGCAGCCTCGCTCAGTTCCAGCGAGGTGGTGACCCGCTCGACCGGCGACGTCATCACGTCGCCCACTGTCGCCGACGAGAGGTCCACGTCGTCGGCGACGGCCGCGACCACGTCCGTAGTCGTGACGATCCCCGCCGACGACCCCGGGACGAAGAGTCCGTTGATCTCCTTCGAGCGCATCCGTTTGGCCGCCTCTCTGACTGTCGCGTCCGCCGAAATCGTCTCCAGCGGCGTCGACATGACCTCCTCGATGCGTACGATGTCGTCTGTTCCCATAGAACGAGCAACGAAACCAGGGCCTTTCGGTCTTTCTCTCCCCGGACCGCGTGGTGTGGCCACCTGCCCGGAACTCAACCTGTCTTTCCCTCAACAGGTGCGGGTTCGACATCGTGGACGACAACGGCGGAACCGGGCCCTCCGGAACGCTCCGTGTCGCTCGGGTCCGAAGCTTCTCCGAGTCGGGTCTGAACCTGGACGGCCCGGGTGGGTCGCTCCTCGACGGGAGCCTACCGCCACGCTGGGCCCGCTCGGAAATGGTTCTCGCGCTGAACGCTACTGACGATCCGGTCGCAATCGGGCGGTTTTCTCCGCTCGAGGTTCTGGGAGATCCATCGATGTCAACGGACGATCCGCACGACCTCGAACCCATCGAACCGCGCACCGCGCAGGAACTGTACCTCGACCACAAGGCGAATTAATGCAGCGAAGTCACAGTCAAGAGTCACGAGTACCGGACGAACTTCTTCGTGGAGTGGTTCTCGGAGAACGATATCGACAACATGAACGACCTCAGTAGACGTGACATCCATCAGCACCGGCTGTGGCGGAAAGGAGAGGGCGGACTGAACTGCTGTGTTGAATAGGCAGACGGCATCGGGATAGACCGTTAAATCAGTAAGGACGAAGCCGAGGAGGTCGAAACTCGGGATGACTACGGTGAGATTCGGTTTATCAACCCGCCGAAGCACTACCGTCTCACTGAGCAGGCGGTCGAACTCTACGAAGCCGAGGAGGAGTGGTAACGATGGTGTCGAAAGCCCATCAGCAGGGAGTCAAACGAACGGTCCGTGAACACGACAAAGAAGGATGGAACGTCCGAGCGGAGGTGAGTGGATGGCCTCAACCGCCTACGATAGCGGGTCGGCGTCCGGATGTGCTGGCTACCAAGCGAGGAAGCCGACGGGTCATCGAGATCGAGACGGACGCGAACGCACATCAGGGCCAGCATGAAACCTTCCGCCGGCATGCAGCACAGAAGACGAATACCATCTTCATCGGCTACATCGTCGATTCGGCAGGTCGTCGGATAGAACAGTTCGAGTAGTTCGGGGGGCCCTAACCCCCGTTTTGTCTTGCTGAAAATCCACCGGCAACTGAGCACCGAGTACGCTCTAACGCGCACAACGTCCGCGAGCACCGAAAGAACTAGGTGCGTTCGGAACCAGCAATACATGAAGGCACGAAGGCGACGGGGTGCGTGTTCCGAAGGTATGAACTCTAACCGTCCGGGCGAAAACCGCAGTAGGGCGTCGGTGTGGCCGGCAACAAAACGAACCGTCGATGGATGGGCGCTGCAGGATTTGAACCCGCGACAACTTGGTCCGAAGCCAAGCACTCTGTCCAGACTGAGCTAAGCGCCCCGCATCCGGTGGTAAGCCCGCGTTCGCGTTTAAACCCCCCGATCCGGCGTCGCCGCGGGGAAACCCCGACCGAGTCATAAAAACTACCGAGATATGCCACCGTCCCCGGCAAACTTTTGTTTGTGCGTGATGGATAATATAAAAAGATTTTAACTGCATCCAATTTATAGTGGCAGGTATCAGACGCGGGACGACCTCCACGCGATGACACACCGAATGTACGACCTGGGACAAGATTTCGACGGCGTGGCGCTCGCTGCCGGTACGAACGTGCTCGTCTCCGGGCCGCCACTGACCGGCAAGCGACGGCTGGCGATGAGGATACTCGCGCACGGCTCCGACCGGGGAGAGGGTGCGATCGTCGTCACGACGCGGGACAGTGCCGACCGCGTACTCGGGGATTACGAGCAGCTCGTCTCGGACCCGGAGACCGTCGACATCGGGATCGTCGACTGCGTCACGAAACACCAGGGTCGGTCCGCGCGGGATACCGACGTCGTCAAGTACGCTTCCTCGCCGGAGGACATGACGGGGATCGGTATCGACTTCTCGGAGTTCGTCGAGGAGTTCCGCATCGACCGCGGCATCGACGACGTCCGGGTGATGGTGGACTCGCTGACCACGCTGTTGATGTACTCGGACGTCCAGACGGTGTTCCGGTTCATGCACGTGTTCGCGAGTCGTATCGAGAACGCCGACGCGCTCGGAGTTCACGTCATCGAGTCGACCGCCCACGAGGAGGAGACGCTGAACACGCTCAAGCAACTGTACGACGGAGTCATCGAGGTCGCCGAGGACGGCGAGGTCACCAGCACGCTCCCGGACGCCGAGGAGCAGCCGGGTCAGTGACCGAAGGCGTCGGGCCAGGACGGCGGGAGGGCGGCAGGCTTTTGCCCGGCTCACCCCTTCGTTTGGGTATGCCCGTCGACTCCGACGATCGCCTCCTGGAGATCCTCGAGTACGAGACGATCGCCGTCGTCGGCTGTTCGAGGACGCCGGGAGAGGCAGCCCACAGCATCCCTCACTATATGGCCGACCACGGGTACGACGTGATCCCGGTCAACCCGTTCGCCGGAGAGATTCTGGGCCGGGACGCCTACGACACACTCGCGGACGTCACCGAGGAGGTCGACATTGTGGACGTGTTCCGCCCGAGCGAGGAGGTCGCAGGGATCGTGGACGAGGTGCTGGAGCGGGACGACGTCCGTGCCGTCTGGCTCCAGCTGGGCATCAGAGACGACGAGGCCGGCGAACGCGTCGAGGACAGCGGCCGGCTGTTCGTCCAGGACCGATGCCTGAAAGTCGAACACCAGCGACTGATGGGCTGAGAGACCGCCGGAATCGACGCCGACCTCCGGTCCAGGCCGAAACCGCGGCCCGGTCCCGGTCGACGCCGCAGTTCTGGCACCACGTCGGCGGTCCGGTCTGCCCGAGGACGGTACCACAGCAGGGGATGGCGACACCGCGGTCTGCCCGTAGCGGGAGTGAAGCCTCGCCGGCGGTCCCGGGGGTCCACGCGGTCTCTGGCTTCAGTCCCCGGAGTCCGGCGAGTCACGGTCGCCGTCGCCCGCGGTCGCGTCGGTTCCGCCGTCGGCGCCCCCGTCATTGCCGTCGGCGCCCCCGTCGCCGCCGGTGTCGTCCGGCGCGCCAGTGTCGTCCGGTCCGCCGCCGTCGGTTTCGCCCGCGGCGGCCTCGGTGTTCTCGTCGGGGGACTCGTCGACGCTCCCGTGGTCCGCCTCAGCTCGTGCGATTACCTCGTCGACGTCGATGCCCTGTTCGGCCGCGAGGGCTTCGACGAGAGCCCGCTGTTCTGCGAGTTCGCGGTCCATCGCTTCGATCTGGTCGCTGGTGCTCTCGACGCGCTCGCGGAGTTCCCCGAGCTGTTCGACGAGGTAGTTGACCTTCTTGTAGAGCTGTTCGGCCAGGTCGGTGACGCGCTGGACCTTCTTCGCGGTGTCTCCGAAGGGCATAGTCGTGCCTGGACACGCTGGGGTAACTCCGTTTCGCTTCTGTCGAGCCCTCGACGGTGAAACACGGGAATTATCACGCGACCGCCCCGAGCGTCGGACATGGAGCGGACCCGGCTCGCGCCACTCGTCGGTATCGTCGGCTGTGGGCTCGTCGCAACGTCGCTCGCAGTCCCGTACCTCCTCGTTCGGACCTCGCCGGGGACGGCCACCAGTCTCTACTACGGGGCAAGCGTGGTGAACCCGCTGTTCGGCGGTCTTCTGGCGCTGGTGGCCGTGATCGTCCTCGCGGCGGGCAGCCAGGAGCGGACCGACCCCGTACTGGCCGCCGGGATCGCGCTCTCGCTGGGGGTCTTTCTGGTCGTCGTGGTCGCGGTCTGGGCCGTGACGGTGCCGAGAGCCGTGGTGGTGGACATGGACGCACCGGCGGTCATCGAACACCACCGGTGGGCGACGACCACGGTGGCTGCGGTCGTCCCGCTGGCGAGCGGGTGGTGGGCGCGGACGCTCGGACTGCTCTGAAGCCACGTCACGTGGGGCAAAGCAGGGGCGCCGTCCGAAAGGCCCTTATGGGGGACGGCGGTACGTCCCGAGTGGACTAGGTCGGGCAGCTAGGCCCTGCTCGTCACCCGCCCTATGGCCTTCAGCGGGGACCGAATCCCGGGGGCGTCCGGACTGCCGGACGTGGGCCCCGTGAGCCAACGTGGAAGCCTCGTCCTGCGGGGACGGCGGTCCACGGGGTCGTCTCTGAAGGGAGGCGGACCCGTGGTTGACCGGGGGCACTCCGTCAGGCACGGAAGTGAGCAGCGGACCCCTGGACACCCGTCGCTCACAGGGTCGCGGGGTGGAGGAGGCAAACGGGATTCCCCGCGCCCGAAAGGCCGGGCAATCCCGGGCGTCCGTTTCAACTCCTCCGAGCGACCGCTCAGTCTCGAATAGTCCGCTGTGGTGGCGCCAGCGGCCGGGGAGTCTGGGAGAAGTATTTACGTCTCACTCCACGAGAGACGTGCGTGCAGAGAGCCCACGTGGTCGTGGCGTTTCTCCTGGTAGTGAGCGGCTGCAACGGCCTGGGCGGCGTGACGGGGGATAGCCAGCCGGCGGAGACGCTGACGCCCGCCCCGGTCCCGAGCGCGGAGCCGACGCCGACCCGGGCTCTCGACGAGGGCGAGTGCGTCGCACCGCGCCCGGCCGCGCAGGTGACCACCCCGACTGCGACCGCGGACGGCCGGCAGACGTGGGCGATCAACGGGACCATCCAAGGGTCAGAACTCGTCGAGCGCCACGAGCGGATCCTCCCTCGATACGACTACCAGTTGCGCGCCGGGACGGACCGGCGCGTCTGGTCGCTGCGCAACCACACTACCTTCGCCTACGAGAGCGGTGGCTCCGAGGACGCGACCGTCACGGCCTACGCCGTCGGCGGACGGCTGTACGAACTGTACAACAGCTCGGAGGGCACGACGCTCGTCCGGGGGCGGTACCACGAGTCCGCGCTCCGTGACTCGAAGTACGTCGCATCGCTGACCGGCGAGGACTGGCTGGAGGGCGTGATCGGGTCCTACCCCTACAGGGTGGTGGGCACGAAGACCTGGCGCGGTATGGACGTGCACGTTCTGAACACGACGGTGTTCACGTACACGTTCGTCGACAGGAAGTACCTGCTCGAGATCGAGTCGACGGTCTACGTCGACCGGCGCGGCGTCATCAGGTACGTCGACCACTACGAGCGGTACACGTGGGACTCGAGCACGCTTGACGACACCGACGTCGTGGACACGACGTTCACCGTGACCGACCTGGACCCGGACAACGTCACGCGCCCGAGCGCGTTCTGTGAACTCGACCCGGCCGCGGTCGGAGTCGTCGACCGGACCCACGACTAAACGGACCGGCCGCTCGATGGCCGTCTGTCTCGCCACGGCGGCGACAGGCGGACCCCTCCGGTGGCGTGGCTGACCGGGACCGGACCCGGGGGTGGCCACCCCGTCCCGGCGCCGCCACAGCGAGGAAACCCGGACGGGTACGGGAGGGCGCGGTCGATACCGTCTTCAGTCGTCGGCCGGTTCCGCCAGCCCCTCGACGTTGGCGAGTTCGAGGCCGCCGCCGATGGTGCGGTTCGGGTAGGGGATGTTGATACCTTCCTCGTCGAACCGCTGTTTGACGGCCTGGACGTACTCGCCGCGGGTCTTCACGAAGTCGGCGCGGCTCGGGTCCTCGATCCAGATGCGCGACTGGAGGCCGACCGAGGAGTCGCCCAGTTCGACCAGCCGGACGGTCGGAGCGGGGTCTTCCATGATCCCCTCGTGAGCCTCGGCCTCCTCGACGATGATCTCGGTCGCTTTGTCGATGTCGTCGTCGTAGCCGATGCCGAAGACGAACTTCAGGCGGAGCTGGCCTTTCGCGACGGGGTTTTTGATGACGCCGTCGGTCAAATTGGAGTTCGGGACGGTCAGCAGTTCGTTGTCGAACGTGCGGACCCGCGAGACACGGAGGCTGATGTCCTCGACGATGCCGGCGTTGTCCTCCCACTCGATCCAGTCGCCGACCCGGAACGGCTCGTCCGTGAAGATGAAGACCCCGGCGACGAAGTTCTTGAAGACGTCCTGCATGGCGAAGCCGATGGCCAGCGTCGCGGCGGCCCCGACCGTCGCCAGCGCCGTGAGGATGTTCCCGTAGCCCGCGAGCGCGAACGCCGCGCCGACCGCGACGAAGACGACGACGATGCTGGTCACCTTCTCCAGGGGGTTGCGGGCGTGCTTGTCGAGGTCGCGAGCGGCCAGCACCCGGCTCACGAGCGGCACGATTATCAGACGTCCCAGGACATAGACCGCGACGAACACCAGCAGGAACGTCATTACCGAGCCGATGGAGTTCGCCAGTTGCGTCGACAGGCCCAGATTCTCGGCCAGCAGTTTCGCGATAGCACCCGACGGCGCCACGTCGGTCTGCAACGGTACCAGCCCGCCCAGCGCCCCGCTCATCGTTCGAACACCGCCGTGTGGCCCCGCGTTCGCACCAGATCGGCGCCGGCGCGCTCGGCCAGCTCGGCCGCGAGGTCCTCGGTCGTCGACCCGCCACGGGCCGCGCGCAGGAACTTCGCCTTCACGAACTCTGCCTCGTCGAGCTGGGTCTCCAGCTCCCCGACCACCGGGTCGAGACCGTTCTTGCCTACCCACACCGTTACGTCGAGGTCGTGAATCCGCTGTTTTCGGGACGCCTGGTCCATGATATCTCTCATTCGACCGGGAGCCGTTCAAAACTTACGACACCCGGAACGCCGAGACCACCGCGCGGTCGGTCCCGACCCGCGCCCAGCCCGGACGCCCCCGGGGTCACTCGTAGGGGTAGCGCGCTTGCTGGCCACAGTCACAGGTGACGACGACGTGGCCGTCCTGGAGTCGGACGCGGGCGTTGTCGCCGGGCCGGAGGTAGACGTCACAGCGGTCACAGGTGAAACGGGTGAACTCGACGGGCAGCGACAGGCGGTTGCGTTCGGCGATGCGGCGCGCGCGGCGGACGTACCGGCGGCTCCGGTCGGGCCGACCCGCGACGGTCGCCTCGCGAGCGAGTTCGCGCAGGCGTTCGATCCGCTCGCGCGCGATGGTCGCCGTGTCCATCTACCGGATCCTGCCGCCGAGCGCGTGGTATACTTTGCCCTCCGCGGCGCCGAGACGGCAACGACTTAACCGCCGCTGGTCAAACCTCGGGGCAATGGGCCTGCCCAGGGTGGCCGCGTTCACGGATTCGTACCTGCCGACGGTCAACGGCGTAACGTACACCGTCAGGGCCTGGCGCGAGCAGTGGGAGCGCCGCGGCGGCCGCATGGACGTGGTCTACCCCGACAGCGACTACGAGCCGGACCCCGGCGAGTACCCCGTCGGGAGCCTCCCGTTTCCCTTCTACGAGGGGTACCGCGTCAGCCTCCCGGGCGTCCCCGACGCTGTCGGGAGCGCGAACCTCGTCCACGCGCACACGCCGTTCGGACTGGGGCTCGCGGGACTGCGACTGGCGCGCAAGCGTGCCCTCCCGGTCGTCGCCTCCTATCACACGCCCACGGGCGAGTACGCTACCTACCTGGCCTCCTCGCCGGTCATCGAGCGCGCGGTCGAACGCGGCGCCGAGGGCTACGAGCGGCGCTTCCTCGACCGGACGGACCTGGTGGTCGCGCCCAGCGAGCGGACCGCCGACCACGTCCGGGACGTCGTCGGGACCGACACGCCCGTCGACGTCATCCACAACGGCGTCGACGTGGAGTTCTTCCGGCCGGTTGAGACCGACCGCTGCCGCGAACGGTTCGACCTCCCCGGTGGGCCCCTCGTCGGCTACACCGGCCGTCACGGATTCGAGAAGAGCCTCGACGACGTCGTCGCGGCCGCCGAAGACCTGGACGTGACGCTCGTGTTCGGCGGCGACGGGCCGGCCCGCGAGCACTTAGAGGAGACCGCCGCCGCGGCCGACGTCGACGCGCGGTTCCTGGGCTTTCTCGACCGGGCCGACCTCCCGGCGTTTTACTCGGCGCTGGACGTGTTCGCCTTCCCGAGCCCGGTCGAGACACAGGGCATCGTCGCGCTGGAGGCCAACGCCTGCGGGACGCCCGTCGCCGGCGTCGCCAGCGCGGCGCTGGCCGACACCATCGACCAGGGCGAGACCGGCTACAAGGCCCCGCCCGGCGACGTGGCCGCGTTCCGCGACGTGATCGCGCGGACCCTCGCCGAACGGGACCGCCTCCGGGAGACGTGTCTCGCCCGCCGCGAGTCGACGAGTGTCGCACACTCCGTCGACCGACTGGCCGAACTGTACGACCGGGTGCTGTAGGTCCCGACGCGGCGGGGAGGTTCTGTCGTCCGTAACGCAGGAACTCGGTCGTAGGCAAAGAGACGGCTCGACCGTGCATGATGCGACGGCTCGACCGTGCATGATGCGACGGCTCGACCGTGCATGATGCGACGGCTCGTCGTACGCGCCGGGCGGAGAAACAGTCGCGTCCTCAGTTCGGGTCGGCCTGTGGGTTGTTCGCGCGGCGATACGTACCGACCATCTTCCACAGCGTCTCCTCGGCGTCTTCCTCGGCCGATTCGGCTCTGATCTGGCGGTACAGGTTCTCCGAGACAGTTATCTCGGGCATCACCGATTCCTTGGCCGGGGGAGCTAATAAAAGGCGTACGAGTACAGTTCGAGTAAATTTCCCCTCAGGCTAGCGCGCTGCCCGCGCGGATGACGGCGTGTTCGCCGAAGGCGGGGCCGACGAACTGGAGGCCGACGGGGAGCCCCTCGGGCGTCTCGCCGGCCGGGACCGATATCGCGGGGAGGTTCGCGAGGTTGACCGGCGTCGTGTTCGCGTCCGCCAGGTACATCGTGAGCGGGTCGTCGAGGCTCTCGCCGAGTTCCATCGGCGGAACCGGCATCGTCGGCGACGCCAGCACGTCCGCCTCCGCCAGCGCCTCGTCGAAGTCCGCCTGGATCCACGCGCGGGCGTCCTGGGCTTTCTGGTAGTACTTGTCGTGGTAGCCCGCCGAGAGGGCGTAGGTGCCCAGGAGGACACGGCGTTTGACCTCGTCGCCGAACCCCTCCTCGCGGGCGCGGGCGAACGTCTCGTTCCAGTTGCCGTCGAACCCGCCCGAGACGCCGTAGCGGACGCCGTCGAACCGCGCGAGGTTCGACGAGGCCTCCGACATCGCGATGACGTAGTAGGCCTCGACGGCGTGTTCGACGCTCGGTAACTCGACCTCGTGGGTGGTCACACCCCGGGCCTCCAGGTCGTCGATGGCGTCCCAGAACGTCTCGACGACGGCCTCGTCGGCGCCGTCGAGCAGTTCCGTCGGGATACCGACCTCCATCCCCGCGATGTCGCCGTCGGCGGCGGCCGCGTACTCGTAGTCGCTACCCTCCTCGCGCGCGTCCCGGGTGGTGGCGTCGCGCTCGTCGGGGCCCGCGATGACTTCGAGCAGTTCGGCCGCCTCCTCGACGGTGGGGGCGATGGGGCCGATCTGCTCCAAGGAGTTGGCGTAGGCGACCAGGCCGTACCGCGAGACCAGACCGTAGGTGGGCTTGATGCCGACGACGCCACAGAACGCGGCCGGACAGCGGATCGACCCGCCGGTGTCCGACCCCAGCGCGAGGTCGGCGTCGCCGGCCGCGACGACCGCCGCGGACCCGCCCGAGGAACCGCCGGGGACGTGGCCGGGCGCGACCGGGTTCTCGACGGCCCCGAACGCCGACGTCTCGGTGGTCGTCCCCATCCCGAACTCGTCCATGTTGGTCTTGCCGGGGATGGTCGCGCCGGCCGCCTTCAGCCGCTCGACGACCGTCGCGTCATAGGGGGGCACGTAGTCGGCCAGCATCGCCGACCCGCAGGTCGTCCGGACCCCCTCGGTGGAGATGTTGTCCTTGACTGCGACGGTCCGGCCGGCGAGGGGACCGTCCTCGGCCCCCTCGACCCGTTCGGCCGTGACGTAGCCGTTGTACTCCGTGCTCATGGTCACGAGACCGGCGGTCCCTTGAAGAAGCCGTCCTCGGTCTCGGGGGCGTTCCGGAGCGCCGCCGCCTGGCTCAGCCCCTCCCGGACCTCGTCGGGGCGCATCACGTTGGCGAGTTGCGCCTCCTGGTCGGTCTCGGGGACCTCGTCGAGCGCCTCGAAGGCCGCGAGGATGTCCGCGAACTGCTCGGCGAACCGCTCGCGTTCGTCGCCGTCCAGGTCGACCCGCGCCAGCCCCGCGACGTGGCTGACCGCCTCCGGGTCGACCGCTGGCTCGCTGTCGTCGCTCATGCTCGTCCGGTGGCCCGGCCCGGCGGTAAGGATTTCGATGACCGACCGGGACCGGACTCCCAGAACATAGCACGCCCGCCGGCGCCCCGGAACGCCTTCGACCTCCCACGTGGTTGTGCACTCTTCTTACGAAAACGGAAACATATTTTTTCGTTATCGCCAAAAGTTTTAAGTCGTTTCACTCACAACAGATATGGTGGGTAGACGGTTGTGGCGGGTACCCGCCCGCAGAGTCCCCAACAAATGACCGATACCACCATCAGGCGATACACGAGTGAGCGCGAAACTAGGGAGGAGCAGTCCGACGGCGAGGAGGTAGTCTGTCCGGAGTGTGAGGGGAACCTCGCGTCGGACGCGGAACACGGTGAGACGGTCTGCGAGGAGTGTGGCCTGGTCGTCGAGGAAGACGAGATCGACCCCGGGCCCGAGTGGCGGGCCTTCGACGCCGCAGAGAAAGACGAGAAGTCCCGCGTCGGCGCGCCGACGACGAACATGATGCACGACAAGGGTCTCTCGACGAACATCGGCTGGCAGGACAAGGACGCCTACGGCAACTCGCTGTCCTCGCGCCAGCGCGAGAAGATGCAGCGCCTGCGCACCTGGAACGAGCGGTTCCGCACCCGCGACTCCAAGGAGCGCAACCTCAAGCAGGCCCTCGGAGAGATCGACCGCATGGCCTCGGCGCTTGGCCTCCCCGAGAACGTCCGCGAGACCGCCAGCGTCATCTACCGGCGCGCGCTGGACGAGGACCTCCTGCCGGGTCGCTCGATCGAGGGCGTCGCGACGTCGGCACTGTACGCGGCCGCCCGGCAGGCCGACACGCCCCGCAGCCTCGACGAGATCGCGGCCGTCTCGCGCGTCGAGAAAGACGAGATCGCACGCACGTACAGGTACGTCGTCCGCGAACTGGGCCTCGAGATCCAGCCGGCCGACCCCGAGAGCTACGTCCCGCGGTTCGTCTCGGACCTGGACCTGCCCGAGGAGGTCGAACGGCGCGCCCGCGACCTGCTGGCGACGGCCAAACGACAGGGCGTCCACTCGGGCAAGTCACCGGTCGGCCTCGCCGCCGCAGCGGTGTACGCGGCCTCGCTGCTGGCCAACGAAAAGGTCACCCAGAGCGCCGTCAGTGAGGTGGCCAACATCTCCGAGGTCACCATCCGCAACCGATATCACGAACTCCTCGAAGCCGAAGAGGAGTTCTCCGCGCCCTGACGCCGCCCGGGTCCCGACCCTCCTCCCTGTCCGGCGACCGTTCGCGTACTCCCAACCCAGTGGCCCCGCTTCCTCTTCTGGCTGCGCTTCCCCCTCGGTGAGCGCCCCGTTTCGGGTCGTTTTACCCGTTCGGAGCCGTCGGTGCGGTCATGGAGACGACCCGACACTACACGGCGACGACCTACGTCGTCGAGTCCGGGGCGGTCGCGCTGCACGAACACGACGGGCTGGGCAAGTGGCTCCCGCCCGGGGGCCACGTCGACCGCGACGAACTCCCCCACGAGGCGGCCCGCCGGGAAGTCCGCGAGGAGACCGGCCTCGACGTGGACCTGGTCGCGCCCCGCGACGACATCGGGTCGGCGACCGTCGAGTCGCTCCCCCAACCACAGCACCTCCAGCTCGCCGACGTGAACGTCCACGACGGGTTCGTCGGCCACCAGCACGTCGACTTCGTCTACTACGCCCGCGCGCCGAACCGGGCGGTCGAGCCGGCCGCCGGCGAACAGCCGGCCGCCGCCTGGGAGTGGTTCACCGCCGCCGACCTGGCGGCCGACCGCTTCGACCCCGACGTCGCCGCTATCGGCAAGCAGGCCATCGCCACCGTCGAGGAGTGATCCGGCTCGCCACGGTGGCCGGCGCAGACTGTGACAGACTCGGCCCGCTGAGAAGCGACCGCGGCCGGCGGGAGCCGACCGGACCCTCGGCGGTCGACGACGTCGGTTCGCTGGTCAGGAGTCGACGACGTCGACCCGTTCGCGGAACACGCGTTGCTGTTCGCCGGTGTGGTGGATGGTGACTCTGACGGTTTCGCCGGGCACGAGGTCGACGCGCCCGTCCTCGATGCGCACGGCGATCGTTTCGGCGGCGGCCCAGGTGTCGTCGGAGTCGGCACGGGCCACGCCGTCGACTCCCGCCGGTCCGAGCGTGAAGACGTGGTTGCCCTCGTAGTCGGACTGCTCGATCCCGTCGGTCGGGAGACCGGTCAGGGTCGCCCGCTTGCGGTGGTCGGGGACCGAGACGTTGAGCGTCAGGTTCGAGACGTCCAGCGTCTGCCCGCTCTCGTGGGTGATGCGGACCCACTGGCCGTCCGGACTGTTCGAGGCGTCGATCGGTTCGGCCGACGCCGTGACTATCGGTCCCCCCTCGCTGAGGTCGTCGCCCGTCTGCATCAGGAGACCCCCCGAAACGGCCATCATCAGGACGGTCAGTCCGAACCCGATGGCGGCTATCCCCTCTTTCGATATGGCACGGTCGCCGGCACCAGGGATGGGTCCTGTCATGCAGGCCGATGAAAGCTACCACCTGGATTCTCTTAGCTTCCCGTGTGACTAGCGTGACACTACTGGGTGGCTAGCGATTCCACGTACTTGGTGACGTGGTCGTCCATGCGTCGTTTGAAGCCGGCCTGTCGCGCCAGCCGGTCGAGTTCCCGCGCCGCGAGACTCCCGTACTGGACCGCTTTCTTCTCCCGGACGGCCGCCGAGTCGGGGACCCACTCGCCGACCGCTCGCCGGAACGCCACCTTGCGCTGGCCGTCCCCGGCCACGAGGAGGGGTCCGGGCAACGGGAGCGCCGCGGCGACCACGCGGTCGTCCAGCAGCGGCGCGACGGGTTCGACGCCCGCGCCCCGTAACGCCAGCACGTCCCGCTCCAGTTGCTCCGGGAGCGTCCGGACGACCTCGCGGCGAGCGCCCCGCACCGTGTCGGCCGCGACCCGCGAGTCCGCGGGCGCGTTGGCCACCTTCGCGTACCCGCCGAACAGTTCGTCGGCCCCCTGGCCCACCGCGAGCCGGTCGAAGCCGTCGCTGGCGGCGCGCTCGGCGACCGCGTACAGCCCGATCGCTATCCCGACGTCCATCGCGTTGGTCCGCCCGGTCGCCGCCACGATCTCGGGGACGACCCGCTCGATGGTGTCGTGCGCGAGCTCAACCACCCGCAGGTCGCGGTCGAGCGCGTCGGCGGCCCGGCGGGCGGTCTCGACGTCGTGGCTCCCCTCGAAACCGGCGACGTACAGCGGCGCGTCAACCCTGGCGGCGACGGCCGTCGAGTCGACGCCCCCGGAGAAGGCGACCGCCAGCCCCACCTCGTCGACGGCGTCGATGCTCTCCCGGACGGCGGCCCGGACCCGCCCGACCGTCGCGCGCTCGTCGTCGGCCGGGTCCGGGTCCGGGAGCCCCCAGACGCGCTCCTCGCCCGCCGGGGTGCGTGCGTGCCCGGCCGGGACCAGGTCCGGGTCCGAGAGTTCGTCGGGGTCGAACGCCCGGGCGGTCGCGTCGTCGGCCTCGGTGTAGACGGGACGGCGACCGAGAACGTCCCGGAGGGCCGCGCCGTCGACCACCCCCGCGAACCCGCGGACGGCGCCGGCTCCACCCGCTCCCGTGTCACCGTCCGGGGGTGAGTCGGGGCTCCGGAGCGAGCCGGCACCCGGGAACGAGTCACTGCCCGGGAGCGGGTCGCCGCGCTCGCGGGCCCTGCGGACGACCGCGGGTCGCGCCCCGTCAACGTGGTCGTCCATCGCGGTCATTCGAACAGCCCCGAGACGAACATCCGGATACGGCGGCGGGTGTTGCCGACCGCCTGGCGGAAGCTCACGAGGAATGGGGTGCGGCGCGTCCTGAGTGTCGTCCGCCCATCGCGGATGGCCGCACAGATCCCCGCGGCCGTCGGTTCGGCGGCGTTGACGAGCGTCACCGCCCGGCCGACCATGTCGCTGACGTGTGCGTCGCTGCCGGCCGTCATCGGTATGCCGTGTTTCGTCGCGAACCGCCGCGCCTGGTGGTTCGAGTAGCCCGTGACCAGCCGCGAGTTGTACACCTCGATGGCGTCGGCTTTCCGCAACTCGTCGGTCGTGACCTTCTCGATGACGCCGTTGCGCATTTCCTGGAACGGGTGAGGGACGACCGCGATCCCGCCCTGGTCGTGGATCCGGTCGATCGTCTCGGTGAACGGGAGGCCGGGCTCGATGGCCTCCGAGACGTCGAGCGCGAGGAGGTGCCCCGCCGCGGTCGATATCTCGACCCCGACGATCCCGACGAGGCCGTACTCGTCGGCGATCTCCGCCGCGCGGAGACTCGCGTCGATCTCGTCGTGGTCGGTGACCGCCAGTGCGTCCAGCCCCTCCTCGCGGGCGCGGGCGAGCAGTCGCTCGACCGGGTCCCGGCCGTCGTAGGACGCCGCCGAGTGGGTGTGCAGTTCGACCGCGTACACAGACACCGGTTCGGCGACTGTTATCAAAAGCACCCCGGTCTCGGGCTGGGTAGTAGCCCAGTCCCGGGCTGGGTAGCACTCCAGTCCCGGGCCGGGTAGCACTCCAGTCCCGGGCCGGGTAGCACTCCAGTCCCGGGCCGGGTAGCCAAGGGGAGGGTGGACCGCGTCCCACCCGCGGATCCGCAACCGCCACAGGACCGGGTCGGTTCCGGGCGCACCGTCTCCGATGTCCGTTCCGGGCGCGCTCCTGTCGGTGTCTCCGTCGGCCCCGTTCCCGGATGCGCCGGTCACGGCCACTCCGTCACTTCGTCTGTGTCCTCGTCGGACACAGCAGTTAGGGCGTTCTCGTCGCTGCGTCGGTCCCGTTCCCCGAAGTAGCGGTCCCGTTTGCGGGTGTCGCCGTCGCGGGCGTGGCGGTCCCGGGGGGCGGCGTCGCCGTGGCGTTCGTGATCTCGGGCGTCGTCTCGTTCGGGAAGTCAGAGAGCCAGGCCGGCTCGTCGACCGCCGTCGAGCTGAGGTCGGTGTAGTCGAAGCGGAACGAGACGTACTGGGTCTGGCCCCGGGGGCGCCGGACGTAGCGGACCACGAGCGTCTTGACGAACCCATTGGGCGTGACGTAGGCGGTCGCGACGTAGTCGTGGACGCCGCGCTCGCTCTGCTGGACCGCCGGCGGTATCAGCCCCGGCGAGGAGTGGAGGCGGTACAGCGTCTCCCCGTCGCGCTCGATGGCGGTGACGTTGAACGAGATCCCGCGGAGGTACCGCTCTATCGCGTCCCCGGCGAACGCGTACTGGAGGTGGGACAGGGGGTCCGCGACGCGGTCGAACCGGGCGCCCGCGCCCGTCCCAGAGCGCAGGTAGCCCGTCCCGTCGGTGACGTACAGCGACTGGTTATCCCTTGGTATCTGGTTGATCTGCCTGATGAGGTAGGCGTCCCGGCCGATGGTGGCCACGCGCGTGAAGTTCCGGCCGTACTCGTCGGTCCCGTCGCCCCAGACCCTGAACGAGGCACGCCACCGGTAGCTCCGGTTGTCGACGAACGCCTCGTGTGCCGACAGCAACTGCGGGACGGTCAGCAGGCCGTTCTCGCTGACGCCCGGCGGAAGCGACCCGGCAACCGGTGGGGCGGAGGGTGGCGTCTCCGACTCGGGGACCGGCACCGGCGTCAGCGTCGGCGTCGGCGAGTCGGCGGCGTCACTACCCAGCGCCACGCCGTTGCACCCCGCTACCAGCACGAGCGCGACGACGACCAGCGTCTGCCCCTGACGGTCGGCCATTGGGACTGCTATGGACTGGACCGACAATACGGCTTCGGCGGTCATCGACCGGGTCGGGACTGGCGGGAGTTCGGTCGGCGGAGGTGACGGCCCCGACTATCGTCCCGCTGTGCCGGTCGAAAACAGGTGACCCGGACTGGCCCGTGGCTTCAGCGTCGGTGCGATTATAACGCCTGTATGGCAAACGATTGGTATCAATGGTCCGTGACCCGTTCGCGGACGGGGACCAGCGGGAGCCTCGGCGACCGCGCCGTGGCCGACATCGCACTCGTTATAGAGAGTACGCTGACGGCAGTCGGTTTCGCCGTCATCGTCTACTCGCTGTACACCGAGTGACCGCGGTGGTCGTCCGGTCGCGTTCCCGGCAACTGGGAACGGACGGCCGGGTATACGTGGTGGCGCCGCAACCACTCCAACGAGAAAGAGACGTGCTCGACCGCACGCTCGTGGTCGTGGGTGCTGAGGCCGTGCCACCAGCCACAGGCCCCGCGGCCTCGTACTGAGCAAGCGCGGCCAGGGGTCAGGGGCCGCTCCCGCGTGGCGTCGCGATTGCTGGCTGGCAAAAGCCTAAGCCCGCGGGGGTCCGCGAAGGCCCATGGACGAGCAGATACGGGTCGGCATCACCGGTGTGGGGGGACTGGGGACCGACCTCGGACGGGGATTCGAGCACGTCGAGGGAGCCACCGTCGCCGCCGTCGCGGACGTCGACGCCGGCAACCGGGCCGCCGCCGCGGAGGCGCTGGGCGTGCCGGTCGCCGACCGCTACGAGTCCCACGAGGCGATGTTGGCGGGCGCGGACCTCGACGCCGTCGTGGTCGCGACGCCACACACCCTCCACTACGAGCAGGTCGTCGCCGCGATGGAGCGGGGCCTCCACGTCCTCTGTGAGAAGCCGCTGTGTACGGACGTCGGCCACGCCCGCGACCTCGTCGAGCGCGACGACGCGAGCGAGAGGGTACTCATGGTCGGCTACCAGCGCCACCTCAGTCCCGTCTACGCGACCGCACGGGAGCGGGTCGAGGCGGGCGACGGCCCGAACTACGTCACCGCGGAGGTAACACAGGACTGGATCGAGGCACAGCGCGACGCCTGGCGGGGCGACCCCGACCGCTCCGGGGGCGGACAGCTCTACGACACCGGCAGCCACCTCGTCGACGCGGTCCTGTGGGTCACGGGACTGACGCCCGTGGCCGTCAACGCACGGATGGTCTTCGACGACGACGCCGAACGCGTCGACAAACAGGCGGCGCTGAACGTCGAGTTCGCCGAGGGGGCCGTCGCCTCGCTCGCCGTCTCGGGGGACACACCCCGGACCCGCGAACACCTCCACGTCTGGGACGACGAGGGCGCGGTCTACGTCGAGGGCGAGGGCTGGTCGCGCCGCGAACTCTCCGTTCTCGACGCGGACGGGACGGTCACCGTCCCGGGGACGGACGACTGGGAGTGGGAGTCAAAGCCCGCGGCGTTCGTCGAGTGCATCCGCGAGGGCCGCGAGCCGCCGGCGACGGCCCGCGACGCCCTCGCGGTGACCGCTGTCACCGAGGCCGCCTACGAGTCCGCGCGGACCGGCGACACGGTCGACGTGGACAGCTCCCCGTGAGTCGGCCGGCCGTCCCGAACGGGTTCGGGACAACCGCCGGGGGTCTCGCGACCCAAGAGCGGGATATGTCGGCGGGAATCGACCTCGACGGCGTCGTCGCGGCGACGCGCGCACCGGCGGGTGCGCCCCGCGAGACGATGGACGTCAGAGCCCTCGGGCCGCCAGAGCCGCTGGCGGAGACGCTCGAACGGTTGCCGGAGCGGCGCCGAGAGCGACCGCGACCCCAACCGGGAGTACAGTGGAGGACCCACCGCGCATGGAAAGCGATTTAGCCGCCGCGGGGCGACGGTCCGGCAATGGCACTCTCCGACAGCGACCACGAACTCGTGGTCGAGAAACTGGGGCGGGAACCCACCCCCGCGGAGGCCGCGCTCTTCGAGAACCTCTGGAGCGAGCACTGCGCGTACCGCTCCTCGTGGCCACTGCTGGGGGCGTTCGACAGCGAGGGCGACCAGGTCGTCCTCGGACCCGGCGACGACGCCGGCGTCGTCGAACTGCCCGACTACACCGACGACGCTGGGGCGTCCGCCACCGGCGACGACCCCACCGGTGGTGACGGCAGTGGCGACCCCACTGGTGGCGATGGCAGCGCCGACTCCACCGGCGGGGACGGCACGGGGACCTACATCACGATGGGCATCGAGAGCCACAACCACCCGTCGTACGTCGACCCGTTCGACGGCGCGGCGACCGGCGTCGGCGGCATCGTCCGGGACACGCTCTCGGTGGGGGCCTACCCCATCGCGCTCGCGGACTCACTCTATTTCGGCGACTTCGACCGCGAGCACTCCCGCTATCTCTTCGAGGGCGTCGTCGAGGGCATCAGCCACTACGGCAACTGCATCGGCGTCCCCACCGTCGCGGGGTCGGTGGCCTTCCACGACGATTACGAGGGCAACCCGCTGGTCAACGTCTCCTGTCTCGGCCTGATCGACGACTCCGACCGCCTGGTCACCGGCGAGGCACAGCGCCCGGGCAACAAGCTGGTGCTGGTCGGCAACGCCACCGGCCGGGACGGCCTCGGCGGGGCGTCGTTCGCCAGCGAGGACCTCTCGGAGGACGCCGAGACCGAGGACCGCCCGGCCGTCCAGGTGGGCGACCCCTACACGGAGAAACTCCTCATCGAGTGCAACGAGGCCCTCATCGACGAGGGACTCGTCGAGTCGGCCCGCGACCTCGGTGCCGCCGGACTGGGCGGAGCCACCTCGGAACTGGTCGCGGACGGCGGCCTCGGCGCCCGCATCGACCTCGACCGGGTCCACCAGCGCGAACCGGACATGAACGCCCTGGAGATACTGCTGGCCGAGAGCCAGGAGCGGATGTGCTACGAGGTCCGCCCCGGGAACGTCGAGCGGGTCCGCGAACTCGCCGACCGGTACGACCTCGGCTCGTCTGTCATCGGCGAACTGACGGAGGGCAACTACGTCTGTACGTTCCCCGACCGGGAGACCGGCGAGCGGGAGACGGTCGTCGACGCCCCCGCCGAGTTCCTCGGCGAGGGCGCGCCCTACCACGACCTGCCCGCCGAGGAACCGCACCAGCCCGAACGCGACCTCCCCGGGGACGTCGGCCTCGCGGAGGCCTTCGAGGCGGTCGTCGGCAGCCCGGACACCGCCTCAAAGGAGTGGGTCTACCGCCAGTACGACCACGAGGTGGGGGTCCGGACGGCGACCCGACCGGGCGACGACGCGGCCGTCCTCGCTATCCGGGAGGCGGGCGTGGGGCTGGCCTACTCCGCGGGGGCCGACCCCAACTGGACGGACACGGCCCCCTACGACGGTGCCCGCGCGGTCGCGCTGGAGAACGCGACCAACGTCGCCGCGAAGGGGACGAGGCCGTACGCCGCCGTCGACTGCCTGAACGGCGGCAACCCCGAGAAACCGGCAGTCTACGGCGGATTCAAGGGGATCGTCGACGGGCTGGCCGACATGTGTTCGACGCTGGACGTGCCTGTCGTCGGCGGGAACGTCTCGCTGTACAACGACTCACAGAGCGGCCCGGTCCCGCCGACGCCGACGCTGGCGATGGTCGGGGTCAAGGCGGGGTACGACGCGCCGGGGCTGTCGCTGGCCGGCGGCGGCGACCTGTTGTTGGTCGGGGCCCGCGCACTCGAGGGCGACGCCGGGGCGCGCCTGGGCGGCTCCGAGTACCTCGCGCAGTTCGGCGGGAGCGACCGGTTCCCCGCGCTCCCGGCGTACCCGGACGCGTTCGTCGGGACGCTGGCGGAGGTGGCCGACGCGGAGACGACGCTGGCCACCCACGACGCGAGCCACGGCGGCCTCGCGGTCACGCTGGCCGAGATGGTCCGCGAGAACGCCGGCGCGACCGTGGACCTCGAGGCCCCCGCGAAGGGCTCTCCCGAAGGCTTGCTGTTCGGCGAGGGCGCCGGTCGGGTCGTCGTCGAGACGACCGACCCCCGGGGCGTCCGGGAGGCTTTCGACGGGGTCGCGCCGGTCTACGACCTCGGGAGTGCCGACGGGTCGGGCCGCCTGGACCTCTCGCTGGAGGGGACCGAACTGTCCTACGGCGCCGCGGAACTCGCGGACCTCCGCGAGGTCATCGGCCGCGAACTGGACTGACCGGCCCCCGACCGGTCGGCTCCACCGGCTTCGACAACTGTGGATTGATAAGTCCGAAGTCACTAAGGGGCGTAATGACACCGTCACTCCGGCGGACGCTCGTCTGGCAGGCGCTCGGGATGGCGTGTTACCTGCTGGGTATCGTGCTCTTTCTGCTGGTCGCGGTCGAGGTCTTCCTGGGCGGGCCCGGACCGTCGCTCGCGTCCGTCTCGGGGGTCGACACGGCCCTCATGGCGATAGGGGTCGCGCTGATCATCGTCGGACAGCTGATAAACTGGAAACGCGGCGGGGCGAAGGCGGGGTCGATGGGGTCGCCGATGGAGTCGTTCGGGAACGCCCCGAAGAAGACGCGCCTGGAGGAACTGGGCTACCACCTCCCGCCGGAGTCGTCGGGCTACGCCTACGAGGACGGCGACGTCTACGTGGTCTGTGAGAACTGTGGCGCCAAGAACGACGACGAGTTCCGGTTCTGTGGCGGGTGTTCGGCGGAACTGCCCGATTGACCCGTCAAACCAGCGCGAGCGGGAGTCCGACCGTCACGGCGACGCCGACGAGCGTGACGAGCAACCCCACGCCGACGTCCCGCATCGTGTACTCGCTCTGTGGGGCGGTACTCCTGAGCGGCGGCGCCCGCGAGGGCAGGTCCGTGTTCGACGGGTCGTACTCCGGGCGGTCCTCGTCGCCGTGTCCGTGGTCGTCGTGGTCGTCGGCCATGGTCGGGGCGTCGACTCCCGGCTACCTTAGCCTGACGGAACGTCCGCGAGGAGAGTCACTTCTGAGCGGGTCCGCGATGGCAGTACGTCCACCGACGCGGCGTGCGGTCGTCTCCCGGAGTGGCGCGAGACCGCGAGATCAGTACGTCTCGCGGAGGTGTCGGACCGACAGGTCGGATTCGAGGCGGGTCTGGACGACCGCGTCGCGTCGCCCCTCGTAGGAGTCGAAGGTGACGGTCCGTTCCTCGCCGGGGGCGAGGTCGAAGTAGTTGTCCGAGAACGCGCCCGTCAGCGTCCCGGGGTCGAGTTCGACGAACAGCGCGGCGTCGTCGGCCCCGACGGTGACGTCGGCGCCGTCTATCTCGACCGACAGGTCGGTGTCGGGCAGAGCGAGGCGCTTGTAGTCCTCGAAGTAGGCGGTCGCGGGGAACGATTCGCCGGGGCCGTCGTACGCGGCGCGGACCATCACCTCGCCCGGGCCGACGCCGTCGGGCAGGTCGTCGCGCTCGACGGTCGCGAGGGCGGTGCTCTCGTGGGCGTCGACGTCGACGTCGAGGGTCCGTTCCTCGATGGCCTCGCCGTCGAGGGCCAGGAGTTCGAGCGTGACCTCTCCGGAGAGCGGGTCGGTCTCGTCGCTGGTGAGCCACAGCGTCTGTGCGAGCACGTCGCCGAACTCGTCCCCGTCGTCGCTGGCCTGTTCGTTGTCGACGCCCTGGTTGCCCTCGAAGGTGGGGTGAAAGGAGACGAGCACGGGGGCGAACTGCCGGCGAGCCGCGTACTGCTGGGCCTTCCACTTGCCGTCGTACTCGACCGAGGACCACGACGCGACCGGCCAGAGGTCGTTGAGTTGCCAGTACAGCGCCCCCATGGCCGTCGGTTTCTGCCGGCGCCAGTGTTCGATGGCCGTCCGCATGGCCTCGGCCTGGAGCAACTGCGTGACGTAGACGAAGTCCGCGAAATCGAAGGGGAACCGGAAGTAACTGGCCGTCCGCCTGAGAAGCGTCTCGTTCCCGCCGGGGTTGCGCTGGTGGTGTTCCATCAGCGGCGCGGTGGGGTTGAAATCGGCCTCCTCGAGCACCGTGCGCAAGGAGTCGACCGAGGGGAACGACTGGTAGCCGAACTCGGAGACGAACCGCGGGTCGGTCGTGTAGTAGTTCTCGAAGGGTTCGCCCTCGTGCCAGACCTGCCAGTAGTGGATGTCGCCTTTCTCGAAGACGTACGGTTCCATCTCGTCGGGGCCGCTCGAGGGCGACCCGGGCCAGAAGGTCCGCGACGGGTCCTCGTCGCGACAGGCCGGCCCGACCGTGTCGAGATACAGCGTCTCGTAGTCCGCGAGGTGGTCCTCGTGGTGGTCGTGGTCGACGAACCAGTTCTGGGCGGCCTCCTCGTTCTCGTTGTTGCCACACCACAGCGCGATGGAAGGGTGGTTGGCCAGCCGCCGGACCTGGTAGCGGACCTCCTCCTCGACGGTCTCCAGGAAGGCGTCGTCCGCGGGGTGGAGCGAACACGAGAACATGAAGTCCTGCCAGACGAGCAGGCCGAGTTCGTCACACAGGTCGTAGAACTCCTCGTACTCGTAGTAGCCCCCGCCCCAGACCCGGAGCATGTTCATGTTGGCGTCGGCGGCACTCCGGAGCAGGTGTTCGTACCGCTCGCGGCTCACGTCGCCGTACATTGGGGCCGTCGGGATGGTGTTAGCACCCTTCGCGAACACCGGCTCCCCGTTGACCTCGAAGTAAAAGGAGGTGCCGGCGTCGTCGGGGTCGGCGTGTAACTCGACCTCGCGGAAGCCGATGCGGTCGGTGTGGGTGTGCCCGCCGATGCCGCCGACGGTGACGGCGAGGTCATAGAGTGGCTGGTCGCCGTAGCCGCTTGGCCACCAGCGGTCGAACTCCTCGTCCCCGACCGGGACCACGAGTGCGACCTCCTGGCGGCCGGCGTCGAGTGTGACCGCCTCCGTGAGTTCGGTGTCGGCGACCTCGACGGTGAGGTCGTACTTGCCGGCTGAGGGCGCGTCGACCCCCGCCCGGACGGTCAGGTCGACCCCGTCGCCGTCGTGGTCCTGTCCTGTCTTGGTGTAGGTGACCCGCGGGCTGGAGTAGGCGACGATGGAGATGTCCCGGTAGATGCCGACCGTCGGGAGACACGGGCCCCAGTCCCAGCCGTAGTGACACTGGGCCTTCCGGATGAACGGCCGGCCCGGCTGGTCGACCGGGTAGCGGATGCAGGGCACCTCGTAGAGGTACTCCTCAGCTTTCTCGATGCCGTACTCGACGGGCGAGCGAAACCGGACGGTCACCTCGTTCTCGCCTTCCTGGAGGGCGTCGGCCACGTCGAACTCGTGGCCGACGTGCATGTTGACCGAACGGCCGACCTCCTCGCCGTTGACCGAGACCGTCGCGACGGTGTCCAGCCCGTCACACTGCAACAGGACGCGGTCGTGTTCGAGCAGTTCCGGACCCACCTCGACGGTCCTGTGGTACTCCCAGTCGGTCTCGCCGACCCACTGGACGTCGAGTTCGTTGTCCTCGTAGAAGGGGTCGGGGATCTCGCCTGCTTCGAGCAGGTCCGTGTAGACGCCGCCGGGGACGGTTCCAGTGTGCCACTGACCGCCCTCGGCTTCGCGGAACCGCCAGTCGCCGTTCAGCGATAGCGTTTGCATACCATCCATGTTCCCGTCCACTGGGATAACGATGTCGTAGTCGGAACCTATATACGGGATATTACAGTTCCGCCGTCTGACAACCGCGCGGCGGGAGTCAGGGGCCAGACGAAACCGTGAAACGGGTGTCCCACGAACGGTTCGGTAGCGAATGCTCACGAAACGGATCATTCCGTGTATCGACGTCGACCTGGACGAGGACGGGAAGGCGGCGGTGTACACGGGCGTCAACTTCGAGGACCTGGCCTACACTGGCGACCCGGTCGAGATGGCCAAGAAGTACAACGAGGCCGGTGCCGACGAGTTCGTCTTCCTCGACATCACGGCCTCAGCCGAGGGCCGGGAGACGATGCTCGACACCGTGTCGGCGGTCGCTGACGAGGTGTTCATCCCGCTGACGGTCGGCGGCGGCATCCGGACCCGCGAGGACGTCAAGGAGACGCTCCGGGCCGGCGCCGACAAGGTGTCGGTAAATACGGGCGCGCTCGACCGGCCGGAACTCATCACCGAGGGCGCCGAGTCGTTCGGCAGCCAGTGTATCGTCATCAGCGTCGACGCACGCCGGCGGTTCGACGAGGAGGGCGAGCACTACGTCGCGGTCGACGGCGAGTCCTGTTGGTTCGAGTGCACCGTCAAGGGCGGCCGGGAGGGGACCGGCGTCGACGTCGTCTCGTGGGCGAGCGAGGCCGAGGACCGCGGGGCCGGGGAACTGTTCGTTAACTCCATCGACGCCGACGGCACCAAAGACGGCTACGACATCCCGCTGACGAAGGCCGTCTGTGACACCGTCTCGACGCCCGTCATCGCCTCTTCGGGGTGTGGGGGCCCCGAGGACGCCTCCGAGGTGTTCACGGAGGCCGGCGCCGACGCGGCGCTGGCGGCCTCGATCTTCCACTTCGACGAGTACTCGATCCGGGCGGTCAAGGAGTATCTCGACGACCGCGGCGTCCCGGTGCGCCTCTGAGCGATGAGCGGGGGCGAGGAGTTCGACGGCGACGACGGGGCCGACGCCCGCTCGGCGAAGTGGCGGTGTGCCTGGTGCGAGAAACCCCACGACCGCAACGACCCGCCGTGTGACAACTGCGGCCACCACAAGTTCGAGCGGGCGGTCGTCCCGGTGGCACCCGACGTGGGCGAGGACTACCAGCGGGAACCGGTGTGGGTCTGTCCGGAGTGTGGCCGCCAGCACCAGAAGAACTCCCCGCCGTGTAGCCGGTGTGGCCACCCGAACCTGGAGAAACACGTCCCCGAGGAGGTCGACTTCGCGGATGAACTCGGCGGCACCTCCTACGTCGACCTGCTCGAACCGGGGTACGTGGCCGGGTTCGCCGTCGCCCTGGTCGCGCTCGGGGTGCTCGTGCTCGCGGTGCTGGGCGTCGTCACGCTCCCTGGGATGGGCGGTCCCGACCTGACTGTCGAGGGCGTCCCCGGGTCGGCCGATACCGTCGACGGCGTCGACCTCGCGGCGGTCGAGGCGGCCTACCTCGACCGGATAAACGACCGCCGGGAAGCGGCCGGACGGGACCCCCTCGCGCGCAACGACCGGCTCGACGAGGTGAGCCGGTTCGCCACACAGCGGCGGGCGAAGTCGGTATACGGCGACGGCCAGCAGGCCTCCGGCGACCGGCTGGCAAACGCGGCCGGCGATGCCTGCGACGGCGAGGACTTCGTGCTCAGACTGTTCCGGGTCGACGTCGACCCCGACGGGGAGGTGGCATCCGCCGACGCGGTCGCGGACACGCTCGTCGATGGCGCCCTCGCGGGCGAGTCCACGCCGGTCGGCGCCGATGGGGCACGGACGGGCCTCGACGCCCACGCCGGACCCGACGGGCGCGTGTTCCTCTCGCAACTGGTCTGTTGACCCGCCCGCCGGCTCTCGGTCGCCGGGTCGGCACCGCAAATCGACAGGGGTCACTCGTCGTCGCCGCCCACGACGTATCGGGCGGCCCCGTCGAGCGAGTCGTCCGCGGGGACGGCGCCCCCGACCGGCGGAGAGAGGCTTGCACTGACCTCCAGGTGTGACAGGTCGTGACACACCACGTGACGGAGGGGGGACAGAGGGACCGCGGCGGTAGCCGTCAGTCCGAGAGGATCGATACGTCGCTGTCGGCGTCGACGGCGGCGGGTTCGCCGGCTTCGATGCGGTCGAGGCGCTCGGTGATCGTGTGGACGGTGTCGCCGTCCGAGCACGGCGCGACGTGGCGGAGTTCGCCGTCCTGATACTCGGCGAGCCCCATCACCGGCAGGACCAGTGCGGTGTAGGCGTCGTCGCCGGACTCGTTGCCGACGGCCTGGGTCTGGTAGAACGACTCCAGCGAGACGTTGTTCGACAGCGCCCACTGCTTGAACTCCGCGACGCGGTTGAGTATGTACTCGCCCTCCTCGGTGTGAGCGCCGGTCGACTCCCGGGCGACCTGCTTGCCCCAGACGATCACCGAGAAACTCTCGATCTCGTCTCCCGCGTCCAGGTGGTTCAGCCGCTCGATGACCGCTTCCTGGCGGTTGTGTGCACCGTCTGGCAACAGCGAACGGACGTACAACTCGATCCGTGGCTTCTCTGTCCCTGTCATCGTACCTAGCAGAGCGACACGAGAGATGAAAAAACTTCCCCTAATTCGGGCGTTTTGGCATGTTTGTGTTTACCATACCGGCGATTCGGGGTGGCGTGTGAACAAACGTCAAACTCTCGGCAAGCTTCCCGCGGACGTGTTCGTCCGGCTCCGGGTACGATTAGAGACGTATCAATGTTCGACGGCTGTCGAAGTCCCGGCGTCCCCGAGACGACGCCCCTCGCGGGCCCACGGGGGCCGGTCCTCCAGGCGCGAGAGGCGGTCGGCGACTGAGTGGACCGCGTCGCCGGTCGTGTAGGGCGCGACGTGGAGCAACTTCTCTTCCCTGTACTCGGCGAGACAGCAGGTCGGCAAAACGAGCGCGGTGTAGGACTCCCCCGTGAACGACGACTGGACCTCGCGGGTCTCGAAGAACGCCTCGACGGAGACCCCCTCGCGGTCGGCCCAGTCCCTGAAGGCGGCGACCCGGTCGAGGACGTACTGGCCGGTGTCGGTCCGGGTCGCCGTCGTCGAGAGACCGATCTCCCGTCCCCAGACGCTGACTGTCAGGTCGACCACCCCCTGCTGGTCCAGGCGTCTGAGACGCTGGAGCTGTTCTGTCGCCGGACTCCTCGTCGCGTCCGGCGAGAGTGACCGCACGAACAGTTCGACGCGGGGCGGGTCTGTCGGGGCCATGTCGACACGCGAGGACACGACGAGCTTGGCCTAAAGACTTCCTTCGATTGATACGTTTTGTCACAGGATTCTATATAGACTCAGTCGGCGTCGTCGAGGAGCTGGCGGAGCGTCTCGTGGGTCCCGACGACCATCGCGGGAACGACGACCATGAAGATGTGTTCCTCCAGGGGGACGCCGAGGAACTCGACGCCGGTCCGGAGGGGGATCTCGAAGACCCCGACGGTGAGAGTGTACCAGTCCCAGACGAGTGCGGGCGGGTACAGGACCGCGACCGTCCGGGCCGCGGCCCGGGCGGCCCCGGCGTACCAGACGAGCGCGAGCGCGACGCTCCCCCACAGCAGTTCGGTGACGAGGTATGTGTACTGGCCGAAGACCGTGATGTCCACGAGCACGGACGCCAGTAGGGCCCACCGGCCCAAAGGCGTGCTGGCGACCGGGACGGACCGCAACTCCACGCTCCCAGTGGGGGCGTGCCCCCCACCGCCAGGACCGGAAACGCCTATGGGTCCGGCGCGCCAGGGGTCGGGTATGAGTGATTTGCGGATCGAGGTGGCGGGTCGAACGCTGTCGGCGGCGTGGACCGACGAGTGCCCGGAGACGCGGGCGGCCATCGAGGCGGCGCTCCCGCTCGCGGGCGAGGCGACGCGGTGGGGCGACGAACTCTACTTCCGGACTGACGTGGACGCGCCACCGGAGAACGCACGGGCGCCGGTACCGGAGGGCGCGCTGGCCTACTGGCCACAGGGGTCGGCGGTCTGTCTGTTCTGGGGGCCGACGCCGGCCAGCGAGGGGACCGAACCGCGGGCGGCGTCGCCGGTGAGCGTCTTCGCGCAGGTGGTGGACGCGTCGGCGCTGTCGGACCTGTCAGGCGGCGCGACCGTCGAGATCACCCAGTCCTGAGGGAGTTGGGCGCCAAGATTGATTACGCCAGGCGACCAAGCGTCTGGATGGGAGATCCAGATGGATATTGCTGATATTGCGACCAGCGATTACGTTGACGTCGATGTCGACGAACGCCTCGGGAAAGTCCGCTCGCTGTTCGAGCGGAAAAACCCAAAGGGCATCCTCGTGACAGACGACGACGGGTACGCTGGCGTCATTACGCAGAAACGGCTGGTGCAGTCCCACGTCGAGGATACCACCAAGGCCAGGGCGATGATGCAGTCGGCCCCGAAAGTCGAGCGGACCGACGACGTCCGCGACGTGGCACGCGTCCTCGTCGAGGGCGGGACGAAGGTCGCACCGGTCTTCGAGGCCGACCGCCTGTGGGGGATCGTCACCGAGGACGCCATCCTCGCGGCCGTTCTCGAACACCTCGACGCGCTCATCGTCGACCAGATCTACACCGGGGACGTCGTCACGGTCACCGAGGACACCAACGTCGGGCAAGCGGTCAATCTCCTGCGCGAACACGGCATCTCGCGGCTCCCCGTACTCGACGACGACGGACTCCTCACGGGGATGGTCACCCGCCACGACATCGTCGACATCGTGGTCAGAGACATGGACAAGGCCACCCGCGGCGAGCGCTCGGGCGACATCGACCGGGTGCTGGACCTGCCCGTCTACGACGAGATGAACACGCCCGTCGCCACCACCACCGGCGACGAGTCCGTCCGCGACGCCGTCGAACGGATGCTCGACAACGACTACGCGGGGCTGGTTGTCACGCCGCCCGGCGACGACCGCGTCGTCGCGGGCATCGTCACCAAGACGGACGTCCTCCGCGCGCTCACGTTCACCGAGGAGGAACACATGGACGTCCAGATCACCAACATCAAACTCCTCGACACCATCTCCCGGGAAGATATCCGCATGCGCATCGAGAAAGTAGCGGACAAGTACGGGAAGATGCAGGTCCAGCACGCCCACGTCCGCCTCCACGAACACAAGGAGAAACTCCGCGGGACGCCCCTGATCCAGTGTCAGATCCGCCTGCGCACCAACAAGGGGCAGGTCGCCGGCTCGGGCGAGGGGTACGGCGCCGACACAGCCTTCGGCGTCGCCCTCGATAAACTCGAACGCAACGTCCTCGAACTCAAGGGCGTCCAGGCCGACGAGGAGTACCGCGGCCAGCTCCTCCGGAAACTCGGCCGGCTCTGACCGGCCGCCGCTGGCCGTTCGTCCCCCGTGTCCGCCGCTCGCCTCCAGTGTCCACTGTCCGGTCGGTCCCCGCTTCCCGTCCCCACCTCCGGTCCGCGGAGTATCCGGCAGACGCCGGGAACCGCGGGTCGAGGGGCGTCGGGCCCGAAAGTCACCAACACCGTCTCACGCGAGGGGTGGACCGTCGACGACCCCCAGCGACTCGACGCCGACGGGCCCATCGAGGACGCCTGGGCAGCCGTCGCCACCGAGGACACGACGCTCCAGTGTGAGCTGACCGGGACGGTCGAGGGCGACCGGCAGTTGCTCAGCGAACTGTTCGAGAACCTCTTTCGCAACGCCGTCGAGCACGGCGGCTCCGACGTCACCGTTCGGGTGGGGCCCACGGAGGGCGACCGGGGGGTCTACGTCACCGACGACGGCACAGCGACCCCGTCCGGCCCATCCCCGTCTGGACCTCGGAGGGCGACCGGGGGGTCTACGTCACCGACGATGGTCCGGGTATCGAGCCGGACGTCCGGGACTCCATGTTCGAGATGGGCGCCTCCGGCAACGGGGGTGACACCGGGCTGGGGCTGGCCATCGTCCAGTGGGTCGTCGCCGCACACGGCTGGTCGGTGCGCGCGACCGAGAGCGGGGAGGGCGGCGCCCGGTTCGAGATACTGTTCGACGACGAGTGAGCCGGTCGGACCGCGATGACGAGTGAGCCGGTCGCTGGAAGTCGAGATACGGTGCGAGGACGAGCGATTCCGTCGGGGGCTGCCTGTCAGCTACTGGAAGCCGATGCGGCCGCCCGACCGGCGCTCGCGGGCGTCGGCCCCGCGGCTCTTGAACTCCTCTTCCATCTGGTCGAAGTAGTCGCGGATCTCGTCGGTGACGGTGGGCCTGACGTTGTCCATCGCCTTGCGGAAGTGGCGCATCTCGACGATGTCGGCGTCCTCGTCCTCGCGCAGCGCCTCGATGGCGGCCTCGCGGGCGATAGACTCCAGGTCTGAGCCGACGTAGCCGTCGGTGATCTCCGCGAGTTCGCGCAGGCTGACGTCGGCACCCAGCGGCGAGTCGTCGGTGTGGATCTTGAGGATCTGCTCGCGGCCCTCGGTGTTGGGTTCGCCGACCATCACGAGCCGGTCGAACCGGCCCGAGCGGATCAGCGCCGGGTCGATCATGTCCGGGCGGTTGGTCGCCCCGATGACCATCACGTCCTCCATGTCCTCGAGGCCGTCCATCTCGGTCAGGAGCTGGTTGACGACCCGCTCGGAGACGTTCGAGCCGACTTCGCCGCCCCGGCCGGGTGCCAGCGAGTCGAGTTCGTCGAAAAAGACCACCGTCGGCGCGACCTGCCGGGCCTTCCGGAAGGTCTGGCGGATGGCCTTCTCGCTCTCGCCGACCCACTTCGAGAGCAACTGCGGACCGCGCACCGAGATGAAGTTGGCGTCGGTCTCGTTGGCGACGGCCTTTGCCATCAGCGTCTTGCCGGTCCCCGGCGGCCCGTACAGCAGGACGCCCGACGGCGGTTCGATGCCCATGCGCTGGAACTTCTCGGGCTTGTTCAGCGGCCACTCGACGGACTCCTTGATGTTGTTTTTCGCCTCGTCGAGGCCGCCCACGTCGTCCCAGGAGATCTTCGGCAACTCCACGAGGACCTCCCGCATCGCCGACGGACTCACCTCGTTGAGCGCGCCCCGGAAGTCCTCCCGTTTGATGATCATCCGGTCGATGAGGCTCGGCGGGATGTCCTCCTCGTCTAGGTCGATCTCGGGGAGGTACCGCCGGAGGGCCTTCATCGCGGCCTCCTTGGTGAGCGACTCGATGTCGGCGCCGACGAAGCCGTGGGTCTCGCTGGCCAGCCGGCCGAGGTTGACGTCGTCCGAGAGGGGCATCCCGCGGGTGTGGATCTGGAGGATCTCCTCGCGGCCCACTTCGTCGGGGACGCCGATCTCGATCTCGCGGTCGAACCGGCCCGGCCGCCGGAGCGCCGGGTCCACGCTGTCGACGCGGTTGGTCGCCGCGATGACGATGACCTGTCCCCGGGATTCGAGGCCGTCCATCATCGTCAGCAGTTGCGCGACGACGCGGCGCTCCACCTCGCCGGTGACGTCCTCGCGTTTGGGCGCGATGGAGTCGAGTTCGTCGATGAAGATGATAGAGGGCGCCTCCTCGCTGGCGTCCTCGAAGATCTCCCGTAACTGCTGTTCGGACTCGCCGTAGTACTTCGAGATGATCTCCGGGCCGGCGATAGAGAAGAAACTGGCCGACGTCTCGTTGGCGACGGCCTTGGCGAGGAGTGTCTTGCCGGTGCCCGGCGGCCCGTGCAAGAGGACCCCCTGTGGGGGCTCGATACCCAGCTTCTTGAAAATCTGGGGGTGTTTCATCGGGAGTTCGACCATCTCCCGGACGCGCTGGATCTCGTTCTGGAGGCCGCCGATGTCCTCGTAGGTGATCCCGCCGCCGGTCTTCTCGAACCCGGAGATGGGCTCCTCGCGGAGTTCGACCTCGGTGTCCTCCGTGATGAGGACGACCCCGTCGGGGTCGGTCTCGACGGCGATCAGCGGGATGGCCTGGCCCGGCGAGCGCATGAACGGGTGGTTCGTGCTCGACATCACGGGGACGATGTCGCGTTCGACGACCGGTCGCTTGAGGATCTGTCGTTTCACCATGCCGGCGGCGTCGGAGCCGAACTGGACGCTGGCCTCCTCGGGCGGTGCGAGCACCAGCCTGTCGGCTTTCTCGGCTTCCGCCTTGCGGATCTCGACGCGCTCGCCGATGCCCACGTCGGCGTTTTGCCGGGTGAACCCGTCGATGCGGACGGTGTCGGTGTTCCAGTCCTGTCGGTCCGCGCGCCAGACCTTCGCCGCGGTCGTGTCCGCCCCCTCGATCTCGATGATGTCTCCGGGCGAGAGTTTGAGATGAAGGAGCGTGTCAGGGTCCAGGCGGGCGATCCCACGCCCCGAGTCGTTCGGGTAGGCCTTCGCCACCTCTAGTTGCACTTCGTTCATAGTCGGGAGAGTTGTCAGTCACTCCGTGATCCCCGCGGATATGCTTTTCCCTCCCGGTGACGTTGACCCCCGCCGGACCGCCGTCGTCTCCCGCCTGGGCCGTCATCAGGTACTTACCGCTGGGGCCCCTGCCTGACGTATGGACATCGCGTTGCTCGGCGGTGGCGTCTTCGCCCTGGCCGTGATCGTCATCGCGGACAGGATCGACGACATCGTCGACGCGTTCTCGTCGTCGGACGACCCGCTGACCGACTTCGACGCCGACCTCGATGCCGAGGGGGAGACCGACGACTCCCCGGACCCGCTCGAGGACGCCTGAACGGACCGCGACCGGACAGTTTTTGCCCCCGTCCCCGCGAGTACGAGTATGCGTACGCTCGCGTTCGACGGCCGCATGGGCGCAAGCGGCGACATGCTGCTGGGCGCGCTCCTGGCCGCCGGCGGCGACCCCGCCGTCCTCGACCCCGTCGAAGCGGCGCTGCCCGTCCGCTACGAGGTCGAGACGGTGCGAAAACACGGCATCGCCGCCACCTCCGTCGACGTTCTGCTCGACGAGACGGGACTCGACCAGGGAACCGACGGCGACAGAGGGGAGTCCGACGACCGGGAGACCGGCCACGACGCGAACGGAGGAGACGACGACAGTCACGACGACGGCGACCACGCCCACGGTGACGGCGACCACGCCCATGGCGACGGTGACGGCGACTACAGCCACGACGGTGATCACAGCCAGGGCGGAGACGGCGACCACAGTCACGACGGTGGTCACAGCCACGACGGGGACGGTGACCACCGTCACACCCATGAGGTGGCCCACGACTACGGCGAGGGAACGCGCGCCGAGGGGAGCGGGCCGACCCGCTCGCACGACGAGGTCCTGGAGATAGTCGGGTCGATGGACCTATCCGACGGCGTGGAGGCTGACGCGCGAGCGATATTCGAGATACTGGCCGACGCGGAGGCGAGCGTCCACGGGGAAGACCGGGCCGAGACCCACTTCCACGAGGTCGGGGCCGACGACGCCATCGCGGACGTGGTGGGCGCGGCGCTGCTGGTCGAGGACATCGGCCCCGAGCGCGTGGTGACGACGCCCCCCGCGGCCGGGGGCGGCGAGGTGTCGATGAGCCACGGGACCTATCCCGTGCCGGCCCCCGCGGTGGTCGAGACCGCCGAACGCGCCGACTGGTCGCTCCGGGGCGGGCCGGTCGAGGCGGAACTACTGACGCCGACCGGCGCGGCGGTCCTGGCCCACTACGCGGAGGGCGTCGAGTCGCTGCCCGACCTCGCCGTCTCGGCGTCGGGGTACGGCGCCGGCGGCTGGGAGTTCCCGGAGCGGCCGAACGTCCTGCGCGCAGTCGTCGGCGACGGCGGCGGGCGACTCTCCCGGGACGCGATCACCGTCCTGGAGACGAACCTCGACGACGCGACCCCGGAGGTGCTGGGCGGTCTCCAGGAGACGCTGACCGAGGCGGGCGCGCGGGACGTAACCGTCCTGCCGGCGACGATGAAGAAGTCCCGCCCGGGCCACCTCGTGAAGGTGGTCGTCAAACCCGAGGACGCCCGGCGGGTGGCCCGCCGGCTGGCCGAGGAGACCGGGACGCTCGGCGTGCGCGAGTACGGCGCCGGCCACCGCTGGGTCGCCGACCGCCACCTCGTCACGGCGACCATCCTCGTCGACGGCGAGCGTCACGAGGTGCTGGTGAAACGGGCCAGCGACGACGCCGGCGAGACCTTCGACGTGAGCGCCGAGTTCGACGACGCGCTCGCGGTGGCGCGGGAACTGGACCTGCCGGTCCGGGACGTCGCGCGCCGCGCCGAGGCCGCGGTCAGGGACGGCTACGCCGACCGGCTCTGTCACATCGTCGAGCGCGAGCGCTGGGAGTCGTTCGCCGACGCCGACGAGTACACGCATCCGACGCTGGACGAACAGGGGTTCGTCCACCTCTCTGCGCCGCGCCAGGTCCCCGGCGTCGCCCGGTCGAACTTCCCGGAAGCAGACGACCCCGTGGTGCTGGTCCTCGACCGCGAGCGCCTCGACGGCGTGAAGTACGAGGAGCAACCGAGCGGGGGGTACGCACACGTCTACGGGCCGATACCCACCGACGCCGTGGTCGACGTCCTCGCGCTCCCCGTCGAGGACGGCCACTACCGACTCCCCGAGGAACTGCGGGAGGCGTAAGCGTGGCGGGGGGGCTCGTCGTCGGCGCGAGCGGCTTTCTCGGGCGCGCCGTCGCCGCCGAACTCCGCGAGGGCGGCCACCGCGTCGTGGGCACCTACTGCTCGACCCCGGGGCCCGAAGCGAGCGTCCAGTTCGACTTCTGGATGGACGACGTCGGGACGCTCGTCGGCGAACACGATGTGGACGCCGTCGTCTTCGCGGCCGCCGTTGAGTACGGCGGGGAGGCGGACACCGGCGAGGCGGCGACGGGACCGGACTTCGAGCGCGCGGCCGAGCGGTTCGTCGCCGGGTGTACCGACCGGCGCTTGGTCTACGTCTCCAGCGCCGCGGTCTTCGACGGGAGCGAAGGGCGATACGCCGAGGACGCCGACCGCTCGCCGGTCGACGAGTATGGCCGCCGCCTCGCGACGATGGAGGACCTGGTCGAGGCTACCTGTCGGGACGCCGCAATCCTGCGGACGAGTTACCTGTTCGGGTTCAGCGCGGGTCGTCTCGACGACCGTCTCGCGCGAACCCGGGAGGCTGTGACGGCCGGCGACGCCGTCGCGTACTTCACCGACATGTATAAGAGTCCGCTGGCAGTCACAGAGGCCGCCGAGACGGTCCGGGTGCTGGTCGAGAGTGGGGCGACGGGCGTCGTCCACGCGCCCGCCCAACGGACGAGCATCTACGAATTCCATCACGACGCGATACGAACACTGGGATACGACGCCTCGCTGGTCGAACGGGACGCGATCCCCGAGGACGGCGAGTTCGCGGTCGACCGGTCGCTGTCCTCCGACCGGTTCGAGTCATTGGTCGGGTTCGAACCCTCGGGCGTCACTGACGCGCTCGGAGATACCTGAACGTCCGACCGCGGACTCAGGATTCGTCGTCGTCACTCGCGTCGGGGTCGAACCCCTCTGGGGCTTCATGGGCGGCCGGGGCGTCCGCGTCAGTTTCGTCTCCGGATCGGTCGGTCCCCCGGTCGGTCACGGGCTGGCGTTCGTGCCCGGTCGGGGAAACGGTTACTCCTCGCGGTGCGCTTCGAGCGCCTCCTCGATGCTCAGGTCGCCGGCCGCAACGCGACGTGCGAGCTGCTCGTCGATGGCGCGGTTGGTCTCGCTGGCCTCCCGCGAGCGCTCCTTGACGCGCTGGAGTTCGCCGGGGGTCGGTTCGATGGTGCGGGACTCGACGCGCTCGCCCTCCAGGCGGGCGATGTTGATGGCCGCGACGACGTCGCCCATGCCCCGGGCGCCGGTACCGAGATAGGGAGTCGTCCCGGTCTCGTCGACCAGTTCGACGGGGACGTCTTCGAGGTCGTCGATGACCTTCGCTCCCTGGAGGCGGGCGCCGTCGCCGACGCGGACCAGCGGGTCGACGGCCTCCGCTATCTCCTCGCGGACGACCTCGCCGGCGTCGGCCAGTGGCACCGCGAACGCCGCGACAACCATCTCCCCCGAGAGGACGGCGATGCCCGGCCGCTCGCCGGGGTCGACGCCGACGACGGTCCGGCCGCTGCCCCCGCGGAGGATGGCGACCACCTCGTCGACGGCCCGCCGTGGCTCCTCGGGGTCCGCCCGGACCAGCGGCGTCTCCGCCGGGACCGGCGGGTCCTCGTCCGCCGCAGCGACGACGACCGCCGTCTCCTCGGGGAACTCATCGCCGGGTTCGATGGTGGTGAACGTGACGCCGCGGTCGCGCAACTCGTTGACGACGCCGTGGTAGACCTCGAAGTCCGCCGTCGCGACGACGATCACACCGGTAGTTACGCGGCGAGACACCTAAGTGTTCGAGCCGACAGAGTGCAGGCCATTGCCAGCGTTTTTGTCGGGAGCCGCCGAACCCCTGGGTGTGTCAGACCGGATATCGACGGGCTGTCCGGCGGTGGACGACCTCCTGGGCGGCGGGTTCGAGCGTGGCGCGGTCACCCAGGTGTACGGCCCGCCCGCCGCGGGGAAGACGAACCTCGCGCTCTCGGCGGCCGTCGGGGTCGCCGCCGGCGGGGAGTCGGTGCTGTACGTCGACACCGAGGACCTGTCGGTCGAGCGCCTGGCGCAACTGGCCCGGAGCCGGACCGACGACGTGGACGACCTCGCGTCGCGGATTCTCATCACGGAGGCACACACCTTCGAACAGCAGGAAGAAGCCGTCCGCGATGCCGAGGAGTTCGCCGGGCGGGTCCAGCTTGTCGTCCTCGACAGCGCGACCGGGTTCTACCGTCTCCAGCGGACCGAACAGCAGGAAGGCGAGGCCCTGCGCGCGGTGGGCCGGCAACTGACGCACCTGCTCGGGCTCGCACGCAAGCACGACCTGGCGGTCGTGTTCACGAACCAGGTGTTCGCCGACCCCGACAGCGACCGCACCCGGGCGCTGGGCGGGAACACCCTCGACCACTGGTCGGGGACGGTCCTCCGTCTCGAACGGTTCCGCGGGGGCAACCGCCGCGCGACCCTCGAGAAACACCGCTCGCGGGCGGCGGGCGACTCGGCGCGGTTCGCGATCACCGAGGACGGGCTGGAAACGGTCCCTAGTAGATGAGCTCGTCGTCGTTCTCGACCATATAGAGGGTGCGGGCGGCGGTGTTGACGGCGTGGTCGCCGACCCGTTCGAGGTCGCGGATAGTGAGCAAGAGCCGGGAGACGTCGGCCATCAGCCGCCCGACTTCGGCCTCGGCGGTGTCGGCGTCGACCTCGCGCTCGATGAGGTCGCGGACGACCGCCTCCGAGGCGTCCTCACAGAGGGCGTCTATCTCGTCGTCGCGGTCGGCGATCGCGATGCAGGCGTCGACGTCCTCTCGCTCGTAGGCGGCCATGGCGTCCTCGACCATCTCGACGACGTGTTCGCCGATCGACTGGATGTCGACGTCCGGGTAGACGTCCCGGCGGGCCTCGAGCGTATAGTCGCCGAGGTTCGTCGCCAGGTCCGCGACCCGCTCTAGGTCGGTGATGATCTTGAACGAGGCCGTGATAAAGCGCAGGTCCGAGGCGACGGGCTGCTGGAGCGCCAGCAGGTCGATGCAGTCCCGTTCGAGGTCGAGGTACATCCGGTTGACCTCGTCGTCGCCCTCGATGACCTCCCAGGCCAGGTCCTCGTCTTTGTGTGCCAGTGCCTCCAGTCCCATGCGCAACCGTTCGAGGACGACCTCGCTCATGTAGAGGACGTCCTCGCGGAGCGCCTCGAGTTTCTTCTGGTATCCTTCTCGTGCCATATGTGTTGGGTTCCTCGTGTCGTCGGTATGTACCTTGGGTTGGGGTCGATGCTCGTGGGGATTCACCCGGTCGGTTCCCCGCCGTCCGGCGTGTCCTCGACGAGCGCCCACAGGCTCTCGACCTTGTAGGTGGGCGTCCGCGACAGGGAGACCTCGGGGTTGTGGGACCGCCCGGGGAACGCGCTGTCGACACCCGCCCTGTGGGCGGCGACGACGTCTTTCGGATGGGTCGGGCTTGCGACGCTCCATCCCGGCGAGGGTCTCCTCGCGGCCGGAGATGGAGGGGACGACGCCCCGGTCGACGGACCCGAGGCCGAGGACGGCCAGTGCCGCACCGAGCAGGGTCGCGACCGACGCGCCGTCGATGGCCCTCTTTATGGGGAGATTCCGGAAAAATCCGAGGCCGACGCCGGGAACACGACAACAGAGAGTGCGACGAGGCTGGCGGACCCGCGCCCACTGCGGTGCCGGACACCCGCGTGGTCCGCGGTTTCGACCCTGACATATGATTTCTATATAGAAGGATTACCAACACATACTCGAAAAATATAGTTGTGATGGCCGGAAACATATTTCGTCCGGTATCTCGGATCGATCGGGAGTGGTTCGCGAGTCTATATATAAAATCCGCACGTTTTATTGTGTCGCATCCCACACCGGGAGGTATGGAGACACGCAAGGTGCAGGTGACAGGGGGCTCGACGTACACGGTGTCGTTGCCCAAGGAGTGGGCGACGGACAACGACGTGAGCGCGGGCAGCGTCGTCGAGTTCTACTCGGAAGAGGACATCCTGTTGCTCTCCCCACAGCAGGAGAACGACCGGGAGAGAGGGACGCTGTCGATAGACGGGCTCGACGACGACCAGTTGACGCGGGCCGTCATGACGATGTACGTCAGCGGCTTCGACGTCATCACCTTCGAGGCCGCGCGGGTCACCGCGAGCCAGCGCCGCACCATGAGGGAGGCCACCCAGGGGCTGGTCGGCCTGGAGGTCATCGAGGAAACCGGCGACCGCGTGGTCCTCCAGGACCTGCTCGACTCCTCGGAGCTGTCGGTCCACAACGCCATCACGCGGATGCGGCTGGTCGCGATGACGATGCTGTCCGACGCGGTGACCGCGCTGGTCGAGGACGACGACGAACTCGCCCACGACGTCATAGAGCGCGACGACGACGTCGACCGCCTGTGGTACATGGTCTCGCGCGTGTTCCGGACCGTCCTGCGCAACCCCTCGGCGGCCACCGACATCGGGCTCCCCCGGGAGACGGTCTTCGACTACCAGTCCAGCGCCCGCCAGTTAGAGCGGATCGCCGACCACGCCACCAAGATCGCCGGCACCGCACTCGAGATCGGCGAGGTCGACGAGGAGGTCGTTGCGGGGTTACAGGACCTCCAGGCGGCCGCCGAGAACGTCCCCGAGACGGCCATGGACGCCTTGCTGACCGACGACCCCGACGAGGCGGTCGACCTGGCGACTGACGCCCGCGCGGAACTGCCGGCTATCGACGCCCGCGCACGCGGGGTCGGCGACGTGATCCGCGACCTGGAGGACCTCCAGCTCGCCCAGTCGCTCGCGCTGGTCGTCGACTCGCTGTCCCGGACCGCCGACTACGGCGGCAACATCGCCGAGAGTGCGCTCCAGAAGGCCGCACCGAGCCCCTGAGACTCGCCCTCCGGTCGAGCCTGTCGACGGTGTCCGCCAGCAGTAGAGAGAAGTGCCGCCGCCCGGTCGTCCGGGACGTGGTGGCGACGTCCCCTGCTCTCACGTAACGGCCGGGCGGTGGCAGTGGTGGCGTCGGCGCGCGTGCGACGACGGTCGGGGTACGTGCAGGTGCTCATGACGGACGGTGACGACCCGTCGCACGCAGTCGGGAGTGGGGAGGGGACCCTCAAAAACCTCGCTAAGAGGTGTCCGGGCCACTCGGGAGGGGGCGGGTCGGCTCCGGAGAACTATATACCACGGTGGGGCAAACCGGACGCGCTCACTCGACGGAGACGGCGTTGACCTGGCCGTCCTGGCCGGGCCGGGAGGTGACGCGGGCGCGGCCCTCGCTCGTCTCGATGATGGCGCCTTTAGTGATGATGTTCCGGCGCGCGTAGTTGGGGTCCGAGGGGTTCTCGGCGACGTCCTCTATCTCCGCGGCGACGACCTCGCCGTCGTCGGTCGCGACGCTCGCGGTGTCGACCTCGACGGCGCGGACCTTCTCCGTGTTCCCGTGTGCGTCGACGGTCTTGCGTTTGGGGTCGCCGACCCGCGACTCCGTCGGCTCGCGGCCCAGTTCGTATTTCTTTTTCTTGCGGAAGTTCCGCCGGCGTCCGCCGGTGCGCTTGCGCGGGGAGCGTCCCTGGTACTTCATGTATGTGAGCAGTCTCAGCGGACACTTCAACCCCTCGAATCGCGCCCAGCGGTCACGCCACCGAGGGCGGCTCGTCGTCGGGGCGACCCGGCAGAATCAGTTCGACTTCGAGCTCCGGGTCGCCCACGCCGTCGAAGTCGACCTCGAGTTCGACCGGTTCGCCGAACGCGAACGGCAGTTCCCACTCTTCGCCCGTGACGGTCACTTCCTCACCGTCCCGGAGTTGCTCCCCGAGCGCGACCAGAAACGAGCACGCGTCGCTCGCCGGGAGCCTGTATTCGCGTTCGAACTCGCGTCCCGACCGGATCGTCGTCCGGTCGGCCGCCTCGTCGGACTCCGATTCTGTCTCGGACATGGACTATCTGTTTGTCTCCACCGTGGTGTCGCTGGCTATCCAGCCGTCCGTGTTCCCGGACTCGACGAACACCGCGTTGCCGGGACTGCTCTCGTGGACGGCTATCTCCGGCGCGTCGGCCGCCTCCTCGTCGGCGTCGGCGCCCGGCCGTGACCGGGTCCCTGTGGGCATTGCCAGCGATTAGGCGGGCCTAAAATTAAAAGGGTTCGGTTCGGTCGCGCCGGCCGGCGCGCCCACCCGCTGGCCGCGAGTCGCCCCCGGGACCCATCGAGTTCACTCGCCGTCGCCGGGGTCGCCGAGCGGTTCAAGCGGCGTGATGTGGGGGCCGTCTTCGGTCCGGGTGACGCGGGCGCGGATATCGAAGACGTCCGCGAGCAGTTGCTCGGTGACGACAGCCTCGGGGGGGCCGCGGGCGTAGACCGAGCCGTCGTCCAACGCGACCACGTGGTCGGCGTAGCGGGCGGCCTGGCCGACGTCGTGGAGGACGACCACGACGGTCACGTCGCCCTCGTCGCGGAGGTGGTCGATGCCGGCCATCTCGATAGCGTGGTCGATGGCCGCCCGGTCGGCCTCCGAGAGCGTCTCGAAGAACCCGCGGTGGGGATACCGGCCGTGACCGGGGAGGAACCGTTCGGGGACCGGACGGTCGACGCGACCGGCAACTTTAGGGCGCGGCCGCCGCCATCTGGGAGCGATGAGTCTCCGTCGCGCGGTGGCGGTCCCGTTCCGGACGAAGGGTCGCGAGCGACTGACACAGAGCGAGTTCGTGGTCGCGCTCTCGCTCGACCGCGACTGGTTCTCGCCGGAGCAGGCAAAGCGGCTGGTCGACGTGGCCGCCACAGAGGGGTTGCTCAACCGGTCCGGGGAGGGGCTCGCGGTGACCTTCGACCCGCACGACGTGGCGGTGCCCGACGGGTTCGAGCCCGACGACGACGTGTTGCGCCAGCGGTCGACCTTCGAGCGGGCGCTGGGCACGCTCGTCGACGCCGGGATCGAGAAACAGGAGGCCGTCGCCGGGATCAACCGCCTCCAGGCCGACCTCGGCGTCACCGTCGAGGCGGCGGCGGTCGTCTATGCCCGGCGCGAGGGCGTCCAGATCAGTGACGTCGCCGACCGCGCGCTCGCCGAACTCGGTGAGTCCTGATGGTCGAAGACCGGGTGACCGACCCCAGGCGGGTCGCCCAGTTGCTGGCCTCCGAACTGTCCGGGCGCGAGACCGGGCGGCTGGCCCGCGTCTCCGTCGTCGACGCCGACGAGGACGCCGAGCCGTCGCCTGACGGGACGGTCGCCTACGGCGTCGCCGTCGACGGCGAGCGCGTCGGGGACGACGTGCGCGCCGGAAGGAACGAGCGTGTCGAGGGGGACGGCGTGCGCGCCGGCGAGGTCGTGCTCTACCCGGAGGCCGCCACACTCGTGGTTCGGGACGGGGTGCTCGACCTCGACCGCGTGGTCGCGGCCGCCAGGGATGGCGAGTTAGCGGTCGACCGCGAGGGTGAGGCCGCCACCGTCCGGGTCGAGACCGGCGCGAGCACCAAGCGCGCGGTCGACGCCGTGGTCGCCGGGCTCGGCTGACCCCGCCGGGCCCCGGAGATGCCAAAATTGTTTAGCGGACTCCCCGAGAGTCGGAGTATGAGCTTCTTCGACAGGCTGGAGGCCCGCATCGACGCCGTCGACAGCGTCGTCTCGGTCGGGCTGGACCCGGACCCGGACCGCATCCCCGACCACCTCCGGAGCGCGGACCTCCCGCGGTGGGCGTTCAACCGCCGGATCATCGACGCCACACACGAACACGCGGCCGCCTACAAGCCCAACGCCGCCTTCTACGAGGACGCCGACGGCTGGCGGGCGCTGCGCGAGACCGTCGCCTACGCGAGCGGCAAGGACGTCCCGGTCGTGCTGGACGCCAAGCGCGCGGACATCGGCAACACCGCCCGCCAGTACGCCGACCTCGTAGACGAGACCGGCGCCGACGCCGTCACGGTCAACCCCTACATGGGCCGCGATTCGCTGGCGCCGTTCCTCTCGCGTGCCGATACGGGCGTGTTCGTGCTCTGTCGCACCTCGAACCCCGGCGGTGCGGACCTCCAGGACCTGGAACTGGCCTCGGGCGAACCGGTCTACGAGCGCGTCGCCGCGCTCGCGGACGTCTACAACGAGCACGGCAACGTCGGCCTCGTCGTCGGCGCCACGGCCCCCGAGGAACTGGCGTCGGTCCGCGACGTCGTGCCCGACCTCCCGTTTCTCGTCCCCGGGACCGGCGCCCAGGGCGGCGACGCGGAGGCCGCCGTCGAACACGGACTGGCCGGCGGCGTGGGACTGGTCAACTCCTCGCGGGGGATCATCTTCGCCGGCGAGGACCGCGGCGAGGCGTTCGCCGGGGCGGCCGGCGAGGCGGCCAAACGACTCGAGAAGCGGCTGAACCAGTACCGCTGAACGGCTCCCGGTCTCTCCACGGGTGAGACGTTCCGTGGAGTGTCACTCGTCTCGTGTCGACGAGGGTCACTCGTCCCGTGTCGACGAGGGTCACTCGTCCCGTGTCGACGAGGGGCGACTCGTCCCACGCAGTTGCGGGGTGACCCGCAGGCGGCCGGGTCAGAGGTGCCGGAGCAGTTTCGGCACCTTCCGCAGGTCCCGGGGGGTAAACGGGTACAGCGAGAGGTAGTCACGCACCGAGAGTTCGTACCGCTGGAGGCGGTCGGCGGCCGCATCGCTCAGGCGCCCGGACGCGCGGACGAACCGGTTTTGCTGGTCCGGCGTGAAGTCATAGAGGAGTTCCCCGACCATCCGCTGGACCCGCCACTGGGCACCCTTCTCGTCGTTCCAGCGCCGCTCGTAGGGGGCGAGTCGCTCCCGCGAGGTGTCGCCGGCGGCCAGCGCCTCCAGCGCGGCGTCGGCGGCCCAGCGGGCCGACTCCACGGCCGGCCGGATCCCCTCGCCGAACAGCGGATTGATGCTGGAGACTGCGTCGCCGACGGCCACGAGGCCGTCGACCGCCCGCCGGTTCAGCGAGTTGTTCGAGACCGCCTCGCCGGCGTGGACCGCCCGGCGGTCGTCCATCGCCCAGCGGTCGTCGCCGGCGATCCACCGCTCGATGTACTCGTCGATCCGGTCGTCGCCGCCTGCGTGGGTCGCGTAGAAGTCGTCGATCCAGCAGACCCCGGCCTTGAAGACGCCGTCGCCCGCGGGGAACGTCCACGCGTAGCCGCCGGGCGCAACCTCGTGGTCGAACGCGAACAGCATCGAGTCGAGGTCGTACCGGCCCTCGATTTCGTACTCTTTGCCGATGCCCCGCTGTGCGGCCTCGCGGTCGAACATGCCCAGCGGCCCGGCCAGGGCCGCCGCCGGCCCGGTCGCGTCCACCACTAGCTCCGCGGTGAGGCGCTCGCCCGTGCCCGCCTCGGTGTACTCGACGCCCGTGACGCGGCCGTCGGCTTCGAGCGGGCCGGTCACGCGGGCGCCCGTCCGGACCTCGGCGCCGGCCGCGGCGGCGTCCTCGCCGAGGAACTCGACGAAGGCCGGGAAGTCGAGCACGTAGCCGGGGATGGGCAGGCGCTCGCTGGCGTCCGGCCCCTCGAAGACGACGTCCTCGTTTTCGGCCATGACAACCGCCTCGGGGACGTCGAACCTCTCTATCACCTGGTCGAACGTCCCGCCGGTCGACTTGTCGTTGTCCGAGAGCCGCCGGTTGGCCTCCAGGACGACGACCGAGTGGTCCGACCGCGTGGCGATTTCCCGTGCGAACTGGAGTCCCGCGGGTCCCCCGCCCGCGACCGCCACGTCGACCTCCGGCGACATTGGCGGCGCTTGGGCCGGTCGTGACTAAGCGGTTGTGTCTCCGAACGTACCACGTCGGTCGATGAGCGGGCACCTGTCCCGTCAGTCGGTCCGCACTCGGTCGTCCCGTCAGTCGGTCCGCGTCGGCGCTCCTCGCTGCCGGTGGCCAGTCGACGCTTCCCTCCGGTGGGCAGTCAGTACTCGTCGAGGGGTTGCTGGCGCATCTTCGAGCGCAACTCCTCCAGCGAGGGGTCGTCCTCGCCGGAGAACAGGGTAAAGAGCGTGTGTACCTCCGAGCGGGAGACCTTGACGTTGCCCTCCTCGATGACGTCCTCGGGGCGTTCCTCGAGTTCGCGGATGGTGCCGACCGCGAGCAGGAAGGGGATGGCCCACGCCGACAGCGTGTTGCCGCGGATCTCGGGCATCGCCTCCAGCCAGGTCTGGGCGCCGTCGAGATACCCCTCCGCGCGGTCGACGACGCGGTGGATCACCGGGACGAACGCCTCGCTGTTGTCCTCGTCGGGGATGTCGTCGGTCTGGAGGTCCTGCTCGTCGAGCAACTCCTGGGGGATGTAGACGTTGTTCTCCTCGGTGTAGTCGCGGGCGACGTCCTTCGAGACGTTGACGAGCTGGAGTAACATCGCAAAGGAGCGTGCGTTGTTCTGGAGGGTGTCACGCACGGAGTCGTCGACGTTCCGGGAGAGCAACCCCGTCACGAGCGTGCCGACGGTGCCGGCCGCGTACCAGCAGTACTCCTCTAGCTCTTCGAAGGTCTGGAGGCGCAGGCCGCCCTGCTCGGCGTAGCGCTCGACGAACATCCCCATGCCGTCGACGAGTTCGCGCACCGGCGGCCGGATCGCTCGCCTGGAGACGTCGTCGAGCCCTTCGAACGTGCGATACACCCGCGGCGCCGCGGCGACGACCTGCCAGTCGGCGTCGGGGTTCTCGGGGATCCACTCCTCGACGGCCGACCGGAACTCGTGGACGCCCGTGTCGGCGTCGGGGTCCAGCACCTCGTTGTAGGTGTCCAGGAGCGCTCGCTGCTCGGCCGGGGGGATGTGTCCCGCGTCCTCGACCGTGTCGGCGATCCGGCACAGGAGGTAGCCGACACAGATGTCGCGAGCCATCGGTTCTTCGAGTTCTGCCACCGTGAGAGCGAACGTCCGGGAGACGTCCTGCACGGCGTCGTAACAGTAATCCAGGTCGTCGTCGAACGCGTGACCAGCCTCGTTCCGGGACATTCCAGCTATCCGTTTTTGCGGTTCCACGATTAAAAACTTCCCCTCATGGCGCAGGTGTGGCCGTTATCGTCCGGACCGACACGCGAGCGGTGACTGGACGCCGGCGTCAGACCGGCCCAGTCCGGGCGCGTGGCTCGCACCTTTATGTCCGCGGGCGTCCCACGGCCGGCCAACGGATGTCCCAGCGCTACAATCACGCCAGAGTCCAGGAGTACTGGCAGTACGTGTGGGAGGCCGAGGACGCCTTCGCCTGTCCCGACGACGCCGCTGACCCGACTTACGTGCTCGGGATGTTCCCCTACACCTCCGGCACGCTGCACATGGGCCACGTCCGCAACTACGCGATCACGGACGCCTACGCCCGCTACCGGTGGCTCCGGGGCGACGAGGTACTCCAGCCGATGGGGTGGGACGCCTTCGGACTGCCCGCCGAGAACGCCGCCTACGAGCGCGACACCGACCCCGAGTCCTGGACCCGCTCGTGTATCGAGCAGATGCGCGAGGAACTGGAGACGATGGGCTTCGGGTACGACTGGTCCCGGGAGACCACCACCTGCGAACCGGAGTACTACCGGTGGAACCAGTGGCTGTTCACCCGCCTCTACGAGGAGGGGCTGGTCGAGTACACTGGCGCTCGCGTCAACTGGTGTCCGGACTGCGAGACGGTGCTCGCGGACGCGCAGGTCGAGACGCCCGGGACGGCGAACCCGAACGGACGGGAGGCCGGCGACGACGGCGACGCCGACCACGACCACGGCGTCTGCTGGCGCTGCGAGACGCCCGTCGAACAGCGGGAACTCGACCAGTGGTTTTTCACGATCACCGACTACGCGGACGAACTCGACGCCGGACTCGACGAACTCGACGGCTGGCCCGAGAACGTCCGGGACATCCAGCGCAACTGGATCGGCCGCCAGGACGGGGCTCGCGTCACCTTCGGGGCCCGGGAGGGCCACCGGGACGGCGGCGACGACGAAAGTGGCGACGCGACCGGCCCAGACGAGGTCGAGGTGTTCACGACGCGGCTCGACACGGTCTACGGGGCGACGTTCGTCGCCGTCTCGCCGGGTCACGACCTCGCGGCTGCGGCCGCCCAGCGCGACGAGGCCGTCGCGGAGTACGTCGACCGCGCGACCGGGACGGACGAACTCGCCGGGACCAGCGGCGTCGAGACGGACCTGACGGCCGTCCACCCGCTGACCGGCGAGGAACTGCCGGTCTACGTCGCCGCGTACGTCCTCGAAGACGTGGGGACGGGGGCGGTCATGGGGGTGCCCGCGCACAACGAGCGCGACCACGCGTTCGCCCGGGCTAACGACCTCCCGGTCGAGGGGGTCGTCGAGCCGGTCGACGGATCGGGGACCGGCCTCCCCGGGGAGCCGTTCACCGACGACGGGATGGTGACCGACAGCGGCGAGTACGAGGGCCTGGCCAGTTCCGCCGCCCGCGAGCGCATGCTCGACGAACCGGGCGTCGAGGCGGCCACCGAGTACCGCCTGCGCGACTGGCTCATCTCCCGCCAGCGCTACTGGGGGACGCCCATCCCTATCGTCCACTGTGAGGAGTGTGGCCACGTCCCGGTCCCCGACGAGGCCCTCCCCGTCGAACTGCCCCCGTACATCCGGACGCCGGGCAACCCTCTCGAAGAGAGCGAGGAGTTCGTCGAGACGGCGTGTCCCGACTGTGGCCGCCCGGCCCGCCGGGAGACGGACACGATGGACACCTTCGTCGACTCGTCGTGGTACTTCCTGCGGTTTCTCTCGCCGGACCTGGAGACCGCGCCGTTCGACACCGACCGCGCGGACGAGTGGATGCCCGTCGATGTCTACGTCGGCGGCGAGGAACACGCCATCCTCCACCTGCTGTACATCCGATTTTTCACCCGGGCGCTGGCGGATCTGGGACTGCTGGACGTCCGCGAACCCGTCGAGCGGCTCATCAACCAGGGGACGGTGCTCTACGAGGGCGAGAAGATGTCGGCCTCGAAGGGCAACGCCATCGCCCCCCACGAGTACGGCGCGGAGACGACGCGACTCTTCCTGCTGTCGGCGGCCCACCCGGCACAGGACTTCGAGTGGACGGTCAAGGACGTCCGTAGCGTCTACGACTTCCAGCAGCAACTCTACTCGATGGTCGTCGGTGCCGACGAGGTGGACACTACCGACGAGAGCGAGACGGCCGAGAAGCGCCGGCCCCAGGACCGCTATGTCGACCGCGAGATAGACCGGACGGTCACGGCGGTCGCCACCGAGTACGAGCGGTTCCGCTTTCACCACGTCTTCAGCGAGGTCCAGCGGTTCGCCCGCCTGCTGGGCCGCTACCGCGAGTACGCGCCCGTCGACGAGGGGACCTACCGCCGCGGACTGCGCGCCATGACGCTGTTCGTCGCGCCGCTGGCGCCCTACCTCGGGGAGGAGCTGTGGAACCTGCTCGACACCGACGGGATGGTCGTCGATGCCGACTGGCCCGAGACACGCGAGGACGCTCCCGACTACCGGCTCGAACGCCAGCTGGTCGAGGGCACGCTCGACGACGTGCGCGACATCACCGACGTCGTCGACATCGAGGACCCCGAGCGCATCGAAGTGGTCGTCGCCGAGCCCTGGAAACACCGCGCCTACGAGTTCGTCCGCGCGGCCGACCCCGACGACGCCGTCGTCGGCCCCGCGCTGGAAGACGAGGTCATCGCCGCCCACCGCGACCGCGCCGGCGACTACCTGGCCGACCTCGCCGACCGCGCCAGCGGCCTCGAACCGCTGCTGGACGCCGAGCGCGAACTGACCGTCCTCGAAGCGGCCGCCTGGCTCTTCGAGGACGAGTTCGGCGCCGCAGTCACGGTCCGTGCGGCCGACGCCGACGACGACCTCGCCGGGAAGGCCGAACCCATGAAACCCGCCATCCACATCAGCTGAGCACGGACGATCCGACGACCCGGCCCTCGGCGCCCGGAGAGAGACCGAAACCGATTCGGAACCGCGTGGTCCTGGACGTACCGGAGCAGAACCTACAACCACGGCCGCTTCCTGGCGACGTTCCGTGCGATCCCCGACAACCTGTCGAATCCACCGGTCCCGACGCCGGCGGGATGAGCCGGAGAGTTCGACGGGCGCGTGGTCCGAGCGCCCGGGAACGGCCGGGGACGGGGACCGCGACCCGGCACCGCCCTCGCCACTCTCATCACTCGGTATCTGACTCCGCCGGGTGTTCGTCGAGATATCCCAGGATCCACGCGGTGACGAGCAGCGCCAGGACACCCGCAGCGACGACGTCGAGGCGGCCGAGGAACAACCCACCGATCACCACCAGCAGGCAGGTCACCATCACGGCACCCATCCCCTTCCGGAACTGCTCGCTGACCATCCGTCACTCCCCCGGTAGTTCGCCCCATGAGTGCCGACAGACCGCGTCGCCGGCGTCGGCCCCCGTCTCCTGGTCGTCAGTCATACCCCTCGTCACCACGTTCACGGGGTCGTCCCAAAAATTGGGTTGTTCGTCAGCCCGCGTATCTGGTACTCGTTGACACACAGCGTTGCGACTGGCCGGGGAAACCTGCCGGGAGATAAGGGGGCTGCCGGGGTGAACGGGTCGCTTCTGGCGCTCTGCATCCGGAGAAATGAAGTACCGGACGCGAACGAAGTGAGCGTCCAGCCGTTTTCGCCCACGTTTTTGCCGCGAGAGGGTCGCGCGTAGCGCGAACCCGAGCGGAAAAAAGGTGGCAGTGGGACCGCCGAGATTTGAACTCAGGTCCGACGCACCCCATGCGCCGAGGATACCGCTACCCCACGGTCCCGCACTTCGGGAGACGAGAGGTCACGAATTAAGCCCTTCGTTTCGGGGACGCCGCCCCCGACTCACCGCCGTCCTGGGTGCCCGAAGCGTCTCCCGGCGCCGTTGAGGTTCACCGCTGGAGCGTGACCTCGAAGCGGGCACCGCCAACGTCGGACTCGCCGACGGTGATGGCGCCGCCGTAGGATCCGACGACTTCGCTGACGATGTACATGCCGAGCCCCGAGCCCGAAGAGGTCGACCCGCTGTACCCGCGCTCGAAGACCCGCTCGCGTTCCTCGGGCGGGACCCCGACGCCGTCGTCCTCGAACATGACCGTCACCGCGTCGTCGTCGGCCTCGACCGAGATGTCGATCTCGGTGCAGTCGCCGTGTTTCAGGGAGTTCTCGACGAGGTTGGTGAACACCTCGGTCAGCAGCGGGCCGGCTTCGACGGTGACGTCGGCGTCGTCGGGTCCGGAGACGGTGACCCCCTGCCGGTCCGCCAGGGCGGCGTTGCCGTCGATGGCCTCCCGGAGGTGAGACGACAGCCGGGTCCGCTCGCCGCCGTCCCTGTCGTCCAGGCGGTTGAGCATCCGTATCTTCTCGAGGAGTTGCGTGGCGTCCTCCTTGGCCTTGCGGACGCTCTCGACGTGGTCGCGCTGGGTCTCGGAGAGGTCCGTCTCCTCGAGCAGTGCCAGGTAGCCGTCGACGAGCTGGAGCTTGTTGCCCAGGTCGTGGCGCAACAGCGAGTGGAGGAACTCGGCGCGGTCCTCGGCGGCCTTGCGCTCGGTGATGTCCTTGGCGACACAGACGATGCCGTCGATGCGCCCGTCGCTACGCATGACCGACGCCGAGAGGCTCGTCGGTACCACGTCGCCGTCCCCGGTGGCGAAGGCGACCTCCCTGTCGGTCACGGCCCCCTCGCGGACGAGCAGCGGGACGAACTCCCCGCCGGTCAGCGTCTCGACGTCGTCGGCCTGGCCCGGGTCGGCCAGGAGGTGGTCGATCGGCTTGCCGGTGACGTCGTCGGGGTCGTATCCGAGGCGGGACTCGACGGCGGCGTTGGCGAGCTGGATATTGCCCTCCGGCCCGAGTTTGAGGAGGACGTCCACCATCGTGTCCATCACGTTCTCCAGCGCCTCAGTCCGGTCCCGGACCAGCTCCTCCAGTTCCTCGCGGGCCAACAGGGTGAACGCCGCGTCGGAGCCGAAGGCGTCCGGCTCTTCCATTAGTCCGGGTTCGTACTCGGCAACTAAAGGTTCACCGCTCAGGACTCGGACTCGTCGGACCAGCCGTGGCGTGCGAGCGCCCGCTCGCTGACCCGGTCGCCGAGTCGCTCGGCTCGCTCGCGGCACGCGGCGCGTTCGTCGGCCTCCTCGCAGGTCTCGGCGACCTGTGCCAGCGTGTCGAGGGCGTCGCCGACGGCCCCGATCTCCTCGAACGCGTCGGCGGCGGCGCGCAGGTGGCCGACGGCGCGCTCCCCGTCGCCGCGCTCGGCGGCCAGTTCACCGAGCGCCCGGCGCGTCTCGGCCGTGCAGTGGCTGGCCTCGATGGCTTCCAGCGTCTCCAGGGCCGTCTCGAAGTGGTCCCGCGCGGCCTCGTAGGACGACTCGACCAGGTCGACCCGGCCGAGCTGGAGGTGGGTCCGCGCGACCTCGTGGCGGTTGTCGGCGCGCTCGAACGCCTCGAGCGCCGCGCCGAGACGGTCGCGCGCCGCCGCGTGGTCGCCCGTCTCGGTACGGAGCCGGCCGAGCGCGAGCTTCGCCTTCGCGGCATCCTGTTCGGCCCCGACGGTCCTGAACGCCTCCAGCGCGTCCCCGAGCCGCGACCCGGCGGCCTCGTGGTCGCCCTCGGCGAGCGCGAGTTCGCCCAGCCGGAGGTCCGCGGAGGCGACCCGGTGGCGGTCCTCCACGCTCTCGAACCCCTCGCGGGCCTCGGTCAGTAGCTCCCGCGCCCGGTCGTACTCGGCGCGGTGGATACCGACCCGGCCGAGGTGCAGCCCTGTCACGGCCGCCGCGTGGGCAGCGCCGACGGCGTCCAGTCGCTCCAGCGCCTCGGTCAGAGACGACTTTGCGGCGTCGTAGTCGCCGCGCCTGACGGCGGTTTTACCCAGGTTCATCCGCGCGATGCCGACCGCGCGGCGGTTGCCGGCGGCCTCGAACCCCTCGAGTGCGCGCCGGTAGGCGGTCTCGGCATCGTCGTAGGCACCCTGCTCGAAGCGCACGTCCCCGATGTTGTTGTGAACCATCGCGGTCCGGTGGCGGTCGCCGACGGCCTCGAAGTCCTCGCCGGCCGCGCGGTAGGCCGCGAGCGCGCGCTCGTACTCGCCGCGGTTCCAGGCGACGATGCCGAGGTTCATCCGGGCGCGCCCGGCGGTCTGGCGGTCGCCGACCGACTCCGCGAGCGCGAGCGCGGAGTCGAGGTGTTTCCGGGCCGCCTCGTAGTCGTCCTGTCGCCACGCCAGCGTCCCCAGCGACAGCGTCGCGACGGCCTCCAGGTCGGTGGCCCCGGCCCTGGCCGCCGCCGAGAGCTGGCGAAGCGTCGTCGCTCTGGCCGACTCGTACTCCCCCAGGAAGCCCTCTGCCTTGGCCGTCTGTGCGAACAGCCGGACGCGCTCGCGTGACGGGTCCGCGGAGAGGGCCAGCGCCGACTCGGCCATCTCGACGGCGGCCTCGAAGTCGCCGCGGGCGTTGGCCACCTCGCAGGCCTGTGCGGCCGCCCGCTGGCGTCTCCCCGGGTCTTCGGCCCGCTCGCGGGCGAACTCCGCGAAGCGCTCGGCCTCGTCGTGGTCCCCGGTCGTGAGGTAGACGTCGGCGAGCCGCTCCGCGATGTCGAGGGTCGTCTCGCCGTCGTCGGATTCGCGTGCCAGCGCCAGCGCGGCGTGGAACTGCTCGATCGCCGCCTCGTGGGCGTACAGGCCGCGCGCGTACTCGCCGGCCCGCCGGTACCACTCGATCGCCTGCCGGTCCTCGCCCGCCCGCTCGTAGTGGGCCGCGACCGTCGCCGCGATGTCTCCGACACTCCCGGTCGAACTGTCAGATTCGCCAGCCCGTACGTCGTCCGGCCGTTCGTCGTCGGCCCGTTCACCGGTCATCCCGGCGTCGGCGGCGGCCATCCGTTCGACGAACGCCGCCGCGATGGCGGCGTGTCGTCGCCGGCGCTCCTCGTCACCGAGGTCGTCTTCCAGCGCCCGGCGGACCGCCGTGTTGCGGAACGTGACCCCCTCGCGGCTGTCGGCCCGCTCGAAGACGTCGGCCTCGACGAGCGCCCCGACGAGCCGGTCGAGGAGCGCCTCGGGGACGTCACAGACGGCCGCGAGCACGTCCAGGGGCACGTACTGGCCGACCAGCGCCGCCCACCGGAGGACGCTCGTCGCCGGGTCGGTCAGGGCGTCGACCCGTTCGATGACCGTCTCGGCCACCGCGTCGGGGGCGGCCACGTCCCCCGGTTCCTCCGGGTACCACTCGTAACGCGGGCCGAGGTCACCGCGTTCGAGCAGTCGCTCGACTGTCTCGCGGACGAACAGCGGGTTGCCGCCCGTCCGCTCGTGGACCGCCTCGACCAGCGTCGTCGGCGCGCCCCGCTCGCCGACCACCTGCTCGACCAGCCGGCGGGTCTCCGCCGCCGAGAACGGGCCCAGTTCCACCCGCGTGACCGGCCCGTCCGCCCCGTCGTCCGCCGCCCCCTCTTCGGTGTCCTCGTCGCCTTCTCCCTCATCGCCGGCGGCTTCCGTGCCGTCGCCGTCGGCGTCCGCCGTCCCGTCTCCCTCCGTCTCCACGCCCTCGCCGACCGCAGTCGCCAGCACGTCGGGCAGTTCGGTGGGCCGGTACGTGCCCACGACGACCAGCGGCTGGTCGGCCAGTCGCTCCAGCAGGGCTGTGAGGTACGCCGCCGTCCCCGCGTCCGTGAGCTGGAGGTCCTCGAACCACAGCACACGGGCGGGTTCGTCGGGGTCGGGAGCCAGCGCCGCGGTGAGTTCGTGGAACAGCGCGGACTGCTGGGCCTCGTAGACCTCGGGGTCGTCGACATCGGGGAGCGCCCCCTCGAAGGGCGCCTCGCCCTCCAGAGCCGCCAGGCAGGTCCGGAGGGGCTGGTAGGGGTCGTCCGAGCCGCGACAGCGCGCTCCCACGACGTCGAGTCCGCGGTCCTCGGCGTCGGCGAGGACGGCGTCCAGTAGCGCCGTCTTCCCGACCCCGGCCGGCCCGGCGAGAAAGACCGCACGCCCCGACCGCTCGTCACGGACCGTCTCGACGACCGACCAACACCGGTTGCGTTCGGCCTCGCGGTCGACGACCCCGTCGGTCGCGGTCTCGCCGGGCGGGTAGTAGACGCCGTCGGCGGACAGCGCCGCGTACACCTCGACCGGCGACCGGTCGAGCTCCGCGGCCGCCGTCGCGACGGTGACCTCCCGGTGGTCGCCGTCCGCGACCGTGATCTCCGTCTCGCGGATCCGGTTTGTGACCTCCCGCGCCTTCTCCGTGCCGCGGTCGGTGAGCGTGAATCGCGTCTCAGCGTCGTCGGCCTCGTCGACGGCCGCCACGAGGCCGTCCTCGCGCAGTCGCTCGACCGCCGATGCGACCGCGATCTGTTCGCTCAACTGCTCCGGCGAGTCGTCGCCCCCGTCGACGAGCCGCGTGAACGCGACGCCGCGACTCCCCTCCCCCGTTCCCCCACACGCCCGGAGCCGGGCCAGGACGAGATCCGACGGGTCGGAGGGACTCATTGCCTCCCCATTTGGGGAGAAGACCATGTAAGTTGTGGGCCCACTCGGCCACAGTGATTTGAACCGCCGCTCCGTAGGCCCGGCCATGACAGTCGTCGGGTTTCTCAGCGTCGCACCGGTCATCGAGGGGAGCATGTCGGCGGAGGTGGCCAAGGCGGTCGAGGCACTCGATGGGTTCGACGTGGGCTACGAGACGACGCCGATGGGAACGATCATCGAGGCCGAGGACAGCGCGGAACTGTTCGCCGCGGCGGCCGCGGCCCACGAGGCGGTCGACGCCGACCGCGTGAGCACGTTCCTGAAAATTAACCCGATTACATTACAACAATCATATAGCCAAGAACATACCGGTCTATGCTAATCGCAAGACAGCGTAGGGGTAGGTGTCACACTATCCGAAACCTGATAGGTTCTCAGACACCCCTATCTGTCGGACAAGTGATAGATTTGCCGAATGGCATTCACTGAATATAATTAACGGGGGCCTCAGGTTTCTGTGCATCAAGTGCTGCTTGTACGTCAAGTGCTACCTGAACGTAGGTGATTGCTGCATGTCCGACCGTAACGACTGTTTGAACGGCTTCATTGAACTCCGAAAATTGGAATTCATCGCTATATGGATAGATAAACTCTTTCAACTGAAGGACAGCAAGAGCACCGCCTTCCGTCCCTTGGAATTCGAATCCGAGGCCTGGATGGCTCATTAGTTGAATCAAGTCATTGGCAAACTGATTCTGAACGTTCTGAGAAGCGTTCTCCAACAACACCTCAGCGGCTTTGAGCATTTTTTTCATTTTATCATCAGGGATATTTCGTCCATCCGCCCCACGTAAAACTCGTTCCGCATCCTCTTCTGAGATTATTTGGGCTACGGTATTTCGGATGTCGTACCCAAATGTCACCTCAAAATAGTCAGCATCCTCAACGTGTTGAACAGTGTAAATGTAGTCACCCCGTTCTACTATCCACTCAATTTTTGTCCCATTGTCGTTTTTTTCCGTCTCTTGCAGTTCATCACGCGTTGAGTCAATACACTCGTCTATCCGTGTGCTGGCGGTAGATAGCGAAACATCACGTGGCATCGTTACTCGTCAGAGGCCAACTGAGCTCGTATTTCATCACCCATTTTCAGTCCCGTACTTTCCGGTGGTTGTATAATTGATTCGCCTTGATTGTATCTATCCATCACCGTCTGTCGCGCGCGATCCGGGTTGGCGATCTTAGTCGTATTGTATACAACGCTATCATCGGTATTCGATATATTCGCGTTTTCCCGTTCACGAACGTTTTCTTTTACCATGGCATCTGGACAACCACACCTTGAGACAAAAAAGTATTGACGTATTAGTATGAGGGGAAATAGGTACCATTTTTGCGTTCATAGCTGGTTGGCGTGAGACACAGATCACTGGCGACAGAAAGGCGTCGGTGGTTACGTCAATACCCCCACAGAACAGCCGGTTAGCAACCTCGGTGAAAGTATAACTTGGCCGATTTCGCCAGCCTAAGCCACATTACCGTGCTTGTAAGTTCGCTAACTATCCGATGGGTGCCGAATCTTTGGGCGAGCGGGGGCGCACACACGCACGCCTGCACTCGCGCAAAGATTTACGGGGGGTTGGATAGTAATTCAAATGATATGTGGATTTATGCAACTCTCAACGCCTTTCTGTCGCATCTTTACTTTCACCGGGGTAAGTTTACAGCACTTTGTCGGTAGGAATTAACCGTATCTGACCGACTGAAAGAAACAGATTAGTGGAAAGCTAACCGAACTCGGTGAATTTTCCACCGACAAGAAGCGCGACAGGTTAGTTAGGAGTAGTCGTCAAGGCCCGATCCGTTCCCACCGTCGCTATCGGATTCTTGGTACTGTTCGGCACGGGCTGTGTATTCGACATTCAGGTAGCACCGCTGTTGCCGCCCGTCGACGGTGGCTTTGCCGTCCTGAATGCTGTGCTCGGTTTTCAGTCGGCGGGTAAGCTGTCGCTGTGTCTGTGCCGGGAAATTCTCATCGTCACAGAACCGTTGATAGATCCGGTACACCTCGGTCTTGGCCTTGGGTGTCGCGTCGGCCGACGTTTCGAGACAGACCTTAGCGAACCGGTCGACGGTACTGCCCCACTTGTCCCACGTCTCTGCCGTTTTGTGTACCGACATATCGCCAGTGAATGCGTCTTGGGCCAGCAGTCGAGAGAGTCCGTCCAACGCCCAATTGAGAATCCCTGGTAGTTCGGACTCTAGTTTGTCGGATAACGACTTGTCCCGTTCGTCGCGTGGGATCGTCGTGGGGAAGGGGACCAACAGTACCCGCCTGTAAAACGCACCGTCGTCCTCTTCGGCGTCCGGTAGCTGGTTAGCCGAAAAGATGTGCTTTGCGTTTGGCCGGAAGTGAAACAGCGGCTTGCCCTTTCGTTCGGCTTTGATAGGGTCGCCCGCTGTTATCTCCTTGAACGCCCCTGTCTCTTGGATCGTGTCCGGCGGAATGTCGTTGCGGATGTTCGCCCACGCACCGAACAGTTCCGCCGTTCCGAAGCGGTCGGTCATTTGCTGTGGGGACATACTGGCGACGTTCTCGGCACCCCCGAGTAGCGCCCGGATCGTATCCGCGAACGTCGACTTACCGGACGCCTGTGGGCCAACTAAGAATAGCGCCTTGTGTTCGGGCAGTCCCCAGTGCATCAAGCAGTATCCGGCGTATTCCTGTAGTTTCATCCTGTGTGTCTCAGATTTCACCGTTTCCTGTAGGTACTGCCGCCAGCGTGGGCAGTCGGCGTCGGGGTCGTACTCTGCTCCGGCTTGATTGATGAATCGGAACTCGGGGCTGTGGTCGAGTAGTTCGGCGTCCCCGTCCCGGTTGATCTTGAGCACACCGTTCTGCACGTTAATGTGCCAGTCGGGACCGACGAACTCTTCGACGGTGTAGGTTTGGGCGGCCCGGACGTGTTCGGCCAGTTCGCCCACTTCTTGCCGGGCGAATGCACCTTGTAGGCCGTCACGCGCCCGCTGGCGAATCACACTTTCACCGCTCTCCTGAAAGTCGACGACAAGCGCACCGTCGAGCAGTCTGCCAGCGAGAAAGTCGACGCCGTGGAACGACACCTGGGCCGGAAAGCCAGGTCCGACCGGGGGTGAGCGAGACCAGCCGGGAACCACAACAGAACGGAGCGCACGCGAGATGGGGGCGACCAGGAGCGCCCGCGAGCGGAGAGCGGGCACGGAGCGCCCGACATGGACCGAGGCCACGAGAGCGCGAAGATAAAGACCGGGGGCCCACAAGCGGGGGTATGGAGAGCCTGAACCGGATGGCGACGGAGCTCGTCGACGAAGCGCTGGACTTCGCCGACGAACTCAACGTGGCCGTCCACCAACTCGACAGCGACGCGCTCGTCGTCGACTTCGGCGTGTCGGTCCCGGGTGGCGTCGAGGCGGGGCTGATGCTCGCGGAGATACAGACAGCGGGGCTGGCGACGGTCCAGACCCGCGTCGACGAGGTGGCGGGCGCGCCGCTGACCCACGTCGAACTCTCGACGGACCACCCCGCGCTGGCGCTGCTGTGTTCCCAGAAGGCCGGGTGGGAACTCGCGGTCGAGGGCTTCGAGGGGCTTGGCAGCGGTCCCGCCCGGGCGCTGGTCGCCAGAGAGGACGAGTTCGCGCGGGTGGGCTACCGCGACGACTTCGAGTTCGCGGTGCTGGCCGTCGAGAGCGATACCCTCCCCGGCGAGGCCGTCGTCGAGCACGTCGCCGAGACCGCAGGGGTCGCCGAGAGCGGCGTCTTCCTGCCCGCGTTCCGGACGGCGAGTCTCGCCGGCAGCGTCTCCATGGCCGCGCGAGCGGCCGAACTCGCGGTCTTCCGGCTCTCGGAACTGGGCTACGACCCGCTGGACGTGCTCTCTGTTACGGGGTCGGCGCCTGTCGCGCCGGTCGCGGACGACGACGAGACGGCCATCGCGCGGACGAACGACGCGCTGGCCTACGGCGGACAGGCCCACGCCGTGGTCGCGGAGCCGTTCGACCGCTTCGACGAGGTCGCTTCGACCGCCACCGACGAGTACGGGACGCCCTTCGCCGAGATATTCGCCGACGCCGACTGGGACTTCTACGAGGTGCCCGAGAGCGTGTTCGCGCCCGCTCAGGTGACGATCGACGTCGGCGGCGGCGACACGCACGTCGTCGGCGAGCGCAACGAGGCTCAGCTGGCCGAGAGCTTCGGACTCTGATGCGATACAAGGTCGTCCCGGAGCCGCCGGGCCTCGACACGCTCGAAGCCGCCCACGCGGCGATGCCGCTAGTCCCGGGCAGCGTCGAGGACTGCTGTCTGCGGCTGGTCGACCGGACGGCGGTCCCGGCCCGGGGCAGCGCCCGCGAGTGGGTGACGTTCATGCAGGCGCTGGACGTGGTCGCGGAGACGCCACGGGGGTACAAACGCCGGCGCGTCGAGTTCGACCCCCGAGCGCTGGGGAACGCCTTCCAGCGCCGCGTCTTCGGCGCCAGAGAGGTACTGGCGACCCTCGACGCCGGCCCCGCGACCGTCGACACGGCCTTCGAGTCGCTCGCGCCCGCCGTCCCCGAGTGGGAGCGCGACCGCCACACCGACTGGGAGCGCGAATGGCGCGAGCGGACGCGGCGGCTGCTGGAGTGGGGCGTCGCCTTCGGACTGGTCGTCCGGGATGGCGAGGCTTACGGGCGCGCCGACGGGCCGTGAGGGTCGCTCCCCTCACCGTTCGAGGGGCGATGGCCTCCCGTTACCCTGCGGCCGGACCTTGTAGCCGGTTCATAACTATCCCGGTGGCACTGTAGATGGCCTGTACGGTGACGGCTGACGACGGGCAGCGAACGACCCAGATCCTTGGGATCTGTCCCGCGTGCGACCACCCGATCCCGAAACCGAACCTCCTGATAGCCTACGAGACCGCGGACGGGTGGCCGCGCATGTTCGCCGAGTGTCCGTCCTGTGGCGAGCCCGTCCACCCGGAGTGAGTGGGTCGTGGCCCGTCGCGACGAGCGTAGATTTATCCGAGAGCCGAACGACCACATAGTATGGGCGATCGATTCAAACGCCTCTTCAGCCGCGTCAAGTTCGCGGCGATCGGGGCGGCCATCGGCGCAGGACTCGGAGCACTGATCAGCAGGAACGCGGCGAGCAGCGGCGGTGCAGTTGGCGCGCTCGTCGGCGCAACGATCGGCGAGAAACGCGCCAACGTCGGGACGTTGGTCGGCGAGGTGAAAAAGCGGCGACCCCGCCGGCCGTCTCTCGACGACTGAGGGCGCCGCTCCTGGCGACGCTGTGACCGGCGTCGGCGCTTAGTCGGCAATGATGTGAGCGACACCGGCGTTCGGTCGGCGACGGGGCGACTGACTGGCTCAGTCAGTCACGAGGGCAGCGACCATGCCACGGACGTACTCACGCTCGTCCTCGGTGTACCGCCGGACGGCCTCGTCGATGGTCTCGAAGCGCTCGGTCGCTCGCTGGTCCTCCCCGAGTGGCTGGAGGACGAGCGCGCGTCCATCGAGGCACAGCCCCCGGCCTTCGACCCGCCGACCGGCGAGTGAGCCCAGCAACCGAGCAGTTTTCCCTGTCGCGTCCCCACGCTCCGGTGATGACAGAGGTCGTCGACACCGTCCTCTTCGACCTGGACGATACGCTCTGTACCTACCGGCGAAGCGCGGACGAGATCCTCGCGGTCGCGTTCGACCGCCTCGGCGTGGACCCGTTCTTCGACGCCGAGGGGTACGTCAACAGGCTCGGCGAGTTCGCCCAGCCGGGCAACGACATCCGGGATACGCGGCGGGCATCGTTCGCAGGCTTCGCCGATGAAGCTGGGCTGGACACGTCGGTCGGCCACGAGGTCGCCGACATCTACACCGAGGAGCGCGACCAGACCAACGTCGCGTTCGTCGACGGCGCGCGGCGGGCGCTTGAGACGGTCACCGGGGAGTACCGCGTCGGGATGGTGACCGACGGCGACCCGTGGATGCAGTCCCAGAAACTGGCGTCGCTTGGCATCGCGGACCGCTTCGAGGTGGTCGTCCACGGCGGCCACGACGCCCCCTACAAGCCCGACCCCGAACCGTTCCGGGTGGCGATGTCCGAACTCGGCGCCGACCCCGCGCGGACCGTCCACGTCGGTAACTCCCTGGAGTCGGACGTGACCGGCGCGCTCGCGGCCGGCGTCCGCGCTGTCTGGTACGCCAACGGCGTGGGCGCCGAGAACCCCGAGCCCGAACCACACCACGTCGTCGAATCGATGCACCGGGTAGCCGAGGAACCGTGGGCGTAAGGCCCGCCGTAGGTGTCTGACGGCGTGGACTGGCCGCCGGAGGTGGCTGAGGCGTCGGTGGGCTGGCCACCCGAGGTGGCTGACTGCGATGGTGGGCTGGCCACCCGAGGTCGGCGGCAGCGAACCGGCCGCACGAGGATTCTAACTCCGACGGTGAATCCGGCCTCAGGAGCGCTTCTCACTCCGCGGGCGTCACGTCGGTGATAGTGCCGACGCCTTTCGAGCGTCCCTCGCGGAAGACGAACCGCTGGCCCGCCTCGACGAGGTAGGGGCGGAACTTGAACCGGATGGTCGCGTCGCCGGTGTCGCCCGGGAGGAGTCGACCCTCGTCGGGGTAGAAGGTGGCGGCCTCGCTTATCGTCTCGACGTGGACCACCGGTTCGTAGCCGTCGCCGATCCGGGTGGGGTGGTTCAGGACCATGACCTCGGCCTCGAACTCCCGGACCGGCGTGGGGTCGGCCTCACGCGGGAGGAGGACCATCCCGCGCTCGACGTCGGCCTCGCGGACGCCCTTCAGCGCGATGCCGACGATCCGGCCCGCGCGTGCCTGGTCGACGCGGTGGTAGTGCATCTCGATCGAGCGCACCTCCACGTCCCGGAAGGTGCCGTCCTGCATCGGGCCGAGCAGGAGTTCGTCGCCGGCCTCGACGCGGCCGGACTTGACCGTCCCCGAGGCGACGGCCCCCACACCGGTCACGTTGTACGACCGGTCGACGTACATGGCGAACTCACCGTCGGCGGGGCCGGCGGTCTTCGGGAGTCGCTCGAAGAGGTCGTCCAGGTCGTCGAGTCCCGCCCCGGTGACGGCGCTGGTGGCGAGGGTCGGGACGACGGTCTCGTCTATCTCTTCGGCGGCCGCGGCGACGCCGTGGCGGTCGACCCGGAGCGGCGTCCTGTCGACCTCGCGGAGCTGGCGCTCGACCTCGCGCTCGACCGCCGCGAGGCGCTCCTCGTCGACGAGGTCGGCCTTCGTGATCGCGACGACGGTCGGCAGGTCCGTCGCCAGCAAGATCCCGAGGTGCTCGCGGGTGGTCTTGGTCGGGCCGTCGTCGGCGGCCACCGTGAGCAGGCCGTAGTCGAGTTTCTGACCGACGAGCCCGCGGATGGTCGTCCGGAGCCACGGTTCGTGGCCCACCGTGTCGACAAAGGAGACCAGGCGGTCGGCCTCCTCGACGACGCGGGCGCGGTCGCCCTTCCGGTGGGGGTTGTCCATGCGGACCGGACCGTCCTCGTCGAAGCCGTAGACGCCATACGAGAGGTCCGCTGAGAGGCCGCGCTCGACCTCGTGGGGCTGGACGTCCAGGTACGAGCGGGTGCCGCCCTCGCCGTCGTCGGACTGGCCGGTGACAAGCGACCCCACGAGCGTCGACTTGCCGTGGTCGACGTGGCCCGCGGTGCCGACGACGATGTGCTCGTCGTCGTCCAGCACCGCCCCCTCGCGGACCGTCGCGACGCCGACGATGCCGCCCCGGTCGTCCGTCCCGTCGGGGTCGTCCCGGTCGGTGGCGCCGTCGCCGGGGCCGTCCACGCCCCACGTCTCGACGCTCTCGATGTGGGCGCCGGCCTCCTCGGCGAGCAACGAGAGGACGTCCATCGACTCGGAGAAGGCGTCGGGGTGGACGCCGGCGATGCCGCCGTCGTCGGTGACGCCGACGACGTACGTCGCCTCGCCGTCGCCCGAGAGCACGCGGTGGCGCAGTTGCGCGGCCAGGCTCTCCCGGCGGCCGTCGGCGAGGTGGAGGTCTTTCGTGAGCCGCTCTTTGAACTCGACGCTGCCGCCCTCCCGCTCGCCGCGCTCGATGGCGCGCCGGAGGACGGCCCGGTCGGGGCTCATGGGGAGTGGTAGCGGAGGCCGGTACAAAAGCCTTCTCCGGGTCCGTCGCCGTGCTCTCGGTCGGTCTCGATAGCGCTCGGGAGTTCTCGGGACCGCTACTGTGGCTCCCGGTCGGCCACGATCCGGTCGACGGCCGCCAGGAAGCCGTCGGCGTACTCCGCGTCGAGGACGATGTCGGCCGCCTCGCGTGCGTGCTCGTCCGCGTTCCCGACGGCATAGGAGCCGCCGACGGCGTCGAACGTCGAGACGTCGTTAACCGAGTCGCCGACGGCGACGAACTCGGCCGGGTCCCGGTCCAGACGGTCCGCGACCGCCGTCAGGGCCGCGCCCTTCGTGACGGCCGGGGACTTGACGTGGTAGGCAAAGCCCGTGTCGACGACCTCCAGGCCGTGGTCGGCGGCGATGCGTTCGAGCGGTTCCAGCGGTCTCGACCGGTGGACGACGAGTTCGGTCTCGCGCCAGCGGTTGACCATGTCGGTGCGCCCCCAGCCCAGGTCGTGGCCCGCCGCGCGGTACTCCTCGGCGACTGCCCGCGCACGCTCGTCGTCGCCCGCGACGACCAGGTCGTCGGCGGCCTGGACGTACGCGATGCCGCCGTTCTCGGCGACCACGTTCCGCCGGATCCCCGCGAACTCACAGAGCGCGAACGGGAACGGGAGCGCCTTCCCGGTCGCGACGACGACCGGCGCGTCCCACTCCCGGAGCACCGCGAACACCCGCGGGTCGACGTTGCGCCCGGCGTCGGTGATCGTCCCGTCGATGTCGACAGCCAGTGGCGGCGTCACACCCCCGAGTGGGTGACGCGTCGCCATACAGTATTCGGTCGGGGCAATCCGGCCGCGTCGACGGGCACAGTTTCGAGTGTCTGGCTACGCCGATGAGATGGTCTCGGAGCGTCCGACCGGACCGACGAGCGAAGTGTCGGAGCGCCCGCGTCACTCGGTGAGTCGTTCGTAGGCCGCCTGGACGCGCTTGAACTCCTCCTCGTCGCCGGTCGGTCGGTCGGGATGGGTTTCCTTGACTTTCCGGCGGTAGGCGTCGGTCACCGCGCCGTCGTCCGCGTCCGGTTCGAGCCCGAGCGTCTCGTAGGCCTCCCGCGCAGTGGGGCCATCGGATTCGGGCGGCCGGCGCGCTCGCTGGCGAGCGCGAGCACCGCGTGGCCCGCCGCCGCCACGGACGCGTTCGCCCCCCGGGCCGACGCCGTCGCCGGGACGCGCCCGACCACGGCCGTCGGCCTGTGCCCTGGCGCGCTCGCCGTCACGGGGGGGCGCCCATTCCTCGCGCGGTCCGGCACCGACACCGCCGCCCTCGGGCGCCGCCTGGCTCTCGACGCCCCGGTACAGGCGACTCGCGAACCGGCCGGAGGCGTGGTACCAGACGAAGTACGTCGCCAAACCGAACATCGCCGCGACCGGGAGGAAGACGAGGCTGTAGACGAACGACAGCACGAAAAACAGCGCTGTCATCCCCGCGAACACCGCGGCCAGCCCGGAGACGATGCGCGACCCGTACACGACTCTCCCTTCGGCCCCGTCCCCCCTAAACGTCTCGCTCGGACCGGACGACGTCTCTCGGAGAGACGCGTCGCGGGAGACTCCACAGCCAGGGGCTCTCGGGACTCGATCCGTGCCTGGACGCCCCGGAGAGTGAGCAGTATTTAGCTTCTGCGGTGAGGGCGCTAATCCCCCTTCCTCCACGGAGCGACCGGAGGGAGTGGAGTAGGGAGGGGATACAGCGCCCGCACGGTTCGCAGAC
>PXRP01000055.1:64795-108229 GCA_003021655.1 Halobacteriales archaeon QS_4_69_31
TCCACGTCGGATGCAAGTTCCGACACAGAAACAGGAAGCCCCACCCTCAACAAGCGAGGGGCGAGTAGCCCCGAGCGCGGTAGGGTGGGGTAGTTCACTCAACTGCCCCGCGCACGGTGGCGCTTCAATAGATGGCATAGGTACTTAATAGTCCGTGGGTTGTGGCAGCGAGTGTCGGCTTCAACCCCGCCCGCGGTGTTGACGCAAATCGAAGATTTGCGAAAGCCGAAAACCTGCGGTTTTCGGAAGGGCGGGGAATCCGCCTCGCTACCTAGTTTGAAGAGATGTTCCCGCTACTGTACCCAGAGACAGCGTGAAAGCCCCCGGTCGTCATCGGCCCCTTTCACGCTGTTAGTGGTGCTGTTCTCACCTGACTCGCTACAGTAATAACCACCAGGGTGACTCACCAAACGTTGAAACGCGTCGGCACCCAACTTCCCGTATGAGCGTCACTGGTCTCTGTGAGGTGTGCCAGCAGCCGGACGTCGACCACACCTGCGACCGGTGTGGCCGGCTCGTCTGTGACCGCCACTTCGACGACGAGGTCGGCTTCTGTGTCGAGTGTAGCGCGGACGTCGCCGGCCCCGGCGACCGCCAGCCCACTCCTGACGACGCCCCGGACGGCGTCGACACCTACCGGTTCTGAGCGGCGCTGTGGGCCCGCACCATCGTGAACTGAGGCCCCATCGCGAACTGAGGCCCCATCGCGAACTGAGGCCCCATCGCGAACTGAGGCCCCGTCCCGAACTGCGGTCCGTCAGGTTCGGTAGCGGTGGGTTACGTCGTGGAGATTGACGACGCCCTCGGGGACGCGGTAGGCGACGACCACCTCGCGGTCGGCATCGGGGGAGTTGTCGGTCTTGTCGACGGCGTAGGCCACCCAGGTACACTCCTCGCGCGTGAACTCGATGACGGAGTACCCCCAGTTGTGGCTGTCGAAGAAGTCGATGTGGGGGTTCACCGCAGGGATCAGCCACGAGAGCAACGGCTCTGTGACCTCCTTGCGGAGTCCGCGGGTCAGGTGGAGCGCCTCGGCGACGTTGATCGAGGTCATCGCCGGCGTCATGAACTCGACGCCGATGCGCTCGCCCTGGGCGACGCCCTCGCCGCCGGAGACGCGGCCGGGATAGGCCGACTGGTGGTAGGCGGGGTAGTAGCCGTTGAGGTAGTCCTGGCAGGTGAGCACGGCCAGCCGGAGCGACTCGAGGGTGTCGTCGGGTCGCGGGAGTGTCCGGCAGCGCCCGGTCCGCGAGGCGACGCCCCCGTAGACGAACCGGTAGTAGTAGTAGGTGCTGTCGGGCGAGAGCCGGCCGTCGAGGTCGACCTTGACTGTGTAGTCGTGGGCGCGGATCCGCTCGTCGTCAGCGATGACCCCTTCGTAGACGCGGTCCTCGAACTCCTCGTCGGTGGCGACCTCGACCGCGAGCGGTGTCTCCGTGTCGAACACGTCGGGGGCGAGCCGCGTCCAGAGGATGACGCCCTCGGGGGTCGGACCGCCGCTCGCGACCGACTGCGGGAAGGTTCCGTCGGGGTCGCCGTCCGGGTCGAACGCGAACGCCTCCCGGTCGTCGGTGGCGGCCACCTCGGCTCCGAACGCGAGGTCGTGGGCGTCCAGTTCCGAGAGCAGTTCGGCGTGGTCGTCAGCGCCACGCGCCGGCTCGTCCCGACCGGCCGGGCCGTCTGGCTCCGACATGGCGCCGCGTTCGGACCGACCGGAGTGAGTCTTCCCGTCTCAGTCGGCGGTCGGTTCGGCCTCGGCGTCGGTCTCGTCAGCGATGGCCTCGCGCTCGCTGCTGGGGAGGGCGTCCTTGAACCGCTGGAGGGCCCGCCGGGCCTCGCTCACCTCGGCGGCGCCGAGCGCGCGGACCAGCGTGTAGGCCCGCCGGGCCCGCGTCGCGCGCCAGGACTCCTCGCGGCTCTCGTAGGTCCGGATCGAGCGCAGGAAGTCCACCTTCCGGAACTCCGGCCAGTAGGGGGTACAGAAGTAGGCCGCGGCCTCGTTGCCGTTGGCGTGCCACGGCAGGAAGTTTGAGGTTCGCTCGTCGCCGCCGGTCCGGATGATCAGGTCGACGTCCCGCGTGGGGCCCTCGTAGAGGCGGTTCTCGACGGTTCCGACGTCGATGTCGTCGGGGTCGAGTTCGCCGGTCTCGACGGCCGAGGCAACCTCGCGGGCCGCCGAGAGCAGTTCCGCGCGGCCGCCATAGGCCAGCGCGACGTTCAGGTACAGGCGGTCGTACGCGGCCGTCCGGCGCTCGGCGTAGTCGACGGCCGCACGGACGCGCTCGGGCAGGTGGTGGGTCTCGCCGATGACTCTGATACACACCTCCGCGTCGTGGACGCGGTCGGCGTCGGCGAACTCGCGGAGCTTCCGCTCGATGAGGTCGAACAGCACCCCGACCTCGTCGTCGGGGCGGTCGAAGTTCTCCGTCGAGAACGCGTACAGCGTCAGTTCCCGGACGCCGAGTTCGTCACACCAGTTCAACACCGCCTCCGTCGTCTGGGCCCCCTCCTTGTGGCCCTCCGTCGGGTCAGCACCACGTCTGGAGGCGTACCGGCGGTTCCCGTCCTGGATGACGGCCACGTGGTCCGGCGCGCCCGACAGTTCCGATTCCAGGACTCGTTCGTAAACGCGGTGAGCCCAGGTCCGGAGTCGGTCCATCGCATAAGCGGTTTCGGGCCGCCGAAATGAGTCTTGTGTTTGTCGGCCGCCTCTCGGGCGTGGCTGGCCCGTCCTGTGAGACAGCTGTCTGACACACTGGCCGCGTACGAAGCCGTTTTGAGGCTGTGGTCGAAACGGACCTGTCGAGTCCGAGTCCCAGCATGATCGAGTTCCGAGAGGCCGGGGCCCCACCCCTCGACCCGGCCGTCCGCGACGGCGTCGCCGGCCTGGCGTCGGAGCCGGCTATCGTCAGCATCAGCGACATCCACGGCTACTACGGCGCGGCCCGGAGCGCGCTCAGGGCCGTCGGCGACGCAGACGGGTTCGACCCGCTAGTCGAGACCGGCGAGGACGGGAACCTCCACTGGGCCGGCGGCGAGGACTACGTCCTCGTGTTCAACGGTGACCTGATCGACAGAGGGCCAAACAGCGCCGGTGTCATCGAGATCGTCGAGCGACTCAGCCGCGAGGCCCCGCCGGGACACGTCAGGGTGACGCTGGGCAACCACGAGTGGGGCGTGCTCTTCCCGGCGCTGGTCCGCTGGGAGGAGTGGTTCTCCGGCCAGCGCGCCGACGCGGAGCGCGAGCGGCTCTGCCGGGCCGTCTCGGACGGCGACCTGGTGGCCGCCTACGAGGGGTACAACTTCACCTACGCCCACGCCGGCCAGCCCAGCCGCTACCAGCCGGCCTACATGAACCGGAAGTTCGCCGACGCGGCCGAAGTGCTGGGGTCGGCCGTCGGCACCGACGAGGACGCCGAGACCCAGCGACACCTCAGCGAAGACTACCGTCGCATCCTCAGCACGGGCCGACAGGGCGGGCGCGGGCTCGGCGCGGGCATCGCGTGGCTCGACTTCCGGTACCTGCCGGGGGAGTCGCCACCGCAGGTCGTCGGCCACACGGCACAGGAACAGCCCGTCCAGAAGGGCAACGTCGTCTGCGAGAACACCATCCGGGCCAACCAGGCCAACCCCGGCGGCGAGGCCGTCCTCGTGGAGTCGCCGGACTCGCTCGTCTCGCTGGAACGTACCTACGACGGCGGCGTCCACGTCAACGGTTTTCAACTGCCCGGGGAAATCGTCGAGGGCTGACCGTCACTCCCCGCGGCCCCGCCACAGGAGCCACCCGAGGACTGCCGCGAGCGGGGCGACGCCAAAGCCGGGGCCGCCCGCGGCCGTCGTGGGCGCGCCCTGTGCCGGCTTCCGGGGGGTTCTCGGTCGGCGTCGACCTCGCGGCCGTTCCAGTCGGCGCGGCCGGACCGGCCCCGAGGTCGAAGACGTACGCCGCACCCGCCCCGTCGCCGTTCGGGTCGGCGTCGCCGGCTGCGCCCAGGAGGGCCCGGCCCCCGTCCAGCGCGACCCCGGTACCCAGGCGGTCGCCGACGTCGCCGTCCGCGAGCGCGAGCGTGGTCCCCTCGCGCCACGCGCCGCCGGCACGCCCGAAGACGGACGCCGACCCCCCGTCCGCTCCGTTCGGGTCCTCGTCGGCAGGCGCGGTAACGAGTGCCCTGTCGCCGTCGAGTGCGACCGCGCTACCGAACCGGTCGCCGCTGTCGCCGTCCGCGGGGGCGAGTTTCGTGCGCTCGGTCCACTCGTCGTCGCCCGTGCGCTCGAAGACGTACGCCGAACCGGCCCCGTCCCCGTTCGGGAACTCGTCGCCGGGCGCGCCCACGACGGCCCGACCCCCGTCCAGCGCGACTCCGGCGCCGAACCGGTCGCCATCGCTGCCGTTTTCCGCGACGAGTTTCGCCTCCTCGGTCCAGCCGAGACTGGAGTGCTCGTAGACGTACGCCGACCCCGCCTCCGCCCCGTTGGGGTCCTCGTCGCGGTCCGCGCCGATGACCGCGTGGTCGTCCCCCAGGTCGACTGCCGACCCGAACCTGTCGTGGCTGTCGCCGGTGTTGGCGGCGAGTTTGGCCCGTTCGAGCCATTCGCCGTCGACGCGTTCGAACTCGTAGACCGACCCGGCGCCGGGGCCGTCGGGGTCCTCGTCCCCGGGTGCCGTGGCGAGCACCCGGTCGCCCTCGAGCGCGACCGCGGTGCCAAAGCGGTCGTCGGCGTCGCCGTCTTTCGGGGCGAATTTGGCTCGCTCCGTCCACCCGTCGTCGCCGCGCTCGAAGGCGTACGCCGCGCCACCGTCCGCGCCGCTGGCGAGGCCCTCTCCGGGCGTGCCGACGACGACCCGGTCGCCCTCGACCGCGACGGCGTGGCCGAAGCGGTCGCCCTCGCCCCCGTCCTCGGGTGCGAGTTTGGCGCGTTCTGTCCACCCGTCGTCGCCGCGCTCGAAGACGGACGCCGACCCCCCGCCCGCTCCGCTGGGGTCCTCGTCGGCGGGCGCGCCCACGACGGCCCGACCCCCGTCCAGCGCGACCACGGCGCCGAACGTGTCGTCGGCGTCGCCGTCCCCGGGGGCGAGCCTGGCCCGCTGGGTCGCCTCCCTGCCGGGGGTCGCTCGCGCCCGCTTGCCCCCGAGAGCGAGTCCACCGGCCGCCGCCAGCTGCAGATACGTTCGCCGTCTCATCCGACCTCTCACGGGTCACACTGTCGCCCCCATTGGTATAGCTGTTGGCGTCGTCCGAAAGCGAGACCAGCACCGACCGGGAGCGGTCCGGGCGGCCCCGGGTCTCCGGCTCACTCCTCGTAGTGGAACTCGGTCCAGGGGCCCTCGACGAAGGGGTAGTCGTCGACGACGTCCATGTTCACGGTGACGCCCAGCCCCGGGTCGTCAGTCACGCTCAACACGCCGTCGGCGATGTCGGGCCGGCTCTCCGTCAGGTCGAACGCCAGGTCGAAGGGGTACATCCCGGGGTCGGGGTCGGCGTCCAGGACCGGGTCGTCCTCGAAGACGGGGTACTCGACCAGGTCGGCCTCGGGCGCGGCGGCGACGAGGTGGGCGTTGGCCGCGAGACCGACCCACGTGCCGAAGTTGTGGGGGACGAACTCGACGCCCTCGCGGCCGGCACAGAACTCGGCGGCCCGGCGACAGCCGGTGAACCCCTCGTGGTGGCGGACGTCGCCCTGGAGGAAAGCCACGGCGCCCGTCTCGCCGAGGTCGACCAGCCCCTCGGGCGAGGGCTCGCTCTCGCCGCCGGCCAGGGGCGCGCCCGCTGACGCGAGGTCGACATACCCCTCGTGGTCGTCGGGTTCGACCGGCTCCTCGACCCAGTAGACGCCGTGGTCGCCGGCGTGGCCGACCAACTCGCGGACCGTCTCGCGGCCGTAGCCGTCCTCCAGTTTCCACCAGGTGTGGGCGTCGACCATCACCGCACAGTCGCCCAGCGCGTCCGCGAGCAGTTCGACCGTGCGGCGGTCCCCATCGACGCCGATGCCGGGGCGGTACTTGTAGCCGAAAAAACCCAGTTCCTCGATGGTCCGGGCCTGCTCGACGTAGCCGTCCGGCTCCATGTACATCCCGGCGCTGGCGTACAGCGGGAGTTCCGTCGTCGGGTCCGTGCCGAACTTCGCCGCGAGGAGGTCGTAGACCGGCGCGCCCAGTTCCTTGCCCCGGACGTCGTGCAGCGCGACGTCGACCGCCGAAATCGCCTCCGTGAGGTCCGCCGGGGGCACGTCTCCCGCCCGGAGCAGGTCGTGAGCCTCCCGGTTGTCGTCGACGGACTCGCCGACGAGCGCGTCCGCCACCGGCCCGTCGACGACGTCCGCGAACGTCCCCTGGGAGTCGTCTTCGAAGTACTCCCGCATGGCGGAACTGCTCGCCCCCGCGGTCGCGATGCCCCTGGTGCCGTCGGCCGTCTCGACGACGACCAGCACGACGTCGCGTTTCAGGAGTCGCCGCCGCCCGCCGTGGAAACGACGCTCCTGTGGCGGCTCTATCGGTGACGAGAGGGCGTATCCGCTCACTGCTGCGATGTCCATGCCCGGGCCGAACGCACCCCCGAACTAAAGTATCGTGGGTTCGCGGGAGGGAGTGCCTGCGGGCGACCGGGCCCGGACAGTCTCGAGGCTGAGTTCCTCGTCGGCCGGGACGGGCTTATACAGCAGGTCTTGGTTCGGTAGCCACGTAGTAACCATCCATTCCCGGGCGCGGGAGCCGCCGGGATCTGACCCGTTTTGTCCCTCCAGTCCTAACCGTGGGTATGACGAACATCGGCGTCGTCGGCGCGGGCGCGGCAGCCGCGGCAGCGACCGACGTGCTGGACGAGACGGTCCCGGACGCGTCGGTCACCGTCCTGGAGAAGTCCGGCGGGGTCTGTGGCCGGGCCGCGACCCGCCGGAACGGCGACGTGACCTACGACTACGGCGCGAACTACGTGAAATCCGACGACGAGCGTGTCGTCGACCTGCTGACCGAGAGGCTCTCGACGGAAGGACTCGTCGACGTGGGCGAGCCCATTTACACCTTCGACGCCGCCGGGACTGTCTCGGAGGGCCGGGACGCCGACGACCACAAGTGGACCTACCGCGGGGGCCTGACCCAGATAGCAAAGCGCCTGTTCGGCGGGACGGCGGCGACGGTCCTCCGCCACACCCGCGTCGAACACATTTCGCGCGGGAACGACCGGTGGCACCTCCGGGATACGGACGGGGAGACGTGGGGGCCGTTCGACGCCCTCCTGGTGAATCCGCCGGCGCCACAGACCGCCGCGCTGCTGGAGACGGCCGACTGGGAGGCCGACGCCAGGGCGGACCTGCGGGCGGCCGCCGAGTCGGTCCCGTTCCGGACGGTCTGGACGGCCGTGCTCCACTACCCCTTCGAACTCGACCGGCCCTACTACGCGCTGGTCAACACCGACAAGGACCACGAGGTGGGCTGGATCGCCCGCGAGGAGTGCAAGGACGGCCACGTCCCCGCCGGGGAGTCGCTGCTGGTCGTCCAGGCCAACCACGAGTGGTCGGTCGCCCGCTATGACGACGACCCCGCGGCGAACGTGGCCGACCTCGCCGCGCTGACCGCCGACGTACTGGGTGACCAGCGCCTGACCGACCCGGACTGGACCGACCACCAGGGGTGGCGGTACGCGCTCCCCGAGGACGGCGTCAGGGCCGGCGCCGTCGAGGCCGCCGCCGAGGCTGACCTCTACCCCCTCGGCGACTGGGTCGCCGGCGAGGGCCGCCTCCACGCGGCGCTGCGCAACGGCCTCGAAACGGGCGAACGCGTGGCGCTCTCGGTAGCCTGAGATCGAACACCTGGCGCTCTCGGCAACCTGTGACCCAGCGCGGCCGTCTCGGCATCAGGGACCGGCAAGACGGCTCTGGGCGTCAGCGACCGGCAAGACGGCTCTGGGCGTCAGCGACCGTCGGGACGGCTCTCGACGGGGCGGTTCCAGGGGGCCTCCCTGGCGGTCACGTCCTTGCCGGCCGCTCGTGCGTTGAGTTTGGCCGCCGCCGGGGAGTCGCGCACGTCCGCGTCGTCGTAGCCCGCCGCCTCGAAGGCGTTCAGCACGGCGCGTTTGCTCCGGAGGCTGTACTTCTGGTGGTAGTCCTCGGCGTTCGTGAACGACGAGAGGCGTTCGACGCGGGTCCGGACCTCGTCGACGGCGAGCGCGTCGAGGCGGTCCTCGATGGTCCTGCGCTGGGCGCCGTCCGCGTAGAAGAGGACGTGCTGGTACTGTCGCTTGCGGGGCTGGTGGCGGACGCTGTGTTCCTCGACGGCCCGCTCGACCAGGTCCGCGAACGGGACCACGGCGGGGTCGTACTCGGCCTGGACGGCCTCGCTGTGGTCGCCGATGTCGTGGTAGGTCGGGTCCGGCGTCGACCCGCCGGCGTAGCCGACCCGCGTCCGGACCACCCCCTCCATCGCGCCGAAGGTGGCGTCCGGACCCCAGAAACAGCCCAGCGCGAACGTCGCCGTCTCCGTCTCGCCGGGCGAGGGCATGCTATCGTCGTAGGCGACGACCGTCTCTGCGTCGGTCATTCGCCCTCGGGGTCGAACGTGAGCGCGGCGCCGTTCATGCAGTAGCGGTCGCCGGTCGGCTCGGGGCCGTCCCCGAAGACGTGTCCGAGGTGGCCCTCACACCGGCTACAGAGCACCTCCGTCCGCTCGCCGAGCAGGCCGGGGTCGGGCTCGGTGGTGACGGCGTCGTCTATGGGCTTCCAGAAACTCGGCCAGCCGGTCCCGGACTCGTATTTCGTCTCCGAGTCGAACAGCGCCTGGCCACAGCCCGCACACCGGAAGACGCCGCCGCGCTTCTCGTCCAGGAGCGGGGAGGAGCCGCGGGGTTCGGTGCCGGCCTCCCTGAGGATGCGATACTCCTCGTCGCTCAGTCGCTCGCGCCACTCCGCGTCGGATTCCGGCAGGTCGTGCTTGCTCATGTCCGGCCGTATGGACTCGACGCTCATGAAGGGTCCGAGAGGGTGTGTGTCACTCTCACCGGTGTCGCCGGGGGGAGTCGTTTCGCAACGTCTTTTTACCGACCACCCGCACGTGGGGTATGTTGCTAACCGTCTCCGGTCCCGCGGGAAGCGGGAAGACGACGTTCGCCGAAGCGCTGGCGAACGAACTCGACTACGAGTACGTCAGCGGGGGGGACATCTTCCGGTCGCTCGCCGACGAGCGCGGGCTCTCGCTGGTGGAGTTCAACAAGCTCGCCGAGCGCGACGACCAGGTCGACCGTGACTTGGACCGGCGGCTCCGCGAGACCGCGCGCGAGCGCGACGGCGTGGTGCTGGAGTCGCGCCTGGCCGGGTGGATGGCCGGCGACTACGCCGACCTGAAGTTCTGGCTCGACGCGCCCACGGAGGTCCGCCTGGCCCGCGTCGCCGAGCGCGAGGACACCACCGTCGAGGCCCACCGCCAGCGGTTCCACGAACGCGCCGAGAGCGAGGCCCGGCGCTACGAGGAGTACTACAACATCGACATCGAGGACCGCACTATCTACGACATGGTCATCAACACCGCGCGGTGGAACCCCGGGACGGTCGTCGACGTCGCCCTCGCCGCCGCCGAGGCCTACGACCCGGCCGGCGACGAGGGGAAGACCCCCGTCGAGGGCGTCACCTACGAGTTCTGATGGCACTGCGCGCGCCGCCCGGGGAGCGGTCGGTCGACGCCTTGCTCTCGTTTGGCGTCCTCAACCTCGACAAGCCGCCCGGCCCCTCCGCCCACCAGGTCGCCGCCTGGGTCCGGGACATGGCCGGCCTCGACCGCGCGGCCCACGCCGGGACGCTCGACCCCAAGGTGACGGGCTGTCTCCCGCTGTTGCTCGGCGACGCCACCCGACTCGCGCAGGTCTTCGACGACAGCCCCAAGGAGTACGTCGCCGTCCTCGAACTCCACGGCCCGCCGCCCGCCGACCTCGACGCCGTCGTCGAGGAGTTCGAGGGCCCGGTCTACCAGAAACCGCCCCGCAAGAGCGCGGTCGTCCGCCGCCTCCGCGTCCGGGAGGTCCACGCGCTGGACGCCCTCGAAACCGACGACCGGCAGGCCCTCCTGCGGGTGCGCTGTGAGAGCGGCACCTACGTCCGCAAGCTCTGTCACGACCTCGGGCTGGCGCTGGGGACCGGCGCACACATGGGCGACCTGCGCCGCGTCGGTACGGAGCCGTTCGACGACACCTCGCTCGCCACGCTCCACGATTTCGCCGACGCGCTCGCGTGGGCCGGCGGGGACGCCGACGAGGACGCGGACCCCGATCCGCTCCGGGCGGTCGTCCGGCCCGCCGAGCGCGCGCTCGACCACCTGCCGCCGGTCACCATCGCCGAGAGCGCGGCCGCCGAAGTCGCCGAGGGCGCGCCAGTTTACGCGCCCGGCGTCGTCGAGGCGCCCGACGCGCCCACGGAGTCGCTCGTCGCCTGTCACACGCCGGACGGGTCGGCGGTCTGTCTGGGACGACTCGTCGGCGACCCCGACGCCGAGCGCGGCCTCGTCGTCGACCTGGAACGCGTGCTGGTCTGACCCGTTTCGCACCGACGGACCGGCGGGTGGCACTCTCCGTGCCGTCGCGGTCTCGCGTACCGCCGCGACTGACTCTCTGTCCGGCGGCCGGTGTCGGCGAGCACCACGAAAGGCCCAATCCCGCGAGTATCCGACTCGCCGGGACCTAGAGGAACGTCGGGCCGTCGACGGACTCGGTCTCGGCCTCGCGCCAGGCGTGTTCGGGGGCCCAGTCGAGCACTTCGCGGGCGTTCGCGTAGTCGATGGCCGATTCGTCGCCGCTGATGTCGACCCGCGGGGGGAGGTCGCCGTACACCGCCTCGACGGCGTCGACGGTGTCGACGTCGAGGAAGTTGTCGGCGGCGACGGCCATAAACGGTTCGTGGCCCTCGAAGTCGACCTCGATGGCGCGTTCGACCAGCGAGACGACGTCGCGGATGTCCACGTACGAGAAGAAGTTGCCGGCGGCGTTGTGGAAGGTGATCCCGAAGGCGTCGCCCAGGTCGGCCGTCCCCAGGTCGAAGTTGTTCCGGATCGTCGACGTGTCGTACTCGCCGGGATAGTTGATCCAGGAGGGCCGCACCGAGGCCACGGAGACGTCGTAGCGCCGCGAGACCATCTTCGCGACTTCCTCGCCGGCGACCTTGGAGGTGCCGTAGGGGTCTTCCGGCCGCAGCGGGTGGTCGACGTCGATTGGGAAGTAGTCGGGCAGGAACGAGGGCTCGGCGAAGACGGTCCCGTAGACCGTCTCGCTGGATGCCCAGACGACGTCCGCGCCAACGCTCCCGGCGGCCGAAAGGACGTTGTAGGTGCTGATAGTATTGTTCTCGTAGACGTGTGCGCCGCCGCGGCCCAGCGGGTTCGGATACGCCGCGAAGTGGACCACGTGGTCGGGGTCGAACTCCGAGACGAGTTCCCAGGTCTGTCCCTGGTCGGTGAGGTCCGCCGCCCTGAAGTCGACGTTGGCCGGCCCCGACCCTGCCGGCCGGTCGAAGTCGATGCTCCGGACGTCCCAGCCCTGGTCCGCGAGCGACGAGACGACCCAACTCGCTGCACCGCCTGATCCGCCAGTAACGACCGCTCGTGGCATCGCTCCACCGTAGGGCTGCACGGAGGATATAAGTTCTGTTTATATGATGGACAGCCGATGGGTCGTCGGTCCTGGACGGCCCCCGGCGACAACACCCGCCGCCGGCGCCGCCCCGTCCCGATGGCGGACATCGTTGCCGGTTTCCGGGTCTCGGGTCGGTTCCGCCGACCCGAAGTGGCGGGTCGAGGTTCCGCCCGGACGAACGTATCAACTGTCGTCGAGGTCGGGAAACACGTATCGGACTAGAAGCGTGATATCCGGCATGGTCGAGCGACCGAGTCAGCGGACGGACCCACTCGACGGACAGGCGGCGGTCGTGACGGGCGCGAGTTCCGGCATCGGCGCCGAGATCGCGCGCGTCCTCGCCGAGGACGGCGCCGATGTGGCGATAGCGGCGCGGCGCGTCGACCGCCTCGAAACGCTGGCCGAGGAGATACGGACCGAGACCGGGAGCGTAGTCGAGGTCGTCCCGACGGACGTGACCGACTCCGGGGCGGTCGCCGCGCTGGTCGAGGCGGCCGTCGACCGTTTCGGCTCGCTGGACGTCGCCGTCTGTAACGCCGGCCTCGCGGTCGACGAACCGGTGGCGGAGTTGACCGACGAGGAGTACGCCCTGATGCGCGGCGTCAACGTCGACGGCATGTTCTACACGGCTCGCGAGTCGATCCCCCACCTCGTGGAGTCTGGGGGCCACCTCGTCTTCATGGGGAGCATGTCGGGCAACCACCCGCGGCCGGCCAACCCGGTCTACGCCGCGACCAAGTGGTGGACGCGGGGCTTCGCGGTGAGCCTCCAGGCCAGCCTCGGCGAGGACGACGTCGCCGTCTCGTGTATCAACCCCACCGAGGTCCGCACCGAGTTCGGCTCCGAGAGCGGCACCCCCTCGAAGGACGCCTTCGACCCCGGCGAGGTCACCGAGGCAATCGAGGTGGCCGACGCCGTCGCCTACGTCGTCCGCCAGGAGTCGCCCAACTCCATCACCTCGCTGGACCTCTACCGGCGGGACAAACTCTCGCACTTCTGAACCGGAAACGGCCGGCGGGGCCGCCGCCCAGCTCTCGACGGGGCCGCTACTCAGTTCTCGACGGGGACGGCCCGGCCCTCGTCGGCGCTCTCGAACAGCGCGTCGAGGACGCGGGCGTGGGCGACGCTCTCCTCGCGGTCGATGCGTGGCGTCTCCCCGCGCTCGATGGCGTCGGCGAAGTGCTCGACCTCCAGGCGGTAGTGGTCGGCCGGGTCGAACGTCTCGGTCACCTCGCGGCCGTCCACGGCGTAGGTCAGCGACGTGGGGCCGTCCACGTCCACGTCGAAGGTGGGGTCGGCGCGCAGCCAGCCGTCGGTCGTCTCGACGCGGTGGTACTGGGTCAGCGGCGTCTCGAAGCCCGACTGGACGCGGGCGCTCGCCCCGGAGTCGTAGGCCAGGACGCCGGCCATCTCCGTGTCGACGCCACAGTCCCGCGCGTCGTGGGTCGTCGCGTACACGCGGTCGGGTTCGCCGAGGAAGAGCCGCGCGGCGTTGACCGGGTACGTGCCGACGTCGAGGACCGACCCGCCCTCCAGGTCCGGGTCGAGCCTGACGTCGTCGGCGCCGTCGGGCATCCGGAAGGTGAACGTCGACGTGACCGACCGGACCTCGCCCAGTTCCTCCGAGACGACCGCGGACGCGCGCTCGGTGAGCGGGTGAAAGCGATACATGAGCGCCTCCATCATCACCACGCCGCGGTCCTCGCAGTAGTCGAAGACGGCCCCCGTCTCGGGGGCGCTCCCGGTCAGTGGCTTCTCACAGAGGACGTGGAGACCGGCGTCGGCCGCCCGGCGGGTCCACTCGGCGTGGAGGCCGTTGGGCAGCGGGACGTACACCGCGTCCAGGCTCCCGTCGGCGAGGAGCGTGTCGTACCCCTCGTAGGCCGCCGGGATGTCGAAGCGGTCGGCCACCGCCTCGGCCGCCGCCCCGTCGCGGGAGGCGATAGCGGCCGCCTCGTGGTCGCTGGCGACGATGGCCGGAATGACGTTTAGCAAGCGGAAGCCCCGTCCTTTAGGGCGGGGTCTAAGCGATAGGCCCGGCCGGCCAACCGCAAGGCTTAGCCCGGCTGGCGTCGTACATGGCGGTACGCCAAGCGCGAAAATCAAACCGGGAGAGCCGGGGCCACTCCCCGCCGACATGGACACGCGGCGGTCAGACGGCACACCAAAACCTGCCCCGTTCGCGGTTGTCTACCCGACCGCGACCGGCCGCGGTCGGGTCCGGTCGATGGCACGGCCCGTGTCGCCCGCGTCGAAAGGACGGGGGCGAACACACCCGTTCGGACGGTCGCCCCTGTTGCGGTCGGGCGACCGGGCGGGTGTGGAGCCACAAGCGGGGGAGTCCGCAACGGACTGGCGTCGTCACGCGCTCACCGCCCCGACGTGGTGCTCACGAACCCGGTACTCCCACACGGGAGGAAGTTACCGGCGGGGTTGCGTCGGGCGGCCCGACGCCCCACGCTGGAATCCTCGCGCTTCAGCGCGGGGAGGATGTCAATGACTGGACGCCGATGTCGGCCGTGCTGATGATGCCGAATCGCATACCCCCAAGAGGGACGTGGCGTATCTAAGTCCCCGGATACCAGCAGGGAGCGAAGACGCGACTGTCCGGGCGCTCAGTGGACGGTGTTGACCGGCTCGTCGCCGTCCAGCCAGCGGGCGAGGTCGTCGGCGAGGATGCGGGGGCCGCCCAGCACGGCGTCGCGGGTCGACCCCGCGACGTGGGGCGAGAGGACGACGCCGGAACAGTCCAGCAGCGGGTGGTCGACCGGCAGCGGTTCCTCGCGGAAGACGTCGAGCGCGGCGCCAGCGATCTGGCCGTCCTGGAGCGCCTCGACGAGGGCCGTCCCGTCGACCAGCCCGCCCCGGGCGGTGTTGACCAGAAACGCCGATGGCTTCATGCGCTCGAACTCGGCGGCGCCGAGCAACCCCTCGGTCTCCTCGGAGAGGCGGACGTGCAGCGTGACGGCGTCGGCGCGGTCGAGCAGGGCCGCCAGCGAGACGGGCTCTGCGCCGGCCTCGCGGACCGCGTCGTCGTCGACGTACGGGTCGTACGCGAGGACGGTCGCGTCGAAGCCGGCCAGCCGGCGTGCGACCCCGCGACCGATGTTCCCGAAGCCGACGACGCCGATTTCCGTGGTTCGCACGTCCGGCGGGAGGCGGTCGGGGTCGAACACCTGGTTCCACTCCCCGTCCGAGAGGGCGTCGTGGTGGGCGGGGATATCCCGCAGACGGGCCAGCAGCATCGCGACGGCGTAGTCCGCGACGGCGTGGCGGTTCCGGCCGGGGGCGTGGAGGACCGTGACGCCGCGCTCCCGGCAAGCCGCGACGTCGACGTTTTCGGTGCCGCCGCGGGCGGCCGCCACGACCGACAGCGAGTCGGCGGCCTCGACGACCGCCTCGGAGACCGGCGCCTTGTGGACGACGAGCACGTCCACGCCGTCGAGGGTGGCCGCGATGTCGCTCGCGTCGTAGGAGCCGGGACCGTCGGCCTCCATGCTCATCGTCGCGTCACGGAACGCCGCCGGCGTAGCGTCGCCCATCCACTCCATGCGCTCGAAAACCACGCCCTCCGATTCGAGGCGGCCGAGCCCCTCGTACATATACTCGCTTGGCTGCTGGGGGTCACCGCAGAGCAGGGCGGTGACAGTCATCTCTCGACCCCGTCGTCGGACACCGTCGCGGGTCGCCAGAAGAGTGGTGTCATCGTCTCACTCCTTGGTCGGAGACGGTGATGAGTGTTCCCCAGGCGCCACCCATCCCCTCGCGGGCCTGGCTGAACGCTTCCGCCACGGACCGGTAGCGCTCGACCCGGTCCGGGTCGGGGTCGTGGGTCCGGTCTATCGTCACCGTTTCGGCGGCCGCCTCGTCCACGGAGTCGTACAGCCCGGCCGCGACCCCGCCACAGAGCGCCGCCCCGCGGGCGCCCATCTCCGCCCCGGCGGGGACGCGGACGGTGTCCTCGTGGAGGTCCGCGAAGATACCGGTCCAGAGCGGGCTGCGCGCGCCGCCGCCGCTGACCCGCAGGTCCGAGACTGGCACCTCGAACTCCGCGACGCCGAGCGCGAGCGCCGTCGCGACGCCGTCGTAGACGGCACGGAGCAACTCCTCGGCGGTCGTATCGAGGTCCATCCCGTAGAACCCCCCGCGGGCGTCGGGGTCGTCGGTCGACCCGTTCAGGTAGGGATGGAAGAGCGTCCCCCGCGCGCCGGCCGGGACGGCCGCCGCCCGTTCCTCGTAGACCTCGTAGGGGTCGACGCCGCGCTCGCGGGCCGTCTCGCGCCAGTCGTCGCCGAACTCGTCGACGAACCAGTCCAGGCAGGCCGCCCCCGCGCGGGTCCCGCGGTAGCGGAGCCACCCCCCGAGATACCGCCGCGGGAGGCCACCGCTCCCCTCGTCGGGGCTGTCGGTGACGACCACGCTCTGGCCCCAGGTGCCGAGGATCACCGTCGCCTGTCCGGGGTCGAGGACGCCGGCGCCCAGCGCACACGCCCCCACGTCGTGCAGTCCGGCGGCGACCGGGACCCCGGCCGGGAGCCCCGTCTCGGCGGCGGCCGCCTCGGTCACCTCGCCGGCGGCCGCCGTGCTCGCGACGCGCTCCGGGACGACCGACTCGTAGCCCGCAAGGCCCAGCGCCTCCAGCACCGCGGGGACGTCCCCGTCCGGCGGGACGAGCGCGGACCCGTCCATCGGGTCGGTCGTCTTCGCGCCCGCCAGGCGGTGGGCGAGCACGTCCTTGCAGAACAGCACTGTGTCTATCCGGTCGGCGACCGCGGGGCGCTCGCGGTCGAACCACCCCAGGAGCGTGTACGGGTCCGCGCCGAAGGGGCGCCAGCCCAGGCGGTCGGCGGCGGCGTCGAGTCGGCCGTCGGCGCGCCACTCGGCCAGCAGGTCCGTCGTCCGGCCGTCGGTCGACTTGACGCCACAGACCGCCGCGCCGTCGGCGTCGAGCGCGTAGAGGCCGTGGCCGTGGCCGGCGAGGCCGACCCCGCGGACCGCCGCCGGGTCGACGGCCCCGTCGTCGAGGACGCCCTCGATGGCCGCGACGGCCGCCGCCCAGAGGTCGTCGTGGTCCTGTTCGTCGCGGTCGGGCGCGGGCGAGTGGCCGGGCGTGGCCGTCGACGCCGTCGCGCGGGCGGTCCCCGACCGGTCGACGGCCGCGGCGGTCACGTTCGTCAGCCCGGCGTCGACGCCCACGAGCAGGTCAGTCATCGGTGTAGAGGCTCCGGCCGGCAGACCCGGTCAGCCGACACAGGTCGGCCATGACCGCCGCCAGGCGGTCGCGTATTTCCCCGGCGACGACGTGCGGGTGGAAGTAGCTTCTGTCCGGCGACCACTCCGAGCCAGCGAACATCGACCCGCGGTCGTCGGGCGCCCCGTCGGGCGGCCGGATGGCGTCGGCGTGTTCGTGGTAAAAATCCGCGGCCGTCCGTGCGTACTCGTACTGGTAGCGGGTGTTCTTGTTGAACTTGGGGACGCCAGCGTCGAGGAAGGCCTCGATGCCCGCGTCGGAGACGCCGGAGGCGCCGTGGACGACCAGCGGCACCTCGTGGCCGGCCTCGCGGAGCGCCTCGTCGACGTCGCGGGCGACCGAGGGGCGGACGTCCAGGTTCCGGTCCGAGGCGACGCCGTGCTGGGTGCCGACCGAGACGGCGAGCAGGTCACAGCCGGTCCGCTCGACGAACTCGACGGCCTCGTCGGGGTCGGTGTAGAAGGCGTCCTCGGCGGCCGTCTCGACGCCGCTCTCGGTGCCCGCGACCCGCCCGAGTTCTGCCTCGACGAGCGTCCGGCCCGGCCCCTCGCGGACGCGCTCGACGGCCTCCCGGGTGAGCGAGACGTTCTCCTCGAAGGGCCTGTCCGAGGCGTCGACCATCACCGAGGACGCGACGCCCGTCTCGACGACGGCGTCGAGGAACCCGCGCTGGTCGGGCAGGTGGACGTGGTCGACGTTACAGAAGACCCCGACGTCCGTGAACGCCGCGAACCGGTCGAGGTAGGCACCGATAGCGTCGAGGCCGACACGCGGGTCGCCGCCCCCGTAGAAGGCCGCGGTGTCGTGGCCGACCTGGACCACCGCGTCGGCGCCGACGCGGTCGGCCCCCTGGAGGAGGCCGACGAGGATGTCGTAGTGGGTGACGTTGCTCGCGAAGAAGCCGTAGCCGTCCGCCCGGGCCGCCGCGTAGACGTCCGCGAGTTCGGAGCCGCCGTGGTAGGGCATGACTCCCGTATCGGCACCGACCCACCTATACGTGCCGCTCGCGGCCATCCCGTCGGTCCGGGAGCGCAGAGCGTCACTGCCGGTCGAGCCGGGCATCTCGGTCGTCGGGCCGGGTATCTTGGTCGTCGGGCCGGGCATCTTGGTCGTCGGGCCGGGCATCTTGGTCGTCGGGCCGGGCATCACAGTTCTCTGGCGGCCTACCACTCGGTGTCCGTCCGTGCGAGAAAGACCTGCCAGAGCCGTTCGGCCCCGCCGAGGAAGGTCATCCAGGCGGCCGCCCCGAACCCCGCGGCGGCCGCGAGGAAGGCGACCGTCCGGGCCAGCGCGCCGACCGCCCCGAGGGCGAGCACCACGACCTGAACGAGCGTGACGGTCGCGACCAGCATCGTGAGGACGAACACGACGAACCGGAGGTAGGGGTGTTTGGCCTCCCAGCGGCGTCGCCGACGGTCGATGAGCAGGTAGACGGCCGGGGCGAACACGAGTAGGAACCCCGCGACGTGGCGCAACTCCTCGGCCGGCGTGCGGGCGGGGACGACGGTCCCGGCGATGGCGGCGGCGAGCGTCCCGAGCCCGACCGCCCAGGAGGCCGCGTGTCCGAAGTTCACCATGGCCGGCTCCCCGCGTCGACGGGCGACGCGTCGGTCCGGGAACGCGCGATTCCCCGCATCGGGACTGCGTAGGGGGCACGCGCCCCTAACCGTTTCGAGAGGCCGGAGAGACGGGAGGAGGTCAGTTGTCGGCGGCGAGCCCCTTCGCGAACTGCTCGGCGAAGAGCGCGTAGATGATGAGCGTCGGGAGCGCGGCGAACAGCGCCCCGGCCATCCGGAGGCCGAAGTCGATCCCCGAGAGGTCGGTCCCGAGCCCCGAGAGGACGAGCGTCACCGTCGCGGCCGGGCTCGAGGAACTCCCGATGAGCGTCAGCGAAAAAAGGAACTCGTTCCAGATGGCGGTGAACTGGTAGATGAAGACGACGCCGATCATCGGCTTCGAGAGCGGCAGGATGATCCGCCGGTAGATGGTCGTGATCGACGCGCCGTCGATCTTGGCGGCCTCGACCAGTTCGTCCGAGAGCGTCAGGTAGTACCCGCGAAACAGCAACATACACAGCGGGATCCCGTAGACGACGTGGGTGATAGTCAGCGAGAGCAACCGGGCGTGGGCGGGTTCCATGAACTCCAGTTCCCACACCGGCGCCAGCACCTCGACCAGCGGGAAGATGTTGATCCAGAAGTCCGACAGCGGGACGAGCACCGCCTGGTAGGGGATGAAGATCCCCACCAGGAACAGGACGAGGACGGCGAACTGGGCGCGTTTCCCCCAGTCGACCAGCGTCAGGCCGTAGGCGGCGGTGCTCCCGAGGAAGACGGTCACGACCGTCGAGGGGACCGTCATGATGAGACTGTTGATAAAGCCCGTCGAGAGGTGGTCGATAGCGCGGCCCCACTTTTCGAGCGTGAAGCCGCCCGGACCCGGCGGGACGAACGGCGTGGTGGCCGTCACCGCCGCGCCCGTCTTGAACGAGGTGACGAGACCGGTCCAGATCGGCGCGATGAAGAAGGCGAAAAAGAACGTGATGACAAGCGCCAGCGCGATGCGCCAGTAGTTCAGCTCCGGCAGCATCCGGGCGACGTTCTCGGCGCGGGTCTGGGTCGGTTTGCTCATCTCAGAGACTCCCCTGTTTGTGCTGGTAGTGCAGATACGGTGCGATGACCGCCAGGGCCATCAACAGCAGTATCGTTGCGATGGCGGCGGCGTAGGCCCAGTTCTGGAGCTTGAACGCCTCGCGGACCATCAGCGTCGCGAGGATGTCCGTCCCCTTCGGGACGCGGTACTGCCCGAACATCGAGAACAGGAACGTGAACGCCTTCAGCGCGAAGATCATCAGGACGACGGCCGCGCTGACCGACGACGACTTGAGCTGTGGGATGATCACGCGCCAGTAGGTCTTGAAGACGCTCGCGCCGTCGACTTTCGCCGCCTCGAACTGGTCGTCGGGGATCGACTGGAGGCCGGCCAGGAACACGACCATCGCGTAGCCGCTGAACTGCCAGATGAGCGCGAATATCACCGACCCGAGTACGAGCTGGGGGTCGCCGATCCAGTTGTACGGCCCGAGTCCGAACAGGCCCACGACCGTGTTCACGAGGCCGTTGTTGACGTTGTACATCCACAGCCAGAACTGGGCGGTCACGACGAACGACAGCGCCATCGGCAGCAGGTAGATAGTCTGGATCTTCTCCCGGTAGCGGATGCCCCTGTCGAGCATGATCGCCAGGAACAGCCCCAGTAGCATGGTGATCGTCGTGAACACGATCAGGAGCACGAACGTGTTCTTCGAGGTGGTCCAGACCCAGGGGTCGTTGACCGCCTGGACGTACATGCCCAGGTCGAGGTTCGTGTAGTCGGGCCCCTCGTTGAACCCCTCGTAGTCGGTCAGCGAGATGAGTGTGTTGTAGCCGATGCCGCCGTAGACGCCGAGCCCCATGATCGAGAAGGGGACGAACCAGAACGGGAACGACCGGACGAAGTCGCTCTTCGAGAACTCGACGAGGCGCGTCCGCCAGTCGTCGGTCTCGGTTCCCCCGACCGCCTGTGAGCCGGCAACTGTATCCTGTGGATTTGACATAGATCGAGCGGGTAGAGCCGGCGCGTGCTCAGAACACCGACATCAGTTCCTCGGCCGTCGCCTCGGGGTCGTACGGCCCCATGAAGTTCGACGCGATGGCGTCCTTGCACGCGCTGAGGTCCTCGGCGGTCGCGGCCAGGCCGTGCGCGAGCGTCGGCGGGAACTTCTCGAGGCTGTTGAGGTCCTCGACGTTGAGGTTCAGGAAGTCCGTCAGCCGGCTCCCGTCGACGTCGGTCCGCAGCGGGATCGACCCCTTGAGGTTGTTGAACTCCACCTGGACGTCCTTCGTGCCCAGGAACTTCGCGAACGTGCGGGCCTTCTGGGGGGCGTTGCCGTCCCTCGGGAACAGGAACGAGTCCAGGTGCCAGACGTACATGTCCGCGGTCCCGGGGAAGGCCACCCAGCCCCAGTCCTCCTCGTACTCGAAGTTGTCGGTGTTGCGGTACATCCCGTAGGCCCAGTTACCCATCGTGAAGAACGCGGCGTTGCCGTTGATGAGTTTGTCGTTGGCCTCCGGGAAACTGATCGAGGACTTGTCGTCGTTGGTGTAGTTCTCGATAACGTTCTGGGTCTTCTCGAGGGCGCGCACGAGCGCCTGCTTGTCGCCGTCGCCGTCGAGGAAGGCCTCGTAGGGCTCCTGGCCCTCGGTGCCGAGCATGAACTCGACGAAGTACTGGAGGTTGGCCCACGACCCGCGGGTCGTAATCGTCATCGGGATGGCGTCGGTGTTCTGGTCGACCGCGTCCAGCGCGTCGATGAAGTTGTCGTAGGAGGTCAGGCTCTCCGGGTCGACGCCCGCCTCCTCGAGGATGCTCACGTTGTAAAACAGGTTGTTGAGCCTGTGAGAGCCCAGCGGGATAGCGCGGAACTCCCCGTTGAGTTTGTTCTCGCCGAGGGACTTGGGGTGCATCGTCTCAGTGTAGTTGTTGGCCTCCCACACGTCGGTGATGCTCATCAGGCGGCCGCCGTACTGCTCCATGGTCTTGCCCGGCCACGAAGCGAAGGCGTCCGGCGGGTTCCGGTTGGCCAGCCGGCGGGCCACTGTGGAATTGAGGTTCTCGTTCGCGTCCCCGCCGATCGGCTTGATGTCGTGCGCGGTGTCGGGATACTGTTCTTCCCACATGTCGACCAGTTTCCCGATGGCGGCCGCACCGTCCCCGCCCGTCCACCCGTGGAGCGCCTCCATCGGGTTGTCGGTCATCGTCGCCGTCCCGCCGCCGTCGCCGTCGCCGCCGCCGTCGCCGTCACTACCGCCGTCACTTCCACCGTCACCCTCGCTACACCCCGCCACCATCATCCCGACGCCGAGTGACCCCACCTGGATCAGTCGCCGTCGGGTCAAACTACCCTCGTCACCGCCGGAGTTGCCTTTACGTGGCATGGGCACCATTATCGGCCCGACGTACATAACCATTTGGTACAAAATGGCGGTGAGTGGAACTATATGGACGCCCCGAAACCGCCACACAGAAGCCGGAAAGACTTGCCACCATCCGCCCGGCGGCCAGATATATAATAGTTCGTATACTTCAGTCGGCCGACTGGGCGGTGCCGATCTCCTGGACCCGGTCCACGTTGGTCAACTGGCGGTTGTGGATGGCCTCGCCGCTCTCGGCGTCGAACAGGTGGACCGAGTCGGTGGGAAAGTGGACGCGGACCGACTGCCCGGACGCCAGGTAGCGCATCCCGTCTATCATCGCGGTCAGCGTCGGTTCGGACTGGTCGCCCAGGCGGAGGTGGACGGCGTTCTCGTCGCCGTGTGGCTCGACGACGTCGATCGTCGCGGGGATCCCCTCCGAGGAGTCGGGGTCGTCGGTGATGTCGATGCTCTCGGGGCGGATCCCCAGGACCACCTCGGCGCCGTCGGTGGTCTTGGCGGCGATCTCGTCGGGCAGCGCGTAGGTGAACTCCTCGCTCACGAGGGTCGCGCCGTCGACGGTGGCGTCGAAGAAGTTCATCGCCGGTTCGCCGAGAAAGCCCGCGACGAACACGTTCGCGGGCTCGTGGTAACACTCCATCGGCGTGCCCAGTTGCTGGAGTCGCCCGCCGTCGAGGATGGCGATCCGGTCGCCCATCGTCATCGCTTCGGTCTGGTCGTGGGTGACGTAGATGGTCGTCACGCCCAGGTCGTCCTGGAGTTGCTGGAGTTCCGTCCGCATCTGGGCCCGTAGCTTGGCGTCGAGGTTGCTGAGCGGCTCGTCGAGCAGGAACACCTCCGGGTTGCGAACGATGGCCCGCCCCAGCGCGACGCGTTGCTGTTGCCCGCCCGAGAGCGCCCCCGGCTTCCGGTCGAGGAGATTTGCGATCCCCAGCGTCTCGGCGGCGTCCGTGACGGTCTCGTCTATCTCCGCGTCGGTCATGTCCGTCGACTCCTCGAGCCCGAAGGCCATGTTCCCGCGGACGGTCATGTGGGGATAGAGCGCGTACGACTGGAACACCATCGCGATGTCGCGCTCCTGGGGGCTCCTGTCCTGGATCGCCTCGCCGCCGATCGAGATGGTCCCGCTCGTGGGCTTGTCCAGTCCGGCGATCATCCGGAGCGTCGTCGACTTCCCACACCCCGACGGACCGACCAGGACGACGAACTCGCCGTCCTCGATGTCCAGGTCGATGTTGTCGACCGCCACGATCTCGTCGCCACCGTCCTTGAACACCTTCGTGGTCCCGGTCAGAGAGAGCTCAGCCATGGTCTATTATGAGGATCTGTGTTAATATATGCTTCGCCAGCCCCGAAATCCGCCGGGACGTGCCTCTCGTGGAAGTATCGCATCCCTCGTCCCACGAGCCACCGGGGTCCGTCCTACTGCCAGGGTGCCCCGTCGCGTTCGACGTACCGTTCGCGTTCGTCGACGGCGTCGATCCGCTCGATGTCCCCGGGGTCGAGTTCCAGGTCGGCGGCCGCGAGGTTGTCCCGGAGGTGGTCCCGGCCGGTGGCCTTCGGGACCGCGACCACGTCCTCGGGGGCGGTCACCCACGCGAGACACGCCTGGGCGGGCGAGACGCCGTGTTTCTCGGCGACGGCCTCGACGGCGGGCAACTCCAGCGCGTTCCCGCGCCCGAGCGGCGAGTAGGCCACGAGCTGGTAGTCGTGGGTCGCCGCGTGGGCCACGAGTTCGCGCTGGGGGAGCAGCGGATGGCGCTCGACCTGGTGGGCGAACAGGTCGGCGTCGAGCACCTCGCGGGCCTCCTCAAGCAACCCGACGCCGAAGTTCGAGACGCCGACGTGGCGTGCGAGGCCGTCCGCGACCAGGTCGTCGAAGGCCCCGAGCGTCTCCTCGGGGTCGTAGTTGCCTACCGGCCAGTGGACGTACACGAGGTCCAGGGCGTCGACGCCCAGCAGCGACAGGCTCTCCTCGATGCCCGAGTAGACCTCGTCGTCGGCCAGCCCCTCTGCCTCGGGGTGGAGTTTCGACGCCAGGAACACCTCCTCGCGTGGGACGTCGGCGGCCTCGATGCCCGCCCCGACCGCGGCCTCGTTGCCGTAGAACCTGGCGGTGTCGACGTGTCGATACCCCATCTCGAGGGCGTTCCGGACCGTCCGCTTGCACTGGTCCGGGTCGTCGTTTTGCCACGTGCCGAGTCCGACCGCCGGGAGCGACTCTGCAGTCATGGTGTGCACACACCACCGCGAGGGCCGTAGTTCGTTCGGTCCCCGACGGAGGGGTCGGCGTCACTCTCCGGACTCACCCCGGGGCGCCGACTCACACTCCCGCCCGGACCTCAGCCTAGTCGTCCGAGCGGGCCTGCATCCGCTGGCGAGCGACGTCGACCCACTCCGGGCGCTCCACAGTGGTCGTGCCGACGGCGGTGAGTCGCGCCCGGCGCGTGACCCGGACCGTCCGGTTCTCCAGGGTCGCCGTGTAGGCGAGTCGCCACCGGGTCACCAGCCCCGAGTCGGTGACCCGGACGGTCAGTGACACGTTCCGCGGGTTCGACAGGTACGGCGGGATCGGCAGCCGTGCCGGGTCCCGGAGCGTCGTTCCGACGAGGACCACGCCGTTCGGGCGGTCGACGACGGAGACGCTGGTCGCGCCGAGCGTCCGCCCGAGCAGCGGCAACGAGGTGACCTCCCGCGGGCCGTCGTCCAGCCGCGACCAGCCGTAGAACTCCGTCCGGTCGGTCAGAATCCGCCGGCTGGCGTAGACGCTCTCGTTGCCCCAGTACTCGATGGGGTCGGGAAAGCGGCCCAGCGGGAACTCGACGACGCGGTGGTCGATCCGGCCCGTGTACTCGGAGACGCCGTTAGCGACCATCCGCGTCCGGTTGGTCACCCACATGGTCCCGTTCGGACCGACGACGCGCTGTCGACTGCGGAAGGTGTAGTTCGCGTCGCGCAACTGCCGTTCGTGGGCCTCGGTGACGGCGCTGGCTGCGACCCCCTCGGCCGAGATGCCCGGCGGGTACGCCTCGGCGTCGGTCGGGACGGGCGCCGGCGTCACGCGCTCGCGGGGCGTCGGCTCCGCGCCGACGAACCCGCCACAGCCCGCGAGCACGACGAGCGTGGCGACCGCGAGCGAGTGTGCGAACCTGTCCCGAACCATCGCGTGGGTTCTGGGGCCCGCACCCGGATATGGCTGTTGGCCCGCCGAACGACCCACAGACCACTTCGAAACGACGGCACCGCCCTCCACCCGTGTCGCCGGTCGCTCGCCGGCGTGCCGGGAGGCCGCCGACACCCCAGCATATAAGGCTACCACCCGTTGGTTCAGGGGAGATGCGAACCGGCGCCGTCGTGACGGTCGTCTGTCTGGTCCTCGTCTCGGCCGGCGTGGCGATAGCGCTCGGGACCGGGGCGCTCGGCGGGTCGGGAACGCCCACGGCGGCCGCGCCCGGAACGCCCACGCCGGCGGGGACACCGCCGTCGACACAGCCGCCGACGACTCCGCCCACTGCGGCCACGCCCACCGCAGCGGCGCCGACGCCCACCCCACGAACGGACGCCACCGGGACGAGCGCGACGGCGACGCCGGGGCCGGCGTTCGACTTCTCGGTCGACGACCTCGCCGAGTGCGGGGAGACCTGCCGTGACGTCGAGGCCACGCTGACCAACAACCAGGACGAGACGGCGACCGACGTCACCGTCGACATCCGGATGTACGCCGGCAACGGCACCGGCGGCGAGCGCGTCTGGGAGGGGACCGAGTCGGTCGGGCGACTGGCGGCCGGTGAATCCGCGACCATCACGCGGCGGGTCGAACTCTCGACGGCCGACGCCATCGCGGTCCAGCAGGCCGACGGGTGGGTCACCGTCGAGGCCACCGTCGAGTCCAATGTGACGGCCGTGACACTGACGCGGCGACACGACGCCAGCTGACCCGGCGACACGACGCCGTCTGACCCGGCGACCGGGGACGCCGGCGGACGGGACGGTTCACGGAGCGTGACGCGATGTAAGCGACACGCACAGCGGTCGCTCACGGGGTTGCGTTCTGCAACAATGCGTCCGAGCGCATCCGCTCGTCACGTTCGTTCCTCGCAGGATGCGACGGGGGGGATTTGAACCGGAGCAAGACGGTCGTGTTCTCACACCGTTCGCTGCGCGCGCTGCGACTTGCTGGGTTCAAACCCCCCGAGCGCATCCGCTCGTCACGTTCGTTCCTCGCAGGATGCGACGGGGGGGATTTGAACCCCCGTTAGGACCGTGGCAGGGTCCTGTGATACCACTACACTACCGTCGCGCCTCCATTCAAATCGACTGCCGCAACGGGATAAAAGGCTTCCGAATCGGGACCCCACGCGGCCCCGTCTCCCCCACGCCCGGCCGTGAAACTCACCCGTTCGCTCTTCCAGCGTTCCGTCGAGTGAGACCGGTCGCCGGTGGTATCGACCCCGGCGGTGCCCCGTACATCCGCAGAGGGACCCGGACGTGTCCGGTCAACAGATAAATGAGACTATACATTCATTTCGTTACCCGGCACAAGCCTTTTAATCCACTCTTAGAAACCTTCTTTTTGGGTGGGAGTGACTATGCCGCAATCGCGTCGGGAAACACTCAAATTAGCAACAATAAGTGGTGCCGGTTTGGCAACGGTCGGGATCGCCGGAGGGAACGCCGCGAACGACCGGGCGCCGTGTCACAGGGAGTTCTCGTGTGACGAGGGAACCTACGTCGAGTTCGAACTCACGGAGAACGATTACGGAGCGTGCGTGTTCGCGGAGGAGACCGACACCGGGGTCTACGAGGACAGTCTCACTGTCACGGAGACCAAAGACGGGGCCCCGTGCGAGCCGGTCGAGGTGACCTGGGACAGTGCGAGGTACGTCGCGAATCAAGTGATGGCCTTCGGGGGTGGAGACTGTGAGACGGTCACAGCCCCCGGCGGGTCCTACAGTGTGGAGGGGGGGAGTAGAGAGCGGGGGCGCCACGGGAGCGGCCATCAGTAACCTCCAGTTCTGCGTCGAACCCGCGGGCGGACTCGGCTGCCCGCCGGGCACGCGTCCGCTGGCGAGGTACGAGGCGACCGACGACGGGTTCGAATTCGCGAGCGGAGCTGACGTCGTCGACTTTTCGGGCGTCGAAACCGACGGCGACGGCGTGAAACGGTTCGACTTCAGTTCGACCGACGGGGTAGACCCCGACTCCAGTTCGGCCGTCCTGACGACGGTGACCGTCGAATACGGCCCGAACGTCGAAACCTGGGAAGTCGACCCCGACGTCGCCGTCGACAAGCGGTCGGGCACCGTCGACCTGACTGGCGCCGACCACGTCGTCGACACCGTCCAGTTCTGTCAGGCGTCCTACATCCAGGCCGATCTCGTCGAGGGGGATATCCTCGACGCGTTCTGTAACGAAGACGGCGTCAACACGGACAATTACGGCAGCGGGAAGGTCTTGTCGGTGAAATGGAGTTCATACAGCGGCCGACTCGGCGGGGTCCAGGGCCAGTTCGACGGGGACTGGACGTTCGACGAGGCGGCCGGCGAAGTCGAAGTCTCCTACGACCCCGGCGCCGACTCTTCGGCCGGGCGCGTGTCGCTCGCAGTCTACCGGGTCTCGGACCCGGTTTTCAGGGACGGCGGCAACATCGACTACGGACGGACGCAGTGTCGACAGTATCTGGTCGACTCGGACACCGACACGAACTTTGACGGGACGCTCCGGGCCGACCTACCACCTGTCGAGCCCTGAGGACGGCCGGGGTCACCGGTCGAACGAGCGGCCTCCCGACACCCCGTTCCGGATGCGGCAGAAGACGCGATTCCCTCCGGGCTGGATGCCGGGAACCAGCCCACCGTATGCCGGGTTCTCACGGCCGAGTAAGTGTCCGTGTTCCGTGTCAACGCGGCCGAGTAAGTGTCCGTGTCCCGTATCAACGCGGCCGAGTAAGTGTCCGTGTCCTGTGTCAACGCGGCCGAGTATGTGTCCGTGTCCCATGCCAACGCGTCTCTGCACGCGCGCGAAACGCGCCTTTTTTAAGAGTGGGAAGGAGATGTACCGGCACAGTCTAGTGGCGTGGCGTGGAAGTGTCACGGCATGACGACCAGCGTGCTCGTGCCCGACTCCCTCGCCAGGGAGGCCGAGGACAGACGCGAGGCAACTCGCAAACTGGGATACGTGGCCCGCGCGGCCACGGTCTTCCGGGTTGACCGGCTGACGGTCTACCCGGATCCGGACGGTCGGCGGCGGTGGGAGTCGGGGTTCGTCGAAACGGTGTTGCGGTACGCCGCCACACCCCCCTACCTCCGAAAGGCGGTATGGGACAGGCGGGACGAACTGGAGTACGCGGGCGTCCTGCCGCCGCTCCGCGTGCGTTCACGGACCGGCTCCGGTTCGGACGAATCGGGGTCGTTAAGACAGGGAATCGTGACCGAGGTCGGAGCTGATGGGCGCGTTCGGGTCAATTGCGGCCTGCAACACCCGGTCTCCCTCCCGGTGCCGTCCGGCATGGACGAACCAGGCGAGGGGGAGCGCGTGACCGTCAGAGTCTCTTCGCGACGACCGGTCCGGGCGAAACTCGTCGACGGATCCCCGCCGGGATTCGCCGTCGACGCCGCGGACCTCAACGACGCGCTCGCGCGTGCAGACGCCGGGCTGACCGTCGCCGCTTCCCGCTACGGCGAGGAGCTGACCGTCACGAAACTCGGCCGGCTGGTCGAGTCGCTTCGTGACGGGTCCGGCGACGGACAGGACGGCGAGTCGGCGGCGAGCGCCGACCGCCCACCGATGGGTGACCTGACGGTCGCCTTCGGTGCGCCCGAGCGGGGACTGCCCGCGATACTGGGCGTCGAGCGCGAGTCGGTCGCCGGAGAGACGGGCGAGGAACGAGTCGACCTCTGGCTGAATACGGTTCCGAACCAGGGGAGCGAGGTCGTGCGAACGGAGGAAGCGCTGTTCGTCACCCTCGCGCCCCTCAGGCTCACGGAGTAAACAATGCCACAATCGAACAGACCACGCAAAGGTTCGCTGGGCTTCGGCCCGCGCAAGCGTGCGGTCAGCGAGACGCCGCGGTTCAACAGCTGGCCGGGCGACGACGGTCAGCCAGGGCTCCAGGGGTTCGCCGGGTACAAGGCCGGCATGACCCACGTCGTGAAGATCAACGACGAGCCCGACTCCCCCAAGGAGGGGATGGAGGAGACCGTTCCGGTGACGGTCGTCGAGACCCCACCGATGCGCGCGGTCGCGCTGCGAGCCTACGAGTCGACGCCGTACGGCAAACGGCCCCTCACGGAGGTCTGGACCGACGAGTTCCACGACGAACTCGGCCGGGCCCTGGACCTGCCGGAGAGCCACGACGCCGACGCGGCAGAGGAACAGGTACGGGACGCACTGGAGGCCGGCGAACTGGGGGACGTGCGCGTCATCACGCACAGCGACCCCGGCGCCGTCGAGGGCGTCCCCAAGAAGAGACCCGACGTGATGGAGACCCGCGTGGGCGGTGGCTCGCTCGCCGACCGCGTCGAGTTCGCGCTCGACCTGGTCGCGGACGGCGGCGAGCACGCGATGACCGACGTGTTCCGCGCCGGCGAGTACGCCGACGTCGCGGCCGTCACGAAGGGCAAGGGCACCCAGGGCCCGGTCAAGCGCTGGGGCGTCCAGAAACGCAAGGGGAAACACGCCCGCCAGGGGTGGCGCCGACGCATCGGCAACCTCGGCCCGTGGAACCCCTCGCGGGTGCGCTCGACGGTCCCCCAGCAGGGCCAGACCGGCTACCACCAGCGCACCGAACGCTCGTGAAGGGGTCGGTCCCGGGCCCGGACCAGCGCCTCGTGCGCGTCCGGCCGGCGGTCCGGCCCAACGACCAGCCCCGGCTCGACCCCGAGATCCGGTACGTCTCGACGCAGTCGAACCAGGGCGGCCGGGGCCGCAAAGCGACCACAGAGGAGGACTAACGTATGGAAACGAGAATAAGCGACCTGGACGGCGAGGAGTCGGGGAGTCTCGAACTGCCCGATGTCTTCGAGACGGCACACCGCCCGGACCTGGTCCGGCGTGCGGTCCAAGCCGCCCAGGCAAACGCCAAGCAAGACTACGGGAGCGACGAGTACGCGGGGTTGCGGACCCCGGCGGAATCCCACGGGAGCGGCCGCGGCATGGCCCACGTCCCGCGGGAGAACAACGTTGCGCGGCGGGTCCCCCAGACAGTCGGCGGCCGGCGGGCACACCCGCCCAAAGCCGAGCAGGACCGGGGACTCGGCCTCAACGACAAGGAGCGCAAGCTCGCGGTCCGTGCGGCCGTCGCCGCGACGGCCGACGCCGAGACCGTCGCCGACCGCGGTCACGAGTTCGACGACGATGTCGAGCTCCCGCTGGTCGTCGACGACGAGTTCGAGGAGTTAGAGAAGACCCGGGAGGTCGTCGACGTCCTTGAGGCGCTTGGCGTCGGCGCGGACGTCGAGCGGGCCGACGAGGCGACCGTCCGGGCGGGCCGCGGGACGACCCGCGGCCGGAAGTACCAGCGGCCGGTCTCGATACTGTTCGTGACGAGCGAGGAGCCCTCGCGGGCGGCGCGCAACCTCGCGGGCGCGGACGTGACGACCGGGCGCGAGGTCAACGCGGAGGACCTGGCCCCCGGGGGCGAGCCGGGGCGGCTGACGGTCTGGACCGAGTCCGCACTGACGGAGGTGGCCCAGCGATGAGTCACGACGTCATCAAACACCCGCACATGACAGAGAAAGCCATGGACGACCTGGACTTCAGCAACAAGCTCCAGTTCATCGTCGACACGGGCGCGTCGAAACCCGAGGTGGCCGAGGCGGTCGGCGGCCAGTTCGACGTGACCGTCGTCGACGTGACGACCCAGGTCACGCCCGACGGCGAGAAGAAAGCGGTCGTCCGCCTCTCGGAGGACGACGAGGCGGAGGACATCGCCTCACGGATCGGGGTGTTCTGACAATGGGACGACGAATCCAGGGACAGCGACGCGGTGCCGGGTCGCCGACGTTCAGGGCGCCCTCGCACCGATACAAGGCAGAACTGTCACACCGGAAGGTCGAAGACGGCGACGTCGTCTCCGGGACGGTCGTCGGCATCGAGCACGACCCCGCGCGGTCGGCGCCGGTCGCGGACGTCGAGTTCGAGGACGGCGACCGGCGTCTCGTCCTCGCGCCCGAGGGCGTGGGCGTGGGCGACGACCTACAGGTCGGCGTCAGCGCCGAGATCGCGCCCGGGAACACGCTCCCGCTGGCGGAGATCCCGGAGGGCGTGCCGGTCTGTAACGTCGAGGCGAATCCGGGCGACGGCGGGAAGTTCGCCCGCGCCTCGGGGGTCAGCGCCAGGCTGGTCACCCACGACCGCAACGTGGCGGTCGTCCAGTTGCCAAGCGACGAGGTCAAGCGCCTGGACCCGGAGTGTCGGGCGACCATCGGCGTGGTGGCCGGCGGCGGGCGCACAGAGAAGCCGTTCGTCAAGGCCGGCAACAAGTTCCACAAGACGCGGGCGCGGGGCACGAAGTGGCCCAGCGTCCGCGGCGTGGCGATGAACGCCGTCGACCACCCGTTCGGTGGCGGCGGCCGCCAGCACCCCGGCAAGCCCACGTCCGTCTCGCGGGACGCCCCGCCGGGACGGAAGGTGGGCGACATCTCCTCGCGGCGTACCGGCCGCGGAGGTGAACGATGAGTTCGGACTACCAGATCGGCCACGAGGGTGAGTTCACCTACCGTGGTCACACGCTCGAGGAGTTGCAGGAGATGAGCCCAGAGGAAGTCGCGGAACTGCTCCCCGCACGCCAGCGGCGAACTATCACGCGTGGCCTGTCGGTCGAGAAGCGGAAACTCCTCGAAGCGGCCCGCGAGGCCGGCGAGGAAGAGACCGCGAACGACCCGATCCGGACACACCTCCGGGACATGCCGGTCGTCCCGGAGATGGTCGGGCTGACCTTCGCGGTCCACAACGGACAGAGCTTCGAGCGGGTCGTCGTCGAGCCGGAGATGCTCGGCCACTACCTCGGCGAGTTCCAGCTGACGCGCCAGGACGTCGAGCACGGCCAGGCCGGCATCGGTGCCACGCGCTCCTCGAAGTTCGTCCCACTCAAATAACATGGGAATCAGCTACTCAGTCGACGTAGACCCGGACACGACGGCGAAAGCGATGCTCCGGGAGCGTCAGATCAGCCTCAAGCACAGCAAGGCCCTCGCCCGGGAGATCTCGGGGATGACGGCCGCCGAGGCCGTCGACTACCTCGAGGCGGTCATCGCGGGCGAGCAGTCGGTCCCGTTCCGCCAGCACAACTCGGGCGTCGGCCACAGGAACGACATCGAGGGGTGGGACGCGGGCCGCTACCCCGAGAAGGCCAGCGAGGCCTTCCTCGACCTGCTGGAGAACGCCGTCGGCAACGCCGACCACCAGGGGTTCGACGGCGAGACCATGCAGATCGCCCACGTCGCCCCGCACAAGGTCGGCGAGTCCCGCGGCCGCAAGCCCCGCGCGATGGGGCGTGCCAGCCCGTGGAACACCCCCGAGGTCGACGTCGAACTCGTCCTAGAGGAGGTCGACGAGTAATGGCCGACGAACAGCAGTTCATCGAGGACGGCCTCCAGCGGACCCAGATAGACGAGTTCTTCGCCGACGAACTGGGCCGTGCGGGCTACGGCGGCATGGAGGTCGCCAAGACGCCGATGGGGACCCAGATCGTCCTCAAGGCCGAAAAGCCCGGCATGGTCATCGGCAAGGGCGGGAAGAACATCCGGAAGATCACCACCACCCTCGAAGAGGAGTTCGACCTCGACGACCCGCAGGTCGACGTCCAGGAGGTCGACGAACCAGACCTGAACGCCCGGATCGTCGCCGACCGGCTGGCCAACGCCCTCGAACGCGGGTGGTACTTCCGGAAGGCCGGCCACACGACCATCGACCGGATCATGGAAGCCGGTGCGAAAGGCGCGGAGATCGTCCTCTCGGGGAAGGTCACGGGCGCCCGCTCGCGCGTCGAGAAGTTCAACCGCGGCTACATCAAGCACAACGGCGAACCGGCCGAGGACATCGTCGACCACGGCCAGGGCACCGCGGTGATGAAACTCGGCACGATCGGCGTGGACGTGAAGATCATCCCGCCTGACGCCGAGTTGCCCGACGACTTCCAGATCTACGAGGGGATCGAGGTCGAGGAGTACGTCGCCGAGGACGGCGAAAGCGTCGAGGAACTCCTGGAGGGCGAACCCGAGGAGGCCCAGCCGGTGACCGATGGGCCCCCCGACGAGGGCGCGGCCGACGACACCGACGTCGAGGTCGACGAGGAGGTCATCGAGGAGGAACTCGACGAGAACGCCGAGGAGTTCGAGGACGTCGACGTCCCCGGCGAGGACGACGTCGAGGAGGAACTCGCGGACCTCGACGAGGCCGTCGACGAGGAACTCGACGAGGAGACCGAAGCCGAGGCCGAGGCGCTGATGGACGAGATGGACGACGCCGACGCCGACGAAGCGGCCGACGACGCCGACGACGAAGCGGGCGACGACGCAGACACCGAGGACGCTGACGCCGACGCAGACGACGAAGACGGAGGTGACCAGCAGTGACGGTCCTCCACCCCCAGGAGATACGCGACATGACCCCGGCCGAGCGCGAGGCCGAACTCGAAGAGCTGGAGACGGAGTTGCTCAACGACAAGGCGGTCAAGGCCGCCGGCGGGGCGCCGGAGAACCCGGGCCGTATCAAGGAACTCCGGAAAGCCATCGCGCGGATCAAGACGATCCAGCGAGAGGAGGGAGACCTCGAATGAGGGCTCCGAGTTCGCGGGACCCCAGCCGCGAAGAGGGTGACTTCGACGACGCCCGGGAGGGAGCGTGATGCCGGTCACACCCGAGTCGCTGGTGCGACACGAACTGGTCGGGCTGGCGGTCAGCGTGACCGCGGCCGACAACGCGGACCTGGTCGGGATCGAGGGCAGTGTCGTCGCCGAGACGACACAGACGCTCGGCGTCGAGAGAGACGACAGCGACCGGGTGGTCCACGTCCCGAAAGACGGGACGACCTTCACGTTCACGCTCCCCGCCGGGGAGGACGTGGCCGTGGAGGGGCGCAGGCTGAACGGGCGGCCCGCGCGACGAACGGAGAACACAGGTGATAGCAAATGGCGCTAGGATTGAACGTAGACGAACCGGACGCGGCCTGTGAGGACGAGAACTGTCCGTTCCACGGCACGCTCAGCGTGCGCGGGCAGACGCTCGATGGCACAGTCGCGTCGACAGACATGGACAAGACAGTCGTCGTCGAACGGGAGTACGACGTCACCGTCCCCAAGTACGACCGCCTGATGAAACGGCGGAGCCGGGTCCCGGCCCACGCACCCGCGTGCCTGGACCCGTCGGAGGGCGACACGGTCACAGTCGCGGAGTGTCGACCACTGTCGAAGACCAAGTCCCACGTCGTCGTGCGCGTGGCTCCCGAGGGAGTCGCGGGCGCCGGCGGCGCGACCGCGAGCGCGGGGGGTGACGAGTGATGGAGGCGATGAAAGCCGACGTCACCCAGGGACTCGAGAAGGGGTCGCTGCTCACGTGTGCGGACAACACGGGGGCACGCGAACTCAAAGTGGTCAGCATCAGCGGCTACTCAGGGACGGTCAACCGCCACCCCAAGGCCGGCATCGGTGACAAGGTCACCGTGTCGGTCACGAAAGGGACCCCCGAGATGCGCCGCCAGGTCCTCGAGGCGGTCATCATCCGCCAGCGCAAGCCGATCCGGCGGCCGGACGGCACACGCGTCAAGTTCGAGGACAACGCGGCGGTCATCGTCGACGAGAACGACGACCCCCGCGGAACGGAACTGAAGGGACCGATCGCCCGCGAGGTCGCGGAGCGGTTCGGTGCCGTCGCGTCAACGGCGACGATGATAGTATGAGCGAACAACCACGCACACAACGAACCCAGACGGCCGAGGCGGCGCTGCACGAGCGCCACGACCAGGTCCGGGCGACGCTCACCGGTGACCTGCGTGACGAGTACGACCAGCGCAACGTCCAGGTCAACGAGGGCGACACCGTCGAGGTGTTGCGCGGCGACTTCGCCGGCCACGAGGACGAGGTCGTCGACGTCGACCTCAAGGACGGCGTCGTCTTCGTCGAGGACGTCACCGTCGAGGCGGCGGACGGCGAGGAGATCCCCCGTCCGCTCGACGCCTCGAACCTGCGCGTGACGGATCTCGACCTGTCGGACGACTACCGCCGGGACCGTCTCGAATCCGAGGAGGACAGCGCATGACGAACCACCAGAAACGACTGTCGGTACCGAACAGCTGGCCGGTCGAGCGCAAGACCGAGACGTTCACCGTCAAGGCCGGCGCCGGCCCCCACGGCGAGGCAGGGGTGCCCCTGCTCATCGTCCTCAGGGACGTGCTCGGCTACGCCGACACGCGCAAGGAAGCCCGCTACGCACTCGACCAGGACAGCGTCCTCATCAACGGGACGCCCGTCTCCGACGAGGAACGCCCCGTCGGGATGTTCGACATCCTGGCGTTCGCGGAACGCGAGGAGTACTACCGGGTGTTCCCCGGCGAGGGCGGCCGGCTCTCGTTGACGGCCATCGACGCCGACGCCGCGGGCAGCAAGCTCGGCAAGGTCGTCGAGAAACGGCACGTCCCCGGCGGCGACGTCCAGCTGACGCTGCACGACGGCCGGACGCTCGTCGTCGACGACACCGACTACGACGGCGGCGACTCTGTCGTCGTCTCCAACGACGACAGCGAAGTGGTCGCGCACTTCGAGTACGAGGAGGGCGCGCTCGTGACGGCCGTCGACGGCGAACACGCCGGCGAGGTCGGCACCGTCGACGCCATCCAGGTGACGCCGGGCAGCGCCGACAACATCGTCCGCGTCACACAGGACGGCGACGCGGGCTTCGAAACCGTCGAGGACTACGTCGTCGTTATCGACGAAAACTTCACCGACGATGACGCTGCCGCCGGCACCGACGTCGAGGACGAGCCGGACGAGACTGACGTAGACGCCGACGAATCCGAGGCAGACGACGAAGACGACGCCGACGAGTCCGACGCTGAAGACGACGCCGACGAGTCCGAGGCAGACGACGCTGAAGACGGCGAGTCCGAGGCGGACGACGCCGAGGTGTCCGACGCTGACGAGTCCGAGGAGGAAGCCGACGCCGATGCCGACGACTCGGAAGCGGACGCCGATGCCGACGACTCGGAAGCGGACGCCGACGACGCCGACGAATCCGAGGCAGACGCCGACGACGCCGACGAATCCGAGGCAGACGCCGACGACGCCGAGGCGTCAGAAGCCGACGCCGACGACGGAGGTGACGAGCAATGAGTTCGGAGTCAGAGAGCCCCACGGAGTTCCACGAGATGCGCGAGCCCCGCGTCGAGAAGGTCGTCGTCCACATGGGCGTCGGCCAGGGCGGTCGCGAACTCGCGGACGGCGAGGACATCCTCGCGGACATCGCCGGCCAGCAGCCGGTGCGGACTCAGGCCCAGGAGACGCTGGGCGAGTTCGACATCCGCGAGGGCGACCCGGTCGGCGCGAAGGTGACGCTGCGGGCCGACGCGGCCCACGAGTTCCTCGAGACGGCGCTGGAACTGGCGGACCTGTCACGCTCGCAGTTCGACGACACGGGCAACTTCAGCTTCGGCGTCGAGGAGCACACCGACTTCCCGAGCCAGGAGTATGACCCGAACATCGGGATCTACGGCCTGGACGTGACGGTGAACCTGGTGCGGCCGGGGTACCGCGTCTCCAAGCGCGACAAGGCGTCGAGCCGGATCCCCTCGCGCCACCGGCTGGATGTCGACGACGCGGTGCGGTTCGTCGAAGGCCGCTTCGACGTGGAGGTCGACGAATGAGCGAACGAGAACACGACACCGACGCCGACGCGGAGACCGAGGCCGAGCGCACCGGCGAGCAGGTCGCAAAACGGACCGGCCAGCTCGAGTCCTGCCAGCGGTGTGGCCGCGAGCAGGGCCTGGTCGGCAAGTACGATATCTGGCTGTGTCGCCAGTGTTTCCGGGAGATCTCCCGGAGTATGGGATTCAGGAAGTACTCATGACAGGAACGGACCCACTCGCCAACGCGCTCTCGGGCATCGACAACGCCGAGAGCGTCGGACATCTCAACCACGAGGTATCACCCGCCTCGAACGAGATCGGCAACGTGCTCGAGGTCTTCTACGACCGCGGGTACATCGACGGCTTCCAGTACGTCGACGACGGCAAAGCCGGTCGCTTCGAGGTCGAGCTGAAAGGTGCCATCAACGAATGTGGCCCGGTCAAGCCCCGCTACTCGGCGGGCGCCGACGAGTTCGAGAAGTGGGAGATGCGGTTCCTCCCCGCCCGCGACTACGGGACGCTCGTCGTCACGACCAGCCACGGCATCATGAGCCACTACGAGGCCCGCGAGAAGGGCGTCGGTGGCCAGGTCATCGCATACGTATACTAATGCCACGAACAGAACTTCAGCTCCCGGAGGACGTCTCCGCCGAGACGGACCACCTCGACCTCACGGTCGAGGGGCCCGAGGGGAGCGTCACGCGACGCCTCTGGTACCCCGACGTCTCCGTCGCCATCGAGGACGTGCCGGCATCGCCGGACGGGGACGGTGAAACCGTCCAAGCGGTCGTCATCACGTCCGACGCCGACGACGCGGAGACGATATCGACGATAGGGACCTTCGAGAGCCACGTCAGGAACATGTTCCACGGCGTCACCGAGGGCTGGGAGTACGAACTCGAAGTGTTTTACTCCCACTTCCCGATGCAGGTGTCCGTCGAGGGCGACGAGGTCGTCATCGAGAACTTCCTCGGCGAGCGCGCGCCCCGCCGGACGACCATCCACGGGGACACCGAGGTCGACGTCGACGAAGAGACCGTGACGGTGCGCGGTCCCGACATCGAAGCCGTCGGACAGACCGCCGCCGACATCGAACAGCTGACCCGCGTCCAGGACAAGGACGTCCGCGTCTTCCAGGACGGGGTCTACATCACGAACAAACCCAACCGGGGTGACGCCTGATGGCCGACGAACCGGCACTGACCGACATCGGCGGCGTCGACGAGGAGACCGCAAAGGACCTGCGCGAAGCCGGCTTCGGGACGGTCGAAGACCTGCGCGGCGCAGACCGGGACGACGTCGCCGACGTCGTCGGCAACGCCCTGGCGGCCCGCATCATGGCCGACGTCGACGACCTCGAGGTCTCGACGGACGACTCGGACGAGGCCGAAACCGAGGTCACCGACGAGGACGACGAGGCGGGCGTCTCCGCGGAGGACGACGAGGCCGACGACGACGCGGACGACGAATCGGACGTCTCCGCCGAGACGGACGACGAGGCCGACGAGGACGCGGACGACGAAGCCGACGAGGACGAAGCCGACGAGGACGACGAGGCGGACGCCGGCGAGGACGACGAGGACGACGAGGCGGACGAAGACGAGTACGAGGACCTCGAGGACATCAGCGGCGTCGGTCCGGCGCGGTCCGAGGAGTTGCGCGAGGCGGGCTTCGCGACGGTCGACGACGTCCGCGGCGCGAGCCAGGACCAGCTGGCCGACGTGGTCGGCAACGCCCTGGCGGCCCGCATCAAGGCCGACGTCGGCGGCCTCGAAGTCGAAGAGGAGACCGAGCCCGAAGTCGAAGAGAAGGAGCCCGAAGTCGAGGAAGAGTCCGAGGACGTCGAGACGGAGATGCACCCGCGCATCGACGTGGACATCGAGCCGGAGCTCGACGAGGAGACCGAACGGCTCCTCGGAGAGCGCGACCGGGTCTCGACGCCGCAGTTCAACCGACAGGATTACCACAAGAAAAAGCGCGTGCCCACCTCGTGGCGCAAGCCCCGCGGGACGCTCTCGAAACAGCGGATCGGGATCAAGGGCAAAGGCGACACCGTCGAGGCGGGCTTTCGCTCGCCGAGGGCGGTCCGTGGCCTGCACCCCTCCGGGTTCGAGGAGGTCCGCGTCCACAACACGGACGACCTCGAGGGCATCGACGGCGACCGACAGGCGGTGCGTATCGCCTCGGCGGTCGGCGGTCGCAAGCGCGAGCGCATCGAGGACGCCGCCGAGGAGCAGGGCATTCGCGTGCTGAATCCGACATACGAGGAGGTCGAAGTCGATGACTGACCTGAGCGCACAGAAACGGATGGCGGCCGACGTCCTTGACGTCGGGAAGAACAAGGTCTGGCTCGACCCCGAGCGACAGGGGGAGATCGCGGAGGCCATCACGCGGGCGGACGTGCGCGACCTCGTCGACGAGGGCGCGATCCGCGCCGAGGAGCCACGGGGCAACTCGCGTGGCCGGGCCCGCGAGCGCCAGGCGAAACGCGCCTACGGCCACCAGAAGGGGCAGGGGTCCCGGAAGGGGACGGCCGGCGGGCGGGAACCGGAAAAGGAAAAGTGGATCTCGTCGATCCGCGCACAGCGGCGCAAGCTCCGCGAGCTGCGCGACGACGGGACTATCTCGCGGTCGCGGTACCGCGACCTGTACGACAAGGCCGGCGGCGGCGAGTTCGACAGCGTCGCGGACATCGAACGCACGATAGCGGGTGAAGACTAATGGCAACAGGACCACGCTACACGGTGCCGATGCGGCGACGCCGCGAGGCCCGAACCGATTACCATCAGAGGTTGCGCCTGCTGAAATCAGGGAAACCGCGCCTGGTCGCTCGCAAGAGCAACCGGGCGGTCACGGCGCAGCTGGTCACGACCGGGCCCGAGGGCGACGAGACGGTCGCGAGCGCGCGCTCGACGGAGCTGGCCGAGTACGGCTGGGAGGCGCCGACGGGCAACATGCCCGCGGCGTACCTGACGGGCCTGCTCGCTGGACTGCGCGCGGTCGAGGCCGGGCTCGAGGACGCGGTGCTCGACATCGGACTCAACTCCCCGACCCCGGGGAGCAAGGTGTTCGCGGTACAGGAGGGTGCGATCGACGCGGGGCTCGACATCCCCCACAACGACAGCGTGCTCGCGGAGTGGTCGCGCACGCGAGGCGAACACGTCGCCGAGTACGCCGACCAATCCGACGAGGACCTGTACGGCGGGGCGTTCGACGCCACGGAGCTCCCGGAGCACTTCGACGAACTGCGGGAGACGCTACTCGAAGGAGACATCGAACTATGAGTGCAACAGACGGCTGGGAGCCGCGGACGCGCCTGGGCAGACAGGTCGCCGAGGGCGAGATCGACTCGATGGTCGACGCCCTCAACTCCGGGCTCCCCCTGAAAGAACCCGAGATCGTAGACCAGCTCGTCCCCGGCCTGGAGGACGAGGTACTGGACATCAACATGGTCCAGCGGATGACCGACTCCGGGCGGCGCGTGAAGTTCCGGTGTGTCGTCGTCGTGGGCAACCGCGACGGGCTCGTCGGCTACGCCGAGGGCCGCGACGACCAGGTCGGCGGCGCCATCCAGAAGGCCATCGAGGTGGCGAAGCTGAACCTCATCGACGTCTCCCGGGGCTGTGGCTCCTGGGAGTGTGGCTGCGGGCGCCCCCACACGGTGGCGCTCCGGACGACCGGCAAGGCCGGCAGCGTCGAGGTCGAACTCCAGCCGGCGCCGCGCGGACTCGGGCTCGCGGGCGGGGAGACCGTCCGTCACGTCCTCGAACTCGCGGGCATCGAGGACATCTGGACCCGCTCGTCGGGCAACACCCGGACGACGGTCAACTTCGCGAAGGCGACGTTCAACGCCCTCCGCAACACCGCCGAGGCCCGCGTCCCCCAGGAGACCTGGGAGAAACGCGAGGTGATCGAATGATGCAGGCGCTCGTCCAGTTGCGCGGCTCGGTCAACATGAACGGGGACATCCAGGACACGCTGGCGATGCTCAACGTCCACAACGTCAACCACGCCACGTTCGTCCCCGAGACCGACACCTACGACGGGATGGTCACGAAGGTCAACGACTACGTGGCCTACGGCGAACCCAGCGTCGAGACGGTGGCGCTGCTCCTCGAACGCCGCGGCGAACCCCTCGAAGGCGAGGGTAAGGTCACCGACGAGTGGGTCGCGGACAACACCGACTACGAGGACGTCGAGGCGCTGGCCGAGGCGCTGGTCGCCGAGGAGACGACACTCCAGGAGACGGGACTGGCGCCGACGCTGCGCCTGCACCCGCCCCGGGGCGGCCATGACGGCATCAAACACCCGACCAAGGAGGGCGGCCAGCTCGGCAAACACTCGACCGAGGACATCGACGACCTCCTGGAGGCGATGCGATGACGTCGAAGAAGAAACGACAGCGCGGCTCGCGCACCCACGGCGGCGGCACGCAGAAGAACCGCCGGGGCGCCGGCCACCGCGGCGGCCGGGGCAACGCCGGGAGCCGCAAACACGAGATGCACAACCACGGGCCCTGGGACAAACACGGCTTCACCCAGCCCGAGGCGGTCCAGGAGGACGTCGCCGAGGTCGACGTTCAGACGCTCGACGAGGACGCCGCCCTGCTGGCGGCCGAGGGCGTCGCCGAGTCCGAGGGTGACGGCTACCGCATCGACGTGCGCGACGTCGCCGAGGACGGCCACGAGGTCGACGTCGTGAAGGTGCTCGGCGACGGCCAGGTGCGCACCGAGTTGCACCTGCTGGCCGATGCCTACTCGGCGGCCGCACGCGAGAAAATCGAGGCCGCCGGCGGCAGCGCGGAGCTGACAGCCAGCGGGAAAAAGCGGCTCGAAGAAACCGACAACGATACGGACGACGAAACAGACGAGTCATAGATATGGGCTGGAAGGACACCGCCGAACCAGTGCTCACCCGCATGCCCGCGGTCCAGCGCCCCGAGGGGCACGTCCCCTTCAAGCGGAAGCTGGCCTGGACCGCCGGCGTGCTGGTGTTGTATTTCTTCCTGACCAACGTCTACCTGTTCGGGCTAGGCGGCGGACAAGGAAGCGATATCTTCGGACAGTTCCGGTCGATCCTGGCCGGTGGCCAGGGGACGGTGCTCCAGCTGGGCATCGGGCCGATCGTCACGGCCTCGATCGTCTTGCAGCTGCTCGGCGGTGCCGACCTGCTCGGACTCGACACGCAGAACAACCCCCGCGACCAGGTGCTCTACCAGGGCCTCCAGAAAGTGCTGGTGCTGGTGATGTGCTGTCTGACCGGCCTGCCGATGGTCTTCGCCGGGAGTTTCCTGCCCGCAGACCCACAGCTCGGTCAGGCGCTCGGGATCGGCACCACCGGCGTCAAGTGGCTCCTCTTCGCCCAGATCTTCGCCGGCGGCGCCCTGATCCTCTATATGGACGAGGTCATCTCGAAGTGGGGCGTCGGCTCCGGTATCGGCCTGTTCATCATCGCCGGCGTCAGCCAGCAACTCATCGGCGGCCTGATCACCATTCCGGCGATCGGGGGGCCGACGTCGGGGCTCATCCCCACCTGGGTCGGGATCGTCATGGGCGACGTGAACATCGGCCCGATCCTGAGCCCCGGGGGGATGGAGAACCTGCTGTTCAACGAGGGACAGGTGATCGCGCTCGTCACGACGGTCATGATCTTCGTGACGGTCGTCTACGCCGAGAGCGTCCGCGTCGAGATCCCGCTGTCGAACACGCGGGTGAAAGGCGCCCGCGGCCGGTACCCGGTCAAGCTCATCTACGCGAGCGTCCTGCCGATGATCCTCGTCCGCGCGCTGCAGGCCAACCTCCAGTTCCTCGGGCGCATCCTCAACGCGCAACTGGACACGATGCCCGCCTGGCTGGGCGTCTACCAGGAGACCCAGAGCGGCGTCTCCTCGCCGGTCGGCGGGCTGTTCTACTACCTGGCACCGATACGGAACCCACAGGACTGGATGTGGTGGCTCGGTACCTCACAGGAGCCCTGGCAGATCATCATCCGCGTCGGCGTCGACCTGACGTTCATGGTCATCGGAGGCGCGATATTCGCCATCTTCTGGGTCGAGACCACCGACATGGGACCGCGGGCGACAGCCCAGCAGATCCACAACTCCGGCATGGAGATCCCGGGCTTCCGGCGCAACGTCAGCGTCATCGAGAAGGTGCTGGAGCGGTACATCCCCCAGGTCACCGTCATCGGCGGCGCGCTCGTCGGCCTGCTGGCCGTGCTCGCGAACATGATGGGCACCATCGGGAACGTCTCCGGGACGGGCCTGCTCCTGACCGTCTCTATCACCTACAAGATCTACGAGGAGATCGCAGAGGAGCAACTCATGGAGATGCACCCCATGATGCGCCAGATGTTCGGATAACTCTTCTAAATCATCTCATTTCGGCGCTCCGTACCTCTCGCACTCACACCCCAGACCAGCTGCTGCGCTTCGAGCGACGGGCCGTCACGGCCACTCCCGATATTCCGAGCATCCCTCTACTGCGGAGCGTCGTCGACTAGTTGGACATCTCTCGAAGTTCCGTCGGAGCGGTAACGGTCGAGTCGACGCCTCGACGGCTGTGCACGCCGTGCACAGTTCTCGCGGGATAGCATTTTACCAGTGGATTCCAGTGTAGAAAGTGTGAACTCGAAGGAGTCTGGCGGACGACAGCGGGAAACTGAAGACCAGTCTTACACCCGTCGTCACGTGGTGGCGACGCTGGCAGCGGGCGGTGCCATCGCCGTAGCCGGCTGTTCTGGCTCGGACGAATCGGGAGCGGACACCGGA
>PXRP01000056.1 GCA_003021655.1 Halobacteriales archaeon QS_4_69_31
CATGTACACCTACTTCTGCCAGCCCCACGAGGACCTGGGGATGAAAGGTGCCATCGCCGTCGGCCCCGACGTCGAGACCGAACAGGTCGGCGGCGGCGGGTCGACGCCGGTCGACCCCGAACACATGGGGGTCCCGTTCCACCCCCACTACGTGGGCGTGTCGACCATCGTGATGATGGTCGTCTCGCTGCTTTTCACGTTCTTCCTGCTGAAGTACGGTGAGACGCCACACGCGAGCGGAGGGAACAACTGATGTCATCGTCAGGCAGCACCTACGGCGACATACACAGGTACGAACCGGCACGCGAGAGTACGGCCGCGGCGGTCGGGATCGTCCTGTTGACGGTCATCGAGATCGTCTTCGTCGGACTGTTCACGTTCGGCCTGGCCGACGGCTGGGGCGTGACCCCGCTGGGGAACATGTACCTCGGCGGGATCCTGGCGGTCATCTTCGTCGACCTGGCGTTCATCCTGATGCTGTACCGCAAGGAGTTCCTCCCGGACGTGATGATAGTCAAGAAACGCCGCCGCAAGTGGGAGGACCTGTACATCCGCGAGGAGGACGTCGACGGCACGCCGTTCACCGAGGAAGACCCCTGGGAGAGCGTGAAACGAGCGGTCTACCCCTACTACAAACGATAACAATGCCACTGGACGAGGACAAGTATCCGGGCGAGACCGGGCGACGGCGGTTCGTGAAAGGCGTCGTCGGGAGCGCGGCCCTGGCGAGCGTCGGCACCGGCGGGGCGGCCGCCGTCAACACGGCCACCTCCGTCGGCGGCGGGGGCGGCGGCCCGACCCAGTACGTCGCTATCGAGAACACCGACGGGCCCGCGCCCCGCGGGATGCCGATCGTCCCCGTCGAGGTGACGAGCAGCGGCGAGCTACGGGGCGTGTTCCCCGAGGCCACGACAGAGGAGGTCGGCGGCGTGGAGGTCGTCGTCGCCGAGACCGACATGGGCGGGATCACCTACTCGTCGACGTGGTTCCAGTACTGCGGCGTCGAGCAGTACGAGGGGGCCCAGCCCGACGCCGACGCGGACAACCTGCTCCGGGCCTCGGCGGGCGAACCCTACGCCTGGCAGGCCGACATCGACGCCGGGACGCCCCTGACGGTCGACATGTTCGAGAACTACGAGGAGTGGGGCAACGGCATCGGCGAGGACGGCCTCGGCAAGCCGGCGGGCGCGCGGTGGCGCTCGGAGGCCGAGGGTGCCAAGACCATGCCGGTCCAGGTACTCCGGACGCCGGAACTCCCGAAGATGATCAACGGCGAGCAGGGGTTCCGGGACTACGGCACCCTCCCCCAGGGGATCCGGAGCTTCCTGGACGCGGCGACCGACCAGAAGTTCATGGCCTGGCTGAACAAGTGTACCCACTTCTGCTGTGTCCCGGGGTACAAGCAACTGGAGGGAAGCGCCAACTTCGGCGGGTCCAACGGCGTCTACTGCCAGTGCCACCAGTCGATCTACGACCCGTTCAGCCCGGTGCAAAAACAGTTCATCGCCCGTCCGCGCCCAACTGACTAACAATGAGTCTGAAACGCAAAGACGACTACGACCACGCAGGCTGGATGAAAGAGCGGGAACTGACCGCAATCGAGCGGATCTACCTGACCACGCTCATGTGGCTCGACAAGCGCTTCAGGATCGTCGACTACCTGGAGATCCTGGAGAACATGTACTACAAGGTCAACTTCCAGATGCCCAAGAGCCACACCGAGCAGTACAACCTGGACAACAAGTTCTGGTACTGGTACCCGCTGTACGCGCTGGGGTCATTCTCGACTATCGCCTACATCGTCGCCGCGATAAGCGGCGCGTTGCTGGGCTTTTACTACGCGCCGGGCGCGGGCGCCTCCAACGGCGAGCCCGCGCTGGCGTACAACACGATCACGTTCATCATGACGGACCTGAACCTGGGCTTTTTCCTCCGGAGCCTCCACCGGTGGTCGGCGCAGGTGATGGTCGCGGCCGTCTTCCTGCACATGCTGCGGGTCTACTTCACGGGGGCGTACAAGGAGCCCCGCGAGCTCAACTGGCTCATCGGGATCGCCCTCATCTCGCTGACGATGGTCTTCGGGTACACGGGCTACCTGCTCCCGTGGGACCAACTGGCCTTCTGGGCCGGCCAGATCGGCGTGGAGATGTCGCTGTCGATCCCGCTGATAGGTGAGTGGGTGGCCCAGTTGCTGTTCGGCGGGTTCACCCTCTCGCAGTCGACCGTCCAGCGGATGTACATCATCCACGTGTTCATCCTGCCGTTCGTAGTGACCGGCGTCATCGCGCTCCACATCGGCATCGTCTGGATGCAGGGCATCGCGGAACCACACTGACCATGACCGAGGACACCACCGACGCAGACACGGACGAGGACGTTCGCACCGACGGCAGCGGACCGGGCATCGTCCCGCCGGACGACGAGACCCCGACCTGGGGCGAGCGCAAGACCCGCCGCGAGGGGCTGGCCCGGCTGACCTACGAGTACTTCGAGCGGGCCCGCAGCGAGGACCAGGAACTCCGCCAGGAGTCCAGCTACGTCGAGCGCGACGTGCTGGCGTTCCCGACCTGGCCCCACGAGATGATCCGCAACCTCGCGCTGGTGAGTTTCTTCGTCGGCATGATCATCTTCCTGTCGGCGGCGCTGCCCCCTCACATCGGGCCGCCCGCGGACTCCTCGTCGACGCCCGCGGTCATCCTGCCCGACTGGTACCTCTACTGGTCGTTTGGCCTGCTGAAACTCGGCCCGCTCAACCCCGATATCAGCCTGCTGGGCGGCCAGAAACTGATGGCCGACCGGACCTACGGCGTGCTCGCGAACCTCGTCGTCGTCGGGTTCGTCGCCATCGTCCCGTTCCTGAACAAGGGCAGCGCCCGCCGGCCGGTCGAACAGCCCTTCTGGGGCGCCGTCGGCATGTCCGGGGTCGTGTTCGCCTTCACCGTCGCCGTCCTCTCGGTGAAGAACCTCGTCCCGATGGACTCGCATCTCCTCTTCGACCTGACCTTCCTGTTGCCCGTCGTCTCGGCGTGTCTGACCTACGCCGTACTCCGGTCGATGCGGGAGGGGTACATGTTCAACCTCAACCGCCGGTACTACCGCCTGCGGCCGCCGAAATAGATGGCCGACGACGCCGCCGACACCGACGCCGGTGGCGCGACCGACCCGCCGTCCACCGAGGCCACGCGCCCGTCCGGAGCCACGACCGGCGACGGGGACGAGCGCGTCCGTAGCGTCGTGGTGCCCGACCGCGTCTACAAGACCGTGACCGTCTTCTCGACGCTGTTCGCGGTGGTCGCCGTCGTCGCGGGGTTCGTCGTCCTCGACGAGGCGACAGACCGCGCGAGCGTGGCGCTGTCGGAGGTCGACCCGCTGCTGGCGTTGCTCGGCGTCGGACTCATCGTCGCCGGGGCGGTCACGTACGCCTTCTCGACGCGGTTCCGCGCCGAGGGAATGGGAAACGCTAAAGACGACACCGACGAACCCTCAAACAATGGCTGACGAGTTCGCGAAAGGGCTCGCGATATTCATGGGCGGCGGGCTCGCGTGGCTGACGCTCGCCGGCTGGTATCGCACCCCCAGCTTCGAGGGAAGCGGCGTACAGCTGGTCGCGCCGGCCGAGACGCCGTCAACCATCTACGGCGAGATCGGGGTCGTCCTGATGGACATCATGGCCTGGTTCGCCGTCATCGGCGCGCTCACCTTCTGGGTCGTCATCCCCGCTATCGACGAGATCCGCACCGTGATGGACGAACGGAGCAGCTGACGACCCCCTCGCGTCGTCCGGCCTGGTCTGCCCCGCACCGACAGGCGTCTCGGTCGTTGTGAGTCGGCCAGCGTCCCAGCCGCCGAGAATCGCCCGCCGTCTCAGTCTTCGTTGGCCGTCTACAGTCTCAGCCGGCGGCGGCCGCCCGGAGGTGTCGTTCGACCTCCTCGCGGTCGAGCAGGTCGGCGTACTTCGAGCCCATGTCGAAGAGGTTCGCCTCGTGGGGATCCTCGGCGCGGTCGCCGACACACTGGATGGGGACTATCGGCCGGTAGCCGTGCGAGCAGGCGTCGACGACAGTCGCCCGGACACACCCCGACGTGGTCGCGCCAGCCACCACGACGGTGTCGACTCCCTCGTAGGTGAGCACCGTGTCCAGTTCGGTCCCGAAAAACGCCGAGGGCTGCTGTTTGTCGACGACGACCTCGTCGGCGACCGGGTCGACATCATCATCGCCGAGGGACCGCCCGCGGCGGCGACCCGGGCGACGACCATCGTCGACGTCGCGAACGGGCCGCGCATCTACCGGGACGGCGACCTCACCAGAGCGGAGTTGAACGCGGTCGTCGACGCGTTCTGACTACAGGAACTGGCCGAGCGGGCCCGAGAAGAAGGTGACGTAGCCGAGATAGACGAGCACGAGCAGCGAACTGACCACGGAGGCTTTCGGGCGGTCCAGTTCCAGCTCGCGGCGCGCCTCGACCTTGCGGGACTCGAACTCGAAGACGTCGGTGAGGAGGACGCCGAGGACGAGCACCGACGCGACCATCCCGGCGTGGGTCGCCAGCGTCAGGTAGTAGAACGCACCCAGCATGAGCAGGACGTTCAGCCCGACGTGGAGCGGGTGCCGGGAGATGGCCTCCGCGCCGCCGTCGGCCGCCTGCTCGACGTGGCGACTGTGGGCCCGTGCCCGCGCGGCCATGTTCGCCACCACCAGCCCCAGCAGGAGGACCTCGATGACGAGGACCTCTCCCGCGATGGTCGACCCGAGCACCGAATCCACCGGGCCGAAGAGCTCGAACTCGGTCATACCCGAACGTCCGTTCTTTGCCCATTAGAGTTTTTCCAATCCGCTCGCGCGGCCCACGGCGGCGACAGCCGTGCCTCGCGGGACTCGCCGCCGCGACACCCGACCGACCGCTCGGTGGCGTTTCCCGGCGATGGCGCCCGAGTGCCCGCGCGGTCCCCGGCGGCGGACGGCCGCTCAGCGGCGTTCGAAGGGGGACTCGCTGGCAGCGACGACGGCGACCGGGACCGACCCGCCGGACGAGAGACGGACCGTCTCTCCCGGTTCGACGGCGGAGACGACGCGGTCGTCGGCGACCAGGTCGACGGCGGGGTCGTCGCGCTCGACCGAGAGACACAGACCGTCGAGCCCGAGGACCCAGTGACCGAGGTCCGTCGAGAACGGGGCGACCGGGACGACGGCGACGGCCTCGACCGACGGCGAGAGGACCGGCCCCCCGGCGCGCGCGGCGTATCCGCTCGACCCGAGCGGGGTCGCGACCGCGACGCCGTCGGCGCGGAACCGCGCGACGGTCCGGCCGCCGGCGGCGACGGCGTACTCGGATATCTCGGCCGGTTCGGCGCTGACCAGCATTACGTCCGCGAACGCCCGGGCGGTCGTCCGGTCGGCGACGGTCACCGCGACCAGCGGGTGGGCCTCGCGGTCGTACTCGCCGGCCACGAGCGCCTCGACCGCGGCGTCGACGTCGGCGGCGGCCACCGACCGGGTGCCGCGGCCGGCGTCCACCGGGAGGACGGGGACGGACGGCTCCGCCCGCGCGACGGCCAGCAACGCCGCCTCGCCGACCGCGACGACTGCGTCGCTCTCGCCGACGACGGCGGTCGCCGGCCCCGGGTTCGCCGTCGCGCCCGCCGCCTCGACCGCCGTCGCGCCCGCCGCCTCGACCGCCGTCTCGACCCCCGCGGTCTCGGGTCCGACGACGCCCACGACCCGTCCGTCGCTCATGACCGGACCCTTGCCGTCTCGCGGTAAAAAGCCACCGCACCGCGCCGACCGCCGCCACGGGCGGTGAGCCGCCGGTTACCGACAGATTATGGGCCGCGGGACCAAAGGTCAGGTATGGCCACCCAGAACGCGTCCGTCGCCGACCGTATCCGGCTGTCGTATCGCGCCGCCGACGCGGAGAGCGAGGGCGACGACGGACTCGACGACGATGACCTGGTCCACGACCGGATACAGGAGCCACACTTCCGGGCGTACCTCCGGCGCGTGCACGGCGGCGAGGTCGCCGTCGGCGACGAGTGGACGGAGTTCGTCAACTGCGGCTGTGGCTCGACGACCGACGTGGTCGTCCGCGTCGTATCACTCGACGGCGGGACGACCCTGACCGAGGACACCGAGGTCACCCTGGTCCGGGCCGGCGCCGACGCGGCCGACTGACGCCGACCCCGTCGCCGGGTCAGTTGAGCCGCGGGTCGTCGGCTGGTCTGAACCGGTGGTTGCACGACGGACACGTGACCAGGTGGCGGCCAGTGTCGGTGACGACGACTCTGAACCGGCGGCTCCAGGCTATCGTACCACACTCGGGACACCGGCGGATGATAGGTGGCATCATGCCAGATTTGAACCTCGGGCGCCAGCACTCCCTAGTCGTTCGAACGGGAAAGGTGTGCGGGAGTGACAGTCGTTATCCGGATCGAGCCTGGCGGTACTTCGTACGCCGGCCGCTGTGCTGTACGCGGCCTCAATATCGGGCAGCCGGTGATTCGCCAGGACTGTGAGCGGCTATCGGTGGTGGACCTATCGGAGGGCGTCGGCGGTGGCGATGCCGGAGGTAAAATATTACTCAAATAGCTGTGGTGGGTCGGGGAGCCAGCCCTGCTGTTCCTGGTAGCTTGTGGCACGGAGCTTCCGCTGTACGCGGCACGGGCTGTCCGGTACGGAGACACCACTCGTCCCGAACAGTCACCATCAGCGGACACCGACATTTATTGGTGACCATACGGATACCAGTTCGTGACATGGCTTCGGAGTCGGGTGCGAACGCACCGCTCCCGGACGTGCCGTCGGCCGAGCGGACGGTCCGGGAGGTAAACGGCGTCGAACTCCACGCGGTGGTCGCGGGCGACGAGAACGACCCGCTAGTCGTCCTCCTGCACGGGTTCCCGGAGTTCTGGTACGAGTGGCGCGAGTACGTCGGCCCGTTCGTCGAGGCGGGCTACCGCGTGCTCGTCCCGGACCAGCGCGGATACAACCGTAGCGAGCGGCCCGATGGCGTCAGCCCCTACCGGATCAGCGAACTGTCCCGGGACGTCGCCGACCTGGTCGGGAGCGAGGACCGCGAGCGGGCCCACGTTGTCGGCCACGACTGGGGCGCGGCGGTCGCGTGGGACCTGGCGCTGCGCCATCCCGACTGCCTCGACAGGCTGGGGATCATCAACGTCCCGCACCCGACGGTCTTCGATGCGGTGCTGCGCTCGAACCTCGCGCAGGTCCGCAAGAGCTGGTACATCTTCTTCTTCCAGCTCCCCCGGCTCCCGGAGTGGTACGTGAGCCGCGACGAGTTCGCGTTCATGGTGACCGCGATGGAGAAAGCCAGGCCGGACGCGTTCGACGCGACCGACTTCGAGCGGTACCGGAGCGCGTGGGCCGAGGACGGGGCACTGACGGCGATGATACACTGGTACCGTGCGCTCGTCCGCCACGGCGAGGACCCGCCCCGCGAGCGGGTCGCGGCGCCGACGCTGGTCGTCTGGGGCGAGAACGACCAGGCTCTCGTCCCCGAGTTGGCCCCCCGGAGTCTGGAGTACTGCGAGGACGGCCGCCTCGAACGGTTCCCGGACGCCACCCACTGGATACCCCACGAACACCCCGACCGGGTCGCCGACCTGCTTCTCGACCACCTCGGGTCCTGACTGCCGGGGGGTGCATCGTCGAGGCTCACCCGTCACACAGGAGCGTCGTCGGCTTCGATGCTCACTCGTCGCGCAGGAGCGTGTCGTCGCCGTGGCGCTCGCGCAGGTCGCGCAGAGACTCCTGTTGTTCGCGCACGCGCGGCGTGGGCGTCTCGTAGGCGTTCGCGAACCACTCCGAGACGTCCGGGTCGTAGGCCTCGGCGGCGTCGACGAGGTCGGCGACCGTCTCGACACACCGCTGCTCGATGGCGTCGACGCGCTCGTCGTCGAGCAGGCCGCGGTCGCGCAGGAACGACTCCATGCGCGGGATGGGGTCTTTTTCCTTCCAGCGTTCGACTTCGGCCTCGTCGCGGTAGACCGAAGGGTCGTCGGCGGTGGTGTGGGCGCCAAAGCGGTACATCTCGGCCTCGACGAGCGTCGGGCGTCGCTCCCCCTCTGCGGGGTCGCGGGCCTTCGCGACGGCCTCGCTGGTGACCGCGTAGACCGCAAGCGGGTCCATCCCGTCGACGCGGACGCCCTCGAAGCCGTAGGCCGTCGCCTTCTGTGCGAGCGTCTCGCTCGCCGTCTGGTCCTCCCGGGGTACCGAGATAGCGTACTGGTTGTTGTTACAGAAAAACACCGCGGGCGCGTCGAACACCCCGGCGAAGTTCAGCGCCTCGTGGAAATCCCCCTCCGAGGTAGCGCCGTCGCCAAAGTGACAGCAGACGACAGCGTCCTCGCCCTGGAGGCGGGCGGCCCAGGCCATTCCCGTGGCGTGGGGAAGGTGGCTGGCGATAGAGACGTTGAGCGGGAAGATGTTGCGCGTTGCGAGCCACTCGTTGCCGACCTCGTGGCCCATCCAGTACAGCAAGTACTCGGGTTCGATCCCGCGGACGACGACGGCGCCGTGTTCGCGGTATTGGTCGAGGATCGGGTCGTCGTCGGCCAGCGCGTGGGTGGCGCCGACCTGTGCGGCCTCCTGGCCGGCCAGTGGCGGGTAGGTCCCCATCCGACCCTGCCGTTGCAGACTGACCGCCCGCTCGTCGAGGTGGCGCGAGAGTTTCATCTCCTCGTACATCGAGAGGAGTTCGTCGTCGTCGAGGTCCGGCACAGTCGCGCCGTCCCGGACCTCCCCGTCCGGGTCGAGGACCCCGACCAGGGTCTCCGGCGACTCCGAGAGGTAGCGACGCGCTGTCACGGTCGGTGGCACGTCCACGGGCAGTATAATGCTACCCCTTCTTGAAGCCGAGCACGAACCCGCCGGTGAAGCCGGCGCTGACGGGGATGACCGAGAGGAAACTCACGACGATCCCCGGCGGCTGGTCAGAGGCGGCGGCACCGCTGGCCGCCTTGGTGGCGTTCTGGCTGGCGTTTATCAGTCCCGCCGAGAGCGCCCCCCAGTCGACGGTGAGGATGCCCTTCGTCTCAAGGAACTTGAACAGCGCGAGTTCGAGCCCGATGATGATCGCAATGATCTTCGCGACCTTCTTGGCCGTGAACCCGATGAGACCCCCGATCACGGCTCCCGTCCCGAGTTCGAGCCCGATCTGCTGGATGCCGAACTCTACCATACCCTGTTGAGAGACGACTGGGTCATAAGACTCTTGTGTCCGTCGGGCTCCCGGAACCCGCCGGTCGAAGGAGACTTGTGACTCCCGGGGATAGTAGGTCGCAACGATGTCGTTCGAACCCGAGAGCGAGCTCTCACCGGCGGAAGTACAGGAGCGCGTCGACGAGACAATCGAAGACAACGAGGTGGCGCTGTTCGTGAAGGGGACGGAGCTGATGCCCCAGTGTGGCTACTCGCGGAAGGCGCTGGGTCTCATCGACCACCACCGCGACGAGTACGAGACAGTGAACGTCCTCGACTCGCTGGAGGCCTACCGCGAGGCGCTCTCGGAGCACAGCGGCCGCGAGACCATCCCCCAGGCGTTCGTCGACGGCGAGTTCGTCGGCGGTAGCGACATCCTCGAACAGCTCCACGAACAGGGCGACCTCGAAGAGACGCTGAACGCCTGAGGATCTGCCGGTGGCGTCGTTACCGTACCAGCCGCGCGAGGACGAACCCGGTCGACGACCCCAGCGGGTCATCGACGGTTCGGGTCCACTCTATCTCGAAGCCCGCCTCGCGGAGCTGGCGCCGCGTCGTCGCCGGTCCCGGCGTGCTCCAGTACATCGGCTCGCCGGTCCCCAGCCAGTTCTCCCGGACGGAATCGGTCCGCCCGCTCCCGATGGTCAGCAGCGCGTACCCCCCGGGCCGGAGGACGCGCGCGAACTCCCGGTAGACCGCCGGGTGGTTCGCGCTGGCGACGTGGAAGACGGCGTGGTAGGCGGTCACGGCGTCCGCGACGCCGTCGGCGACGGGCAGGCTGGTCATCTCCCCCTGGACGAGCGCCGCGTCCGGTGCCGTCTCGCGGGCCAGTTCCAGCGGCCGGCGGGCGAGGTCGACGCCGACCGTCCGCGCGCCGCCGAGGTTCGCGAGCGTCCGGGCGCCGTCGCCACAGCCCACGTCGACGACGGTGGCCCCGTCCGGGAGCAGGGCGAGCAACTCTTCGAGCAGTGCGGCGTCCGGGCCGTCGGGGTCGCGCTGGCGCGCGTAGGCGTCCGCGACCCGCTCCCAGGACCGCCTGACCGCGTCTCTGTCCATGCTCCCCGTTGGACCGGCACCGGTCTGTAGTTTTCGACGACCAGTCCGGGGTCGGTCACCATGTGCACCGTCCGGCCGGGGAACTGCAGGCGGACGACGTCGCCCTCGGCGGCCCACTCCCACATCGCGGTCCAGGGGTCCCGGCCGATCGCCAGGCCGTGTCCGACCAGCGGCAGTCCGTCCAGCGTCGGCGGTGTGTTCGCGCCGCTCATACCTGGAGTGAGGGCACAGACGCGAAATTCCTGCTTCCGGGTATTTTGGGCGGTTTTAATGTACGACGTCGACGTCGGCCGGGTTCACGGCGCCGAACTCGGCGACCAGTTCGTCCAGTCGGTCGGGGTCGTCGGCGGCGGCCAGCGGGCGCTCGTCGGTCCTGCAGTCGGCGGCGACGCCCAGATAGTCACAGACGAGGTCGGCCGCGGCCGCGGCCGTCAACCGGTGGGTGGTGAGGTCCCCGCCGACGATACTCGCGAAGTTGTCGACGCCGTCGCCGGCGTGGTCGAGGAGGGCGAACTCCCCGGGGACGGCGCGGCCGCCGCGGTCGGCCTCGGGGGCGTATCCCGGGCGGACCCCCCACCAGGTCCGGACGGCCTCGGCCCCGCGGACGGCCGGGAGCATCGCCGCACACTCCTCGACAGTGCGGTCTATCTCAGACTGGTCGGTCTCGTAGTCGTCGGGGTCCTCGACGGGGACGCTCGTCGTCCCGAGGACGGTCTCGCGCTCGTGGGGGACGACGACGTCGCCGTCGTCGGGGACCCGACAGCGGTTGAGCACGGGGCCGAGTCGGTCGTAGTCGACCGAGACCAGCACGCCCCGCGTCAGGCGCATGGGGACGTCGACGCCGGCCATGGCGGCGAGCGACCCGGCCCAGGGGCCGGTCGCGTTGACGACGTAGTCGGCCGCGACCTGGGCGTCGAGGTCGCCGCCGACGGTGGCGCCGGCCACGCGGCCCTCCGAGACGTGGAGTGCCTCGACGGGCGCGTGCGTGTAGACGGTGGCGCCGTGGTCGCAGGCGTCCGCGACAGTGGCGGCGACCAGCCGCGACGGGTAGACCACCGCGTCCGGGACCCGCAGGGCGCGCTCGGCGTCGTCGGCCAGGTCCGGGACCCGCTCGCGTGCCGTCTCGCCGTCGACCGACTCGACCGGAATGGCCGCCGCCTCGCAGGCGGCCCGCTTCTCCGCGAAGTAGTCGGGGTCGTCGTCGGCGAGCGAGACGAACAGCCCGCCGGTGTCACGGACGCACCCGCCGGCGATATCGCGGAGGACACGGTTCTCGGCGAGACACGCCGCGGCCCTCTCGGGGTCGCTTTCCGCGTAGCGGGCGCCGCTGTGGAGGAGACCGTGCGAACGGCCCGAGGTTCCACCCCCCAGTCTACCCCGGTTGACGAGGACGACGTCGACGCCCCTGAGCGCGAGGTCCCGCGCGACACCGACCCCGGTCGCGCCACCCCCGACGACGAGGACGGTCGTCTCGACTGCCATATTCGTCCATAGGGCGAGGGGCGTATGTGTCTATCGGGTGAGATCGACAGGTCAGTCGGTCGAGATATCCGCGAGCGAGCGTCTCCGGTCCCGACGCCGCCGGGGGCCGCGAGTGCCGTCGCGACGAGCGAACCCGGGGACCGCCGGTCCGAACGCCGACACACCATACCCGCGTCGGGAGACTGGGGGTAGTTGAACGGTGACGCCCGAAACTCAAAGCTAGAAACGGGCACCTACAGCGGCCGTTTGGTCTTTTCGACGACCTCGACGTCGGTGATCCGGGTGGCCGGATATCCGCCGTTGGCGTCTTTCTCCGCGGATTTCACCATGTCCCAGATGACGTTGAGGCCGGTGGTGACCCCCTCCAGGGCCTCCATCTCGCACCCGGTCTTGCCGGTCGTCTCGACGGCGACCGTGAGCGTGACCGACGCCTCCTCGACCGCGAACTCCGTCTCGACGTTCGTGACCGGGATCTGGTGGCACATCGGGATCGTCTCCCAGGTGTGTTTGACGGCCTGGACCGCGCCGACCCGGGCGGTGGCGAGGACGTCACCCTTGCTCACCCGGTCGTCCCGGACGGCCGCGACCGTCGAGGGCTGGAGGTGGACCGTCCCGCGGGCGACCGCCCGGCGGGCGGTGTCTGGCTTCTCGCCCACGTCGACCATCTGCACGTCGCCCTCCTCGGTGTGGGTCAGCTCGTCGGCCTCGCCCCCGACGGCGCCGTCGGGGTCGGTGTGTGTTGAGTCGTCCGGCATCACTCGGTCTCCCGGTCGGACCAGAGGACCCCGGGGAGTGCCGCCAGCAGGTCCGTGGCGACGAGGCCGTCGCCTTTCTCGTCGCGGACGCGGTCGCCGGCGCGGCCGTTGGCGTAGGCGGCCATCGCGGCGGCGTCGAGGGGGTCCTGGGTCGCCGCGAGCGCGCCGGCGACCCCCGCGAGCACGTCGCCGGTGCCGCCGACGGTCATACCGGGGTTGCCCGTCCGGCTGACGCGGGTCCGCTCGCCGTCCGAGACCACGTCGTACGGCCCCTTCGCGAGGACGACGTGGCCCAGGTCGTCGGCGAACTCCTCGACCAGGTCCATCCGCTCGCGCCAGTCCTCGGCCGTCCGCCCGCCCATCGCGCGGAGTTCGCCCGCGTGGGGCGTACAGATGAGCGTCGCCGCCGTCTCGACGTCCGGGACCCGTACGAGGGCGTCGGCGTCGACCACGGCCGTGCCGGTATAGCCCGAGAGGATGCCCTCGACGGCTTCGAGCGTCGGCTCCTGGTCGCCCAGTCCGGGGCCGATGACGACCACGTCGTGGCGGCGCGCGACCTCAAGCAGGTAGCCGACCCGCTTGGGTTCGAGCCGTTTGCCCTTGTACGGGCGGACGATGAGGTTCTCGCTGAACCCCTGGAGTTCCCGTCCCACGACCATCGGACAGGCGACCCGCACGAGGTCGGCCCCCGCCCGGAGCGCCGCCTGGCCGGCCAGCCCCGGCGCGCCGGCGTACGGGCCGCCGCCGATGACCAGCACCTCGCCGTTGTCCCCCTTGTGGCTGTCCTGGCGCCGGTCGTCGAGCCGCGTCAGGTCGCCGCGCTCGACGAACAGTTCGGCCGCCTCCGGGATGCCGATGTCGGCGACGGTCACCGCCGCGTCCAGGTCCGCGAGGCCGGGCTTGGTGTCGTGGAACGTGACGACGTGGTCGGGTTCGACCGCACCCTCGGCCAGTCGGCCGGTCTCGGCGTCCAGCCCCGAGGGGACGTCGACGGAGACGACTGTCGCGTCGGCCTCGTTGATGCGCTCGGCGGCGGTTCGTGCCGGCTCGCGGAGGTCGCCGCTGATGCCCGTCCCGAGTATCGCGTCGACGACGACGTCCGCGTCCCCCACCGCGAACGCGGTCGAATCGCGGACGACGCTCGTGTCGTAGGCCCCCCGCTGGAGCGCCGTCCAGTTCTCGCGGGTGATGGCCGTCGTGATGGCCCCGGGACGGCCAAGCAGCGTCACCGAGAGGTCGTAGCCGTCGAGGAACCGCGCGGCGACCAGGCCGTCGCCGCCGTTGTTGCCCCGGCCGGCGACGACCCGGACCGTCGCGTCGTCGGCCGCGACCTCACGGACGACGCGCGCGACGGCGTTGCCGCTCGACTCCATCAACTGCTCGCGTGGCACCCCCAGCGCGGCCGCGTTCTCGTCGACGACGGCCATCTCACTGCCCGTGATCATACGCGGGCGTTCGCCCGCCCCCCGGAAAAGGGTGGGGGGCAACTGGTTAGCGGGGGGCGTCGCCCGCCTCCGGCGGCCGGGCCAGTCGGGCTGTGTCGGTCCGCGACCCCGTCGGGGAGTTCGCCTCGCGGGCGGCGACGCGGGTGTTTTGGTCGTGGTGTCCCAACCCCCGCCCATGTGTGGACGGTACAGCCTGTTCGCGCCGCCCGGCGACGTGGAGGCGCGGTTCGACGCCGCGTTCGACTTCGCGTTCGGGCCCACGTACAACGCCGCCCCCGGGCAGGCGCTCCCGGTCGTCACCGACGAGGCGCCAGACGCGATCCGGCGCGCGGAGTGGGGGTTCGTCCCGACCTGGGCCGAGGACCGCTCTGCGTTCGGGTACATCAACGCCCGCGCCGAGACCGTCGCCCGGAAGCGCACGTTCGCCGACGCCTTCGAGCGCGGCGGCCGGCCGCGCGACCGCGACGGGCCGGCGGCGGGGCGCTGTCTGGTGCCCGCCGACGGCTTCTACGAGTGGGTCGAGCGCGACGGCGGCAAACAGCCCTACCGGGTCGCGCTCGGCGACGACGACCTGTTCGCGATGGCCGGGGTCTGGGCGCGGTGGACGCCGCCGGCGACCCAGACCGGCCTCGACGAGTTCGGCGGCGGTCGACCCGACGCCGACCCCGACCCCGTCGAGACGTTCGCCGTCCTGACGACCGACCCCAACGACGTGGTCGCCGACCTCCACCACCGGATGGCCGTCGTCCTCGACCCCGACGAGGAACGGACCTGGCTGACCGGCGACGCCGACGCGGTCGCGGACCTGCTCGACCCGTACCCCGCCGACCGGATGCACGCCTATCCGGTCTCGACCGCCGTCAACGACCCCGCCAACGACTCGCCGGCGCTCGTCGAGGAGGTCGACGCCTGAAGAGCTCCGCCCGGCGGACGAGGGGTGGGCTCGCCGGCGTGGACGACCTCGGGGGGCATGGAGGCTCTTTCTCTCGGAGAGGCGAAAAAGCGTTTCAGGTCCGGTCCAATCCGGTCCGGTCAGGCGTCGAGGGTCGCCTCGGTGTCGATCCCGTAGACGCTGGCGGGCGTCTCGACGTGTGCGCGCCGGAGGGCGTCGTCGTGGCCCTCCTCGCGGAGCCAGCGGACGCGCCGCGGGACGGTCTTCGGGCCGAGGACGGCCCCCGGCCGGTCGGGGTCGTCGATGAAGTCCGTCTCCATCATGAACGGTTCGCCGGTCTCGACGGCGAGTTCGAGGTCGTCCTTGTTAGCGATGACGCTTTTTGTCGGGCCCGCGAGGCGGCCGCCCGAGAAGTGTTTGACGACGCGCTCGGCGGGGAGGCCCCGCTCCTCGGCCCAGTCCGCCACCTCGGTGAAGTCCTCGCCGCTCTCGGTGTGGAGCTGGATCGCACAGCCGGTCTCGGCCGCGAGGGCGAACCCGCGTTTCATCACGGCGTTCGAGGCCGTCCAGACATCGTCGGCGACGTCGTAGTGCGGGCGGCCGGACTTCAGCGCGAGGGCGGGCCCGTCGGCGACGTACTCGGCGGCGACGTCAAGGCCCGTTTCCATGAGCTCGCGGGCGCTCGCGGCGTCGTAACCGGCCTCGACGAGCTGGGTGACGAGCGCGGGGTGGACGCCCAGCACCGGCCACGCCCGCCCCGGGAGCGCGTCGGTGGCGTCCTCGACGACCGAGACCGTCAGGTCGAACACCGTCCGGAAGTCGTCGGGACCCTCCGGGAGGTCATCGAGGAGGTGCCAGGACGGTTTGTTGACGACGAGGAGGTGGGTCCCGCCGTGGTCGGCGAATTCAGCGGCGGCCGCGGCCCCGCGGCCGACCAGCGGGTCCAGGTGCATGTGGTCGTCCAGTACCGGGATGTCCAGGTCGCCGTCCATGCGAACCCCTCCGGGCGGCCCGCGCAAAAACAGTTCGTTCCGGTGAACCCGGAGTCAGTCCGTCTCGTCGGGCGGCAGCGGGCCGCCACAGACGTTGCCGGTCGCGTAGACCTCGTGGTTGCGGGTGATCTCGATCCCGATCCCGATCCGGGTTGCGTTGTGATAGGAGAGGCGGGGCCGGTAGACGCTGCTGTTGGTCCACTGCTCGAAGATGTCGCGCGCGACGGCCGTCTCGTTGGCGTTGTAGTCGGTCCCGCCGCCGACCTGCTCGTAGGTGCGGCCGGCGTAGGTCAGCCCCAGCACCTCCATCGCGTTCTCGTCGGGCCTGACGAACGCGTCGGAGTCTACCCGTTCGAACCCGCAGTTCCAGTAGAGGTCGTTCGCCCGGTAGCGACCGGCGCTGGAGGTGTTGTAGATGACGTGTATCGTCTTCCCAACGTCGGCCATGTTGACGCTGTGGTTCTGTGCCATCGCGTCCAGTTACGCGGTCAACTGGCTCGACCCGTCGCCGAACCGCGGGAGGCCCCGTCCTCGCGCCAGTCGCTCAGCATCGCCCGGAGTTCGGACCTGATCTCGCTGACGTTGAACCGCCGGACCAGCATCGGGGTCCGCGTCGGCGCCGCGGTCGGGGTCGGCGTGGTAGCCGGCGTCGGCGTTGATGTAGGGGTCGGCGCCAGGGTCGCAGTAGGCGTCGGAGTGGGGAAGCCAGCCGGCGCCGCCGTGGGCGTCGGCGTCCCGGGCGTCTACGCCGGGGCGGCGGTCGACGCCGGCGTCGGTGCCGGCGTGGAGGCGCCGGCCGGCGTCGAGTCGGGGTTCCCGGCCGTCACCGGGGTCGTCCCGCCACTCGACAGCGCGAACCCGGTCGCTGCGCCGACCAGGAACACGCCCACCACGGACGCCGCGAGGAGCCGTCCGTCGATCCGGAGCATGCCCGCCTCTGGTCGGTCGAGCGAGTAAAGGCTACCCCCCCAGTTATCACGCGTTGATCGACCGCGGGGACGGGCCTCATCAGACCAGGCCGCCGAGGAGGTAACCGACCGCGACGCCGAGCACGAGCGCGCCGAGGAGGCCGCCGGCGAAAATCCGGGGGTCGACACGGAGCATACCAGTGGATAGCCACACGGGGACTTAAAGACTGTCCCCCGGATCCGTCGGTCGTGTTTCCCGTCGTCACATCGCGGGATTGCCGTCCCAGACGAGGACGTTCGCCCCCCTGTCTCGACGTCCTCGCCGACGCTGACTCGATGACGCGCGCCCACGTTCAACCGCTCGGTGCGTCGTGGACGCCGGTACAGTAACACTGTGGAGCGCGTCACAGAAAGGTTCCCAATCATCGGTTCGGCCAGTTGAGGAACAGTTTGAGCGGTACTTACAGGCGGTGCGGTTAGCGGTCGGTCGTCGGTCGAACGTCCGCGAGCGAAGCGAGCGGTTCACTGCCGGAGCCGTCGAAGACGGCGGAGGCAGCCTTTTTCACACATGTTTTTTCGCCGAGTGGTTCCCGCAGCGAGCGAAGCGAGCGAGGAAACCTGAGGCGGAAAAAGATGGTTTTGCACGCTGTATCAATCGGTCAATTCATTGGATGGTCGGGTGAAATAATTCGTGGGAACGATTCTATGACAGGCTAAAAGCCAGATCTATCCGAGAAGGGGCCGTTGACCAGCCCTTATTCGCCCTGTATCACGTCCATCGAGACCAGCGAACCCCGTCGCTATCTACATGTGTATTTCTTCGCCGGCCGTCCGACGAGTCCCTCACGAAAATGGAGTCGGCTACCAGAGCCTCGCCTGTCGCACCGGTGGATTTTCTGGACTGGGCACTCTACCGCGGATATGGACCGCACCGAGCGTGTGTCGGTAGAGGAGGGCAGTGAACTGCCCGAAGACGCTTCAGCAGGCGCGCTATCCCGGTCCGAGGGCCGATGGGCCCGGGCTGTCCGATGGGTGCTGCTCAAG
>PXRP01000057.1 GCA_003021655.1 Halobacteriales archaeon QS_4_69_31
TCGATCTCGTCTAAACATCCACCGAGGCGGTCGTTTTCGGGCATAGAGCACTCAGAAAACGAACCGCCTCACCCTTTATCCTTATCTGAACACCACCGGACCGGCGCTCAGTCCTCGACGAAGGCGGCGGAACTGCCGAGTTCCTCGTCGATCTCGGCGTCGGCCATCTTCTCGACGAGTGCGTCGAGGACGGCCTCGCGCATGCCGCGGACGAACTTGATCGAGCCGACGACGAGGTGGCCGCCGCCGCTGACGCCGCCGCCGTCGACCTCGGCTTTGAGTTGGGCGACCATCTCGGGGATGTCGAGCCGGACGCCGTCCGAGCGCAGGACTGCGAAGTCGGGCCCGTAGCCGATCGTGATCACGGGGTCGCCGGTCTCGGCGACCTTGCGGTCGTGGATTTCGCCGGTGGTCTTGCCCGGCGCGGGGTAGGTAAAGCGGTGGGCGTAGTTCTCGACGTCGATGCGGTAGAGGTGGGCGCCGTTGTCGAGGTGTTCGTGCTCGACGTGGTCCATGGCGACGTCGAGCTGGCGGTCGACGTCGCGCTCGGCGCGCGTCGAGAGGAAGTCGACCAGCTCCCGGTGGCGCCGCCGGTCGTCGCAGTCGACGTTGAGCGCGTCGGTGACCAGCTGGCCGCCGTCGTCGTAGCGCAGCCAGAAGGTGGCGTAGTCCAGCGCCTCGCCGACATCCCGGAGTTCGGCCTCGTCGTATCCCTCCTCGCGGGCGAGTTCGAGGTAGTCGTCCATGGCGTCGGCCTCCGAGCGGTCCGACAGGCCCGCGACCGCCGGCACGTGGTGCAGGTCGTCCGTGATATCGGGGTCTATCATCCGTGCGAGTTCGACACAGAGCATCCCCGTGGTGATGCGGTAGTCCTCGCCGTGGAGGTAGGGGTTGACGTGTTCGTCGACCAGGTCCTCGACGGCCCCGGGGTCGGGGTGGTGGTGGTCGACGACGACGATGGGGACGTCGTAGTGCGCGAGGTTCCGGTAGGCCGGGGTGTCCTCCTCGGTCGACCCGTTGTCCAGCATCAGCAACAGCGGGAGTTTCTGGCCGTGGCGTTCGCGGTCCTCCAGGGCGAAGTTCAAGTCGCGGGTGACGTCCTCCATCTCGTAGTAGGGGGCCTTGCTGGGCAGGCGCTTGAGGAGGTGCTGGGCGGCGTCGTCGTCCTCGTAGGTCTGGGCGATGAACCGCTCCAGTGCGACCTGGACGGGGACGCTCGCACAGATGCCGTCGCCGTCGGCGTGGTGGCGCATCCGGACCGGGCGGCCGTCAAGCACCGCCCGCCGGAGGCGCGTGGCCACGGCTTCGAGGTCGGGCCAGAGTTTCTCCAGTGCCGGCCACTCGACGAGGGGGTCGACCTCGTGGGGTTTGGCCACATCGGCGAGCGCGTCGGCCTGTGCCTCGCGGACCGCCGTGGCTCGCTCGTCGTCGAGGGCGGTCAGGTCGCTCACCTCGACCTGGACGCTCCCGTCGCGCGTCTCGACGCGGCCCTCGATGCGGACGACGTCGTCGAGTCCGACCGAGGGATAGGCCCGGACGCCGCCCGCCTCGAAGGCCGCACAGGCCGCGATCCCGGTGGCATCGCGCAACTGGAAGATGGTCGGCCCGCCGGTCTGTTTGATCTGGACGACGCTCCCTTCGAGCGTGACCGACTCGCCGATGGCGTCGGCCAGCGCCGCCACGTCGTGGGTGTCCGGTTCGACGCGCTGGCGGTCGTACTCCCCGACGTCAACCTCCGCGAAGGCCACGTCGCCGTTGTCGCGGACCTCGTCGAGTTCGACGACCAGTTCGTCGCCGACCTCGTAGGAACCGTGGAGGTTCGACTCGTGGACCAGCCCCGACACCTCCGCCGAGAGGTCGACGAAGACGCCGTACTCGACGACGCCGTTGACGGTGCCGATGTACAGTTCCCCCGCGGAGACGTGCTCCATGTCGCAGTTGTCGGCGAGGTCGTAGACGGTGGTCCCGCTGTCGGGGACCGCGACGCCGGAACTCCCGGCGTCGTCTGCAGGTGACATTTGCTCCTGATTGGGCACCCGCGCCAGTTTAACCTTCGGAAACGCCACGCACCATCTTTCGCTCATCTCAATGACTCGTAACTCAGGATTTTGCTGAACCAGTCGGCGCTCTCGTTCAGCAAGAGGCCGAGAAAGTTGAGATACCCCTGAAGATGGTGCTTCGAAACACCTCTGAACTTCGCCAGCCACTGGCGAAGGGAGCTATGGCGGTTCTCACAGCTGTTGACGTGGGCGCCACCGATCACGTACGTCTCGTCGTGCGTGATCGCCAGATGAGCGTCGATCCCGTCGTACTTGTCGATACCATCGTAGATCGTGTAGTCTTTTTTGAGTCCGCGCTCGCGCGGACTCCCATCTTCACCTTCCTTCTCAATGCTTCTCTCACCGGTACTGTTGAGCGCCTTTCCCTGTCGGTCCCTTCTTGCTGACTGGCTCGCTCTCTCCGCAATAGACGCACGACACCGTCGCGTCGAAACGGGCGCGACGGAGTCGCTCGTAGCAGTCGTCGGGATCAGGAAGGAACACCTCTCCCAAGTCCCTGTCCATCAACAGTAACCAACGAACTTCTCGCTACTGGAAGTTACGACTGGCCGGGATGAGCGAACGCACGTCTACTGACCGTACGAACCGCGTATGGGTTGGGGCGGATTTGAACCGGATGCAGACGTGCTCGTTCGCGTTCGCTCACTGCGCGCGACTGCCAGGGTTCGAATCCGCCGTCCCCACTTCGATTCCACGGACTCCTCGCTGTGCTCGTCGTTGCGAGGAATCAGAAGTGGGTTGGGGCGGATTTGAACCGCCAGCACCGAACTTAAGCCTTCGGCTACTCCGACCGGAGTCGGCCAGCGCGGTACTCGTCGAGGCTCTGTCGGGCGTTCTCGATGGCCTTTCTCGCCTCGCCCTCGGCTCTCTCTTCGAGTGCTTTCAGGTCGTTTCTGACCGACTCCAGGCGCGAGGGCTCGGGCTCTTTTTCGCGGCCGGTCGGCGCTCTGACGCGCTCCTCGACTGGAGTGACCTCTTCGCCCACGCCCTTCTTGGCTGTCTTGACGGCTCGCTTCAGGCAGTAGAGGGTGTCTTCGAAGTGCCCGTTCATATCTGACCGTAGGCCGAGGACAAATATGTGTCTTGTCCCCGCCGAGAGGACAGTACCGGTCGGGCGTCTCCGTACCACGAGCAAACACAGCGGGAGAAACGGCCGCTCCGGCCCCGGGCGCCGAAGGCCTCGCTTCGCTGGTCTGTGAGCGACCCGCCCCGTGCGTGGACCTGCTCGGGGCTTTCACGCTGCTCGGGGCCACGACGTTGACCCCACTCGGCCCCACCACCGCGACGGGAGCGAAACGGTTAATATGTTTTAGGCACACCTAAACGATGTCGGGTGCCAGAGAGTGCCCGGCGTTCCAGTCTGTCCCACGCGACGCACGCGACGGTGGGCATCGACGCGTGTGTCTCTTTCACCATACACTTACACGTTCGGGGAAGAGTGCCCGTGTGTTCGAACGTGTGCCCATTCCGACGCCGTTCCAGGTCGGCCCGGTGAACGCCTACCTCGCCGGCCGGACGGTCGTCGACCCGGGCCCCGACAGCGAGGACGCACGCGAGCGGCTGCACGATGCCCTCGCGGACCGCGGGCTCGGGTTCGCCGACATCGAACAGGTCCTCGTCACCCACCCCCACCCCGACCACTTCGGGCTCGCCAGCCACCTCCGCGAGGCGGGCGGGCGCGTCGTCGCGGCCGAGGCCGCCGTGCCGATCCTCGAGGACTTCGAGGGCCGTCTCGCCTACGAACAGGAGTACTTCCGGCGGTTTTTCGTCCGCTGTGGCATGGACGAGGCGACCGCCGGGACGGTGACCGAACTCCCGCAGGCGTTCGTCCACTACGCGCCCAGCGTCGACGTCGACCGGACGCTGACCGCCGGCGAGACAGTCGCCGTCGACGGCCGCGAGCTCGGCGTCGACGAACTGGTCGGCCACGCGACGGGGGAACTGCTCTTCGCGGACGGCGACGGGACGGCGGTCGTCGGCGACCACGTCCTCGGCGACACCACGCCGAACCCTTTCCTCCAGCCGCCCCCCGAGGACGGCGGCGAGCGCCCGCGGGTCCTGCCGGCGTACAACGAGTCGCTCGCACGCCTCCGCGAAGCCGGCTACGACCGCCTCCTCCCGGGCCACGGCGACCCCGTCGATGACCCGCCAGGGCGGATCGACGCGATCCTCGCCGAACACCGCGAGCGCACGGCGGCGGTCGCCGGCACCGTCGAAGAGCCCGCCACGCCCGTCGAGGTGATGCACGCCCTCTTCGAGGACCTGCCCGTCACCGAGCACTTCCCGGGCATGAGCGAGGCCGTCGGCCACCTGGACGTGCTCGCCACGCAGGACCGGGTCGTCCGCCGCGAAACCGACGGCGTCCTCACCTACGAACTCGCCGAGTGACCGGCCGGCAGAGGGACCGTCCGGGCCTCGCGCGCTCCCGGCTGTGTGTCCGGGCCTCGCCGCGGTCGCGGCTGTGGGGAGCCAGAGGAGGCCCGTCGCGCGTCCGGTCGATGAGAGTGTCAGGGGCGCCCGACCCGGTCCCGGTCGATGGGAGTATCGGAGAGGCTCTGAGTAGCGGGGGCTCTCCTCGGCGGCCCTCAGTAACTGGGGCTCTCCTCGGCGGCCCTCAGTAACTGGGGCTCTCCTCGGGGACGCCCCCGCGTTTGTTGACTGCGCGCGCGAGCGTGAACAGGAGGTCGGACAGGCGGTTCAGGTAGACGACTGCGGTGTCGTTGGCGTCGTCGGCCCCCTCGACGAACGCGACCGCGCGGCGCTCGGCGCGGCGACAGACCGTCCGGGCCTGGTGGAGTTTCGCGCCCGCCTGGGACCCCCCGGGGAGGATGAACGACTCCAGCGGGTCCAGTTCCGCGTCGAAGGCGTCGATGCGTGACTCCAGTTCGTCGACGTGGGCCTCGCGGACCCGCGGGTCCCCCTCGTCGGGGTCGGGGTTGGCGAAGTCCGCCTGGACGACGTGGAGGTGGTTCTGGACGGACGCGAGCACCTCGTCGAGGTCGTCGTGGCCGGTCGGCCGGATGACGCCGACGGCCGCGTTGAGTTCGTCGACGGTCCCGTAGGCCTCGATGCGCGGACTCGCCTTCGAGACCCGGGACATGTCCCGCAGGTCCGTCTGGCCCTCGTCACCGCGGCCGGTGTAGATCTTCATACGCCCCCCTGGGGCACCCAGCGACTTAAGCGACGGACCCCGACCCCGCCCCGCGGACTCCCCGACTTCGGGTCGCTCGGGAGCAAAGTATTTGTAACCATATTTTTAAATGTATTAGCGGAAACTCAGAGCGATGGACCTGCAGGGAGTCGACCGGTCGGTCGTGGTGAATCCGCTCGTGGGCCTGGGCGTCGTGATCCTGGCGGGGACCGGCCTCGCGTTCGCCGTCGCGTCGGTCCCGGTCCGGGCGGCCGTGGTTCAGTCCACGCTCCCGGCTGTAGTCGGACTGGCGTTGGTCGCCTACGGGATACGCATCGACGCCGACCTCTCGGGCAGTGCGCGCCGGACGATCATCGTCTGGATCGGGATCGGTCTGGTCGCGTTTTTCCTCGTCGGCTTCTGGTTTGGCACCGTCTCGCGACTGTTCGAGACCTCGTTCATGCTCGCGGTGTTCGGGTCGCTGGCGGCGGGGAGCGCCCTCGGCTGTACGATCGGCCTCTACGCGGCGCGGTTGCACCGCGCGAACGAGCGCCTCGCCGAGAAGAACGAGCGGCTGAGCGACTTCGCGGCCATCGTCTCCCACGACCTGCGCAACCCGCTCTCGGTGGCCAGCGGCCAGCTCGAACTGCTCGATGCCGACGAGGAGCGCGTCGCGGCCATCGGGCGGTCGCTGGAGCGCATCGAAACCATCATCGAACAGGTGCTGACGCTGACCCGCGACGTCGAGGACGGGACCGACGACCAGCCGGTTTCGCTCGCGGCCATCGCGCGCCGGGCCTGGGAGACCGTCGACACCGGGGACGCGACGCTGTCGGTCGCGGCCGACACCAGTCTCGTGGCCGACCCGGACCTGCTCGTAGAACTGCTGGAGAACCTCTTCCGGAACGCGGTCGAACACGGCGGCCCCGACGTGACCATCACTGTCGGGGAGTGCGAAGCGGGCTTCTACGTCGCCGACGACGGCCCGGGCATCCCCCCCGAGGACCGCGAGGACGCCTTCACACGGGAGTTCTCCACCGGTAGCGGCACCGGGATGGGGCTTGTGATCGTCTCCCGGATCGCGGAGGCCCACGGCTGGGAGGTCTCGGTCGGGGAGAGCGACGACGGGGGGGCCCGGTTCGTCGTCTCGGTGTGACGGCCGGACTGGCCCCCCACCGGCGGTTCCCGCGACCAAAACCAGCACGTTCAACTGCGCGGGCGTCGAACCGGCGCGCATGACCGCGACCCGCACCCACCACTGCCCCGAGTGTGAGGCCGACCGCGAGTTCTACCGCGCGGCCAGCATGGAGGTCCACATCGGCACGAAAGTCAAGTGGCACTGTCGGGAATGTGATTACGAGTTCATCCGCATCGACGGCGACGTCGACACGGCGACGGCCTGACCTGGTCAGGCAGGGGTTACAAGGGCCCGTCGCGTTACCTACTGATATGGGATCGGTACGTGTGCTGGTCGTCGACGAGGACCGGGACGTCGTCGACCTGGCGCAGTCGTTTCTGGAACGGGAGGAGCCGACCCTCGAGGTCGAGACGGCCACGAGCGCGTCGGCGGCGCTCGACCGCGTCGAGCGCTCGTCGGTCGACGTTGTCGTCAGCGACTTCCAGATGCCGGAGATGGACGGCCTGGAACTCGCCGACGCCGTCCACGAGCGCGCCCCGGACCTACCGTACGTTCTCTACACCGCCCGCCACCGCTCGTCGCTGGAGGACGCGGTCGGCGACAGGGTCGCCGGCTACGTCCAGAAGGGGACCGGCCGGGAACAGTACGCCGAACTCGCGTCGCTGATCGACGAGGTGACCTGACACGCCGCGGGGCCCGGGGGTGGGTGTCGAGGTCACCGAGGTCCTGCCAGGCCAGCCACGGGGGCTCAGGGGTGGGTGTCGAGGTCACCGAGGTCCTGCCAGGCCAGCCGCGGGTCCCGCGCGGCCCCGACCTGGTCGATGCGGCGGGCCGCCGTCCGCGAGGGGGCGCGCTCGACGGTGGCGGCGTCCTCGCCGGCGACGGCGTTGAACGCCGCCGCCAGGTCGTCGAGCGTCTCGCGGTTCTCGACCTCCGTCGGTTCGGTCATCAGCGCCTCCGAGACGGTTTCGGGCCACTTCGTCGTCGGCGGGTGGACGCCGTAGTCGAGCATCCGTTTGGCCACGTCGGCGGCGTCCTGGTCGCCGGCGCTGGCGACGAACTCGTGGTGGAACGGGCCGTGGGGTACCTCGTAGTCGATCCGGCTCGCGAGGTAGTTGGCGTTCAGGACCGCCTTCGCGCTGGCGTCCCGGAGGCCGGCGTCGCCCAGCCGCGCGATGTAGGCGTAGGCCTTCAGCAGGACCAGCCAGTTGCCGGCGAAGCCGTGGACCTTGCCGATGCTCGACTCGGGGTCGGACAGTTCGTACCCTCCGCCGGCCTCGCGGACGTGTGGCCGTGGCAGGTACGGCGCCAGTTCCGCGGTGACGCCGACCGGTCCGGCGCCGGGCCCGCCGCCGCCGTGGGGCGTCGCGAACGTCTTGTGGACGTTGTAGTGCATCACGTCGAACCCCATGTCGCCGGGCCGAGCCCGCCCCAGCAGGGCGTTGAGGTTCGCGCCGTCGTAGTAGAGCAGCCCCCCCGCGTCGTGGACGATGTCGGCGATCCGCTCGATGTCGCGCTCGAACAGCCCCAGCGTGTTGGGGTTGGTGAGCATCAGCGCCGCGGTCTGCTCGCCGACGGCCGCCGCCAGCGCCTCGGTGTCGATGCGGCCGTCCTCGCCGCTGGGGAGTTCGACCACGTCGAAGCCCGCCATCGCCGCCGTCGCGAAGTTCGTCCCGTGGGCCGAGTCAGGGACGACCACCTCCGTCCGCTCTTCGCCGTTGTCCTCGTGGTACGCGCGGGCGATGCTGATGCCGGTGAACTCCCCGGCTGCTCCGGCCGGCGGCTGGAGCGTCACCGCGTCCATCCCGCCGATCCGCCCGAGGTAGTCCTGGAGCGCGTGCATGACCGCCAGCACCCCCTGGACGCTCCTGTCCGACCGGTCCGGGTGGACCGCCGCCGCCGGCCGGGCGGCCGACTCCTCGGTGAACTTCGGGTTGTACTTCATCGTACACGACCCCAGCGGGAAGGGCCCGCTCTCGACCCCGTAGTTCATCTCCGAGAGCCGGACGTAGTGGCGCGCCACGCTCGGCTCGGCCAGCCCCGGCAGTTCCAGCGACTCGCGTGTCAACGCGGACGGGAGCGGGCTGTCGCCCTCGCTGTCGCCGTCGGCGCCGCTCCCGTCGCCGCTATCCCCGTCGTCCGCACCGCCGATCCGGACCTCGGTCAGGTCCTTCTCGGCGAGCAACGGCTCGTAGACCCCGTCGTCGGTCCAGCGGGCTTGGTCGTAGATGGTGCCGCTGACCGCCTCGCCGTGGTCCACGCCGTCGTTCCCCTCCCCGTGGCCGGTCCCGCCGGGATCGCCGTGATCCGCGCCGCCGGCATCGCCGTGGTCCGTGCCGTTCCCGTCGCTCATCTCAGGCCACCTCCTCGACGGCGTCGACGAAGCGGTCGACGGCGTGGGCGTTCGCGTCGGTGACACAGACCTGGATACGGTGTTCGTCGACGACGTGGACGGCGAAGCCCTCGTCTTCGAGGTCGGCGGCGACCGCCGCCGCGGGCTGGTCGGTGTGAGCCTGGAACTCCCGGAAGTGGTGGCGGTCGTAGACCGGGGCCTCGACGCCCGAGACCGCGTCGAGGCGTCCGGCCAGGTCCCGCGGGAGCCGGACACACTCCTCGGCGAGGTCGACAAGCCCCTCTGGCCCGAGCAGTGCGGCGTGGATCGCCGCCCGCAGCGCCAGCCAGGCCTGGTTCGTACAGATGTTGCTCGTCGCCCGCTCCTTGCGGATGTGCTGTTCGCGTGTCTGGAGAGTCAGCGTGTAGGCCCGCCGGTCGGTGGCGTCGGTCCCCGCGCCGACCAGCCGGCCGGGGACCTGCCGGAGGAACCCCTCGCGGGTGACGAACACGCCCATCCCCATCCCGTAGGCCGTCCCGAGGCCGAGGACGCTCCCCTCGCCGACGACGACGTCCGCGCCGGCGTCGGCGGGCCGCTCTAACAGGGCCAGCGCCACCGGGTCCGACCCGACGACGAACAGTGCGTCGTGGGCGTCGGCGACGTCGCCGACCGCGCCCAGCCGTTCCTCGATACAGCCGGCGACCGTTGGGGTCTCGGCGTAGACCATCGCCGTCCCGTCGTCGACCGCCTCGCGCAGGCCGCCGACGTCGGCGGTCCCGTCGGCCGTCGGGTAGCTCTCGACCGCCAGGCCCGGGCCGCGGGCGTACTGTTCGAGGACCGCGCGTTTCCCCTCCCGTAGCGTCTCGGGCACGAGGACCCGGTCGCCCGAGACCGGGCGCACGCGCTGGGAGAGCGTCGCCGCCTCGCCCAACGCCGTCGCGGCGTCGTACATCGAGCAGTTGGCCACGTCCAGCCCCGTGAGTTCGACCAGCAGCGACTGGTACTCGAACAGCGCCTGCAGGAACCCCTGGGCGACCTCGGGCTGGTACTGCGTGTAGGAGGTCAGAAACTCCTGGCGGCGCGCGAGGTCGTCGACCAGCGCCGGGACGTAGTGGGTGTAGTGCCCCCGTCCCAGGAACTCGACGAGGTCGTCGGTCCGGTTGAGCTGGCGGCCGACCGCCCCCCGGACGGCCTGCTCGCTTCTCGCGGGGATGTCGAACTCGCCGTCGAACCGGACCGGCTCCGGGATGTCGAACAGCGCCTCCTCGCTGTCGACGCCGACTGCCTCGAGCATCGCCGCCGTCTCGCTGTCGGTGTGGGGAGCGTACGGGCTCCCCTGGGTCTTCCGTGTCATGAATAGGTGGATACCGCAGTGATGGGGGGTCCTACCCGCGCTGGCCACATAGACCTACCTCCTGTGCCCGCGCGGGAGAGACGGGCCCCGCGTCAGGAGAGCCGTTCGAGCGCCTCGATACACTCCAGCAGCGCCCGGCCGTTGTGGTAGGCGCCCTTGTAGGCGGCGCCCTTCCGGCCGACGGGTTCGAGGTCGTCGGTGACCCCCGAGTGCCACTCGCCGACCTCCCAGTCGATGCCGTGCTCGTCGAGGAACGCCCAGGTCTCCTCGAACACCTCGCGGTAGCGGTCACGGCCGGTGAGTTCGTACATCCGGATGGCGCTGGTCAGCGCCTCGGCCTGGACCCACCACGCCTTGACGCGGTTGGTCGCGGGCTCGTCGAACGGCCCGAAGAAGTAGAAGCCGCCCTCCTCGTCGTCATAGCCGTATTCCAGCGAGTAGCCCCACAGCGTCTCGTACAGCTCCCGGTAGTAGGTCAGGGGCACGTCCAGTTCCGCCGCGGCCTCCATCGTCAGCCAGACGTTCTCGATGTCGTGGCCGTAGGAGACCACCCGGTAGGCCTCGTCGTCGAGCAACGGCTGCCAGTCGGGGGCGTACTTGTCGGTACAGGCCCCCAGGTCCTTCCGGACGACCGTGTTCGTGTTGACCGTCAGCAACTCGTTGAGCCGGCGCCGGCCGCCGTCGTGGCCCGTCGCCGCGACGAAGGTCGTGAACGCCTCCATCAGGTGGAGGTGGGTGTTCATCAGCTTCGTCGTCGGGTCGATCTCGGAGTCGACGTTCTTCTTGGTCGACCAGTCGGGCTCGATGTTATCGAGGTAGGTCCCGCCGGACGTGATGGGAGTCCAGTCGGGCTCGAAGTACTCGACGTAGCCGCCGTTGTCCGTGTCGTAGGCCTCGGACTCGAACAGTTCGAACAGGTCCACGGCGCGACGCCGGGCCTCCTCGTCGCCGGTCGCGCGGTAGTACTCCGAGAGCGCGTAGAGGACGAACGACTGGCCGTACATGTGCTTGTTTGGCTTGGTCGGGGTGCCGTCGCGCTCGACCTCCCAGTAGTAGCCGCCGTTGTCCTCGTCGCGCAATTCGTCGACCAGGAACCGAAAGCCCGTTCCGGCGGCCTCGCGGAACTCCCCGTCGCCGTACCCCCCGCGGGCCAGCCGCGCGAAGAACCACACCATCCGCGACTGCGTGACGATCATCTTGGTGTCGTCGCCGGCGAACTCACCGTCGGCGTCGTAGCTCGTCAGATACCCACCGTGCTCGTCGTCGACCGACCGCGGATACCAGAAGTCGACGACCGTCTCGTGGAGCGCGTCCGTCAGCTCCGACACCGACACGTCTAGTCCATCGGGCATGCCCGACCGTTCACGATGTACTCACTTCAATTTACGCAGACCGGCCGGCCCGACCATTCCTCCGGGTTCGATTTCCGCGTGTCGACAGATATACGACGACCGCGCTCCGCCGCGGCGACCCGGCCGAGGAGATCCTCGCGTACGCCGATGACATCGGGGTCGACCTCGTGGTGATGGGCACCCGCGGCGAGGAGTTCACCGAGAACATGCTCGGCAGTACCGCACAGACCGTCGTCGTCCGGTGCCCGTGCTGACGATCGCCGTCGACGGCTGACTTCCCCCACGACTTTAATGGCTCAGAGAAGGTTTGAAAGCTAATGGGTGACAAGAGAATAACGGACTAAGAGAGCCGTGAACCAGGTGCACGACGATTTGACAGCGTTTTAGATTACTGTCATTCTAATAGACTCTTCGCCTGCTGGCTCACCGGGGTTCGAATTCAGCCAAGAGGCGTCTTGATACGTCCCCGCCTTGTCAGCGGTCTGTGGCGTGCTTCGAACTGTCCGAAACATGGGCTGGTGTGAGACAGACCTAAGTAGTTCAGTACGAATCATATTTAATGGGTGTTGCTTCCGAATCGTTCCACTGTATACTACGATTTTCGTGGTTTTGAAGGGGATAGAATGGCGAAAACGAAATTCTGGATGTTTTCCGAAACTCTGGTTCTGGTCGCCTCTTGAATCAATCTAAACTATTGATTTAGGTCAAACCGCATGATTCATGATAGCACGGGTGCAAACAGGGTGATTAGTGGTTGGTCGCAATGATTCAGGGGGAGATGGGGGTGCACCATCCCCCGATGAGTTCGATGGAAGCGAGATAGACCGGATTGAAGAGTTCCTCTCGAAGACGGGTGGAGTGATGCTATTAGCCGAGTTGCAGGCCAAACCGAAGCGATTCGTAGTGCTACGGGATGACCTGAAAATCAGTTCAGCAACGATTCGGAACCGGCTTGAAGACGCCAAAGAACTCGGATTGGTGTCGGACGAGCCGGATTATAATAGTCAGGGGCAGAAGCGCCACCCGTTGACCGCAAAAGGCCAGGTCATCGCGGACGAGTTGCAGCTGACGGACCTCGCCCGTATTCAGAAGCAAATCTGGAAATTAGAAGCCGAATTCGAAGACCATCTTGAGGAATTCGAGATGACACTCACGCAGAAAACGACGGAACTGAACGATGAGTTCCAACATGAGTTGACAAGGAGATACAGTTAACGATCAAGCTACTCAGTCAATATGAGGATTGACTTAGTACAGTATTATCCCATCATTAGTCGCCGTAACAGTCTACCGAACCCTGCAGAGAGGGTGTTACCTCCGCATCGCTGGTGATCTCTACCCGGATAATCATGCACCCCTGAATATCCTCCGTTTGGTGTGTTTTCTGACCATTTCCGTCCATTGACCATTTTAATAGATACCTCCCGGTCTGTTCTGGAACATCCGACACCCATTCTTCGGTTGGTGTTCGATCACCATCTGATTGAATCGTTGCAGGGGCCAGAGTTACTGTTTGTTCTACCACCACGTCTCCTCCCTCAGAACCCTCCAAAAGTGTTACGTCAAGAGTGTGTTCGGTAGTATCATAATTAGCGAATTCGATACGCGCTAATCCTTCCATGGTGTCGTCTGCATCCCGTGTGTTGCATCCCGCGACCCCAACTCCTCCAACAACAATGGCCGCGCGGAGGAAAGTCCGTCTATTCAAGTTCATATTGATACGTATAGTGAGAAATACTAAAACGTTCTTCAGGAGGGAAACCTCGTTCTGAAAAACCATTCGATATCCCACTCATAGGCGCTGAATAGGGCAAAAATGGCATCTACTCATGGTGGCAGGATATCGTCGTTGAGGATCACGGAATAATCGACAGGGATGGCGGCCCACGTGTTCTTGACAACTTCGCACCCGGTTGTACCCTCCCTCATTATGATTCTTGGATGGTGAGAGTTATCATCCATTTGAATGGCTCTCCCTCGTTTGCCCATTCTGATCCGAAGTGATAGTCCCCGGTCGGCATACACGACGTGTCCGGTTTGCGATCCCACAACAGATATTCTTGGCTGACCGATTCACCCCGAGAGAGGCGAAGCGGTTCTCCACCAGCGTTGCTCCCGTTGAACGCAGCCTCGTGAGGAACTTCCCAACAGGTTTCTTTTCGGTCCGGTTGCGCGTATCGAGGAGGGACTAACAAGTACTCTTGTGGTGCTGAATACGTGAAGTCCTCAGCAATGACCGGCATGTCATCGCGCACACCGGCAATATCCATTGATTCAGTATCCCCTTCGTTCGTGAAGGTTAAACGCAGTGCAGCAGTGTGCTCTACGGTCACTTCCGGTCCTCTCATTTCACCAGTGAGAGCAATGTTATGCTCTCGTGGTTCCCGGTCAATTGTATCCAAGCTAACTGTTCGGCTCTGAAACTGCTGGTCTGTATCCTCTGAATCCGTATCGGTCGGAGTGCTCGTCGTAGAGGAGCCTATTCCGAGACATCCGGATAATCCAGCTGCTCCCACGCCAAGCTCTGCCAGCAGTGAGCGTCGTTTCATTATGTCTGACAGAGGAGAGGAACTCTGAAAAAGTCTTGGAGGGCTCAAAGAACTGTTTTACTCGTAGTCTGCCACTGATTGTTCGACCTTTGGTGGGTTCTCAGGGCGGGAGGATATCACCGTCAAGGAACTCAGAACAATCCACAGGAATACTAGCCCACGCGTTCTTGACGACCTCGTATCCCGTCCACCCTTCCGTCCGAATCATCTCGCCTGACGCCTCACAGAACTCTGCCTTCGAAATGAGCTCGTTATCGAAGAGAACGTAGAGCAGATACGGCGGTCCGACAACGTCAACATCGTATCCATGGTCATCAACCAGTCGCCTGATCGACCGGCGCGCGGCTCCATCGAGCAGCGAGACGATCTGATACGAGTCACTGTGTTCGGACAGTTCCTGTTTCAGCGATTCTTCACCCGCGTCCGGCCCGTGTGGTCGGGGAACGACAGTCACAGACGACCACGGCGAGGAATCCTCGTTTAGGTGATCGAGCACGCGCTGGCTGCCTCGTTTCAAGTACTGTTCACGGCTTCCTTCCGGCGCGTGCGTGTTCGAGTTGACGTGGTTCTGGAGTTCGTGCTTGCAGACGTTGGTGGTCGTGAGCGCCAGCGACTCCGCCAGAACGTCCCACTGGTTGGTGTTCGCAACGGCAATCAGGGAAGTCGTATCGGCTAAAAGCGGGTGGCGAGTGTTACTCGCCATCGCTATCAGCGAGGAATGTTGAGGTGTCCCGCTCCATTGCCGACTCGAATGCGTCTTTCTCCGCTTTCATCTGGTCGATTTTCCCACCGAGGAGAACCCGAGCCACGTCTTCATCGATCTCACCACGGCTGTATCGTTCGTAGACTGCGATCTCGTCTTGTTCGTCCAGAGACCGGCGGAGCATCTCAATTAACCCGGTACGGGCAAGTTCGCTCACATTGACGCCGCCGATATGAATCTCATCGAGGAGCTCCGCAGCCTCTTTTTCGGCCCCGGCACGGAACTGAATCGTTTTATCGTAGCTTGAACCACTCATAGAGAAGCGTTCGCCGCGCAGGGAGTTATATGTTATGACGTGTATGGACTTGTTAGTACATTCTCGTTGGTACCTCAGTCACGCGAGTTTTATCTCAATTTGTGACCGCAGTCGATCCTCTATACAGTATCACAGTATTCTGACTAATGAGGGGCCTGACCGAGCTATCGGACTTCTCTGAGCCGATGATGACTTAGATATTGTTGGTCGGTTGGTGCTTTGTAGGTTTCTACATTCGGAACTTGTGCAGTCCACACCCGAAGCGATTCGATATCGCGATATACGATTTATAAAAGACACTCGAAACGGCAGTCTGTCGGCGGTGGGTAGCCGGAAACCGGGCTCGGCCGGCGGTTCAGGCGGTCTGGTCGGCGTACTCGTCGGGCGAGAGCAACGCGTCGAGTTCGCTCTCGTCGGCGAGTTCGACCTCGACCAGCCAGCCGTCGCCGTAGGGGTCGTCGTTGAGCAGTTCGGGTTCGCCCTCGACGGCGTCGTTGACCGCCGAGACGGTTCCGGAGACGGGCGTGTAGATGTCCGAGACGGCCTTGATCGACTCGACGACGCCGAAGTCGTCGCCGGCCGCCAACTGCTCGCCCTCTTCGGGCAGGTCGACGAAGACCACGTCGCCGAGTTCGTCCTGTGCGAAATCGGAGATGCCGATGCGTGCCGTGCCGTCGGTGACCCGCACCCACTCGTGTGTGTCGAGATAGCGCAGGTCCTCGGGTACGTCGAAGTTCATGTGTCGATGAATGGTGTCGTGGTGGTACGTGCTTTCTTCGGTTCGTCGCGGATCTCGACCCGGACGTTCGTTCCGGGCTCGAGGCCGGCCGGCAGGTACGCCAGCCCGATCCCGCGCTCGAAGGTCGGGCTCATCGTCCCGCTGGTGACCGTCCCCAGCGGGTCGCCGTCGGGCGTCGTGACCGGGTACCCCGCCCGCGGGACGCCCCGGTCTATCAGTTCGACCCCGCGGAGTCGCTCGGCCGGCCCCTCCGCGTCGACGCCCGCCAGCGCGTCGCGGCCGACGAACTCGGTGTCCAGCGCGACGGCGAAGTCGATGCCGGCCTCGAAGGGGTTCCGGGGGTTCTCCTCGGGGTGGAAGTCCTGGCCCGAGAGCAGAAACCCCATCTCCAGGCGGAGCGTGTCGCGGGCACCGAGCCCGCAGGGCTGACAGGCCACCACGTCCCAGACCGATCCCGTCGCGTCCCAGGGGACGACCAGTTCGAAACCCGGTTCGCCGGTGTAGCCCGTCCGGGCGACGAGCGCGTCGACGCCCGCGACGCCGGCGACTACCGCCTCGGACCGCCCGAGAGCGGCGAGGTCAGCGTCGGACTCGCCGGCGAGCAGGTCCTCGGCGTCGGGGCCCTGCAGGGCGACCATCCCGAACTGCTCGGTGGCGTTGGTCACCGTCGCTTCCAGACCCCACTCGTCGCAAAACCGGCGCCAGCGGTCGGCCGTCTCGGCGTCGTGGCCGGCGTTCGGGACGACCAGATACTCCCCCTCGTGGGGCCAGTCCGCCGGGAGGCGGTAGACGATGGTGTCGTCGAGCATCACGCCCACGTCGTCGGTGACCGCCGCGTAGCAGGACTCGCCCGCCCCGAGGGCGCCGACGTCATTGGTCACGAGCCGGTCGGTCAGCCGCCCCGCGTCGGGGCCACCGACCAGCACCTGGCCCATGTGCGAGACGTCGAAGCGGCCGACCGACTCCCGGACCGCCTCGTGTTCGACCCGGATGGAGTCGAACTCGACCGGCATCTCCCAGCCGCCGAACTCGGTCCGTTTCGCGCCGCCGGCCTCGTGGCTCGCCGCCAGCGGCGGCTGTCTGAGCGCCATACCCGTCGAACCGCCCGCCAGCGACGTAACTGTTCTCCCGCTCGCCCCGCCTGCGACCCCGGTTTCAACCGTATGTCACTATACCGAATCTGTCCCGGGGCCGGCTTCCGGCCGCCCCTGGCGCCCCGCTGTTTCTCGCCAGAAGCCTTCGACGCTGACGGTATATCGACATTCTGATCTCGATAGCGGAATCGCATTCGGATCTGGCGGAGATAGAAGGGGACAAACCGAACGGCTGGGTACAAAGTCGAGATAGTGGGTCTAGAACTAGGTGTTTTACGAACACGAAAGCCGGATACGACAGCTATCGACGTCCATAGGTCTGGATCGAGAGACGGAAACGGTCGCCGAGGCTACCGAGACACAGTCCGAGGCGGTCGAGGACCTCGAAGACCGCGTGCGGGACCTCCGGAGCTAGACGAGCGTCCGGACGGTCTCGAGGATGTCGTCGGTGTCGGGGACAACCTCGTCCTCCAGCGAGGGGCTGAACGGCGTCGGGACGTTCTTGACGCCGACACGCTGGACGGGGAAGTCCAGGCTGAAAAACGCCTGCTCGCTGATCTCGGCGGCGATGTGTGACTGGGTGCCGTAGCTCAGCGGCGACTCGTCGACGACGACACACCGGCCGGTCTTGCGAGCGCTCTCGACGATAGTCTCGGTGTCCAGCGGCGAGATGGTCCGCGGGCTGACGACCTCGACGCTGACGCCCTCCTCGGCGAGGGTGTCGGCGGCCTCGAAAGCGTTCCAGAGCTGTTGCTGGGTGGCGACGACGGTCACGTCCCCGCCCTCGCGCTCGACGGCGGCCTCGCCGATCTCACAGACGTGGTCGCCGGTCGGCACCGGGCCGGACTTGTTGTAGACGCCGCCGTGTTCGAACAGGAGGACGGGGTCGTCGCTCCTGACCGCGGCCGTGAGCAACCCCTTCGTGTCCGCGGGCGTCGAGATACAGACCACCTTCAGCCCGGGGATGGCGGCCATCCAGTGGTGCAGCGACTGGGAGTGCTGGGCCGCAGCGTTGGCGCCCATCACGTTCTTGGTCCGGATCACCAGCGGGAGGTCGAGTTTCCCGCCGAACATGTAGCGCATCTTGGCAACCTGGTTGAGCAGTTCGTCGCCCGCCTCCGCGAGGAAGCCACAGTACATCACCTCGACGACCGGCCGCATGCCCGTGGCCGCGGCGCCGAGGCCGCTGCCGACCATCGCCTCCTCGCTGATGGGCGTGTTGCGCACGCGGTCGCGGCCGAAGCGGTCGTCTAACCCCTTGAGGATGTTCGAGGTGCCGCCGCGGCCGGCCACGTCGATCCCCTGGATGTAGACGGAGTCGTCGCGCTCCATCTCCTGGGCGAGCGTCGCGTTGATGACGTCCCTGACGGCCGCCTCCTCGGTCTCGGTCGCGGTCGTCGCGCTCACGCGTGCCCACCTCCCTCGCTGTAGAGCCCCTCGTAGGCCTCACTCGGGTCCGGCAGGTCGCTCTCCCGGGCGAACTCGATGGCCTCCTCGATCTCGGTCTCGATCCCGGCTTCCATCTCTGCGTACTCCTCCTCGGTGATGACGCCCTCGTCGATGAGCTTCTCGGGGTAGGTGAGCAGCGGGTCCTTCTGTTTCCACTCGTCGTACTCGCCCTCGTCGCGGTAGAACTGGCTGTCGCCCTCGTGGTGGCCCTCGAAGCGGTAGGCGACACACTCCACGAGCGAGGGCCCGCCGCCGGTGCGGCCCCGCTCGACGGCTTGCTTGGCGGCGCCGTAGACCGCCTCGACGTCCATCCCGTCGACGCGGTCGCGGGCGGCCCCGTAGGGCTCGCCGTAGATCGTCAGGTCGTCCAGGGCCGCCGGCGGGTGTTGCTCGTCCAGCCCGGTCATCTCGCCGTACTGGTTGTTCTCGATGATGCCCACCAGCGGCAGGTTCCAGGTGCCCGCGAGGTTGAACGACTCGTGGAACGCGCCCTCCGAGAGCGCGCCGTCGCCGAAAAACGAGACGGCGACCTCGTCGCTGTCGCGCATCTGGGCCGAGACGGCCGCGCCACAGGCGATCGGGATGCCGCCGGCGACGATGCCGTTGGCCCCGAGCATCCCCGCCTCGACGTCCGCGATGTGCATCGAACCGCCCTTGCCCCGGCAGTAGCCGGTCTCTTTCCCGTACAGTTCCGCGGCCATCCGGTCGGTGGCAAGCCCCCGCGCGATGCAGTGGCCGTGCCCGCGGTGGGTACTCGTGAGGTGGTCCCGTTCGTCCAGCGCGTGACAGACGCCGGCCGCGATGGCCTCCTGTCCGATGTACAGGTGGAGAAAGCCCGGGATCTCGGCGTCCGCGAACTTGTTCTGTACTGTCGATTCGAACTCGCGTATCCGACGCATCGTCCGCAACAACTCGATTCGGTCCTCGTCGGAGAGGTCCAGATCGTACTCACTTGCCGAGTTCATGCATCGACCTATACGACACCGGAACCCATAAAATTATATGATAGAAGCCGGCCGCTCCGGCCTCCGTGGCGTTCCGGGAACTGTACCTGGCCTGTCAGGAGCGGTGGCCCCACCGCTGGCCGTCCTCGGCGTAGCGTGCGTCGACGATCCGGTCGAACTGGTCGTCCGACAGCGAGACGTCGACGGCGCCGACGTTCTCGGCCAGCTGGTCGACGGTCCGCGCGCCGACGATCGGAACGCAGGTGAACCGGTCCTGTTCGACGAGCCAGCGCAGCGCCACCTGGGCCGGCGTGGCCCCACACTCCTCGGCGACGGCCCGGACCTCGTCGAGGGCGTGCCAGCCCCGCTCGGAGAGGTAGTAGTCGTCGAACCGGTCGTAGATGTCGCCCCGCGACCCCTCGGGGCCCTCGAAGGCCGTCGGATCGTCGGGGTCGACGCGCTCGTATTTGCCGGTGAGAAAGCCCCCGGCCAGCGGCGAGTACGGGCAGACCGCCAGGTCCTGGTCGATGCAGACGTCTAGGTACTCTTTCACGTCGTCGCGGTAGGCGGCGTGAAAGAGCGGCTGGGCCACGTCGAAGGACTCGTAGCCCTCGACGTCGCTGGTCCAGAGGGCCTTGGTGAGTTGCCAGGCCGCCATCGTCGAGGCGCCGAGGTGGTGGACTTTCCCCTCGCGGACGAGGTCCTCCAGGGTGCGCAGCGTCTCCTCGATGGGGGTCGACTCGTCCCAGCGGTGGATGTAGTAGATGTCGATGTAGTCGGTCCCCAGGCGGTCGAGCGTCCCCTCGATCTGGGCGCGGACGTGTTTGCGCCCCAGCCCCTCGTCGTTGTGGCCGGGCTCGCCCCAGCCGTTGAACGGGAAGTACACCTTCGAGGCGACCACGAAGTCCTCGCGGTTGCGCTCTTCGAGCCACTCGCCGATGAACCGCTCGGCGGTGCCGTGGGGGTTCCCGTAGCGGTTCGCGGTGTCGATGAAGTTGATGCCACGCTCGTGGGCCGCGTCGAGCAACTCGTGGGCCGTCTCCCGGTCGGTCTCGACCACGCCGTCGGTCTCGCGGCCGAACCGCCAGGTCCCCAGACACAGTCGCGAGACGGTCAGTCCCGTGGAACCGAGTCTGACGTACTCCATATCGGGGTGACTCGTCTTCCACCCTCAAAAACGTCGCTTTTCGACCCGGCGCGACCCCGGGTCCCGGGCGCGCTCAAGCAGGGTGGCCCACGTCTCCGACGCGAAGCGAGCCGGCCCGCACAAACCGTTAATACCCTGGCGCTCGCAGTGAGGGGTGATGTTACCGGACGAGCGGCGAGAGCGCATCGCCGAACTCGTGACGGCTCGGGACGGGTGTAGCGTCTCGGAACTGGCCGCGGAACTGGACGTCTCGGAGACGACGATCCGCCGGGACCTGGACGAACTCGCGGAGCGCAACTCCATCGACCGCACCCACGGGGGCGCGATGCCGGTCGTCGAGCGGATGTCGGCCTACGAGCAACGGACCATCCGGAACCGGGCGGCCAAGGAGGCCATCGCCGAGCGCGCAGTCGAGGAGATCCACGAGGGCCAGGCCGTCCTCTTCGACGCGGGGTCGACGACCCTCGCGGTGAGCCGGAAGGTCCCCGAGGAGTACCAGTTCTCGGCGGTCACGAACAACCCGCCGGTCGCCCACCAGCTCGACGAGGGCGAGGCCGAGGTCCGGCTGACCGGCGGCCGGTACATGAAAGAACACCACCTGCTGGTCGGCCGGCTCGCGGAGACGGCCATCGAGGGGATGAACTTCGACCTGGCTTTCGTCGGGCTGGAGGGGATCGACGCCGACGGCGGACTGACCACCGCCTACCACGAGGCCGCCCGGATCAAGGAGCTGATGGTCGCCAACAGCCGCCGGGTGGTCGTCGTCGCCGACCACTCGAAGTTCGGCAGCCGGTCTATCGTCCAGTTCTGCGAGTTCTCCGAGGTCGACGTGGTCATCACCGACCAGCCGGTCCCCGGCGAACACAGAGAGGTGCTCCTCGAAGCCGGCGTCGAGGTCGTCGACGACCTCGTCCGGTAGGGCCACGCGGGGCTCCTTGAGTATGGTCGGGCGACTCCACGGTCGACGGCCGGTCGACGGCGTGCCTCCGGCACCCCGGTATCCGGACGCCGGGCCCCGTCAGGCCTCCTCGAAGTCGTCGTCGACGAGCGCCACGAGCCGCTCGACGGCCTCGTCGGCGTCCTCGCCGTCCGCGGTGATCTCGATCGTGTCGCCGGACTCGACGCCCAGCGAGATGACGGCGATGCTGCTTTTCGCGTCGGCGTCCCCGTCGCCGCCGCCTTTCGACACCCGGACGTCGGCGTCGAACTTCGACGCCGTCTGGACAAACACGGAGGCCGGCCGCGCGTGCAGTCCCTTCTCGTGTTCTACTGTCGTGACTCCCTGTGCGCGTGTCATACGTCTCTCGGCTCTATGTGTGACATGTGTCTTCTCGCCGCATATAGGTTGTGACTCGCCGCTGCGGCGTCGGCATCCCGGGCCGACCGGTAGACGACGTTCAGTGCCGCGTGGAGGAGCCCCCCGAAGAAGACGCTGAGAGTACCGAACAGGAGCGCGTCGACCGGCCGCTCGCCCTCGTCGCCGAGCAGTGTCTGTGAGCGCCCGGAGGTGGATTTAAGCGGTATCGGTCTGTACTGTGTTCCACATGCACCCGAGAGAGCCACTTCACCAGCAGTCACTGTCGTATCGTTCCGTCCGACGCCGCGGCGCCGACCGCCGGAGGGACGGATGACCGGGGACGGCCATACGCTCCGGGGCGTCGGCGCGACGCCGCTGGCGGGGGTCGGGACGGCCGTCAGGTACGACCCGGACGCGGACCTGACGCCGCCGGACCCGCCGGACCCGGAGACGGTCGACGAGGCCCGCGAGCGCGAGCGATTCGAGACCGCCCGCGACCACGCCCGCGAGGCCCTGGAGGCCCAGCGCGCGGAAACGGCGGCCCGCGTCGGCGAGGACGAGGCCGCGATCTTCGACGCCCACCTCCAGTTTCTCGACGACCCCCAGGTCGAGGACGGCGTCGCGGGCCACCTCGCGGACGGACTGCCGGCCGAACACGCCGTCGACCGCGCGTTCGGAGAGGCAATAGCCCAGTTCGAGGACGCCGGCGGGCTGATGGCCGAGCGGACCGACGACCTCCGGGAGGTGCGCAACCGCCTGCTCCGGCGGTTGCTCGACGTGGCGGCGGTCGACCTCTCTGCGCTCCCGGCGGGGAGCGTCGTGGTCGCCGAGCGGCTGGGGCCGGCCGACACCGCACAGCTCGACCCCGAGCGGGTCGCCGGGTTCGTCACCGCGACCGGCGGGCGGACCTCCCACGCCGCCATCATGGCGCGGTCGCTGGGCATCCCGGCCGTCGTCGGCGTCGACGGCCTGGAGGCGGTCGAGGACGGCGACGAGCTCGTCGTCGACGGCGACGCCGGCGAGGTGGTCGTCGACCCGTCCCCCGAGCGCCGCGAGCGGGCCCGCGAGACCGGGACCGGCGCCGAGGTGCGCCACGAGCCGGTGACGACCGCCGACGGCCGGGCCGTCGAGGTGGCGGCCAACATCGGCACGGCCGCCGAGGCGGCCGGCGCCCGCGAGCAGGGCGCCGACGGCGTCGGTCTCTTCCGGACGGAGTTTCTCTTCCTCGAACGGGACTCCCCGCCCTCCGAGGACGAACAGTACGAGGCGGTCGTCGACGTGCTGGAGGCGTTCGACGGCGACCGGGTCGTCGTCCGGACGCTGGACGTGGGCGGGGACAAGCCCGTCCCCTACCTCGACACAGAGGAGGGGTCGAACCCGTTCCTGGGCGTCCGGGGGGTGCGCCTCGCGCCCGGCGAGCGCCCGGACCTGTTCGAGACGCAACTGCGCGCGCTGTTGCGCGCGGCCGCGACCGACGCCGGCGACGGCCTGGCGGTGATGTTCCCGCTGGTGGCGACCGTCGAGGAACTCGACGGGGTGTTGGACCGGGTCCAGGCGGTCGCCGGGGCGCTCGACGAGGCGGGCATCGCCTACCGGATCCCGGAACTGGGCGTGATGGTCGAGACGCCCGCGGCTGCGTTCGTCGCCGGCGACCTGGCCGAGCGGGTCGACTTCCTCAGCACCGGGACCAACGACCTCACGCAGTACGTGATGGCGGCCAACCGCGAGGACGAGCGCGTCGCGGACCTCCACGACCCGCTCCACCCCGGCGTCCTGCGGGCGATCGACCGGACGGTCACGGCGGCCCACGAGGCCGGCGCCTGGGTCGGTATGTGTGGCGAGATGGCCGGCGACCCCGACCTGACCGGGCTGCTGGTCGGACTCGGGCTCGACGAGTTGAGCATGAGCGCGGTGACGGTCCCGGCGGTCAAAGAACGGGTCACCGGGGTCGACACCGACGAGGCCCGCGCGCTCGCCGAGCGGGCGCTCGCCGCCGAGACGCGCGAGGCCGTACTGGAGGTCCTGGGGAACGGCCGATGACCGACCGGAGACAGGTGACCGTCAGCGTGGACGCCGCGACCTACGAGGAGTGGGCGGCGGCCGCCGAGCGCGACTACGAGGACATCGAGGACCTGGTCCGGACCGCGGTCGCCCGCGAGATCGCAGGCGAGCACGACGACGAGGCGACCTTCTCCGACCTTCTGGAACGGCTCCGCAACCCGTACGAGTAGCCCGCGCACGGTACACCCCTCCGGGTGACCTCCGCGCGGTACACTCCTCCGAGTGACCTCCGCGCGGTACACTCCTCCGAGTGACCTCCGCGCGGTACACTCCTCCGAGTGACCTCCGCGCGGTACACCCCTCCGGGTGACCTCCGCGCGGTACACCCCTCCGAGTGACCCGCGCGGTGGGCTCCGCCCACGCTCGCGGTGTTACCGCCTGAGATACGTGGCGAAGGCGCTCGCGTGCCGGGACGTGACGAGGGCGGCGTAGGGGTAGACCCGGTTCAACAGGAGGTGGAGCACGCCGCCGCCGATGAGCGCGAGGCTCGCGTAGAGCAGCGAGTCGACGGGCGAGCGCATCCCGACGAGCGAACCGAATCCGCTGTAGTAGGCCACGAGTCCGAACCCGAGCGCGGCGAACCCCAGACAGAACGCCAGGTACCGTTCGAGGAAGGTCCGGGCCGTCGCGCCGTGGGTCTCGAAGAAGCTCTCTATCGACCGCCGCTTGGTGTGGACCCACTCGCGGTCGCCCGACAGTTGCACGCGGAACTCGTTTTCCCGGTCGTCGGCGACCAGTTCCACCTCGCCCTCCCGGGAGGTCAGGCTGACCTCGAAGGAGCGTATCGCGTCCGGGAGCGCCACGTTCTCGCGCAACTCCTCCAGCGACGAGAAACGGTACGTGACCTGCCCGTGGTCCAGTTTCACCTCCAACTGTGGTGCGGTACAGTCCGCCAGCAGCCGCTCTTCGAGGGCGGTTATCGCCTCGCCCCCGAGGTGAGCGGCCGGCAACCGCGTGGTGTATTGCATTGGGAAATATTACGGCTGGACGTATCTAAATCCGTCGGGGGCGAAAAAGCCGGCGTCCGTGCGACCGCGGGTCAGTCTGACTCGGAGGCTTCGGCCTTCAGCTCCTCGACGTCGACAGGCTCGCCGATCTTCGTGGGGAGGATCCCCGCCGAGCCGCCCGTGTGGCGGCGCTCGACCATCTCGATGGCCTTCTCCTCGGAGGCGCCGGCGACCATGTACATCCGGACCGGCCAGAGGCGCAGCGCAAGCCACACCGCCAGGACGGCGACGATGCCCGCGGCGAGGCTCAGGTAGGCACCGTCGACGCCGAGTTCCTGGCTGGGGATCGCCAGGAGGCCCGTCGCGGGCGTGCCCGCGTCGGCGACGGGCGAGGTGATGAGCTGCGCCTCGCCGACGTCGAAGTCCGCGGAAGCCGCGGCGTCGGTCAGCAGCGGCGCGACCGAGCCGGCGATGTAGTGCATCGGGATGAGCAGGATGATCCCGGTGATCACCATCTTGACGACGTCACCGTCCATCAGCGGCACCATCATCGCGAAGAAGAACGGGAACGTGGCGAGGTCGACGCCCCACAGCACCCTGTTTCCGGGCAACACGATCATCATCAGGATGGCGACGGGCACGATGATGAGGCTGGCGGCGATGGTCGACTCGTGACCGATGAGGATCGCCGAGTCGAGCCCCACCGCGAAGTCGCGGTCCTCGAACCGGCTGGTCATCGTGTCGCGGATCGACTCCGACAGCGGCGTCAGCCCCTCCATCAGGATGCCGACCATCATCGGCAGGATGTGCATCACGGCCGCGAACGTGATCCCCGCACCCAGGATGGTGTACCAGCTGTCGGCGGCACCAAGCGAGTTGACGTTCCCGCCGATCCCGATGAGGATACCGAGCACGAGGCCGAGCGTGACCGGTTCGCCGAAGACGCCGAAGCGGTCCCGGATCGTCTCGGGGTCCCAGGTGGTCGACCCGACGCCCGGGATCCGCTTGACGACCTCGTGGATCGGGATCGCCGCGACAGCGTACGGGATCGACGTCGCGTGCGGGATCGAGATGCCCGGCGTATCGAACGTCTCCTCGATAGCCGGCTGGAACCAGTCGCCCGCGACCAGCACGAACACGCCCAGCGTCAGCCCGATCGCCATCGCGATGCCCCAGCTGTCCGTCGCGAAGTACACCAGGCCGGCGATGAACGCGAAGTGCCAGTAGTTCCAGATGTCCACGTCGAGCGTGAACGTGAACCCGATCGCGTACAGGACCAGGTTCAATACCACGAATATCGGTATCACCCACACGCCGAGTTCGGCGATCCCGAACGCGATCGCCGCGGCGGCGGGCCAGCCGACGTCGACCGCGGTGAGTTCGAGCCCCGTCGCCGAGACCATCGCGTCGGCAAGCGGGCCGATCTCCCCCCCGAACAGCCCGATGACCAGGAAGATCCCGACGAACCCGACCCCGATCAGTATCGACGACTTGAACGCCTGGCCGGCGTTCACCCGGAACGCCAGCGCGATCGCGAAGATGATGATCGGTAACAGTACCGACACGCCTAACCCCTGTATCACGTCATTGAGTGTCTGGACAAACGACGATTGCAATGGTACTATCACTGTCAACACCTCAAGGGAGGATTATCACGGTCCCTAATAAAAATTGGTGTAACTGTACGCACGCCGCTTTATGTGCGGTAAAGAACGAGGCGGGTCGCCCCCGGGCGGGACCCGCGACGGGCCCGCTCTGTGGGCGACCGGTCCCGTGGGCTCCGCGGTCGCGTTCGCCGGCGACTCGCGGGCAGGTCAGAGTTTCTCCGCGATCTCGTCGAGGACGTCGTCCTCCCCGATCCCCGTCATGAACGCCTGCGTCGTGATGACCGGGATGTCGAACTGGTCCTCGTTGAGCGACGTCGTCGCCACGACGATGTCGTAATTCCCGCTCCTGGCCTTGCTCGGTGCCTCCGTCGCCTTCGCCTTGGTGAGCGTTCCGATCTCGATCCCCCTCGCCGGCAGTTCGTCTTTGAGCTTCTCGCTGACGACCGTCGACGTTGCCACGGAGGTCCCACAGACCACCAGGATGTTGCTTGGCATGTATTTCAACTGATCCTGTCGATAGAGTCCGACATAAATGTTGGGTCCACGGCACTGACGGGCGTCTCCCCGTGCGGGACAGCGCCCTCAGGCTCCGGTCAGAGTTCCGGGAGTCGGGCCTCGGAGGACCCGCTACGCGCCACCGGGGACCCGCCCCCGCCGGCTCCAAACCTACCACTTTCGTGTTACGAACCCCCAGTCTTTTTACTCTCCGATTTGTTGAACCCGATGATGCGGACGGAGTACACAGAACTCACTAGCGGGACTGTCGACGGAGTCCTGCGCGAACTCGGACAGTACGCCATCGACCGGGGGTACGCGTCGGAGGGGTACGTCGAGGCCATCCTCGACCGGGAAGCCGACTTCCCGACAGGGCTTTCGGTGCCAACGGCGTCGTTCGACATCGCCATTCCCCACGCGGACCCGGAGCACGTCACCGAACCGGCGGTGGTCCTCGGACTCCCCGAGGAACCGGTGCCGTTCCGGACCATGGACGACCCCGAACAGACCGTCGAGGCGGGCGTCGTCATGTTGTTGCTCGCACAGGAGAACGAAGGGTACACGTCGTTTCTCTCGAGCCTCGCCGACCTGTTCCAGCATCCCCACTTCGGGGACGCCGTCGAGGCCCGCGACCACGAGCGCATCCTCGACCTCGTCGAGAGCGGGTGTCTCTGACCCGCCGACTCGCCCCGGGTGGGAGTGATGGCGCGCGCGGGCCCGTGGCCCACCGTCCGGCGCCCGCCGGCCCGGAAGCGGCCGGTTTCGTACCAGCAGTACTACTGTAACGAAATAATCGGTGGCCCTTCGGCGACGACGCGTTTGCGACAGCGTGAGCGCGGCCGTCAGGACTCGTCGTCGGTCTTGTCCATCGCCTCTTCCACCAGTTCGCGGTGGTAGTCGGCGTCCCGCGCCGACCCCATGCGCGTCCCGCCGCCGAGGGCGCCACCGGCGGAGTCGTCCTCGTCGTCTGACTCGTCGTCGGCGTCCGTCGTCGCGTCCGCGCCCGCCTCGGCGTCGGTCTGTGTTGCGTCCTCGATGTCGTCCGCCACCGATTCATCCCCCGAAAGCGACGGGGTATCGAGTGTTTCGACGAGTCCGACCGGGTCGTCCGCGCGCAGGCACTTCGCCAGGACCCGCGCCAGTTCCTCGTACTCCTGGGCCGGCGTGTCGCCGGTCGACGCGTCGGTCACGACCGCGGACTGCTCGAACGCGGGGTCCTCGGGGAGGACGCCGACCACGGGGGCGCCGACCCTGGCCTCGATCGCGTCGAGGTCGGTCCCCTCGCCGGCGCGCGAGACGACGACGCCGAGCACCGACCCCCCGGCCTTCTCGACGAGTTCGGCCGTCTGCCTGGCGTTGGTCAGCGACGGTTCGCCCGGCGTGGTGACCACGAGCGACCAGTCGGCGTTGCCGACAGAGACCGGGAGTTCATCGCGCAGTCCGGGGGGTGTGTCGACGAGGACGACCTCGAACTCGGATTCGAGTTGCCGGAACAGTCCGGGGAGGTCGGACGCGCTGGCCGCCTGGTCGCCGTCGACCGACCGCTGGCCGGACAGGACCGAGAGCCCGCCGGGCCCCTCGACGAGCGCCTCGGTGAGGTCCTGGTCGCCCGCGAGCACACCTTCGATGCCGCCGTCCCCGACCACGCCGGCGTACCGGCCGAGGTCGCCCATGTCCAGGTCGACGTCCACCGCCACGACTTCGTAGGCCATCCGTGAGAGCGAGACACCCGTGTTGAGGGCCGTGACGCTCTTTCCGACACCGCCCTTGCCGTTGACGAGTGCGAGGGTGGGCATGTCCCACAGTCGCTCGCACAAAAAAATAAAATTGTTGGCCAGTGTCCCGCAACCAGGTCCGCGGGCGCCGCCCGGGACCGCGGGGGTCAGATGTCGGTGACCCGGTCGTAGTCGTCGTCGAGTGCCTGTGCGTCCTCGGGGAGCAACGCCGCGACGACGTACTCGGCGTCGTCGCTGACGTACTCGACCAGCGCCGCGATGCGCTCGGAGTCGATGGCCTCCAGCGAGTCCAGAAGGAGGAAGGGGACGTCCTCGTAGACGTCGTGGGCCAGGTAACCGGCGAGCGCGAAGACGATGCCCGTGACCTCGCGCTCGCTCTCGCTGAGGTGGTCGACCGTGTCCTCGTAGGTCGTCCCGTCAGGGGCCGTCCGGACCACGTGGAGGTCGAAGACGCGGTCGGTCCCGTCTCCGTCGCCCCTCGGCTCGCGGGGTTCCACCCAGATCCGCTCGATGTTGTCGTACCCGAGGCGGTCCAGCAGTTCGGCCATCCGCTCGTTGAACTGCTCGACGGCCTCCGACTCGGTGCGTTTGACGCGCCGGCGTAGTTCGACGACCTCCTCCTGGACGGCGTCGCGTTGGGCTTCCAGGTCGGCCCGTTCGTCGACGCGCTTTTCGGTGCGGCGGATCTCCGCGTCGACGGTCTCGCGTTCCTCTCTGAGCCGTTCGGCCTCGAACTCCAGTTCGTCGACGGCCTCCTGGCGGTCGAGCAGCCCGTCGTAGGTCTGGTCCTGGAGGCGCTCGACGTCTTGCTCGATGTCGTCGACCTCGTCGGCCAGCGCCTCGGCGCGTGACTCAAGCGTCCCGACGCGCTCGCGTGACTCCGCCAGTTCCGACCGCAGCGACTCCAGTTGTCGGTCGATCGTCTCGGCCCGGTCGCGCTGGCGCTTTAGTTTCGCCCGCTCGCTCTCGAGTTCGTCGAGGTGGTCGTCGAGCCTGTCGACTTTCTGGAGTTCCTCCTGCCTGACCTCGCGCAACCGGGCGACGGTGCTCTCGACGGCCGCCTTGCCCACCTCGGTGCCGCAGGTCCAACAGACCACCTGTTCGCCCTCGACGAGCCGGTCGGTGACCGCCTCGGGGCTGTCCCCGTCGGCGACCTCCTCCTCGACGAGGTCGAGGTTCGCCCCGTCTATCATCTCCTCGTTGAACTGGATGATCCGCTGGAGGTCGTTCATCGAGGCCTCCGCGTCGCGTTTCTGGTCGCGGACGAACGCGAGCTGGCGGTCCAGTTCCTCGATCCGTGCGACCGGCGCGTCCTCGAGGTCCGCCCGCTCGTCCTCGAGGTCGGCTATCTCCGCGCGTATTTCCTCGATGGCCGACCGCTCGATGTCCAGGTCCGACCGGACCTCCGCGAGGGTCTTCCGTTTCTCGTTGAGTTCCGCCAGCTTCTCGTCGAGTTCGGAGCTCCGCTCGCGTTCCGCTTCGAGGCGCTCGCTGGCCGCCGCCAGTTCCGACCGCTTCTCCTTGAGCTCGCCGCGTTTGCGCTCCAGTTTCGCGTCCAGTCGCTCGCGGCGCGCCTCGAGTTCGGGGAGCCGCTCGCGCAACTCCCCGACCGTCTCCAGCTCCGCGTCGAGTTCCCGCTTTTCCTCCCTGAGACGGGCGATCTCCGCCTCGATGGACTCCGTGTCGATGGGTTCGAGGATAAGTTCCCGCAGCGGGTCGCCCCGCGCGACGGCCCGGCGGACAGGGTTTGCCTCCAGCAGGAACGCGAACAGTTCGGCGGTCCGTGGCTCCGACAGCAGCGCCTCGCCCGACGCCGACACGCCGTCCTCGCCGTCTCTCACCGTCCGCGTGTAGGTCTCCCCGTCCACGCGCAGTTGCACCTCCCCGCTGTCGGCGTCCCCTCTGACGCTGACGTCCGTGCTCCCGCAGGCCGCCGTGATCGACTGCAACAGGGACGTCCTGTTGGTGGCGTTGCGACCGACGAGGACGGTCACCCCGGGCCGGATGTCGATGTCGGCGGCGTCGATCCCCCCGATCGCCTCCACTCCGAGGTGCGCGACGCTTTCGCTGGCCTGGCTCATACCCATCGTATCGGGCCACATCCACATGAACCATGCGGTAACTATTACAGTCGTACTGCTGTAATGGTTGGCTGCGCCGCTCGTGTGACGACAGTAGCCCTCCCGGGATACGGCAGTAGCCCCTCTCGGGGGCTCGTCGCTCTCAGGGGCGGTCGTCGAGACACGCCGCGCGCGCGGCGTCTCAGGGCGAGTGACAGGAGCAGTACCGGGCTTCGAGCAGTTCGGTGACGTCGTACTGTTGCTGGCAGTCCTCGCAGAACACCTGGACGTCGACGAACACGCGGAAGTCACCGACCTGGATCCGCTCGGTCTCGTCGAGGGATTCGAGTTTGTCCTCGGTGACGACCGCCGTCCGGTTCTGGAGTTGCTGGATGTGGCCGGCTTCCGTCGCGACCCTGTCGGTGTCGCCGTCGGGCCGGCTCACGTCCCGGTTGCGGAAGAACGTCCTGACGGCGGTGTGGGAGACGAACTCGTCCAGCAGGGAGCTCGCGTCGACGCCCTCGCGTTCGAGCTGGCGGTGCGTGCGGGTCCGGGACCCGTCGCTGGCACCCTCTCCCTCGAGTTCCCGGTAGACCGTCTCGACGTCGGTCGCGACCGACCCCACGCCGTGGCGGTCGAGGACCTCCGCGAGCAGTTGTTTGTTGAAGTACGCCGCCAGGTCCCGCAGGCTACGCCGGTCGGCGCCCTCGCGCGTCCAGCCCTCGACGAGTTCCTCTTCGACCCCCTCCAGGTCGTACTCGTCGAGTATCCGGTCGACTTTGCCCCGTCGACCCGGCCCGCGGTCGGTCGCGTCACCCGAACTCATGTCGCCGCTGTAGTGCGGGAGTCGGTTTAACACCTTCGTCGCTCCTCCCACGACGACGGACGCGGCGCGCCGAACCCGGGACGACCGCCGGACCGACCCGGGAGGATTCCCCGAGTCCGCCCTCGATACGCCCCGGCCGACCGCCGGCACGGGCCCGGGAAGGCCACGCGGGAGTGGCCCCGGCTCCCGGCCGACCACCGCTCACGACCGTGAGTCACGTGGTACCACGTCCCTTCGAGGTATTATTTCGAATGGATATCACTAAAAATTTATAAGTGAAAAACAGAAAAAAATCGTATTCCGTTCGTACGCCTGTAATGGCCAGACCCGCCGAAAATAACTGATGAAAGATCGTTTGGGATACTCCGGGCGATAATTTCGTATGTTTTCGTCTTCATTTCGAGTTAAAAATACAGAAAAATACGTCCGCCGGACGCGGGACCGCCGGCTCGCGTGGTCTGTCGGCGGGGGCGAGCGGAGACGGTAGCGGTGGCTACGCCGCCGTCGAGTAGTCCGCGAGAACGGTGCGTGGCATCAGCGGCCGTCGCGGGCGGCGTCGACGACGGCGTTGACGGCGGCGACCATGCTGTCGGGCGCAGCCGTGCCGTGGCCGGCGATGTCGTAGGCCGTGCCGTGGAGCGTGGTCGCCCGCGGGAAGGGCAACCCGAGGGTGACGGCGGTCGCGCGCACGCCGCCGCCGGGGACGTGGCTGTTGACGAACACCGGGATGTGGCCCTGGTCGTGGTACATCGCGACCATGCAGTCGAACTCGCCGTCGAGCCCGCGGTTGAACGCGCTGTCGGGCGGGAGCGGGCCGTGGACGTCCAGCCCCGCCTCGCGGGCGCGGTCGACGGCCGGTATCACCACGGCGTCGTCGACGTCGCCGATGACCCCGCCGTCGCCCGCGTGGGGGTTGACCCCGAGGACGCCCAGCTTCGGGTCCGGGATGCCGACCTGCGGCACCAGCTCGGCGGTGAGCCGGATGGTATCGAGCAGCGAGTCGGTCGAGACCCGGTCGAGGGCCGTCTCGACCGGGACGTGGAGGCTGTGGTGGGTCACCCTGAGCTGGCCATCGGTGACCAGCACGGTGTGGCGGTCCGTGCCGGTCCTGGCGGCCATCATGTCCGTGTGGCCGGCGTACTCGCTGCCGGCGCGGTCGATGGCCTGCTTGTGGATCGGGGCGTTACAGAGGCCATCGACCCGGCCCTCGACCACGAGGTCGACCGCGCGGTCGACGTACGCGAGGCTCGCGCGGCCGTACTCGGCGCGGACCTCGCCGTAGGTGACCTCCCCGAGGTTGTCGAAGTTCACGACGTCGACCGGCGAGCCCGCGGTGGCGTCGGCGACGTCCGTCACTTCCCGGAGGTCGACGTCGATCCCCAGGTCGTCGGCCAGTCCCGCCAGGTGGGACAGGTCGCCCAGGACCACGAGCGCGGCCCGCTCCTGGAGGGGCTCCCTGGCGACGGCCTCGAGGGTGATCTCCGGGCCGATCCCGGCCGGGTCCCCCATGGTCACGCCGATCGTCGGTGTCGTCCCCGTCATCGGGTGGCGTCACTCCTGGACGAGGGGCTCTTCGGTCTCTCTGTGGAACGATCCCTCGCCGGTGCCGATTGACTTGATCGTCTCCCCGTCCTCGTCGAAGAGGTACAGCGCGGACTCGTCGAACTCGTAGACGAGTTCGGAGCCGGGCTGGCGGTCGATGCGGTCGGTCCGGCCGGTCCAGACCGTCCCGTCGACGTCGAAGTAGACGAAGCTGTCGCTCCCCATCGGTTCGACCACGTCGACGGTCGTCCGCTGGGCGCGGCCGGACGCGCCCGTCGCCTCGACGTCGACCTGGATGTCTTCGGGGCGCACGCCCAGCGTGAGCCGCGCGCCGTCGCTGACGCCGAGCCGGTCGGCGACCGCCTCCGAGAGCGGGTAGACGAACGACCCACCGTCGCCGGTCGTCGTGAGCCGGGGGCCGTCCTCGCGGTCGAACCGGACATCGAGGAAGTTCATCGACGGCTCGCCGATGAACCCGGCGACGAACTCGTTGGCGGGGTGGTCGTAGACGTCGTTGGGTCCCCCGACCTGCTGGAGTTTTCCGTCGTTCATCACCGCGATCCGGTCGCCCATCGTCATCGCCTCGCTCTGGTCGTGGGTGACATACACCGACGTGACGCCCAGTTCCTGCTGGAGGCGGGTCAGCTCGGTGCGCATGTCCGCCCGCAGCTTCGCGTCGAGGTTGCTGAGCGGCTCGTCGAACAGGAACACCGACGGGTCCCGGATGATCGCGCGTCCGAGCGCGACGCGCTGCTGTTGCCCGCCCGAGAGCGCGCCGGGCTTCTTTTCGAGCAGGTCCTGGATGTCCAGCAGTTCGGCGGTCTCGACGACCTGCTCTCGGATCGCGTCCTCGTCGAGGTCGGTGTTCATCCGGAGGCTGAACGCGATGTTGTCCTCGACGGTCAGGTGCGGGTACAGCGCGTAGTTCTGGAACACCATCGCGACGTTTCGCTCGCGGGGTTCCAGTCCGGTGACCCGCTCGCCGTCGATACTGATCTCGCCCTCGGTGACCGTCTCGAGGCCGGCCAGCATCCGCAGTGTGGTGCTCTTGCCACACCCCGACGGCCCGAGCAGGACGAGGAACTCGCCGTCCTCGACTTCCAGCGAGAGGTCGTCGACGGCGACGATCGCCCCGTCGTTGAACTCCTTCGTGACGTCCTGGTACGATATGTTTCCCATTGTTCACCGTCCCGTTGGCCGCAGTGTCGTTGTGGGAGTCATCGGTTCCCGAAGATTTATATTTTGTTGCTCGCCCTCCGCCGAGGGTCGGGGGCCGCGCTACTGTTTGACCGCCCCCATGGTCAGCCCCTCGACGAGGTACTCGCGGACGATCATCCCGAACGCGACCATCGGCGCGAGGATGACCAGTCCCGTCGCCATCACGATCCCCCAGTCGATGCCCTCCTGGCCGATCTGCTGGGCGGCCGACACCGGGATCGTCTGGGTGTCCTGGTTGCTGAACATGAACGCGAACAGGAAGTCGTTCCAGGCGAAGACGACACAGATGATCGCCGTCGCGCCGATGCCCGGCGCGACCAGCGGGACGAGCGTCTTCCGGAACGCCTGCCAGCGCGTCGCCCCGTCGACCAGCGCTGCCTCCTCGATCGACTCGGGGATCTCGTCGAAGAACGACCGCATCATCCAGATCGCGAACGGGAGGTTGAACGTCGAGTACGCGATTATCAGCGCGGCGTAGGTCCCCAGGAGGTTGAGCCTGGTGAACAGGAAAAACAGCGGGATGATCGCCACCGCGATCGGCGCCATCCGCGTGCTGATGATCCAGAACGCCAGGTGTTTCTTCCCGCGCATGTCGCTGCGCGAGAGCGCGTACCCGCCCAGCGTCCCGAAGAAGACGGCGACCAGCGCGCTGACCGACGCGACGAGCACGCTGTTGAACAGGAACCCCGGGACGCCCGACTCGAAGAAGACCAGCCTGAAGTTCTTCAGCGTCGGCTCGAAGACGAACGACAGCTGGATAATGTCGCCCCGCCGTTTCAGGGCCGACACCGACATCCACGCCAGCGGGACCAGCGTCCACAGCGCGTACAGCCCCAGCACGACGTAAGGCAGGGCCTCGCGCACGCGCCGCGGGACGAGGCCGTCGGTCGCCTGCCGTTCACTCATCGTCGCCAGCACCTCCCATGAAGTACTCGACGAACAGGAACCCGATGACGATAGTCACGACCAACAGGAGGATCCCGAGCGCGGAGGCGGGTCCGTAGTTCTGGTAGCGCAGCCCCTGTTCGTAGATGAACATCCCGATCACCTTCGTGGCGTCGGCCGGGCCGCCGCCGGTCGTGATGAAGATCTTGTCGAAAAAGCGCAACAGGTCCATCGAACGCAACAGCAGGGCGATGGCGATCGCCGGCTTGATCAGCGGGTAGGTGACATACCGGAACCGTTGCCACGGGTCGGCGCCGTCGATGGCGGCCGCCTCGTAGACCTGGTTCGGGATCGACTTCAGCCGCGCCAGCACGATCAACACGATAAGCGGCGTCCACTGCCAGGTGTCCATGATGACAAGCGCCGGCAGCGCGAACTGGTCGCTCGCCAGGATCGGCGTCTCCGTGAACAGCCCGAACTGGTGGAGGATGAACGCGTACAGCCCGAACGTGTTGCTCAGCATGAAGTCCCACAGCAGGCCGACCACGACCGGCGCGACCATCATCGGCATGATGATGACCGACGTGAAGACGTTCTCCGCGCGGTCGACCGCGTCCAGCGACACCGCCAGCAACACGCCGAGCACGGTCTGGAGTACGAGCGCGCTCCCGACATAGAGGACCGTCGTCCACCAGGAGTTGATGTGGCGCGCGTCGGTCAACACGTCGGCGTAGTGTTCCAGGCCGACGAACTCCGAGGACCGCCCGGCGACGATGCCGACCTCCATGACCGACATCCACAGCAGCGCGAACAGCGGGATGAAACTGATGACCGCCAGGAAAACGATGCTCGGGAGCAACAGGGCCATCTCGAACGACAACGACGGGGTTGGCAGCCGCTGGACGAGCCCCTGCTCGCCGTCCGGGGCCTGGCGTTCCGGATCGGCGGTCCCGGTGGCCTCGGCCATGTTAGCCCAGGATGTCGTTCCAGTTGGAGTCGACCCGCTCCATCGCCTCCTGGGGCTCCAGCTCCCCGTTGAGGGCCTGGGAGACCCCGGTGAACAGCGCCTCGTTCAGCTCGTTCCAGTTGCGCGTGTGCGGGCGCATCCCCATGTTCTGGGGCTGCCACATCGTCGCCAGCGGCATCGCGGCGTTGGGGATCGGCGCCTCGCCCGGCGACTTGTTGACCGAGTTCTGCACCTCGGGGGCGTTCCACGTCGACCGGCGGGTCAGCGAGCCACCCGCGTTTTTCAGCCCGTCGAGCTGGGTGCTCTTCGAGGTCGCGAAGACGATGAACTTCCAGGTAGCGCGCTGTTTCGCCAGCGAGGAGTCGGCGTTGATGCCCATGCCCGCCGGCCCGAAGTGGGTGACCGAGCGGTTGGCGCCCTGGGGCATCAGCGTCCACTCGACGTTGCCCGCGATGGGCGAGTCGTCGCTCTCGTAGCCGGCCGCCGCCTCGTGGACGACGGGTCCCATCGCGAACTCGCCGCTGCCGAAGTTCGAGATGACGCCCCCGTAGGCCCACGAGGTCGCCGACGGGTGGGCCACCTCGTACAGTTCGACGAACTTCTCGAGGATCTCGGGGCCAGTCATGCCGGCCCGCCCCTCGCCGGCGTGGTTCGGCTCGGGGTCGTCGGGGAAGACGATCGACGCTCCGTCACGCATGTTACCGCTGTACCCCGTGATGTTCTCGCCGCCGTGGGCCCAGAAGAACGTGTTGAAGTCGAGCTGGAGCGCGTCGTGTTGCTTGCCCGCACCGCCGTAACCGTAGGGCACGACGTCGTCGGGCACGTTCTCGTTGATCCAGCGGGACATCTCGATGATCTGGTCCCAGGTCCGCTCGGGGCCGGGCTGGAAGGGGAAGTCGTGTTCCTCCTCGAAGGCGTTGGACCACTCCTCGTTGTGGAACACGTCCGTCCGGTAGGCCATCGGGAGCGTGCTCGCGTCGTAGGGCAGCGTCAACATTGGGCCCCATTCCTCATCGGTCCAGACCGACCCACCCTCCGTCGAGTGGATGGAATCCGTCAGGACGTGCGTCCGGAAGAAGTCCCTGACCCCGCCCGGCACGTCATCGAGCGCGTCGCTCTCGATGAGCGGGTCGAGCTCGACGTGTTTCTCGGGGTAGGCCGCCGTGTTCGCGTACGGGTCCGAGTAGATCGCGTCGTACTTCGCGGACCCCGCGACCCACTGCTGGTTGATCTTCTCGACTGCCTGCAGGTACGGCGCGAGCTCGATGTTCACGCCGATCCCCGTCTCCTCCTCGAACTCGGGCGCGAGGTCTTTCAGGGCCGCCGTCGCCGGCAGGTCCTCCGCGATCACCGAGATCTCGTCGGCCGGGTCGACGTCCTCTATCGAGTCGCCCCCGGAATCGCCGTTGCTCCCACCGTCGCCTTCTGAGCAACCTGCCAATGCTATCGCGCCCGTAACCCCTGCCGTTTTCAGGAACGCACGCCTGTCGACACCACCGTTCGTGATCCGATCTGACATGGCTACACGGGTATGGACACTAACGGAATATAAATCATTCTTAATTATTCTTATACAAACTCCATTATAATTCGTGACGGGGCCGGCGGTCGGCCTGTGAGCACCCGCGGGACGGAGTCGTTCGGCAGGTGCCACCGGCCGGTGGACGACCGGTCCTCGTGGGCGGGGACTCCCGTCGAGCGGACGGCCCGGCGGGTCAGAAGTGGCTGTCCTGCAGTTGCCGGAGGTGGTAAAGTTCGCCCTGGCGGAGCGAGACGTCGCCGTAGGTGAGTGCCTCCCCCTGTTCGACGGGCCGTTCGACGGTGGCGCCCGCGACCAGGCTGACAGGGACGAGGTTCTCGTCGGCGGCGACGTCGGCGTTCTCGGCCAGCCCGTACACCGTCGACCCGCCGATGCCGTCGACCTCCTCGCCGGCCGAGAGGTCCCGCTTGGCGACCGTGACCGTATCGACCGTCGGTTCCTGGGGGATCAGGTTCGCCGTGTCGTACAGTTCCGCACGGGCCGCCGTCAGCAGGGGCTCGATGGTCGGGATGTGGTAGGTCCGGTGGAGGACGTAGTTCGGGCCCGACCCCATTTTGAGGTACTCCAGGTCCTCCCTGACGGTCTGGTCGTCGGTAGTCACGACCAGGAACACGCCCGGCGCGACGCCGCCGCCCAGCGCGTAGTCGACGACGCCGCTGTTGGTGAGGACCCCGCTTTCGGTGTCGAAGACGTCGGACAGTTCGGAGACGCTGCCGACCTCCGGCCCGTGTAGACCGCGCGTGTCGACCCCCAGGCCCGCGGCGTTGGCGACCATCGTCATCTCCAGCATTGAGTTCGTCCCGTCGACGAAGGCCGTGTAGATCTCGGGGTTGAGGTCCTTCTGTTCGGCCTCGGCGGCCAGGCTCTCGGGCGTGGCCGTCCGGTCGAGCGGGTTGTTCTTGCCCTTGCCCGCGGCCACGATCTCGAACCCGAGCGACCGCGCGAAGTCGTACAGCTCCATGACCGCGCCGGGTTCGTCGCCCGCGGCCCCGCTGTAGACGACGCCCGACTGGGAGGCCAGCAGGCCGAGGTACGGCCCGACAGCGGCGTCGGTCTCGTCGGTGAGCATCACGACGTGTTTCCCGTTGAGGATCGACCGGACCGCGGCCTGGGCTCCGATGTCAGGGTGGCCGGTCGCCCCGATGACGACGTCCACGTCGTCCATCTGTGGCGGCACGAGCGCGTCGTCGGCGACGACGAGGTGGCCGCTCTCCCGGGCCGCGTCGCCGTCGTCGGGGCCGTCGACCTCCGCGATGGCCGCGTCGTCGTACCCCATCTCTCTGGCCGCCTCCCGCGCCCGGTCGGTCCGGATGTCCGCGAGCGTCGTGACCTCCACGCCGCTGACATACTGGGACGTGACCGCCAGGCTCCGCCCCATCCGCCCTACCCCCAGAACCGCCACCGACACCTGCTCGCCGCTCGATTCCAGTGCTTCGAGTTGGGCGTACAATCTGGTCATCGTCCCTACTCCTAATTTCGGAACATCATTTAAAACTATTTTGTAACGGAAATTACTATTCGGCCAGTTCCGCGAGCCGGTGCATGCTCGGTTTCGCCTGCGGGTAGAGGTCGCGGTAGACCTCGTAGTACTCGTCGTAGACCGCCGTCGTCTCCCGGTCGGGTTCGGTGCGCTCGGTCACCTCGGTCGAGGATTTCAGCGCGTCGAGGCCGTCGAACACGCCCGTCCCGAGACCGGCGAGGTAGGCCCCACCCAGGGGCGACCCCAGCGGGTCGGCGACGTACTCCTGTGTCGTGTCGGTGATGTCGCTGACGATCTGGCGCCACAGCGGGCTGCGCGCGCCGCCGCCGATGGCACGCACCGTCCCGACGGGGACGTCCGCTTCCCGCATCGCGTCGAGGTGGTGTCTGAACCCGTAGCCGACCGACTCCAGGATGGCGCGGTAGAGATGGCCTTTCGTGTGCGAGAGGGTCAGCCCGGTGACCGTCCCGCGGGCCGAGTCGTCGGTGATCGGCGTCCGCTCGCCGCTGAAGTACGGCAGCATGACGAGTCCCTCCGCGCCCGGTTCGACCTCGGCGGCTTTCTCGTCCAGCAGTTCGTAGGGGTCCGCGCCCGACTCGCCGGCCGCCTGGCGTTCCTCGTGGCAGAACTCGTCGCGGAACCACCGCAGTATCGCGCCGGAGGTCGCCATCCCGCCGGCGACGGTGTACTTGCCCTCCAGGCAGTGGGGGAACGACCACAGCCCCTCGGGCGTGCGCACGTCGTCGACCGTCGTAAAGAGGACGCCGGTCGTCCCGTACATGAAGATCGACTGGCCGTTCTCGACGGCGCCGACGCTGACGAGCGACGCGATGGCGTCGCCGGTGCCGACGATGACCGGCGTCCCCGCGGCCAGCCCGGTCGCCTCGGCCGCCTGGTCGGTCACCTCGCCCGCGGTCTCCGTCGACCAGCGGGGCTCGGGGAGCAGGTCCGTCGAGACCCCCACCTCCTCGACCATCGCCTCGTCCCACTCGCGGGCCTCCAGGTCGTACATCGGGTGGAAAAACGAGGCGACGGCGTGGTCGATGGTGTAGGTGCCGGTCAGCTTCGAGACGACGTACCCCGCCGTGTCGACGACCTGCTCGGTCTGCTCGAACAGCTCCGGCTCGTTGCGCCTGAACCAGAGGATCTTCGGCCCGACCGACTGGAACGTGAGCTTGTTCCCACAGACCTCGTAGATGCGGTCCTCGCCGATGCGGTCGTTGAGGACCTCGATCTCCTCGGTCGTCCGCGTGTCGTTGCCATAGAGGATAGCCGGCCGGAGCGGGTCACCGTCGCCGTCCAGTGGCTGCATCGCCGCGAACAGCGAACTCACGCCTACCCCGGCGACCTCGTCCGGGTCGATCCCCGACGAGAGGAGTTCGTTCGACACCGCCACGAAGTCGTCCCACCAGCACTCCTCCGCGTCGTGTTCGGCCCAGCCCGGCCGAGGCACGTCCATCTCGTGTGTCGTCGACGCCGTCGCCACCACCTCCAGGTCGCCGTCGACGACGACGCCGGAGGACCCGGACGTTCCGATGTCGACACCCACCAAATATTCGGCTGTCATGTCTGCCAGAGCGATCTCTCGTACTGACAAATAATGATTTCGGCGGGGCCGCGGGTGGCCCGGGCGCCGGGGCCGCGCTGACGACGGTTCGTGTGGGCGCCGCGCTGACGACAGTTCAGTTCGTGGTATGGATCGCCTGTCCGAGCGCCTGTTCGGCGGCCTCCATGACCGCCTCCGAGAGCGTCGGGTGGACGTGGATCGTCCCCGCGAGGTCCTCCAGCGTCGCGCGCTGTCGGATCGCGACGGCGAGTTCTGCGACCAGTTCGGAGGCCTCGGGCCCGACGACCTGGGCGCCCAGCAGTGCGCCGTCGCTCGCGGCGACGACGCGCACGAACCCTGCGGTCTCGTCCATCGTCAGGGCGCGGCCGCTCGCGCTCAGGGGCATCTCCCCGACGAGGGGGTCGAACCCGACCGCCTCGGCCTCCTCGGCCGTCATGCCGACGGTGGCGATCTCGGGGTCGGTGAACACCGCCGCGGGGACGATCCAGTCGCCGGGGTCGACGGCCTCGCCGGCGGCGTCGTGGGCCGCGAGGATCCCTTCCGTGCTCGCGGCGTGGGCCAGCATCGGCTCGCCGGCGACGTCGCCGACCGCGTAGACGCTCTCGACGGCCGTCTGCCCGTTGGCCGCCGTCTCGACGAAGCCGTCCTCGTCGGTCTCGACGCCGGCCGCCGACAGGTCCAGCGCGTCGGTCACCGGCTCGCGCCCGACGGCGACGAGCACCCTGTCGGCCGCGTACTCGTGGCGCTCGCCCGACTCGGTCTCGGTCGCGACCGCGATCCCGTCGCCGCTGTCTTCCCACCCGGCGGCGGCCTCGCCGAAAGTAAAGTCGATGCCCAGCTCCTCGGCGCGCTCGCGGACTATCGCGCCGACGTCGTCCTCGTAGGCCGGCAACACGCCATCGAGCATCTCGACGACGGTCACGTCGCTACCGAGTTTGGCGTAGACCGTCGACAGTTCCATGCCGATGTAGCCCGCGCCGATGACGACGAGTCGGTCCGGCACCGACTCGGCCGCGAGCGCGTCGCGGGAACTCCAGACCGGCTCGTCCCCGAAGTCGAAGCCGGGGACGGACACCGGCCGGCTCCCGGTGGCGACGACCGCGTCGTCGAACGCGACCCGGTCCGGGGCGTCCGCGCCGCCGTCGTGGACCCGGACCGTCGAATCGTCGAGAAACGCCGCCCGGCCCTCGACCACCTCGACGCCGTTGGCCCGGCAGAGCTGTTCGACGCCGCCGGTGAGCCGGTCGACGACGCCGTCTTTCCACTCGACGAGGCGCTCGAGGTCCACCGCGGGGTCGGCGTAGACGCCCATCTCCGCGGCGTCGCCCGCCTCGTGGGCGAGGTCTGTCGCCGAGACCATCGCCTTCGAGGGGATACAGCCGTGGTTGAGACAGACGCCGCCCACGGCCCCTTTTTCGACGAGCGTTACGTCCAGGCCGAGCTGGCCGCCCCGGATCGCCGCGACGTACCCGCCCGACCCCGCACCGATTACGAGGAGCTCAGTCCGCGCTGTCGTCTCGGATGCCATCGTCACTCGGTAGGAGCGAGTCCGTCATCAAAAAGCTTGAAGACTCGCGTCGCTCGCCGCCGGGCTCGGCCGCCGCCGGAACGGTGCCCTCGCCTCCCGGCTCCTCGACCCCCCCGTCGGCGCGTTCGGCGGTGTCGTCCTCCGTCATTACACCGCCGATCGGCACGATTCGACATAACAATTAATCTCCAGTTATCACGCTCTGAAAACCGGTCGGGCCCCGTCCTGTCGTGGGCCGGCTCTCGGTGGGCCGGTCCGGGCACCCGAGCCGGGGGTAAACCCGGGCGGCGACGGCCGCCGCGCCGGTTATCGGCCGCCCTGCTGGCCTTCAGAGGTGGGCGCTTCCGCCCCGGTCTGGAAGACGAACTCGTGTTCCTGCTCGGTCTCGAAGTTCTCCAGGCCGTCGGCGAGGTACTCGGCGTTGCGGGTCAGCTCCTCGGCCTGGCCGGACACCTCCGTGAGTTCGGCGGCTTGTTCCTCGGCGGCGCCGGCGACGGTCTCGCTCTCGGCCAGCGTGTTCTCGGCGAGGTCGGCGGCCTCCCGGACGGACTCGCCGACCGCCCGGATCCGGTCCAGCGATTCGGCGACGTCGGGCTGGTCACCGGCGACCGACTCGAGCGCGTCGGCGGCCTCCTCGATGTCGTCGGCGACGGTCTCGAGGCGTTCCTGCTGGTCGAAGGCGCCGTCGGAGATGGACTGGATGGACTCGGCGACCTGTTCACTGGCGTCGCGGACCGCCACAGCGGACTCGCGCACCTCGACACCGCCCTCCTGGACCGCCACCGAGAAGCTCTTGAGCTGGCCGGTCGTCATCTCCAGTTCCCGGATCATCTCGTTGAACTCCTCGGCGATGCGGTCCATGGCGTCGTTCTCGCCGTCGGCCTCCATCCGCTCGGTGAGGTCGCCGCGCGCGCACCGCTGCATAGTCTCGGAGTACTCCTCGGCTTTCCCCTGGAGGTACTCGTTGACCTCCATGGCCTCCGCGCGGGCGACCTCCGCTTCCTTGCGGGCGCGCTCGGCCTCCTCGATCTGCGTGCGCAACGAGTCGCGCATCTCGCCGAACGCGTCGTAGACCGTCCCGAACTCGTCGACCCTGTCGGTCCGGATATCCGCGTCGAGGTTACCCTCCTCGAGCTCGCGCGCTTTCCCGGCGAGGTCCTGTAGCGACCTGGTCGTCCCCCGGCCGATGGTGAACCCGACGACCAGGAAGCCGGCGAGGAACAGCCCGATGAGCGCCAGGAGGCTCCGCGAGACGGTCTGCTGGAGCGCGAGCGCCTCGCTCCTGGGCACGTGGGTGATCACGACCCACTCGGTCCGTTCGACGGGCGCGTACCCGACCAGCAACTCCTGGCCGCCGGTCGTCGTCATGCTGGTCGTGCCGACGAGCCCCTGGCTCCCTCGCTCGTAGGCCGTCGTCTCGCGCCCGCGCAGGTACTCCCGCTCGATCCGCTTCGGGTCCGAGGAAAGCGCGACGATCGACTTGTCGTTGACGGCTCGGGTGAACCCGCCCTCGAAGGAGGCGTCCATCGCCGCGGAACTCGCCGTCGCGTTGGCGACGACCATCACGGCCCGCGACCGGTCGTCGCCCCTGATCGGCGCGACGAACGCGACGCGTTTCACCCCGTTGCGCTGGTAGACGTGCGAGACCAGCATGTCCTCGGTCCACGGCCCGAGCGAGCCGTTCTGCCAGGTGACGTCCAGTGTTCCGAGGTCGATACCCGCCGGCTCGCCCGGCGTTCCGACGAGGCCGTCGTCCGTGCTGGTGTGGATCGTGGGCTCTCCGCTCCCGTAGGCCAGGTAGTGGATGTCGACGACGTCGTCACCGAGCTCCGGGAGTTCGGCCCTGTAACGCTCCCGTATCTCGGTGAGGTTGCCGGTCTGTGACACCTGGTAGTTCGAGAGCATCCGGGCGGTCTGTCGCTTCCCGTCCGCCCACGCCTCGACGCTGTTGGCGTTGAGTTGCGCCGTCGACTCCACCTCGGTGTTGGTGCGCTCGACCAGCAATCCAGACACCTGTCCCTGGATCACGAACCCTAAGGCTCCGGTCGCTATCACTATCACGACGACGATCAGCGTGAACTTCCGCAGGTAACTGCTTCGAACCGCCCGCGGCACGAGTTTGCTTCTCTTACCCATCTTTGAGGCAGATCACTGTGGAACGAAAACAAAATACTTGCGCTGAAAATTCCCGTTCTGAAAACGGTCCTCACGAGTGGGACCGGACCGTGAACGTCGGCTGGGCCGTTCGGCGCCGTTCAGGTTGAAAGAAGATAAATATCAGGCTTCGAATTCACGTGTATGGGATACGTCATCCGGATGCCCCAGATGGGCATGGAAATGGACGAGGGTGAAGTCGTCGAGTGGGCGGTCGGAGAAGGCGAGGCCGTCGACGAGGACGAGGTCGTCGCAGTCGTCGAGTCGGAGAAAGCGACAAACGAGGTCGAGGCCCGCGAGGCAGGCACGCTCCGGCGTATCGTGGTTCCGGAGGGCGGGACGGTCGAACCCGGCACGCCGGTCGGGATCCTCGCCGGGCCGGACGAGGACCTCTCGGAGTACGAGACCGAGATCGAGGACGCCGACGCGGCCGACGACGGCGCGTCGAGCGCGGCCGGGGGCGGCGGCTCCGGGGCGGCGGTCGCGGCCGCCTCGACCGGGGACGGACAGCGCGCGAGCGGACAGGGGACGTCCGCGAGCGAGCGTGACACGGGAGACGCCGAGGACGTCAGGGCGACGCCCGGCGCCCAACAGTTCGCCAGCGAGGAGGGCATCGACCTGGCGGCAGTCGCGGGGACCGGCCCGCAGGGCGTCGTCACCGAGGACGACGTCGAGAACCACGCCGCCGAGGTCGCCGCGGAGTCCGACGGGGCCGCCAGTGGCGGGGCGTCGACGGACGGCCAGGCCGGCGAGGTCCGCGCCACACCCGGGGCCAGGCGGCTGGCCGGCGAGGAGGGTGTGGACCTGGCGGGCGTCGAGGGGACCGGCCCGCAGGGCGTTGTCATCGAGGACGACATCGAGGACTACCTCAAGGAGACGACGCCGGACGCCGCCGCGGCGGCCGACAGCGGGGCCGCGACCCGGACGGTCAGCGAGGCGCGCCAACTCTCGGGCATCCAGCAGACGATCAGCGACCGCCTGGGCGAGAGCTACCGGAACGCGGTCCACGTCACGGTCAAGCGGGAGTTCGACGCGACCGCGCTCCGGAACGTCAGCGCGGCCGCTGACGCCGCCGGGGCCGACGTGTCGATGACTGACCTGCTGGTCAGGGCCGCCGGCGCGGAACTGGCGGCGCGGCCGGCGTTCAACGCCCTCTTCGAGGACGGTGAGCACCGCCCCATAGAAGAGGTCAACATCGGCGTCGCCGTCGACGTCGAAGCGGGGCTGATCACGCCTGTCGTCCCGCGGGTCGACGCGAAGTCCGTCGAGGCGGTCGCGGACGCCCGCGGGCGGCTGACCGACCGGGCGCTGTCGGGTGAATTCACCTCCGACGACCTCGCCGGCGGGACCTTCACGATCACGAACCTCGGACCGTTCGGCGTGGACAGCTTCGACCCGGTGATCAACCCGCCCGAGGTGGCCATCCTCGGCGTCGGTCGCGTCCGGAACGATGGCGCCATGACGCTCTCGCTGTCGTTCGACCACCGGGTGCTCAACGGCGCCGACGCCGCGAAGTTCCTGGACGGCCTCGTCGGGACGCTGACCGACGCGCTCGCGCTCGCCGCCTTCTTCGAGACCGACCTGCTGGCCGACGAGTCGGTCGAAGTCTCGGTCAGTCCCTCCGAGTGACGCCACGCCCGGCGGCGCTCGGGCGAGGACCGTATCCTCGTCGTTCTTTGCCCGGGCGGGGTCCGCGTCGCCGCCAGGCTCCGTCCGGGAGACGCCGTTTCATCGCTGGCGCCCGGCCCGGGAGACGTCCGTAAGCCGGTTTCCATTCCGGGAAACGTTCCTATCGCCGGTCGCCAATCCGGGCGCCCCCCGCATCGCTGCCGGTACAGTCTGTTCTCTCATTTAGAATCGGAAGCAGTGACTCATATATCCGGAAGTACCGTTTTGAGGGCGCATCTGAAGCCGTTTCTCGCGGCCGGCAAATATTCTGTGAGTTCTCCGAATCGAAACGTTCGTTCTCGGATAGGGAACAAACTATTTACGGGAGGGCCCGCGAAAGAGAGTATGGCCCACGAGGCGAAACATCCGGTCGCGGCGACACAGAAGACCGTCCGGGTGCTGGAGGCCCTGAAACAACGGGACGGCGCCCGGGTGACCGAACTCGCGGCGGAGCTGGAGATGAACAAGAGCACGGTCCACAACCACCTGAGCACGCTCCGGGAGGACGGGTTCGTGGTCCACGACGACCCGGAGTACAGGCTCGGGCTCCGGTTCCTGGAGTTCGGCGGCTACGCCCGCCACGAGATGGACCTCTACCACGTGGCGGAACCGGAGGTCGAACGGCTGGCCGAACGGACCGGGGAGATGGCGAGCCTCATGACCGAGGAGGACGGCCGGGGCGTCTACCTCCACCGCTCGAAGGGCAACCAGGCGGTGGCGCTGGACACCTACGCGGGCTACCGGTGTCCGCTCCACGTGACGGCGCTGGGGAAGGCCATCCTCGCGCACCTCCCGGACGCCGCGGTCGAGAGGATCGTCGACCGCCACGGGCTAGCGGCCTGGACGCCCGAGACGGTCACCGACCGCGAGGCGCTGTCCGGGGACCTGGCGACGGTCCGCGAACGGGGGTTCGCGCTCGACGACGAGGAACGGATGACCGGGCTCCGGTGTGTCGGCGCGCCGATCACGACCGACGACGACCGCGTCGTCGGCGCGATCAGCGTCTCGGGCCCGACCAGTCGCATGCGCGACGCCCGGTTCACCGACGAGGTCCCCGACCTCGTCCGCAGCGCCGCCAACGTGATCGAACTCAATCTCACCAACACCTGACCGCCCCCGCGGACCGCCCCGCATCCGCCGACCGGCCCGCATCCATTGTCCGCCCCCGCGACCGGCGCACCAACCGGCCCGGACCAGTCCGGATCGGCCCGGACCGAGCGGTGAGGATTGGACCGGGCCGGCGAATCGTTCTCTATCGCTAAAATTTGTTTACTCTCGTAAAATCGAGTGAGACAGCGGGAAGTATTGATCTGTCTGATAGCAATCCGTCGAAAAAGCGCATCTGAACGTTCGAGCGTGGGTGTTTGAAAGCAGGTGGGTCGGGGAAAATGTTTTCCGATAGAGAACAGCGGGGACCGGCCGCCGGACCGCAACACCGAATTTAAGACTCCCCAGCGGCCACGTGGGGGATATGAGCGACCCACGGCTGGTCGGGGTCCAACTCGGCCCGGCGGAAGTTCGCGTCGCGGTCTACGCACGGGACGGGCGGCTGCTGGACGCTGGCGAGACGGCTATCGGCGACCAGACGGCGGTCGCCTGGGAGCGGGCGCTCAGGGAGGCGACGCCCGAACTGCCCGACAGCGGCATCTGTTCGGTCGCGAGCACGTCGGGGACGCTCGTGGTCGTCGACGGGACCGGCGAGCCCGTCTTTCCGCCCCAGATGTACTACGACTCCGCGCCCGAACAGGCACGGCGGTTGCAGGCCCTGGACGTGACCGACGATTCGGCCGGGCTGGACGTCGCGCTGTCGGCGACGAGCCCGCTGGCGAAGCTCCTGGGGCTCCGCGAGCAACACCCCAGCCGGTTCGCGGACGCGGAGTGGGTGCTCAGCCCGACGACGTGGTTGCTCTACCGGCTCCGGTACGGCCGCTCGACGCGGTGGCGCAACGTCGAGACCGACTGGACGAACGCGCTCAAGTTCGGCGCCGACATCACGCCGTCGCTGCCCGAGTGGCGGACCGACCTGATCGAGGCGCTGGACCTCTCGCTGGACCTGTTTCCCACGATCCGGCCGCCGGGCACCTACATCGGCGTCGCGGACGGCGAACTCGCCGACCGGACCGGCTTCTCGGGGATCAAGCTCTACCAGGGGGTGACCGACGGGAGTGCCTCGGCGCTGGCGACCGACTGCATCGAACCCGGCGACTTCAGCATCACGGTCGGTGCGACCAGCCTCGTCAAGTACGTCTCGGAGTCGATCACCGCCGACGACGCGCTGTACTACCACCGCCACCCGCTCGATGGCTATCTCCCGGGGGCGTCGTTCGACAGCGGTGCCGTCTTCGAGTGGTTCTGTGACCGGCTGTTCGACTGCTCGCCCCGGCGGGGACTCGAACTGGCCCGGGAGACGCCCGCCGGCGATGAGTACGAGGTCTTCCTCCAGGGTCGGCGCAGCCCCTTCTTCGACCCGGAACTGGGCACGTCGGTGCTGGGGATCGCCCACGACAGCGACCTCACGGCCGAGGCGGTCACCGGCCGATTCGCCCGCGGGATCACGACCGGTATCGCGCTGGCGGAACACACCTACATCCGCAAGATAGAGGACCTGTTCGACACCAGCATCGACACCGTTCGGATGATGAGCGAGGTCACCGGCCGGACCGACCCGCCCTTCGAGTGGTGGGACGACCTCCGCTCGTCGGTGTGGCGACGGCCCGTCGTCGAGATGCAGTCCCGGACGACCGCCGGCCTGCTCATCCCCCCGGCGCTCATCACCTCCGTCTACGACGACGCGAGCGAGGCCAGCGACCACCTCCTCGGGACCGAACGCCGGATCGAGCCCGACCCCGAGGTGGCCAACCTCTACGGGGAACGCCGCCAGTCGTACTTCGAGCGCTGGGAGACGGTCACCGACCTCTCGCGGGACGACGGGCCCGTCCCCCGGGGTCCCTGACAACCATATTACTGTAATTTCCGTGTCGGGGTGGTGGCCTCCGAAAAACCTCACTCGCTGGCCAGTGCCGGTCCCGGCCGCCACGTGTTCCCGTCGAGTCGGACCAGCCCGTACAGTTCGAGGGTCCGCAACACGTGGATCACCCCGTCGGCGTCGAGGTCGTCGGAGACGCCCGGCGGGAGGTCGTCGGCGATCCGGCTCTTGGTCGCGCCGCCGGTCTGGGTGACGATGTCCATGACCGCGCCCATCTCCTCGACGACGACGGACAGCTCGGGATACTCAGCCTCTTCGACGGCCAGAATCTCCGCGATCTGCTCGTAATTGCCGCTCAATTCCACCGTTGCGGTCACCGAACCGCCCTCGTTGTCGTCGTCCGACATACGCTTGGTATTGTATCGCCTCCTATTAGACACTTTCTACTCGGTATCGGCGTCGATAGCCGCGATCGCGCGTTCCCGCCGCTTCACTGGCTGGTCGGTCCCCTCGAACGAGCGCGGACCCGCCGCTGGCTGGCTTCCGTCGAGGGGGTCCCGCCCGCCGACAGCCGAGAGTGCGGGTTACCCGCGGCCGCCGGCCGGGTTCACGCTCTCGGGCAGCGAGCGGAGCCGCAGCATCGAGAGCGTCCCGACGTAGGAGTCCTCGGCCAGTTCCGAGACGGCCGCGGAGAACTGCGCCGAGTCGGCGACGATGAACACGACCGTCTGCCCGGCCGTGTTCGCCAGCGCGAACGCCTCGCTCTTGCGGACGCTGGTCACGTAGACCCAGTTGTCGGCCCCGGTGTCGACGGGTGCGAAGGCGGGGACCCGGTCGCTCCCCGCCCCGAAGCGCGGGGCCACGCCGGGGTCGGCCTGCAACGACGACGGCTCCCCGATGACGCTGGCGCCGTCCGTGTTCACGGTTCGCTCACCGCCCTCGGAGGTGACGCTCAGGACCACCTCGTCGGCGTTGATGAGGGTGGCCGCCTCCTGATGCTGGGGGTTGACGAACCGCCCCAGTCGGCGCCGATGGAGCTCACCACGACGACGCCCCGGTCCCCGTAGAGGGTGCGACCGACCGTCGCCAGCACGTGTCGGCCTTCGAGGTCCGACCGGTAGGCGGTATGGAGCGTCCGGATCGTCTCCGGGTCGACCGACTCGAGGGCCGCCGTGTCGGCCCAGGGCTCGTCTATCTCCGAGAGCGGCGTCCCGTCGAGCGGTTGGTTCGTGCTCGCGTCCACCGTCCCCGTGGTGAAGTTCACCACGTGTATCGCGAGCGCGCCGAACCCCTCGCTGGTCGCCTCGGCGTCGGCCGCGCTGGCCGACCGCAGCGTCTCCTCCGTGTCGCTCCTGACAGTGTCCCGAACGTCGGCGTACCCGACCGCGCCGACCGCACCGACCACCAGGACGATCACCAGGATCGACAGGACGAACTTGCCCTTGTAACTCCCCCTGACGAACGCGGGTACCATACTTCCTATACGTCGTATCCACAGTGCCTTTCACGCATCGTTACATACAACTACCGTGACGTATCTATCCCGTCGCCGTCACTCGCTCGTCGTGGTCCCCCACCCACCCCGGAAGAAGGTCAGTGGGTCGCCGTCCTCGTCGAGGATCTCCGCGTCCTCGGCGTAGCCCACGTAGATGGTGTGGTCGCCCGCGGGGTGGGCGGCGTGGAGCGTGCAGTCGGCGTAGGCCAGCGAGTCCGTGAAGACCGGCGCGCCCTCGACCCCCGACGTGGTGGGGCGGTCCTCGAAGGGGTCCTCGTCGAGTTCGGTCATGTTGGCGAAGTACTCGGCGAGGTCCTGCTGGGACCGTTCGAGGATGTTCACGGCGAACGACTCCATCTCGCCGTTCGAGAGCAGTTCGTAGCTGGTGGTGTCGTGGTCGACACAGACCAGACACAGCGGCGGGTCGAGCGAGACGCTGGAGAAGGCGTTGGCCGTCATACCGTGTGGCGGCGTGTCCGGGAACGTGACGACGGTACACCCGGTCGCGAAGTTGCCCATCACGTTTCTGAACTCGGTTTCGTCGATTGACATCGATCGGAACTACGCGACCACGATAATAAAACCAGGTCTTTGTCGGCCGGCACCGGACTCGGCCGACGAGCGATACCGGGAGACCCCTTCTCTGCGGTGGCGGAGAACCCGGCCGACTGCGCGGTCCTCAGTCGTCGTCGGCCGCGTCGGCCGGTCTGCGGTCTTTCCCTGCAACGAGCCCGGGATCTCGCCGTCTCTGGCGGTTTGCGTCCTGCAAAACACGCGTGGCGACGAGAGGTTGCGAGGTTAGTATTGTAATCCGAGTTGTGTTCCGGCACCGGTCGTGGGTGGATCCGTCCCGGGCCGGGCCGGTGCCGGCACCCGCCGAGGCTCACTGGTCCGTTCGCGCCTAGCTCCCGTGGTCCCGGCCGAGATTACATTTGTAGTACTGTCATATTGGGGCCGCGACTCGCCTCGCGAAGGCTGACCGGGAGTAGACCGACCCTGCTCTCTGTTGTTACTGGCACAGTGACATACAGATGAGCGCGAGGGACGGTGTACGCGGTGTTCTGAGAGCGGTCGCCGGAATCTCGCTGTATACATAATGTTTTTTCGTGGCGTTTCGGGGGGGTGTTTACGATGAACGAACGGCCGGCGGCTCACCGGGTTAGGGTCAGTCGGTTGGAGATGGTCGTCGCGGTGTTGCGGACGAGTTTCCGGAGGTCAGTCTCGACGCGGGCGTCCTCGTCGCCGGACGCCGGGGTCCAGAGCCCGACCGCCCCCGCCGGGTAGCCGTCGCCGGCCGTCACGGGGGCGACGACCTCCCGGGGGGTGTCCCCGTCCTCGTTCCCGGCTCCGTCGCGGTCGGATATGGCGGTTCGGTGCTGGCGGATCGTCTCCAGGCGGTCCTGGAGGGTCCGGGCCCTGGTCTCGGAGTCGACCAGCTCCGAGAGCAGTTCCGTCCTGCGGTCGGTGTCGTAACACGAGAGGATGGCGAGCCCGCCGGTCAGTTCGTGCAAGGGGGCGCGGGTCCCCTCTTCGGGCGCCTCCGTACGGTTGTCCGTCGGGGAGACGACCTGGAGGTAGACGCCGTCGAGCCCCTCCCGGACCACGAGCGTCGCCGTCGTGCCGGTGACGTCGGCGAGGTTCGTGAGGTACTGCTGGCTCTCCCGGTAGATGGGTTCGGTCTGCTGTGCGGTCGTCGCGAAGTGCAGGAAGCGGTGACCGAGCGTGTAGCCGGCCTCGCTCTGTCGGACCAGCCGGGCCGCCTGGAGCGTCTTGAGGTGCTTGTGGACGTTCGCCTTCGAGCCGCCGACCTCGTTTGCGATCTCCGTGACACCCGCTTTCTCGAGGCGAGCGAGCGTCTCGATGACCTCGACCGACGTTTCGACCGCGCTGACCCGGTCGGCTGCCATAACTCGGGTTGGAAGCGGCGCGGTATAAGCGTTTGCTATCGAGAAACGCGGCGGCAAAACCCCCGGGCGTGAGCGGGAAGTTTATCAGATGGCGGGTCCCCCATGGCGTATGGACGACGCCGACGAACTCGCGGCGGTCCTCGCCGACGCCGGTTTTTCCGGGTACGAGGCCAAAGCCTACGTCGGGCTGTTGCGGTTGCGCGACGCCTCGGTCGCGGAACTGGCCGACGTCTGCTCGGTCCCGCGGTCGCGTCTCTACGACGTGTTGCGCAACCTCGAGGAAGAGGGGTACGTCGAGACCTACGAACAGGACCGTTTGCGCGCGCGCATAGCGAACGTCACGCCGGCGGTCGACGAACTGCGCGGGCGCTCCGACGAGTTCCGCGACGCCGCCGAACAGCTGGAGGACTGCTGGGAGCGCCCGCGGTTCCAGCAAACGGACATCAGCCTCTTCCAGACCGCCGCCGCGGCGGTCCAGGAGGCCACCGCCTACATCGGTGGGGCCGGCCACGTCGTCCAGGTCTGCGTGTCGGCCGACGAGGTCCCCGAACTGCGGGACACGCTCGCCGGCGCCCTCGACCGGGGCGTGACCGTCCGGGTCGCACTGACCGAAGAGCCCGACGCCCCGGTGCCCGAGGACCTCCCGCAGCTGTTCCCCGAGGTGGCCACCGAGGTCCGCGACTGCGAGACCAACATGCCCTTCGTCGCGCTCGTCGACGGCTCCGTCGCCGTCTTCGCGATCAACAACGAGTGGGACGGCGAGTACGGTCTCGTCGTCGACGACAACACCCTCACCTCGGTCCTCCACTGGTTCTTCCAGCTCCAGCTCTGGGAGCCCTGGGACACGCTCTACTCGGCGGCCGTCGGCCGCCTGGAGACGTACGTCTCGATCAGGAACCTCATCACCGACATCGAGACGCTCCGGACCGGCGACGAGACCGTTCGGATCCGCGTCGACGGCATCGACACCCGGACCCACGACGTCGTCACCGTCGAGGGCGAGGTCATCGACCTCATCTACACCGACCTCTACCAGGACCGCGACGTGGCCTTCGCACAGCAGTTCGTCCAGGCCGCGCTCCGGATCCGGGCCGACGACGGCGAGGAGTACACCGTCGGCGGTTACGGGGCCGTCGTCGAGGACATCCGTGCGATCCAGACCACGATCACCGAGATCCGGTGACCCGGGCCGGGACGCCCGGGTGGGTCACCGCGAACCGGGCCGTGCCCGTCGCGCGCTTGCACCCGGCGTGTCTCACCGGCGTCGCGGTGCGAATGGGAGGCCGGCCGACGCGGTCCGCCCGCGTCGGTACCTCGGAGTCGTTCCGGCGCGCCGGACACTGGCGGACGTTTTTGTGTCTGGAGCGATTCAGCGGCGGTATGGTCGACCGACCGACCGACGCGTCACGTCCGGGAGCGTCCCCGACGGCGGAGGTGACCGGCGCGTGACAGTGCTGGACGGGATCAGGCGGCCCGAATACACCGGCCGGAACCGGTGTTGGCCGTGTACAGTCGTGAACGCGGGGATCCTCGGCGTGGCCGCGGTCGTCGCGGGCGTCGCGTGGCCCCCGCTGGGGGTCGCCGTCGCCGTCGTCGGCACGGCCGCCATCTGGATCCGGGGGTACCTCGTCCCGTACACGCCGCAGTTCGCGCCCCGGCTCGCCGAATACCTGCCGGTCGGTTTCACGGGGTCCTCGGCCGCGGCGTCCGTCCCCGAGGGCCAGTCCGGCTCGCTGTCCGGGACGGACCCGTCCGACCCCGAGGCCGTCCTGGAGACGCTGCTCGAGGGGGGCGTCCTCGTCGCAGAGGGCGAGGACCTGCTCCTGTCGCCGGCATTCGAGGACGCCTGGCGCCGCGAGTGGGACCGGCTCCGGGACGCGACCGACGAGGACCTGGCCGCCGCGGTGGCCGGGGCCGCGCCCGGCGACCCCGCGGTGACGACCCACGAGGTCGACGGAGGGACGTGGGTCCGGCTGGCCGGGGAGGGGGAGGGGGAGGTCTTCCTCTCGCGGCCGGTCGCGGTCGCGGAGGCCGCGGCCGTCCGGGCGCTCGACGCGCTCGACGCGGGGACCGACCCCGGGACGAGCGCGACCGCCGCCCGCGCGCTCCGGGCGTTTCTCGACACCTGTCCGGTCTGTGAGACGGCTCTCGTCGAGTCCTCGACCGCCGACTGCTGTGGCGGGCGCACGGCCAACCCTCGCCCGGTCTCGCTGTGCCCGGAGTGTGGCCACAGCCTCTACACCTTCCCCGAGACCTGAGCCCCCGGCACCCCGCCGCCGATTCCTGTCGACGCGACGAGGACTGGCCAGGCTTGAACCCTCGGTTTTCCGCCGTCGTCGACTCGAGCCGAGGCGACGAGGACCGGCCGCACGTCCGCCGTACCGGCCACTCAGACCTCCGGCATCCAAATATTTATATGCTAGAAGAGAGACGTGGGAACTGCATGGTTGATACTGACTCAAACAGTCCGGAAAAGCGTGGCAAGAGCAGGATATCCCGGCGCCGTCTGGTGAAAGCCATCGGCGCGACGGGCGTGACGGCCGGGCTTGCCGGATGTAGCAGTGGTGGTGACGGCGACGGCGGCAGCGACGGCGACGGTGGCAGCGACGGTGGGACGTCGGGTACTTCGGCGGGAGAGATCGGCGGGGAAGTCAAGATCTTCGCCGGCTCGGGCTGGGAGGAGGATTTCGACAAGCAGGCACTGTACGACGCCGGCCTGCCCGATTCGGTCGACGTCACGTTCACGACGGGGCCCCAAGCCACGGGGAGCAAACAGCAGAAACTGAAGATCGCCCTCGACTCCGAGGCGCGGGACCCCGACCTCGTGATGACGGACAACGGGTGGACGATCCCCTTCATCGTGCGGGGTGACCTCGTCAACCTGGAAGAGGAGATGTCCGCCGATTTCATCTCGCAGGTCAAAGAGGAGGGCATCCAGTCGATGGTTCAGACGGGCCAGCACCCGGAGACCGGCGACCTGTACTCGGTCCCGGTCTTCCCGGACTTCCCGACGATCCAGTACCGCAAGGACCTGTTCAAGAAGGCGGGATACGGCGACTCGGACTTCGAGAACTGGAAGACGAACCCGCCGACCTGGGCGAAATTCTCTGAGCTCGTCTCGGAAGCTCACGCCGAGGCCGACGATGTCGACTACGGCCACCTCTGGCAGGGTGACAACTACGTCGGGCTGTCCTGCTGTACGTTCAACGAGTTCCTGACGAGCATGGGCGGGTACTTTTTCGGCAGCCACGACAACCTGTTCGGACCAATCGGCGACCGCCCGGTCACCATCGGCGAGGAGAAGGCTATCGACGGCATCGAACTGGCACAGGACCTGATCCACGGCGAGGGTGAGTCGCCGATGGACGTGCAGGCCATCTCGCCGACGGAGGTCGCCGGGTGGATCGAACCCGACACGAAGTCCCAGTTCGACACCGAACTGAACGCCGTCGCCCAGCGCAACTGGACCTACGCGATCGGCGGCGCCGCCGACGGCTTCGAGGGCACCGACGCCGAACTCGGCGTGATGCCCCTGCCGAAAGGTCCCAACGGCTCCTGGCACGCCCAGGGTGGGTGGATCATGTCGATGAACCCTTATTCCGACAACATCCCGGCCGCGAAGGAAGTCCTCAGGGCGTGGTTCAACGAGGGGGTCTACCAGGAGCAACTCGACTCAATGAACTTCCTGCCGGGCAAAGCCGACGTGTTCAGCTACGTCGAGCAGCACGACAACTACGGGCCGTACTTCGAACCGCTCCAGTACTCCGGCGAGAACATGATCCCGCGCCCGACCACGCAGGTCTGGCCGAACCAGCGGACGGTCGTCTCGACGGAGGTCAACGCCGCACTCCGCAAGGAGAAGTCCGCGAAAGCGGCCGCCAGCACGATGGCCGAGAAGATCGAGGCCATCGAGCAGCAGGCCGGCGGGTAACGTCCTCGACCGACGCGGTCTGTCCTCGTTTCTCGGTACACACCGACCACCGACCCAGGCCGGCACGCACCGGTCCGTGGCGCGCGAGCGACGGTCGCGAACTGTGGGGTTACCGGACCACCCCCGGCTCGGGCACCGACCCGAACACCGGTCGCGCCGAGACCCGTCCGCGGGACGTCCGTCCCGGGTCGGGACGCGATATTTGACGGGATCGATCCACAACGACCGCTACCTTCAAGTGACTGGCCGGGATGATCCCCTTCTATGCTCGGTAAAATGATACGGCCAGCCGAGCCTGGAGGTGGTTGCCTCCATGGCAGTTGAACAGCAAGCGGGTGAGAGTCGGGGTGTCATTACCCGCGTCGGGAACTGGATGGAGAACCTGAGCGAGCAGGCGTACGCGTACCTGCTGTTGGCGCCGGCGTTCGCGCTGCTGGTGGTCATCGCGTTCTGGCCGCTGTTCGAGGCGTTGCGGATGTCGTTTTTCGCCGACGACGTCCTCGGTGGGGGCAAACTCGGCGAGTTCACCGGGCTCACGAACTACGTCCAGTTGCTGACAAACAACAACGCCCTGGCGCCGGCGACGTTCCTCGACCCGTCGTTCGAGGTGCCGATCCTCCAGCAGGCGCTTTTCATGACCCTGCTGTTCGCGATCATCACCGTCGTCGGCGAGACGTTGCTCGGGTTCGCGTACGCGATGTTGATGAAAAAGGACTTCCGGGGCCGACGGTGGGTCCGGGTCCTGATCATCCTCCCGTGGTCGATCCCGATCGTCATCCAGGGGATGATCTTCTTCCTGATGTTCCGACCGGGCTTCGGTCTCTTGACCGAGCCGCTCCAGCAACTCGGGATCTTCTCGAGCATCCCGCTGAACACGACCTTCGACGGGTTCGTCATCGTGACGGTGACGGACATCTGGAAGACGTCGGCGTTCATGGCGCTGCTGATCCTGGCCGGCCTGGAGAGCGTCAATCAGGACCTCTACGAGGTGGCGGACGTGATGGGCGCGTCGACCTGGCAGCGGTTCCGGTACATCACGTTCCCGCTGGTGTTTCCGGCGCTGATGGTCGCGATGTTGTTCCGGACGATGGGCGCCCTGCGCGTCTACGGGGTCATCGAGTCGACCTCTGTCGGCTGTACGACGCTGCCGTCGATGACGTGTCTCGTGACCCAGCTGATGTTCGGGTCGTCGGCGCTGTACGGGTCGGCCGCCGCCGCCAGCGTGCTGATCGCGGTCGTCGTGGGACTGTTCATCTCGGTGTACCTCGTGTTCATCCGACGCAGTGACCAGGAGCTGGGGCCAGCATGAGTATCGACGCACAAGACCATCCGGACTCGGAAACGTACGACGAAGATGAGGACGAAGACCGCACGCGGATCCAGCAGTGGGCCAGAGACTGGATCGAACACCCCAACAAGGCCTACGCGGTCATGGGCGTGTTCGGGGCCGGCGTCCTGCTGACCACGACGCTGTTCCCGCTGTACTGGCTGTTCGCGGTGGCGATGACGCCGCCGGGCCAGAGTGACATCCCACTGATTCCGGCGACGTTTGACTTCTCGGCGTTCATCGTGATCTTCCAGCGTATCCCCTTCGCCCGGTACATGTTCAACAGCCTGTTTTACGCCGTGTCGGTGACGCTGATCGTGCTGGTCGTGGGCAGTCTCGCGGGCTATGCCTTCGGGCGCCTCCGGTTCAAGGGGAAGAAGGTCCTGCTGTTCTCGCTGCTGCTCATCAGCTTCTTCCCGCCGGCGACGCTGTTCCTGCCGCTGTTCCAGGCGTTCAACCAGCAGATCAAGATGCTGGGGCTGTTCACGCTGCCGGTCGAGATCTACCAGACCCCGGCGGCGGTCATCACGCCGATCAGCGCCTTCGCGATGCCGCTGGCGATCTTCATCCTGACGACGTTCTACTCCCAGATCCCCGACGGACTGGAGGACGCCGCCAGGATCGAGGGCACGACGCGGCTCGGCGCGCTGTTTCGCGTGGTCGTCCCGCTGTCGGCACCAGGGGTCGCGACCGCCGGCATCCTGACGTTCATCACCACGTACGTCGAGTTCTTCTTCTCGTTCCTGATGACCGGCGACCAGGCTTCGGAGTGGGCGCCCATCGTCAACGGTGTCCTCGCCTTCCAGACCCGCTACACGGTGCGGTACGACCTCCAGGCGGCGGCGAGCCTGGTGGCCATCATCCCGGTGGCCATCCTCGTCGTCGTAGCACAGGAGAAGATCATCAGCGGTCTCACCCAGGGAGCACTCAAGGAGTGACCACACATGGCACGAGTCAAACTCACCGACGTCACGAAAGAATACGGAGACGTAACGGCGGTCAACAACATGAACCTCGACCTGAAAGACGGCGAGTTCATCACGCTCGTCGGCCCGTCGGGATGTGGCAAGTCGACGACGCTGGAGACGGTCGCCGGTCTCACCAAGCCCACCTCGGGCACCATCGAGATCGGCGACCGCGAGGTGACGAACCTCCCGCCCAAGGACAGGGGCATCGCGATGGTCTTCCAGAACATCGCGCTGTTCCCGCACATGGACGTGTACGACAACATCTCCTTCGGGCTACGGCTGCGTGACTTCCCGCAAGAGGAGATGGACGAACGCGTCGACGAGGCGGCACGCGTCGTCCAGCTCCAGGGGATGCTTGACCGGATGCCCAGCGAGATGTCGGGCGGCCAGCGCCAGCGCGTCGCCATCGCGCGCGCGATCGTGCGCGAGCCCGAGGTGTTCCTCATGGACGAGCCCCTGGCCAACCTCGACGCCAAGCTCCGCGTGAACATGCGGACCGAACTCCAGCGGCTCCACAAGCAACTGGACACGACGATCATCTACGTCACGCACAACCAGGCAGAGGCGATGACGATGTCCGACCGGATCTCGGTCCTCAACAAGGGCGAACTCCAGCAGATCGCGCCGCCGCTGGTCTGTTACAACGAGCCAGCCAACCGCTTCGTCGCCGGGTTCATCGGCTCGCCGTCGATGAACTTCGCCCGAGCCACGATCAACGACGGCCAGCTTGACACCGACGACTACAGCGTCGACTTCGACGCGACCGTGGTCGAGGAACTCGAGGACGGCGACGACGTGGAGATGGGCGTGCGCCCAGAGGACCTGTACCTCGCGGACAACCGCGAGGAGGCCCATGACCCGAGCCAGCCGCTCGGCGTCGAGACCGACGTGCTCGAACCGATGGGCGACCAGATATTCGTCTACCTCAAGCCGGTCGGCGAAAGCGGGTCGGGGATGGGCGACGTCGAGGAGCGCCAGGGTCTGCTGATGAGCGTCGACCCCGACACCGACATCGTCGAGGAGCAGTCCATCGAGGTGGTCATCGACCGTGCCCGGATCCACCTGTTCGACATGCAGACCGGTGACGCCCTCTCGCACGGCGTGGTGCGCGAAGCCGCGACCGCCGAGGCCGACGACGGGGAAGCCGAAGCCGGCGACGACGGCGCGCAGGTCAGCTGAGGACGCCCCGCGACGCCGCGTTTTGCCCCGGACGCCTCTCTTGCCCCGCGACGAGCCGACGCCACGTTCGACGAGCTCTCCGCCGACGCCTCTGTCCAGTCGACGAGTCCGGGAGTAGATAGCCGGGGCCGGTCGGGTCGGGGGAAGGTCGGGCAAGATGGAGGAGGGCCGGACGAGACCGGGCAGGCCGGGGACGCCAGGTAAGGTGGCAAGACCGGGTACGGACAGGTATGTCAGGTTAGGGGTGGTCAGGGAGGTAAGGTCAGGCGTCGTCGGTCCGGTAGTAGCTGCCCGATCCGTCGCCGAGCGAGACGGAGCCGCGCCCGCTCCCCAGCATCAGGTCCGGGAGCGGTTCGCCGCGCACGGGCAACTGCCAGTGGCGAAGCGCCCCGCGGACGCGCGTCCGGTCGCCGTCGACGGTCACCCGGAGCGTCGGGCCGAGCGTCCCGCCGAACCGTCGGGCCTGTTCGGCGTCGGGGAGGTGACCGATCGCGTCCAGCGAGTCGCCGTCGAACTCGTAGTAGTTGAAAAAATACTGGACGAGCAGGTCCTCGTCGTGGGGGTAGACCATCCACGAGTACGCCTGGAACGGCGCATTCGCGGGATTCGTCACCACGAGCCCGGAGTCGTTGAGCGGCCGATAGGGGCCACCCAGCTCGTCGGCGACGTAGCCATAGAGGGCGTCGTACCCGTCCAGTCCCGGCGCGAACGTGTGTTCGTGGCTGGAAATAAAGAGATAGTACCGGCCGTCCCGGCGGACGACGTGTGGCCGTTCGAGTTCCTGGTTGACACAGACCCCGTCGAGGATGGGCGGGCGCAGTTCCCACTCCATCGGGTCGCCCGACTCCGAGACGGCGACCCCGACACAGCCGTTGAACTCCTGCTGGTCGGCGTGGCCGTCACACTCGGCGCTGCCCGGGGGGACGGGCGTGTTGCCCTCGAAGAGGAGGTGGGTCTCGCCCGTCGCGGGGTCCTCGTAGAACCACGGGTCCCGGAAGGTGTAGATCATCCCGCGGGACTGCTCTTCGGCCTCGTACCACTCGCCGTCCGGTTCCAGGAGCACCTCGTGGCTCCAGTGTCCCTCGACGTCGACGCCGTCGCCGCCGGTCCGTATTCGTCCCCCGGCCGCGCCGGCGATGCGCTGGCTGTACTCCAGCACGTCGGCCCCCTGCTCGCCCGCGGCCGTGTAGAAGAGATAGAGGTCGCCGTCGTCGTAGAGCGCGGACCCGGCCCACTGGCGCTGGCCGAGGGCGCCGCCGTCGAAGACGGAACCGCCCGCCTCCCACTCGCGGCCGTCCGCCGAATAGAAATACCGGATCGTCGCGATGTCGTGGCGCTTCCCCGGGAGGGTCTCGACCGGCGCCGTCAGCGAGAACGCCACCCGCCAGCCGTCAACCTCGACGACCTCGCCGTGTCTGTCCCGCAACAGCCAGGTGTCCCAGACGTGGACGTCCTCGTTGGGCCTGTGCTCGGGCGGGTAGACTATCGGTGCGACCGTCGACTCGTCGCGCTCGATGCGCGCGGCCTGCTCGCGCGTCCATCGGGACCTGGGCGGGTCCCCACTCACGACCGTCTCTTCCCCGGACGGGCGCTGAACCATATTCCCTTATGCTCACTTCCGACAGTAAAATCTTACTCTGTCACACGTGGGTTAAAATTGTCTCTGGAAACTTATATTTAAGTATTTCGAGGGTTCGCCCCCACGAGTATATCACGGCCGGCGTGGTCGGCGGGGCCGGGCGGTGGGCCCTACGTTTTTGTCGCCCCGGTCCAAACGGCGGGTATGGCGACGCGGACGGCAGCCGTGGCACTGGTAGTCCTGCTCGCGGGCTGTTCGTTGCTCGGGGGCGGGACGGGGGCCGAGACCGGGACGGTGACGCCCCTGGAGGTCCCCACAGAGACGACCGAGGGGCCGACGCTCCCGCCGGGGGTCACCGGCGCGGGCGTCGTCGACGTCGACGCGCTGGTGCGAGCACACGTCCGGGCCGCCGCGAGCACGAGCTACGTCTGGGTCGACCGGGAACGCCGTTTCTACGGCAACGGCTCGTCGCTGGTCTCGTTCGAACGCCGGGTGACCTTCGTCAACGGGACGACCTACCACCGGGTGCTGGACCCGCGACCGATGTTCGCCCGCGGGGTCTACGACCGGCCCCGCGACAAACAGCGGTACGCCGACGGCCGGTGGCTCTACCGGTTCGGGGACAGTACGAGCGCCGAGCCGGCCTACCGCGTCGAGCCGGCGACCGACGCGAGCCGTCGCCTGGCGCGTCTCTCCGGGGAGTCGGTCGGGATCTATCTCGCGGTCCCCAACGCCACGGTGTCGGTGACGCGGGTCGACGGCAGGCGCTACTACGAGGTCACCGCCCACCGCGACCGCTACCCGATCGCGATCCCGCTCGTCGGCGACGTCTACGACTACTCCGTCGAGGCCGTGGTCGCTCCCTCGGGGTTCGTCGGGCGGCTGAACGCCACCTACCGGACGGACCCCGAGGGAGGCGCCAACAGGGTCCGGTACAGCTTCGCGTTCACCGAGGTCGGGTCCGCCACCCTCACGGAACCACCCTGGCTCCCGGCCGCTAGAGCCAGGACCGACCCGACCGCCACTGCCGCACCGTGACGGGGCCTCTTCCCCGTGGTCCCCTCGCCGTCGTGTCGGGGCCGCCGCCCCGTGACTTTTATGTCGGTCGATAGCTACTCACAGGATATGGACCGCGCGAGAGAGGGGCCGGTAGCGACGTCCGAGTCGCCACAGGTCGCCGACTTCGCACGCAGACGGCGCGAGTTCAGCGACGACCCGTACCGTCCCGACTACCACTTCCATCCGCCGGGGGGGCTCCTCCACGACCCGAACGGCGCCCTGTACTGGAACGGGCGCTATCACCTCTTCTACCAGTTCTGGCCCCCGGACGTGCCCGAGGGGACCCCCTGGAGCAAGGCGATGCACTGGGGCCACGCCGTCAGCGACGACCTCGTCCACTGGGAGGACCTGCCGGTCGCGCTCTCGCCCGAGGACGGGCCCGAGGACGGCTGTTACAGCGGCCAGGCCCTCGTCGAGGACGACCGCGCCGTGTTGATGTACTACGGGACCGGGGCGGGCAACTGCGTCGCCACCGCCGAGGGACCGTTGCTGACCGAGGTCGAGAAATGCGACGCGAACCCGGTCATCCCCATCGACGACGGGGCCCCCTACGAGATATTCGACCCCTGTCTCTGGCGGGAGGGCGAGACCTACTACTCGCTGTCGGGCTGGAAGACCGACCGCCGGCTGACGGAGTTTCTGTTCACCTCCGAGGACCTCGTCGAGTGGGAGTACGAGGGACCGCTCGTCCAGGACGGCTTCTTCACCGACCCCGACGAGGACGGCGCGGTCCCGAACTTCTTCGCGGTCGACGGGCGCCACGTCCTCGTGTTCTTCAGCCACGACCGCGGCCCGCAGTACTACGTGGGGGAGTTCGACCCCGGGGCCGGGCGCTTCGAGGTGGAGCGACACGGCCGGCTCAACCACGGCCCCCGGGTCCACAGCAACCTCCACGCGCCGTCGGTGCTCCACGAGGGCGACCGCCGGGTCGCCTTCTTCAACGTGGTCGAGGGCCGCGAACACTGGCGGGCCGACCCCGGCGAGGGGTGGGCGGGCGTGGTGAGCCTCCCCAGGGACCTCTCGCTGGTCGACGGCGACCTCCGGTTGACCCCGGCCGACGAGCTGACCGCGCTCCGCCGGACCCACCGCCGCGTCGAGTCCGTCCCGCTGGCGGCCGGCGACGAATTCGAGGCCGACGAGGTCGGCGAGAGCGTCGAACTCCGGGCGGTTGTCGACGTCGGTTCCGCCGACCAGGTCGACCTCTCGGTGTTGCGCTCGCCCGACGGCGCGGAGGCGACGACCGTCTCTTACTGGGCCGGGGCCGACTCGCTGGGGATCGACACGAGCCGGTCGAGCGAACGCGGGGACGTCCACACCCGCCCGCCCGAGGCCGCGTCGCTCGCGCTGGGCGAGGGCGAACGGCTCGACGTGCGGGTGTTCGTCGACAGGTCCATCGTGGAGGTGTTCGCCAACGGCCGGCGGACGCTGACGACGCGGGTCTACCCCGCGCGCCGGGAGAGTACGGGAGTCTCGCTGCTCGCTCGGCGCGGCCACGCCCACGTCGACTCGCTTGACGTCTGGGAGATGGACAGCATCTGGGACGGCGGCGACTGAGGGCAAACTGCCCTTCGGCCCCGGCTCCGTCGAATCGGACTGGTCGCGTCGAACGGGACCGGCCCCGCCCAATGGGACAGGTCGCGTTCGGATTCCGTGACATCACTGTCCCGTCCCGGTTCCAGTCTTCGTCTTCGGCCCAGGCACCGATTCAGACGATCCCGGGGTCGTCGGCGGCGTCGTAGATGTCCGCGATGGCACGCTGGACGGCAAGCGCCCGCTCCGGACGGCCGCGCTCGGGCCGTTCGTCCGCCGCGGCACAGCGACAGAACGTCTCGAAGGCCCGCCTGCGGAGCCGCTGTTCGTCGATCACGAACCCGTAGGCGGTCTCGGGCTCGAAGACGTCCTCCGAGAACCCCGGGCGGACCTCCGTGTCGACGATGCTGCCGGGGTCGCGCTCGTCAATCCCGTGGACCGTGAGTTCGGCCTCGTCCATGTCGAGGTACGCGCCCGCCTCGGTTCCCCGGATCTGGTAGCTGTGTTCCCGCCGGCCGTTCAGTGCCCAGGCGGTCTCGATCGTCGCCGTCTTCCCGTCCTCGAACTCGAGGAACGCCGACACCGAGTCCTCGACGTCGAAGATATCCTCCCGTCCCTCGGCCCCCCACCCGCCCGCCGCGGAGTAGGACTCCTCGTGGGCGAAGTTCGTCCGGGTCTTGGCCGCGACCGACTCGATCCGGTCCAGCGGGAAGCCGAACGACGCCAGCAGGTGCAGCATGAACGACCCCTTGTCCTGGAGGACGCCGCCGCCGGCGAGTTCGCTGGAGGTGTACCACGACCCGCGGCGGGGCACCCCCCGACGGTAGAGGTACCGCCCCTCGACGTGGGTTATCTCGCCGAACCGCCCCGCGTCTATCTCGGCTTTCAGCGCCTCGACCCACTCGAAAAACGAGAAGTAGAACCCGACCATGCAGACCCCCTCGCTCTCCTCGGCGGCGGCGACGATGCGTTGTGCGCTCTCGTAGTTGTGCGCGAGCGGTTTCTCGATGAACGTGTCGCGGTCGGCCTCCAGGGACTGGACCGCCGCGACCTCGTGGTAACTGTTGGGCGTCGAAACGACGACGGCGTCGATCTCCGCCTCGAAGATCGCCGTGAGGTCGTCGTAGGTCTCGACTCCGTACTCCCGTTCGAACTCCCCGCGCGCGTTCGCGTCGGCGTCGACGCCGACGAGGTCGTACCCGAGGTCCGCGACGATCGACGCGTAGGCCTTGCCGACCTCGCCGAGTCCGACGACCCCGACGTGTGGAGACGATTCGCCGCCCATACGCTTCACACACGGCCTGCTCATTTATGTATGCCGGCGATGCCGGCCCGGCCTCCCCCGGCGGCCCGTGTAGCGCGGGCGGTGTGGGCAGTGCGGGCAGCGCGGGCGGTTCGGATGGCGCGGGTGGCGCGGGCGGTGTGGGCAGTGCGGGCAGCGCGGGCGGTTTGGGTGGCGCGGGTTTTGGGTGGCGCGGGCGGTTTGGGTGGCGCGGGCAGTTCGGGTGGCGCGGGTGCTTTGACCGGTGCTCCCACAGCGGTCCGGACACCCGACCGCTCGACCACCCCGAATACACTCTGTGTCTATTTCTTCGCTATATTATACCATTTCGTATAGGACACAAATATAAAGTACAATTTGAATCTCTATTTCGATAAAAAGATCACAAAATGTTCAAATAGAATTCGAATACTGAAATAGAAGCTAAAACAGATAGAAAAACCATCCCGTAGAGGGGAAAATGTGAGAGAACACAGACATTCGAGGTCTGGACGTGGCTGGTTCCGGTTCGCGGTCGTGCCCTGGCTCCGGTCTCGGGTGGGTTTCGCAGAGTTTCTGGGCCTGAAGCCGTGCTTCTTTTTATATTGGGGGTGCGCACGTTCGGACGCAATGGCACGCGCTTGCCGCGACCGGTCTCTGGCCGGTGTCGCCGCTCCGTGGCGCCGGCCAAGAATCGCGTGCACGACGGAGGTGTCGCCCACTCGAACGGATATTCGGGTTCGTCACCGAGCACAACCTCGTGGTCGTCCTGTTGCTGTTGCTGGTGACCGCCGGCGTGGCCGCCCCGCTCCCGTTCAGGCGCCGGTCGACCGGTACCAGACGGCGGCCCCGCCGAGCGCGATGACGACGACGGCCGCGCCGGCCACCGGGGCGACGGGGAATCCGCCGCCCTCGTCGTCCTCGCCGAGAACGCTGTCGGTGCCGGCCGGGCTCGCGGCCACGGTCGGACTCGCGCGGTCGGTGTCGGAGCCGATGGTGGCGTCAGCGTCGGTGGCGGCCGTCGAGATGCCCCCTTCCGGGACGAGGCGGTTCTCGGTGACGTTGCTCAGGAACTCGTAGCAGCGCTGGATCCCGCGGTCGGTGAAGGTGGCGTGGCCGGTCATCTCGCGGACGCCCGCGGCGTCGGTGTCGGTCATCGCGGGGCCGCTCGATTCGTCGGGCGTGCCGAGGCGCTCGGCGTCGTAGGGTTGCCAGGGCGTGTAGACCTCCCAGACGACCTCGCCCTCGGGCGTGACCTCGACCGTGCGGTGGCCCCGGCGGTCGACGACGAGCGTGTTGCCGTTGGGCAGGCGGTCGGCGTCGCGCGGTTCGGCCAACCCGCCCCCGCGGAGGACCCAGGTGCGGTTCCACTCGTCGCCTTCGCGGGTGTACTCGACGACGCGGTCGTTGAGACTGTCGGCGACGAGGACCGTCGCTCGGCCGTCCTCGGTGGTGATGAAGTCGGGGTTGTGCTGTTCGTTCAGCACGGCGGCGTTGTCGTCCTCGCCGAGCGTCCACTCGGTCTCCTTGGTCGAGCGGTTGATTGCGACCACCTGGTCGTAGTTACGGACAGAGACCATGATGACCCCCTCGCGGACCTGCTCGACGTCGTTGTTGTGGGTCCAGTCCTCCCCGTAGGGACCCCCGCCCGACGTCGGGAAGCGGTCGGTGTGTTCATCGAAGCGGTACTCCCAGACCACCTCCTCGCGCGTGAGGTTGTAGACGAGCACGCGGTTGCGCTCGTCGCCCATGTCGTTCATCAGGAGTTCGTCACCGTTTACGAGGTCCACGTCGTGGGTGTCGTGGACGCCCTCGAAGTCCCGGTCGGTGACGTGGTCGCCGGTCTCGGCGTCGAGTTCGACGATGTTGGTGTGGCGGTTGCGGGTCGTCGCCAGGAGGAAGTTGCCGTTGGACAGTCGGTCGACGTCGTAGGCCCACCAGCGGTGGTCGCCGACGTTGTGGACGCCCAGGACCGCTCCGGAGGGGCGGACGCTGACCACCATCGCGTCGGTCTTCTCGCCGGCGTGGGCGCCCTGTATCGAGACGACCGTCGGCGTCTCGGGCGGGTCCGCAGTCGTTCCGACACAGGGGTTCGGTCCCGATTGGGTCGGCGCGGCCGGGGGGGCCGTGCCGGCGTGGCCGCCGGCCGCCGCGGCGACTCCGACCAGCGGTGCCAACAGGACGAGCGCGACCAGGCCCACGGAGCGGGTGTTGGGACCCATCGCACCCAAATCGGGGGGACGCACCCAATACCGTTACGGTCAGTCGTCGGCCGCCTCGGGGTCGTCGGCCCCGTCGGCGCCCCGCGCGTCCGCCGCGGCCACGTCGAGGCCGAAGTCGGCCGCGCGGCGCCGCCAGAACTCCGCGTACCCCTCCTCGCGGCGCTCGACCGTCGAGACGCCGTCGCGGACGTAGTCGAGTTTGAGGTCCACCTCGTCCAGCAGGCGCTCGCCGACGTCGTCGCTGATCGTGCCGGCCTGCATCGCCTCCATGAGGGCGCTTTTCTCCTGGCGGAGGACCTGTCGCTCGCCGGCGAGTAGCTGTTCGCGGCGGATCTCGGGGTCCTCCGAGAGCAGCTGGGCGATCGCGTCGTCGAGCTGGGTCTTCTCGCGTTCGTACTCGGCGGTGAAGTCCTCGAAGACCTCGCCGGCGAGTTCGCCCCTCCCGTGGAGGCGACGGGCAACCTCCAGCGCCGCGTCGACCGCCCGGGCGCGCCCGACGAGCAGTTCGTACAGCTCCTCGGCGTCCGAGCGCGTGACGATGCCCAGCCGGTCCAGGAGCGTCGACATCGTCAGCCCCTGGACGACCAGCGAGAAAGCCGCGACCCCGAAGACCATCGCCCGCAGCGTCGTTCGCAGCTCGGCCGACAGCCCCGCCTCGCCCGACAGCCCGAGCACCAGCGCGATGGGGATCGAGGCGTGGAGCCCGCCCCACAGCATGACGTGCTGGTAGTCGCGGGGAACGGTCGGCTCGGAAAACCGGTTGACGACCGTCGTGATGGGGTAGACGACGAGCGCGCGGGCCGCCAGCGTCAGGCCGATCGCGAGGGCGATGAGCCGCCAGTTGGCCAGCAGGTCCCCGACCGGCGTCGTGACGCCGATCATCAGGAAGATGAACGTGTTGACGATGAACGCCCCGGTCTCCCAGGTGTTGAAGATGGCGACCTTCGTCCGGGGGCTCATGGCGAACTCGGCGCCGCGGTCGCCGACCAGCAGGCCCGCCGCGACGGTGGCGATGACGCCGCTGAAGTGGACGCCGACCAGCGCGTGGACGTAGTGCTCGGCGAGGAGGAAGACCCCGTATGCGAGGATGATCGTCAGGATGATCTCGGTCATGTGGTCGTCCAGCGAGACCATCACCCGGTAGACGAGGTAGCCGGCGGCGACGCCGACGACGAGGCCGCCGCCAGCCACGACGGCGATGTTCAGTCCCAGGTCGACAGCGCCCGCGGGGGAGAAAAGCGGCGGGTCGCCCCCCGCGCCCTCGGCGCCGATCCGTGCGAGCAACGCGGTGAACAGGACGACCCCGACGCCGTCGTTGACGAGGCTCTCGCCCTCGACGAGCACCGAGAGCCGTTCCGGCGCGCCCAGCTCCTCGAATAGCGCGAGCACGGAGACGGGGTCCGTCGGGAGCACCATCGCCGCGAACAGCAGGGCGACCAACAGGTCGAAGCCGAAGGCGTACTGGCCGGCGACCCCGAGCGCGAGCACCGACACCAGCAGTCCTGGTACCGCGAGCCCGAGGACCGGGACGATGTTGCGCCGGAGTCGTTCAAGATCCGTCGTCGCCGCCCCCTCGAACAGCAGCGGCGGCAACAAGACCAGCAGGATAAGGTCGTGCGAGAGCGATATCTCGATGGTGACGCCGGCGACCGACGCGCCGACCCCCGCCAGCAGCAACGCGATCGTATACGGGAAGTCACCGACCTTTGCGACGACGACCCCGACCGCCGCGGCGATGATGAACACCGAGAGGATGTCCGCGAGCAACGCGACGTCAATACCAGCCTCGGCCATGTTTCCCGGTTGTGCTCTCCCGCAATTAAAACCGCTGTCTGGCGGCGCTCCCCCGTTCGGGTACGGACGGCAGACTGACCCGCCGGACTCCGGTCGCGGGGCGCGGTCCCCCGGGGTGGCGCGGGTCCGTGACGCGACGGTGGGGCGCCGGCGGCCGATTTACCCGCGGACCCTCCCCCGGGTCATCGTCCCGACAGCGGTTCAGCGTCCTCTAGGTGTCGAAGCCGTAGCGGGGGCGTGGAGACGACGATCGCCGAACACGGCGGACACGTGATTGCCCGGATCGATGGCAAGGACCGGGTGTTTGAGGTGGCTTTCGACACAATCGAACCGACCGACGTGACTCTTCGGTTCATCCGTGATGACGAACGCGTCAGGAGTATCTACAACGACGACGGAACTGCCCGTACGATGGCACGGCTGACCACGGGACGGGACGGGTCTGATTTTGTAATTGCCCTTGGTAGTCCCCTGGTCAGTCGAGTTTTGGTTTGCTCTGGAACGTTGTGGACGACGCCAATACCGGTCCCCGCTCTCCGTTTGCCGAACTGATACTCTGAGTTTTGCACGGGATTTCGGTCAGGACCTGGTACGGTCAGCCCATCGGTGGAGCGAGGAACGCACGAGTCGAAGGACGAACCACCACTCAGTCGCGTCGCGGCCACTCACAACGCCTATACTCGGGGGCGCGGTATCGCGGGTATGTCCTGGCTTGAGCGGTTGCGCGGCGGGTCGGGGGGTCCCGCGCCCGGGGAGTCGCGGGTCGGGCTGTTCGTCGACGGGCCCAACGTGTTGCGCGAGGAGTTCGACGTCGACCTAGACGACGTCAGGGCGGGGGCCGGCGAGTACGGCCGGGTCGCGGTCGCACGGCTGTACGTCGACGAACACGCCTCGCCGGGGCTGATCCAGGCCGCGGAGGCCCGCGGGTTCGCCGTCGTCACGACCAGCGGCGACGTGGACGTGAAACTCGGCGTCGACGCGACCGCCGCCGCCGTCGAGGACCGCCTCGATATTCTCGTCATCGCCTCCCGGGACACCGACTTCAAGCCGGTGCTTGAGGCGGCGGCCGAGCGCGGCCTCGGCACCGTCGCCATCGCGCCTGGCGAGCACGGTCGGTCGGACGCGCTCCGCAACGCCGCCCAGGACGCGATCACGCTGTGACCGGGTCAGTCCCGGTTGTCGACAGCGTCCGGTGAATCACTCCGTGGCTCGGCCCCCGTCTGCTCTCGCGTGGTGGCGTTCTGCTATCGGCCGCCGTCGAAGTGATAGGAATCGAATATTTTAAGATGACCACACTCCCCTCTCAGATAAGATATCAGGTGAGCAACAATCACACGCCGTCGATTCCTCGGGACGCTCTCCGCTGGATCGGTTCTGACCCTTGCGGGATGTAGCGCTGGCGGTAACGGGGACGCGACACCGACCGGGTCCGGAACCGAGACGTCGGCACGTGATCACACCACCACGGACCGGTCGTCATCGCGGACCACACCGACCGACTCAACGACTGTCACAGGGACGCCGACCGCAACTGGATCGCCGACGGGACCCAGTCCGTCGGTCGAACGACTACACGCGGGATTCACGGATCAGGTCTCACTGCCGTCCGACGCCACCACTCTCGCTCTCGGGCTTTCGAACCGGGGCACTCCCGTTCTCGACGAGCGTGTACGAGCCACCCGCCGACGCTGGTGTTCAGGAGACGGAGACGTACGACACGACCGCGACCTCGGAGGTGTCGCTGGTCGACCAGGAGTCCTCGGCGCCCTCGGTCGTCCGCATCCACGACTTCGAACTGTCTTCCGTCGAGGTCGAACCTGGCACAGAACGACTCGTCACGCTGGTCGTCCAGCCGAACCCGGCGACGACGTGCTCACCGGACCCGACGAGTCACACCCGATCGGCCATCACGGTCCCGCTATCAACACACAGGCCAGACCTTCTGTATCTTCCTGTTGATAGGAGAATACATCGCCGACCACGGGTTTGAGCGGACCACGTAGCAAACAACGGGAGAAAATAGCTGTTGTTTGATAATAGCACCTAGTATGTTTGGGAGACGAGTTCGTTTGGGTTAACTCCGCCGTGTGCCCCCCGGTTCGGGCGTCGTAAACTGTGTAGGCGAAATAGTATTGTAGGCGACCGTCGCTATCCGTACGATAAACGAGAACAGCACCGCGAGCGGCGCGAACGCAACCGTGATCACGACTGGCACAACCACGGGGAGCGTCGTCGGCAGGCCCGACATCGGGCTGCCCGACTTCGACACCGCGATGAGCATCGCTACCGTGATGGACTCAGCGGGAACACCGACGTACAGAAGTAAACGCGAAAAGTACGACAGCTCCTCCTGCATGTACATCGTCTTGAAATACTGGCGGGCAATGTCGATATCCTTGATGCGGCGTGCAATGGTGTCGAGAGAACCGACTGCGGCGTTCGGCAACTGGTCTCTGTACCGCGCCTCAATGCGCCGCGTTTCGTTGAGTTCGTGGGCGTAGTTGGTGGAAAGCGTCGCCGCGAGCACCCCAAAGACGCCGATATCGGGCTTACGAAGCAGGCCGACGACGCGGTCAGTG
>PXRP01000058.1 GCA_003021655.1 Halobacteriales archaeon QS_4_69_31
GGAGTAGCGAGGCCGGGGCAAAACCCCGCCCGCGAACCGTCGTCGTGAACCGCGCCACGTCCACGCACGGGGGCAGGCCGAAACCGCAACCACGGAGAAGGCCCCGCCCTCAAGCAGCGAGCCGAAAGGCGAGCGAGTAGGGCGGGGTAGTTTACCGACGAAACACACTCGGTCTCCGAGGACTGAGCGGCGTCGGGACCGAACGACGAGGACGGTTCGGACCGGCACGGATGAGGGGGGCTCCCGCTGGCGGCCGGTCTCCCGCTGGCGGCCGGGCGACTACAGTCCCGGCCGTCCAAGAGAGGGCATTTCCCGGGGGCGACCGGACGGCTACGGGTGGGCGTAGTAGGTGACGGTCTCGTCGTCCTCGTGGGCGTCGACGCGTGCGAAGCCGACCCGCTCGAACTGCACCAGCTCGTCGGGGTCGTACGCCGCGAGTCCGGGTTCGGCGTGGCCAGTGACGTCCCCGTCCATTGTCCGCAGTCGGGTCCGGACGTTCTCCTCGGTGGGGACCCAGTGGACGACGTCGACACCCCCCTCGCGGACGACGTCGATGGGGTCGTCGGTGGCGACGAGCCCGTCGCCCTCGCGCCGGACACAGCCCAGTCCCTTGAGCCAGACGCGCTCGCCGGCCGGCGGGCAGTCGTCCCGCTCCAGCAACACCGCCCCGTCGACGGGGATAGTCCGGCGGCCCCGCCCGTCGTGGTCGGGGTGGTACGGCGGGGTGCCCGCCTCCGGGGCGTCCGTCACCGGGAGTTCGACGGCCCCGTCGACGCCCGGGCCGTCGGCGCGGACGAGAAACGCGCGGTCGGTCTCGTCATCGACCAACTCGCGGTTGTTCGCGGAGACCACCGACATCGAGAGGTCGACGTTCGCACTGGAAGTGCCGAGTTCGACCATCGCCTCGACGATGGCCCGGCCGCGGATGCCCCGCCGCCGGAGGCTGGCGACCGTCGGCGCGCGCGGGTCGTCCCAGCCGGTCAGTTCGCCCGACTCGACTTTGGCCTTGATCGTGGAGGTGCTCATCGCGACGTCGTAGGCGTCGACCTGGACGTGGCCCCAGTGGACGACCTCGGGGTACTCCCAGCCGAAGTAGCCATAGAGGAACCGCTGGCGCTTGGCCGCGTCTTGGAGGTCGATCCCGCGGATGATGTGGGTGATGCCGGTGAGGTGGTCGTCGACGCCTGACTGGAAATCCAGCATCGGCCAGCAGCGGTAGTGGGCGGCTTCCTCGCGGGGGTGGGGCCGGTCGACCATCCGGAAGGCCACCCAGTCACGGAGCGCGGGGTTCTTGTGCTCGATGTCGGTCCTGACCCGCAGGACCATCTCGCCGGCCGAGTACTCGCCGTCGACCATCGCCTCGAACTCCTCGTGGACCGTCTCGGCGTCTTTCCCGCGGTGAGGGCAGGGCTCGCCGGCGTTTTTCAGCTCCGAGAACTCCTCGGCGGGGCAGGAACACGTGTAGGCCCCGCCCAGTTCGACCAGTTCGCGGGCGTGGTCGTAGTAGACCGCCACGCGGTCGCTGGCTCTGACCACGTCGTCGGGTTCGAACCCCAGGTAGTCGATGGCGTCCAGTATCGCGTCGTAGGCCGCAAGATCCGGCCGCTTGGTCTCGGGGTCGGTGTCGTCGAACCGGCAGAGCATCCACCCGTCGTAGCGGTCCTTGTACGTGCCGATGACCGCGGGCATGCGGGCGCTCCCGAGGTGCCACGGGCCGTTGGGGTTGGGCGCCAGGCGCATCCGGACTTCGTCGTAGGCGTCGACGTTCGGGAGGGCCGGGAGCGGGTGGTCGTCCGCCTCATCCTCGCTCTCCAGGTCCTCGAGACGGTCGGGCGCGAGGTCGGCCAGGCGCTCGCGCTGCTCGGCGGCCGACATCTCGTTGACGCGTCCGACCACGGGGGCGACGACGCCCGCCACCTCGTCGCCGTATTCGCGAAACTCCGGGTGCTCGCCCATCAGCGGACCCATGATGGCGCCGACCTGTGCCTCGCTCTCGTGTTTGAGCGCGTTGTAGAGGGCGTCCACCTCGGCGGCCTCCTCGACGCGCTCGCGTACCTCCTCGTCCATTGCAAGCGCGTTGGCGTGCAGGGGTCAAAGACTCGTCGGGTTCCGGTCGTCGAACGCTGTCGCCACCGGCTCAGTACTCGCGTTCGATGAGGTACTCGGCGATGTCTTCGAGGCGGGCACGCTGGTCGTTGTCGGGGAGGACGTCGAGGTTCTCCTGGCCGCTCTCGACGAGGTCGCTTGCCATCTCGCGTGCGAACGAGATGCTGCCGGCCTCGCGCAGGCGGTCGACGGCGGCCTCGATTTCGGCCTCGTCGACGGCCTCGACGGAGTCGGTGTCGACCAGGTCGTCGACGTCGACGCCCTGCTCGCGGGCGTGCAGCGTCACGAGCGTCTGTTTGCCCTCGACGAGGTCGCTACCACGCTGTTTGCCCAGTTTCTCGCTGGGCGTCGTCAGATCGAGCAGGTCGTCCTGGATCTGGAAGGCACGGCCCACGTCCAGGCCGTAGCCGTACAGCGAGTCGACGGTCGCCTCGTCGGCGCCGACCAGCACCGCGGGGATGGCCGCCGAGGTGGCGTACAGCACCGCGGTCTTGAGTTCGACCATTTCCAGGTACTCGTCGGTGGCGACGGCGTCGCGTGACTCGAACTCGATGTCGAGCGACTGGCCCTCGCAGATCCGCGTGCAGGTCGAGGCCAGCGTCGAGACGGCCTCGACGGAGCGGGCGGGCGCCGCGCCGGTCTCGACCAGTTTCTCGAAGGCGGTCGAGTAGAGCGTGTCGCCCGCCAGGATCGCCGTCGAGAGGTCGTACTCGCGGTGGACCGCGGGCACCCCGCGACGGAGGTCGTCGTCGTCCATGATGTCGTCGTGGATGAGTGTGAACGACTGGATGACCTCGACGCTGACCGCGGCCTTCAGGAGGTCGATATCGTCGCCGTCCGCGGGGAACGACCGGTAGTCCAGGTCGGCGGGGTCGGCGTCGGCCAGCGACTCCGCGACGAGCAAGAGGATCGTCGGTCGCAGTCGCTTGCCGCCCGCGTCCAGCAGGTAGCGGCTCGCCTCGTAGAGGCGGACCGGCTCGGTCGCCGATAGCTCCTCCGCGATGGCGTCGTTGACGAGTTCGCGCCGCGTGGCGATGGCCTGCTCGAGGGCCGCCTGGGACTGGCCGGTCATGCTACTCGACCAGCTGTATCATGTTGCCGTTGCGCGTGACGTGCAGGTCCTCCCCCATCGTGTACCCCTCGTTTTCCGCGAGGTTGACGTACGAGGAGAACCCCGACATGTCCTGGTGGGCCGGGATGACGTTGTCGGGCTGGAGCGTGTCCAGCATCTCGTAGTGGCCCTCCTGGTTGAGGTGGCCCGAGACGTGGATGTCGTCGTAGATGCGCGCGCCCTGCATCGACAGGAGCATCTCGGACTGGTAGCGCTGGCCCTCGTTGGTCGGCTCGGGGATGACCCGCGCCGAGAAGATGACCTTGTCGCCGTCCTCCAGTTCGTAGGGCGTCTCGCCACGGCCCATCCGGGTGAGCATCGCGCGGGGCTCGCCCTGGTGGCCCGTCACGATGGGCAGGAAGCTCTCCTTGCCCTCGTTCATGACCCGCTTGAACGTCCGGTCGACGGACTTGCGGTGGCCGTACATCCCCAGGTCCTCCGGGAAGTCGACGAAGTCCAGTCGCTCGGCGGTCCCCGAGTACTTCTCCATCGACCGCCCCAGGAGGACGGGCTGGCGGCCGATGTCGTCGGCGAACTCGACCAGCGACTTCACGCGGGCGATGTGACTGGAGAACGTCGTGGCGACGATGCCGCCGTCGTAGTCCTCCATCGAGTACATGACGTCTTTGAGGTGGCGCCGCGCCACCGACTCGGAGGGCGTGCGGCCCTTCTTGTTGGCGTTGGTACAGTCCTCGATGTAACACAGCACGCCTTCGCGGCCGATCTCGCGGAACCGCTGCATGTCGATGGGGTCGCCGATGACCGGCGTGTGGTCCATGCGCTTGTCCAGCCCGTAGACGATGGCGCCCTCGGGCGTGTGGAGCACAGGGTTGATGGCGTCGATGATCGAGTGGGTGACGTTGACGAACTCGAGTTCGTTGTCCTCGCCGATCCCCATCGTCTCGCCGGCCTCCATCTTGACGAGGTCGTTCTGGACGCCGAACTTCTCCTCGCCTTTGATCTGCTGTTTGACCAGCTCGATCGTGAACGGCGTCGCCACGACCGGCGCGTCGTAGCGGTGTGCGAGTTTGCTGATGGCGCCGATGTGGTCGAGGTGGCCGTGGGTCGGCACGATGGCCTTCACGTCACCCTGGAGGTCGGACATGACCCGGTCGTCGGGGATCGCCCCCATGTCGATCAGGTCGAGGCTGTGCATCCGTTCGGTCTCGACGTTGTCGTGGATGAGGACCTTCGAGAGATTGAGGCCCATGTCGAACACCACGACGTCGTCGCCTGCGCGAACTGCCGTCATCTGGCGGCCGACTTCCTCGTAGCCGCCGATCGTTGCGATTTCGATTTCCATGGTTCGGTCCGAGGGAGGCTCGCCCGGCGGCGACCGGCGAACAGTGGACGCTCGCCTGGAGGTCACACCGACTCCTGCCGGCGGCGTGACGCCGGAGGCCAACGGTGGGCCTCCGCCGTCGCCCGCGGGGGCGGTGTGTCGTCCAGAACCGTCGAGGTCCGACGGGTCGGCCGGCCGCCGTCACTGCGACCCGGGCGGCCGTGTGCTCGGTTACGCCCACCTACGAGCCCCCGATTTAATAAGCGTACGGGTACGGCCCTCGCGAACTCCCCGCGCCGCTCCCGAGAACGCTCTCTACGCCGCTCCCCGGGACACTCTCCGCGCCGCCCCCGAAGACCCCGAAACGCCCTCCCGAAAACACCTCGAAAGAACCGGTGGCGGTTGCGTCTTACTCCTCCGTGCTGTTCGGACCGCCCATGTGGTTTTCGCCGGTCGTCCACTCCGGCGTGTCCCCGTCGCTCGCGCCGTCCTCGTCATCGTCGTCGGCTTCGTCCTCGTCCGTCGCCGCGAGGGCGTCCGCCAGCGAACCGGACCCGTCACCGTCGTCGGCCCCGTCCGGCGAGTCGGGGTCGTCCCCGCCGGTATCGGGCGCGAGCGGGTCGCCACCGCCGTCGGCGTCCCCGCCGGTGTCCGGCGCGAGCGGGTTACCGCCTGCGTCGCCGCCCGCCGGGTCGGAGCCCGCGTCCGCACCCGCCGTGTCGGTACCCGCGTCGGCGCTTGCCGGGTCGGCACCGCTCCCGTCCTCGGTGGGTCGGTCGTCGACACCCTCCGCACCCGGCCCGTCGCCACCCGGACTGTCGGCGAACCCGAGTTGCTCCGCGATCTCGCTCTCGCTCGCCACGTCGACCGGCGAACTCCCGGGGTCGTCGTCCCCGTCGCCCCCCCCGGAGTCGCCGCCGGCGCCGGGATCCTCCCCGGCCGGCCCGGTCGCCGGCCCCTCGCCGGTAGCTCCGGTCCCGCTCTCGCCGGCGGGGCGCGCGTCGCCCCCGGCGTCGGACCCCTCGTGAGTCGTCGCGTCCTCGTCCTCGTCCGGCGTGACGAAACCGCTGTCCGAGGGCGCGTCCCCGTCGGGCGGCGCGCCCGCCTCCGGCCCGTCCGTCGCGCCCCCGGCCGAGGACGCGTCGGCCGCCGTCGGGTCCCCGGCGTCCGTCGCCGCTTCGGTCCCCGGGGCCCCGGCCGGCTCAGTCCCCGGCTCCCCGTTCGGCCGGGCCGCGTCGGCCGGTTCCCGCCCGGACTCTGGGTCCACGCTCTCGGTCCGGTCCGCCGGGCCGGCCGAGCCCGTCGTCCCCTCGGTCGTCTCCGCCGGGCGGTCCGGTTCCGGTTCCGCCGTCGTCCCCATCGACCGCCCCTCCGTCTCCGTTTCGGACCCGGAGGGAGCGGCGTTTGCCGCATCGCCGGTCACGCCCCCACGGTTGACGCCGTCAGCGACGAGTTTGTAGACGATGCCGACCTGGCCCGACCCGTAGACGACGACCCCCAGTAGCGAGACGAAGCCGCCGAGCACCGCGAGCGCCCCCTCCCGGTTCGCGCCGATCCCCCCGATCTGTTGTTCGACCAGCGCGGCGCCGGCGACGACCAGCGCGCCGCTGAATATCAGTAGTACGAGCCAGTACGAGAAGAGATAGAAGCCGTACCGGAACCCTTCTTTTCGGGACACTGACGCCATACGGTGCTCAATGATAACTGCGGCCTAATAGGTTACGGCGACCCCACCGGCTGGCGGCGGGCCGGAACACGGGGACACGCACTCACTCGCCGGTCCCGTCTGTCGGGTCGCCGGCGACGAGCGTCCCCGGCGCGCCGCCAGCCAGGAACGCCGGGATGTCGTCGGGACCGAAGACGTGGGCCGGCACTCCCAGCTCCAGCAGCGTCCGGACCTTGCCGGCCATCCCGCCGGTCACGTCGGTCGCGTCGCTCCCGCCGACCGCGTCGGCCACCGCCTCGAAGCGGTCGACCCGCGGTATCACCGTCCCGTCGGCGTCGAGCACGCCGGGGACCGTCGAGCACAGCCCCACCCTGTCGACGGCCAGCGAGCGCGCCAGTGCCGCGACGACGTCGTCGCCGCTGGCGACCGTGACGCCCGCGTCGGCGTGGGCGACCACGTCGCCGTGGAGGACTGGACAGAACCCCTCGCCGAGCATCGTCTCGACGGCGCCTGCCGCCAGCGCCAGCGCCCCGTCGGCGTCGCGGCTGGCCGCCGACAGCGGCCGCACGGGGACCGCCGGGACGCCGTGGGCCCCCAGTCGCTCGACGACGGCCGCGTTCAGCCGCCCCATCGCGCCGTGGATAGCGACCACGTCACCCGCCTCGCGGGTGCCGTCGGTACTGGTGACACCGCGCTGGGCGGCGTGGTGGTGGCCGAAGCTCCCGCCGCCGTGGACGACCACGAGCCCGCCGGCCCCGTCGCGGTCGCCGGCTCCGTCCCCGCCGGCGAGACCGCTGTCCGCGACGGCCGCGGCCGCCCTGTCGAGGGCGGCGTCGTCGACGGTCTCGGGCGTGTCCTTCTGTGTGACGACGCTCCCGCCGAGTTTGAGGACGGTCGTCATTCGAGGCGCACGCCCTCCGTGTCGAGTTCAGCCCTGAACGCCTCCTCGCAGCCGGGCGTGTACCGGAGAGCGGTCGCGGTGTCCTCGGTGGGGTCGAGCGCGACGATACAGCCGCCGCCGCCCGCGCCGGTGAGTTTCGCGCCGTGGGCGCCGGCGTCCCTGGCCGCCCAGACCATCGCGTCCAGCGAGCGCGAGGAGACGCCCAGCGCCGACAGCAGGCCGTGGTTGAAGTCCATCAGCCGGCCGAGTTCCCCGAGGTCGCCGGCCGCCAGCGCGTCCTCGCCGCGCCGGACCAGGTCGCCGATGGCGGCCACCGTGTCCGCGGCGAAGCCGTACCCCTCCTTGAGCGAGCGGACGCCCGCGACGAGCGCGCCGGTGTCGCCGGCGCCGCCGTCGAAGCCGATGACGAAGGGCAACTGGGGCGCGTCGAGCGACCGGCAGTCGTCGCCCTCGACGCGGACCGCCCCGCCGGCCGCCGAACAGAAGGTGTCCGCCCGCGAGGCGTTGCCGTCCTGGACGGCGAGTTCGGCCCGGTAGGCGCGCTCGGCGACCTCCGCGTCGGTGAGGTCGACGCCGAGTTCGCGTGCCCCCGCGCGGATGCCCGCAGCCGCGACCGCCGCCGACGAGCCGAGCCCGGCCCCCAGCGGGATGTCGCTCTCGATGGTGATGTCGAAGCCGACCTCGGGCGCGTCGGCCGCGTCGCGTGCCTGTTCGACGGCGGCGTCGATGTAGCCCGTGGCGGCCTCGACCAGCGAGTCCGGGACGTTGACGTCGGGGTCGGTGCCGGTCTCGCCGCTGTACTCGACGGTGAAGCCGTCGAGTGTCAGGTCCTCCGCGTTGACGCGCAGGCGGTCGTCGTCGCGGGCCTCGACGGTGACCGTCGCCCGGCGGGCGATGGCACACGGCACCGCCGGCTCGCCGTAGACGACCGCGTGTTCCCCGAAGAGATACACTTTCCCCGGCGCGCTCGCGGTTACCATGCCCGGTCCTGGTACCCGCTGGATGTTAGGTATAACGGGCCGTCCGCGCCCGGGGAACCGCGCCACGGCTCCGACGACCGGAACCCCGGTACCACGTACGGCGGTACGGTCACCGGGCCGACCACTGACGACTGTGAAACCACGGCCGACTGTGCGGACCGGCGTCGGGGCCGGTCGAGGTCAGGCTTCGCTGTCGCCTCTGGCGGGCGTAGCGTCCCCGGTCGTCGCGTCCTCGCCGGACGCCGACAGGCGGTGGTAGGGCGACCGGCTGACGCCCGACCGGAGCAACTCCACGCCGAAGGCCGTGGCGGCCACGAGATACACCGCTGCCAGGACCGTGGGGTAGACGACCCTCACGACGGCAAAGGGGCCGAACTCCGTCAGCGAGAGACAGAACAAGACGACCGCCACACAACAGGCGGTGCCCATCAGGAGTTCGGCCCACCACGCCGACCCGGAATCGGGGTTCACGACTCGCCCCCCGTGTCCCGGGTCGCCGCGCCCGTCCGTCGCCCTCCGCCCGGTTCGATATCCATTGTTCTGACCTGTACAGCTTTCAGTCGTGAATACTTCCTAATAAGCGATTGCCACCGAATATCATGGTCGATAACGTAGTTTCGTATCGTAGCACTTCCGTATTTCTCGTTGAAAACCACTACTTGCCCACGAACTGATGAGTCGTATTCACCGGTGAGTATCACCGGGTATAAAATCGCGATGATCTATTATCAGTTGCATATCCGGAAGTGAGGCCGGCTCCCGGCGGTCGGACCGGCCGGCTCCGAGCCGTCCGGTCGTGTCAGGCGGCCAGTCGGCGTGGGTCGACCTGGACTTGTCGCGGTCCCGGAGGTGGTCGCCGAGCGGTGTCGGCGCCTTAGATTTCAAAATTGGTTTCGGCACCTCGGACACGGAGGTCGGGGTCGGCACCTCAGACCTCGAAGTCGGTGTCGTACTTGACGTAGTTGCCCAGCCAGCCGCCGGCGGCGCTCAGGCCGACGATGTAGACGAGTCCGAACACGAACAGGAAGAGCGCACCGACCAGGCTGAAGACACCGAAACCGAGAACCGGCATCTGGCGGACCCCGCCGCCGAGCAGTACGGTCGACAGCAGTCCCAGAAAGAGGAACCCGACCAGGACCGCCGGGACGAACGCGAGCACGCCCGAGAGCGTGCCCACGCGCAGGCCGTCCGAGCGGGTCCCGCCCTGGAGGTAGCCCGCGACCCCACCGCCGAAAAGCGGCGCGAACGGGACGACGCTACTCAGCACGACGCTCGCGACCGCGCCGATGACTGCGTTGACCGCGGTGTCTCCGTCGCCCATGGTTCCCGGTACTTGCGGGACCCCGATATGCCTTCGGGGGACCGAGAGCCCGCTGGTCGGTCCGGAAGACGAACAGTCCGACGGCGCCGATTCAAAAAAGGGGCGTCAGATCTCGGTTTCGAAGTCGTCGAGCGAGTAGGCAGGGTCGGCGCCGCGGCGGTCGAGCGTCTCGTTGGCCAGCAGCCAGTAGACGACCGACAGCGCCTTGCGCCCCTTGTTGTTCGTGGGGACGACCAGGTCGACGTTGGCGGTCTGGTTGTTGGAGTCACACATCGCGATGACGGGGATGCCGACGGTGATGGCCTCCTTGACGGCCTGGGCGTCGCCGATGGGGTCGGTGACGACCACCACGTCGGGTTCGATGTAGCCGTCGTAGTCGGGGTTGGTCAGCGTGCCGGGGATGAACCGGCCCGTGCGGGCGCGGGCGCCGACGGCGTCCGCGAACTTCTCGGCAGGGAAGCGGCCGTACTGGCGCGACGAGGCCACGAGGATCTGCTCGGGGTCGTAGTTGGCCAGGAAGTCCGCCGCCGTCCGGATCCGCCGGTCGGTCATGCTCACGTCGAGCACGTACAGCCCGTCGGTCCGGACGCGGTGGATGAACCGCTCCATGTCTCTGGTCTTTTGCTGGGTACCGATGTGGACGCCGGCCGCGAGGTAGTCCTCGACCGGGATGAGGAGGTCGGCCTCCTCGTCCGGCATGACGTCCTCGTCGAGCTGTGGCCCGTCGTCGGTCTCGCTCTCGGCGTCCGCGTCGGTCCCGGCGGTCGATTCCTCGGTGTCGGTCTCGGCGGCCTCCTCGGCGTCGACCTCGGGGTCGACGTCGGACTCGGCGGCGTCGAGACCGTCTCGTTCGTTTCCGCTCATACAGCGTTGTCCTCGATCCTGATGAGTTCGTTCAGCTTGGCAGTGCGCTCGCCGCCGACCGCGCCCGTTTTGATGAGCGGGGCGTCGGTCCCGACGGCGAGGTGTGCGATCGTCGTGTCCTCGGTCTCGCCGCTCCGGTGGGAGACGACGTGGCCGTAGGCGTTCTCGACGGCGAGTTCGACCGCGTCGAAGGCGTCCGAGAGCGTCCCGATCTGGTTCGGCTTGACCAGGATGCTGTTTGCCGCACCCCGCTGGATGCCCTCGCCCAAGCGCGCGACGTTGGTGACAAAGAGGTCGTCCCCACAGACGAGCGTCCGGTCGCCCACGCGGTCGGTGAGGTCGGCGAACCCCTCGTAGTCGTCCTCGTCGAGCGGGTCCTCGACGTACTTGAGGTCGTACGCCGCGACGAGGTCCGCGATGTGCTCGACCTGCTCGGCGGTCGAGCGCTCGCGGTCGGAGTACTGGTAGGCGCCGTCCTCGTACATCTCCGCGGCGGCCACGTCCAGCCCGAAGCGGATCTCGAAGCCCACGTCGTCGGCGACCGACTTGGTCGCCTCGTCCATGACCTCGAACGCCTCCGCGTCGTCGATAGAGGGCGCCCACGCGCCCTCGTCGCCCTTGCCCGCGGGGACGCCGCGGTCGTGGAGGATCGCCTGGACCTCCCGGTGGACGGCGGCGTTGGCGAACACCGCCTCCGAGACGGAGGGGGCGCCGACGGGCGCCGAGAGGAACTCCTGGATGTCGGTCGCGTCAGCGGCGTGTTCGCCGCCGCCGATGACGTTGCCCAGCGGCGTCGGGAACGAGTCACCGCGGAAGGTGCCCCCGAGGTGCTGGTACAGCGGCGTCCCGAGTACGTTCGCGCCGGCCTTGGCGGCGGCCATCGAGATGGCGACCGCACTGTTGGCGCCGATAGACGAGAAGTCGTCGGTGCCGTCGGCGGCGTGGAGCGCGGCGTCGACCTCGCGCTGGTTGCCGGCGTGGACCTCGCCGACCAGCCGCGGGACGGCGCCCTCGCGGGCCGCGGCGATGGCCTCGGCGGCCGGGCGCTCGACGGCCTCGTACTCGCCGGTCGAGGCGCCGCTCGGTGCGGCCGCGCGGCCGAACCCGCCCGACTCGGTCAGCACGTCGGCCTCGACGGTCGGGTTGCCCCGCGAGTCCAGCACGCGCCGGAGCCGGACGTCGGTGACAAGCGTCAGGACCCTTCACCCCGGTTGACGGTAAAGGGGAGGACGTCTGCGTCGTACTCCTCGGCGGCGATGAGGATCGGCTGGCTCTGTTCGGTGTCGACGAGCACCGGCGCACCGTAGGCCACCTGCAGCGCTCGCGCGCCGATGATGCGTGCTTTCTCGTAGCGGTTGTAGGTCTGGCTCATTGGTAGGGTGCGACGATGTCGACCAGGTCCTTGTGCGAGACGAGCATCCGGCGACAGCAGTGCCGTTCCACGCCGAGTTCGTCGAGGACCGTCTCGGGGTCCTCGTCGCCCTCCTTGGCGCGGGTCTTGAACTCCTCCCAGTGTTCGCCGACGACGTTGCCACAGGTGAAACAGCGGACCGGGACCATCATGCTCGATCACCTGTAGGACTTCTGGTAGCGGGCCCGCGCACCGGGGCCGCCCCACTTCTTTGGTTCGCTCTGGCGGACGTCGTTGACCAGTAGCGAGCGGTCGAACTCCATGTAGGCGTCCCGGAGTTCGGCGTCGTTGGTGTGCTGGACGAGGCCGCGCGCGATGGCCGTCCGCGCGGCGTCGGCCTGGCCCATGACGCCCCCGCCCTCGACGTCGACGTCGACGTCGACCTCGTCGCGGAGGTCGTCGTCGGCCAGCCGGAACGGTTCGAGCATCTTCAGTCGCGCCAGCTCCGGGTCGGCCAGCTCGACCGGCTGTGCGTTGACCCGGACGCGGCCGTTGCCCTCGGTGATCGTCGCGCGGGCCACGGCCGTCTTCTTCTTGCCTGAGGTGTTCGTTACCATGTTTTGTTGGCTCCGAGTGCCTCGCTGACCTCGGCCAGCGAGACGAACTTGATGTTCGAGAGTCGGTCCAGCGACGTCCCCTCGAGGACCTGCCCGTCCTCGTCGTACGGGTTGCCGACGTAGACGCGGACGTTCTCGAAGGCCTCGCGGCCGCGGGTCTGCTTGTGGGGGACCATCCCGCGGATCGACCGCTTCACGATGCCGTCGGGCCGTTTCGGGTAGGCCGGCCCGCGGTCCGAGCCGACGCGGCGCCGCTCCCGGAACGTCTCGATGACGTCCTCGCGGGAGCCGGTGATGACCGCCCGCTCGGCGTTGACGACCGCGACCGTCTCGCCGTCCATCGCCCGCTCGGCGACCTGGGAGGCGACGCGGCCGAGGATGCAGTCGCGGGCGTCGACGACGAGGTCGGCGTCGAACTCCGCGACGCTCATCGGATCACCCGCACGTTCGTCCCCTCGGGGTTCGATTCGAGTGCCTGTTCTAGCGTTGTCGTCTCGCCGGCCTGGTCGATCTTCTTCTCGGCGGTGGTCGAGAAGTCGACCGCGGCGACCGTGACGTCCGTCCGGAGGACGCCGCTGCCCAGCACCTTGCCCGGCACGACCACGGTCTCGTCCTCCCGGGCGTACCGCTCGATGCGGCCCAGGTTGACCTCCGCGTGCGTGCGCCGGGGCTTCTCTAAGCGCTCGGCGACGTCGCCCCAGACGTCACCGCCCGACTCCCGGGCGGTGGCCTTGAGGTCGGCGATGAGACGACTGAGTCTCGGGTTCGTCTTGCTCATTGTGTGTGAGAAAAGTGCAGGGAGCAGGATTTGAACCTGCGGACCCCTACGGGACAGCGCCCTGAACGCTGCGCCGTTGGCCTGACTTGGCTATCCCTGCGCGCACTGTCGTGTTCTGTGTGGCCCCTCAAACCCCTTTCGGTTGTCCCGTTCGCGACCGTAGATCGGGTCGCCGTCCGCGCGTTTCCAGCCGGACGGGTCCGAGCCACGGGACTGCCCTCGCGGGACACGCCGGGCGTGCCCGTTCGGGGCACACCTGCTCGGTCGACGAGTCCCGCGCGAGTTGCTCGGAGTCGTGTGCGAGCGGCTCGTGGGGTGGGGGCCTGTCTGTTCATAGCTGGACTGCGTCTCTGAGTTCCTCGGCGCGGCCACGGAGCGAGTCGACCGCCCGCGTGACCAGTTCGTCGACCGACAGCGAGCCGTCGGTTTCGACGTGGAAGACGAACGCGTTCGGGACGTCCACCACTTCGAGGTCCTTGCCGGGGTAGCGGTTGGTGAGGTCGTGGTCGAACGCCTCCGTCGGGACGAGTTCGCCGTTCCGGGGCTCGCCGCCCGACCCGGCCGAGGCGTGGGCCGCCTCCTGTTCCTCGATGACGCCCCGGAGGATGTGGGGTTCATCGTCCTCGAACTCGCCTTTCTCGCCGACGACCTCGACGCGCTGGAGGTGGCGGTAGCCGACCGCGACCCCGCCCTGGTGTTTGGCGTGTTCCCGGCCCCGGTCGAGGACGGCGTCGGCCTCTAATTCGAGGCGCTGGCCGGGCTTGAGGTCGATGATCGGGATGTTTTCGTCGGCGGGTTCGACCATCGGGTCGCTGGTGACGATGTCGCCCGAGTAGGCCGTCACCGTCTCGGTGGACTCCTCGCGGCCTGGCCCCTGGACGTCCAGCGAGAGCGTGACGGTGTCGCCGACCTCGAACTCGTCGACGGGCGTGGTCAGGGGCACCAGGCCGAGCCGGAGGCCGATCTGCTCGTCGAACATCACGCTCGAGTTCTCGACGACCCGGAGTTCGTCGACCGAGAAGGTCGGGACGTCCGCGATCATCGCCCGGCGGATGCCGTTGGCAAACGCCGGCGTGATGTCCCGGACCAGGAACCGCGCCTCCCGGTCGCCGCGTTCGACGAACTCGACCTCGTAGTCCTGCATTGTTAGAATCCCGCGTTCTTGGGACCGCGGGTGCCGTCGTGTGGGATCGGGGTGACGTCCTCGATGCGGCCGATCTCCAGGCCGGCACGTGCCAGCGCCCGGATGGTCGCCTGCGCGCCCGGGCCGGGGTTGGTCTGCTGGTTCCCGCCGGGCCCGCGCACGCGGACGTGGACGCCCTCGATACCCTGTGCCTGGACCTCCTCGGCGACGACCTCGGCCATCTGCATCGCGGCGTAGGGCGAGGCCTCGTCGCGGTTCTGCTTGACGACCGTCCCGCCCGAGGACTTCGCGAGCGTCTCCGCGCCGGTCTCGTCGGTGATGGTGATGATCGTGTTGTTGAACGATGCGTGCACGTGGGCGATGCCCCACTTGCCGTCCTCTGTCTCGCTCATATCAGGTTTCCTCCGCGCGTTCGGGGTGGAGTTCGTCCGTCAGCGGGCTCGTCGAGTCGAACTCGATGGCGTCTTCCTCGGCGACGGCCACCTTCTTCGACGGGCGGGTGACCCGCCGGCCGTCGACCGTGACGTGCCCGTGGGTGACAAACTGGCGGGCCTGTTTCGTGGTGTTGGCCAGTCCCTTCCGGTAGACGACCGTCTGGAGCCGCCGTTCGAGGATGTCGGTCACGTCCAGCGACAGGATGTCATCCAGCGAGTCGTCCTCGCCGAGGACGCCGATCCGCTTGAGGCGGGCGAGAAACTCCGCGGTCTCGGTCTCGTCGGCCCCCATCCGGCCCAACAGTTTCCGCGCCTCCCGGCGGTAGCCCCGCAGTTCCGACTGGGCCCGCCAGAGTTCCTCCTTGTTCTTGAGGCCGTACTGGCCGACGAGGCCGGTCTCCTCGCTGATGCGCTCGCCCTGGTAGGGGTGGTTGGGTGTCTCGAAGAACTTGGTGTTGCTTCCCAGCGCCATCATTCGACCTCCTCGTCCTCGGCCTCGGCCTCGGCCTCGGCTTGCTCTTCTTTGATGGCCTCGACGTTGACGCCGATGGTGCCCTCCGAGCGACCGGTCGACTTGGTGCGCTGGCCGCGGACCTTCTGGCCGCGCTTGTGGCGCACACCCTTGTACGAGTCTATCATCTTCATGCGGTTGATGTCCTGCCGGCGGGTGAGTTCGAGGTCGTTGCCGGTCTCGTGGGTGGTCTCGCCGTCGAAGAAGTCGTTGCGGTGGTTGGTGAGCCACTCGGGCGCCTCCTCGGCGAACCCCTCCACGAGGCCGACGATCTCCTCTATCTCGTCGTCGTCGAGTTCGCCGAAGACGGCCCGGCGGTCGATGCCGGCCTCCTCGGTGATGATGCGGGCCGCTCGATGGCCGATTCCGTTCAGGTCGGTCAGCGACCGCTCGACGGACTTCGTCCCGTCGAGGTCGGCCTGACCGATGCGGACGAAGTATCGGATGTCCTCCTCCTCTTCGTCCGCGTCGTCCGCGTCGGGTTCTTCTGCACTCATGTGTGGTTGTTGTGTGAGCGTCGTGGCGGGGATTCGAACCCCGGAGGCTTGCGCCACAGAGTTAGCAACCCTGCGCCTTGGGCCAGGCTAGGCTACCACGACACGGGCCTGCGTGTCTTACTGACGCCACCGCACCGCGCGGGACTCGGGGCCGCTCCCCCTGCACGAGCGTGTTCGTGCTACCGCTCCCGGTCTATAAAAACGTCACGAAACCCCGTTCCCACCAGGCCGACGGAGACTCCCAACGACCGACGCGGAACCGCCAAGAGGCGACGATACCCCCGTTGCGTCGCCACGGCCACAAGACTTATGATCGCGACGGCGAACGGTATTCGACGTGTTCGCCCTCCGTCACCTCCTGCTCGCGGTCGCGAGCGTCGCCCTCCTCATCGGCGGCGGGTACAGCGCCGTGGCGGGTGCCCAGTCGATGGACACGTGCGGGGGCAGCGTCCTGGTCGCGGAATCAGTCGACGAGGCCGACGCGAACGGGGCCGAGAACCGCATCGCGTTCTCGGATCTCACGGCGACGCGACAGGACCTGGCCGAACGTGCCATCGACGGTGAGCGGCCCGCCGTCGACGCCGAAACGTGGCCCTGGTTCGAGAGTGCAGTCGTCGTCGAGTACCGGGAGGAGTACTACCAGTTCTACACCGTCACCACCGAGTGTCCGGTGCCGCCGTCGCTGACCATGGGTGTCGGCGCGCTGGGGATACTGGCGGGAGTCGCCGGGTTTGCCCTCACGGGTCGCG
>PXRP01000059.1 GCA_003021655.1 Halobacteriales archaeon QS_4_69_31
CCGAACGCTGTGCGTGCAATCCGCGTCCGCCGTCGTCAAGGTCGGTGTGGAAACCCATCATGGGTGAAAGCCCCGCCCTTCAGGGCGGGCGTAGCTTACCCGTCGACCATCTCCCGCGTGATCGTCTCGGGGAGCAACCGCCCAAGGTCGTGGAAGACGGGGCCGTCCTCGCCCTCGCAGACGACCTCGAAGCCCGCCTCGCAGAACTCGGCCAGCGACTGACGACACATCCCGCAGGGGGTCACGCCGTCGCGGGCCGCCGAGGAGACCGCCAGGCGCTCGAAGGAGGTGTGGCCGTCGCGGACGGCCGACCCCAGCGCCACCTCCTCGGCGTGGAGGCTGTTGCTGTAGTTGGCGTTCTCGACGTTCGCGCCCGTGTACACCGTCCCGTCGGCCGTCAGTAGCGCCGCGCCGACGTAGTACTCCGAGTACGGTGCGTACGCGCTGTCAGTGGCATCGCGCGCCCGTTCGAGGAGGTCCGTGGCGTCCATACCCCCCGGTCGGCCGCGACCGACTAATAGTCGGGGGCCGCAGGACCCTCGTCACCTCCTCTCAGTTCTCGACGGCCCATTCGACCACGTCGGTCACCTCGCCGACCAGCGCGTCGACGTCGTTGCTCTCGGCGTAGACCCGCAGGTAGGGCTCGGTCCCGCTCGGCCGGACCAGCGTCCAGCCGCCGTCCGGGAACGACAGCCTGACGCCGTACTCGGTGTCGACCGTCGCCGCCGGGAAGGCCTCGGGGAGTCGCGACCGCAACGCCTCCATCGCCGTCGCCTTGCGCTCGTCGGGACAGGGGACGTTCTCCTTGCGATAGGGGCGTTCGGTCACCGGCTCCCGGAGCGCGTCGAGGCCGGCGTCTGCGACCAGTCCGGCCAGGACGGCGGCGCTGGCGACGCCGTCGATCCACCCGCCGAAACCGGGGTGGATGTGCTTCCAGGGTTCGGCCGCGAAGACGACCGTTGTCCCGTCGGTGCTCGCCGCGCGGACGCTTGCGACCCCCTCGTGGAGCGCTCCCAGACGGACGCGCTCGGTGCGCCCGCCCGCCGCCGCGACGCGCTCGTCGATGCGCTCGGAGGCGTTGGGGGTCGTGACGACCACCGGGTCGCTGGCCTCGCTCTCGCCGACGTAGTGTTCTGCCAGCACGGCGAGGACGGTGTCCTCGTGGACAGTCTCGCCGTCGGCGTCGACGACGGCGATCCGGTCGGCGTCGCCGTCGTGGGCGACCCCCAGCGCCGCGTCGCTGTCGGCGACGTCGGTCCGCAGGTCCGCGAGGCTCTCCGGCGTGGGCTTGCTCTCCCGGCCGGGGAAGTGCCCGGAGACGTTGGCGTGGACCGCCGTCACGTCGGCGCCGAGGGCCCGCAGTACTTGGGGCGTGGCGAGACCGCCGGTGCCGTTGCCGGCGTCCACTGTGACCGCGAGACCCTCCAGGGGTCCGGTGGTCTCGCGGGCGTACGCCGCGACCGCCCCGCGGTAGTCGGGGAGCGGGTCAGTCCGCTCGGTCTGGCCCCACTCGTCCCAGGGTCGTGGGTCAGCCCCCTCGGCGACGCGCTCCTCGACGCGTCGCTCTGCGTCGTCGCCGTATTCTTGGCCGTCGACGAACGCCTTGATCCCGTTGTCGCTCGGGGGGTTGTGGCTCGCGGTCAGCATGACGCCGCGGCGGCCACGCGACGCGAACCCGACCGTCGGTGTCGGCACCTGCCCGAGGCGGACCACGTCTGCACCCGCGGAGAGCAGGCCGCTCTCGACGGCGGCGGCCAGCCCCTCGCCGGTCGTCCGGCTGTCCCGCCCGAGGACGAACGTCCCGCCGTCCGCGCCCAGCGCGCGCCCGACGGCCAGCGCCCGCTCCGGGGTCACCGCCGTCGTCACGTCGCCGCGGATCCCCGCGGTCCCGAACAGTTCCATATCCCACGGTTGTGGAGTCCGGTCCATAGTTACACCGGTCCCGGTATGGAGCCGCGGCTCTCGACGGTCGCGTCTCACCGAGAAAGAGGGACGCGTCAGACGCCCTCGAAGCCCTGGTAGCCCTCGATGTCGACGCCGTCCTCGGTGACTTCGGCGATGTAGACGCCGTTACCGGAGCCGGTGTCGCGTTCGGTGGCCGCGTGGACGCCGGCGACGGCGACGTCGCGGGCCTCCTCGATGCTCATGTCCTCCTCGTAGCGGCCTTCGAGGGTCCCGTAGGCGACCGTGAGCCCCGACCCTGTAATGGTGTAGTCGTCCTCCATGACGCCGCCCGCGGGGTCGATGCTGTAGACGTGGCTCCCCTCGTCGTCGATGCCGCCGAGGACGGGGTTGATGGCGAAGAAGGGGCCGCCCCGGGCGAAGTTGCCTGCCAGCGTCGAGAGCGCCTGCATGCTCATCTCCTCGCCGCGGCGCGCCTCGTAGAGGTTGACCTCGGCGCGCAACGACCGGATAAAGGACTGGGCGCCACCGACGGAGCCCACAAGCGTCAAGGCGGCGTGGGGGTGGATCTGTTCGACCTTCTGGACGCCCTTGTTCGAGACGAAGCGCCCGCCCAGCGACGCGCGCATGTCAGTCGCGATGACGACGCCGTCTGTCGTGCTGATGCCGATGGTCGTCGTCCCCGTCTCCTTGACTTTCTCCCCGTCCTGGGGCGTCTCGTCGGGGAAGGATCCGACCTCCGGTTCCGTCGGGTCCGGCCGGCCCGCCCCGTGGCAGCCGGCGCGTTGCGAGAACTCCGTTCCGGCAAGTGGGTCGCGCATGCCTGAACCCTATCGGTCCGGCGCTGATAAAACCACTCTTTCGGACCACGCCCGACCCCCCGAGGGGACGGGCCCGTCCCGGCGAGGCGGGGGCTCCCCGTCGTGATGCCCCTCGACTGCAACGGAGCGCCACTGCCGGCGCGATGACGATTCCAGAGGCCTCAGACCTGATTGGTGCTCGTTCGCTCGTAGGCGTCGCCCAGCCGCTCGACGACCCGGTGGACCGGGATGGTCAGTCCGAGCTGGCGGACCCCCACCGCCAGGGGCAACATGATGATACCGGTCAGCAGGCTCAACTGGTACAGGACGACCACGACCGCGCGTCGCACGTGGGATCGCATCGGGTACTCCCACTCCTGGATTCGTCGTATATAAATCTACCGCCCTTCATACGGTTCCGTATGATCGTTCCTGAGGAACTATCCCGTCGCCCTCGTGCGGTTCAGTTCGGCTGGTTTCTCAGACAACTCAGGTAGTACGAAGGGCCGATACGGGTAAGGGGGTCTTTGGTGAGGTGGCGAGTAGCCATACGTTATGGCCATAATTCCGGTGACGTGCGCGGGCTCGGGACGGCCGGCGGGGTCCAGAGAGTTCGGGGCCGGACCAAAAACAGGATTAGCGTGAAGCCGCCAGATACGGCTATGAACTACCTCGTGGTGATGGAAGCGGCCTGGCTGGTTCGTGACGTCTCGGACATCGACGACGCTATCGGCGTCGCCATCAGCGAAGCCGGCAAGCGGTTGAACGAAGGGGACATGGACTACGTCGAGGTGGACGTGGGTCCGACGTTCTGCCCGGCGTGTGGCGAGCCGTTCGACTCCGCGTACGTCGCCGCGGACACTGCGCTGGTCGGACTCGAACTGGAGATGGAGGTGTTCAACGCCGAAAGCGAGGAACACGCCCAGCGCATCGCGAAAAGCGACGTCGGGGGGGCGCTCCGCGACGTGCCGCTGAAGGTCATCGCGACTGAGGCCCGCGACGACGATGGCGAGGAGTAGCCCGCGACGACGACGGCGAGGAGTAGCCCCCGACGGACGGCGAGGAGTAGCCCCCGACGGACGGCGCGAGCGTGGTCCCGGGCGGTGGGCGCCCCGGGTTTTACCGGGCAGTCAGTTCCGTCTCCGTCTCTGCGCCGGCGAGGACGCGCCGGACCTGCCGGGTGGCGTCGTCGCGTTCGGAGGCGTTCTCCAGCAGGACGGTCTCGCTCGGGAACAGGCCCTCGCCGACGACGAGGCCGTGGTCGCGGGCGGTCGAGCCGGTAACGGTGAGATAGACGCCGACGCCGGTCTCCGCGATGGCTGCCTCCTCGCTTTCGTCCCCAGTGTAGACGAACTCGACGCCCCCGAGGGCGGCCGAACCGAGGACGGCTTCGACGAGTCGTTCGTACCGCGGCGAGATACAGAGCGGCCCCTCGTACTGGTCGACGAACGCCCGCGTGAGGTCGCCGTCCCAGTCGGCCGTCGCCTCCCGGGTCGCCAGCAACGAGTGCCAGACCGTGTCGCCGAGCCCGGAGACGAGGCGCACGTCGGTGTCCCGCGGGTCGATGCGTTCGTTGACCGCCGAGAGGTCCGAGAGGGGCTTCTCGCGCAACTGGACGACCTCCTCGAGGACGAGGTCCGCGCTGTCGAACCCGAGCGCGACCTCGTGTTTGCGCAGCGCCCTGAACGGCTCTTCGCGGCCGACAAGGCGCAGGTCGGGACCCTCGGCCACCGGGACCGTGACGCTGTCGAAGACGAGACGGCGCGGCATCCCCGGCCGGTCGTCGCGGACGAGCGTGTACTCGGGTTCGCGCGCGTCCGAGAGGTCGCTGTAGGTGGCGAGCCGTTCGTAGACGTCGCCGGTCGCGTTCTGTCGGCCCTTGGCGACGGCTTTCTCGTAGCGCAACGTCGAGATGACGTCGTCGGCCAGCGGGGCCCGGCCGGTCTCGCGCGCCAGTCTGTCGAGGACTGCTTCGAGCGGCCGTCCCTTGCGCGGCACGGCGACGCTGACGGTCGTCATTGGGCGAGTCAAGACGACGGTATCGTAAAACGACCGCGGTCTCCCGGCAGCCGACCGGTCGGGTCGGCCCGGGGAGGTGACGTGTGAGCGAGGTCCGCGACGCCGGTGGGTGGGGGCTCAGTCGCCGCCGATGACCGACGAGAGCTGTTCGCGCCACTCCTTGAGCTCCTCGATGTCGCCCTCGATGTCGTCGATGTCGCCCTCGATGTCGCTCACGTCGATGTCGCCGACCTGTGACTCCAGGTCCGCGAGGTCTTCCTCGACCTCGTCGACGGAACTCTCGACGTCGTCGACGGAGCTGCCGACCTCCTCGACCTCGGACTGGACCGTCTCGATGTCGGAGAGCACCTCGTCCATCTCGGATTCGAGCGACTCCATCGAGGACTCGACGCCGTCGACGGTCGACTCGATGGTCGACAGCGACTCCTCGTGGCTCCGGGCGAGGGACCTGACCGCGTCGAGGTCCGACTGGAGTGTCTCGACCTCGGAGCGGAACTCCTCGATGGTCTGCTCGGCCGTCCCGTTTTCGTCGAGGAACTCCTCGAGAGCGTCGGTGTAGGCCAGCAGGTCGGCCACCTCGGTCTGGAGGCGCTGGATCCGCGCGTCGACGCTGGAGTCCTCGGAGACGACATCGAAGGCCTTCCGCAACAGGACGACGTCGTCCTCATCGACCGAGCCGTTACGGAGTTCGGCCGCGAGCGCACCGACCAAGGAGTCGACCTCGGACCCCCCGGCGGCGCTCGCGCCGTCGCCACCGCCGGATTCGCCGGAGCCACCGGCGTCGTCCGGTTGGTTGGGGTCTTTCAGGTTCAGCGTCTCGACGTCCTCGTCTTCGTCGTCTTCGAGCCCCGGGACCGCGTCGCTCTCGCCGGCGATCACGTCACGGACGACGTCGCTCCCCGCGTCGTTTACGACCGCCGCGGCTCCCTCCTCCAGCGGCGGGTCGACGCTCGTGACCGTCGGTTCGGTCAGGAACTGCTCGACGTCGTCGGTACCGGTCGCGCGGATCCCGTAGACCGTTGTGTACTCCGAGTTGGCCTCGATCTCCCGCTCGAAGGTGATCTGGTCTTCGTCTATCGTCCAGTACTCGCTGCCGTACTCGGGATGGAACCCCAGGTCCTCGACGGCCACGTCCTCGGGCACCCGGTCGACGAGCGTCACCGTCACCGTCTCGGACCGCGAGGACTGGATTTCGAAGGCGATAGCCGGAACCGGGAACTCGTCTTCCTCGAACCGTTTGTCCACTGTCACCCCATCGGAGGCCACCGTCACCATCTCGTACTGCTCGGATTCGCTCATGTGTTCTCTCTCTCTCAGCGACGACCTTAATGATACTTGTTGTTCAGAATGTCGACGGACCGGGTCATCGACCCCTCGACAAAGATGACCGCTGGGGACCCTGTAGCGGCCGCTTCTGTTGGTTCCCGTCGCCAACACGCCAGCCCGCTCGACCGTACACCGGAGTATCAGGACTGAGAGTTACGGACTGACGGGGCTGGAGCGTCGGGACCGGGACTCCCGGACCGACACGGCGGCGCGACCGGGCGCCGGGTCGCCCCGCAGTCAGGTCTCGGAGAGGTCGAACCGGTCGCCGATCTCGACGACCTCCAGGGAGCGGGGGTACTCGAAGCTCGCGGCGTGGTTGTGCAGGACGGTCGGCTCGGTCGTCATGCCTTTCCACATGTCCCAGTGGGTCGGCACGAGCGTGTCGAGCTGGAGGTGGTTCGCGGCCTCGATGATCATGTTCTCGTCGTTGTACCACCTGGTCCGGGTCGGCTCGCCGGTCGCCTTGTCGCGGATCATCCCGACGGTCCCGAACGCGAGCGCGCCCACGTCGAGGTCGTGGGACCCGCCGACAGCCTCGAACTCTCCGGGGCGGGCGTCGCCGCCGTGGAAGAACGTGCCCGCGTCGTGTTCGAACACGTACGACACCGGGTGGACCGCGTCGGGGTCGTTGGCCGGCTCGACGTGGACGGTAAAGGCGCCGACCTGGACCGTGTCGCCCTCGTCGATTTCGTGGAGCTGGCCGTCCTCGACGCCCCAGTTGTCCGTCCAGGTCTCCTCGCGGACCACCTCGTGCCCGGAGTCGGTGGCGTAGAAGTGGGCGTCCGTGCCCGCGAGGATCGGCGCCTGGCTCGGGCCGTTGACGTGGTCGACGTGTTCGTGCGTGCCGAAGACCGCGTCGGCCTCCCGGACGTCCTCGGGGTCGAACGGAACCGGAACCATCCTGACCGTCCGCGGCGGGTCGCCCGTCCCCAGGTAGGGGTCGATGAACACGGTGGTCCCGTCGTCGGCCTTCAGGACGAACCCGTTACACCCGAGATACCAGACGGCCACGCCGTCCGGGTCGGCGTCTTCGATAGCCCTGACCAGCCAGTCGCCCCAGTCGCTTTCGACCATGCCACCGACTCCGACCGGGGGCCGCTAAGTCCTTTCGACAGCGGGTCCCGCGACACGCCGGAAAAGCCGCCGAGGGCGTCCGCGCTACAGATTCCACGGGCGTCGGAAGCCGCTTGGGACGTTCGTGCCACCGGGCCACCAGGCTGGGAGGCCGCCGGTCCCGTCAGTCCTCGCAGCAGCCGCCGGCCTTCCCGCCGAAGTCGACCGCCAGCGGTTCCGAGACCAGCTCGTTGAGTTCCTGCAGGCGCAGTTCCAGGTCGCTCTGGGCGGCCAGGTACTCCGACATCTCGGGGATGTCGTGGAGCTGTTCCTGGGCGGCCTGGAGCTCCCTGAGGTCCTCGCGGCTGGCCTCGCCGGCCTGGCGCGCGAGCATGAACTCCTCGCGGACCTGCTCGAACTCGCGGATCTCGGCCTGGATCTCCTCGTCGGCCTCCACGACTTCCTTGGTTTCGAGGAACCGCTGGTACTCCGGCAGGTCGACGATCGCCTCACCCAGTTGCCGCGCGAGCGCGTCCGCGTCCTCGCTTGCCCCCGTCTCGGCCGCGTCTGACTCGATGCTCATACGCCACATCTTGGGACGACACGGATTTGAAGGTGCCGACTCACCCCCGGGGTCTCCACCCACCCGGGCGGTCGGTGAGCGCGGTCGTACCGTCGCCGCTCCCGGAAACCGGAAACGGGGCTGTTTTACGGCGCGGGCGGCTATCGAGGGCCAATGAGCCAGGAGTCGAGCGAGCGAACCGACCCGCCCGACCGCCGCGAGGGCGACCTCACCCGGACGGGAATGGCGCTGAAACACGACCGCGAGTGGGACTACGAACTCGACCGCATCGTCGCTGAGGTCGACGAGCGCGGCGCCGAGACAGTCGGTCTGCAGTTCCCCGAGGGGCTGAAACGGCGCGGTCCGCGCGTGGCGGATGACCTCCGCGCGGAACTCCCCGACGGCGTGACGGTCATGATGTCGGGCCAGCCCTGTTACGGCGCCTGTGACCTGGACACCGACCTGCTGCGCCGGACCGACGTCTTCGTCCACTTCGGCCACTCGCCGATGAAAGAGTCCGAGAAGATCATCTACGTCCCGCTGTTCTCGAACGTCGACGTCTTCCCCATTATGGAGCGGGCCGCCACGGAGGAACTCGCACCCGCCGAAGACGACCCCGACGTGGGCCTTGTGACGACGGCCCAGCACATGAACAAGTTCGACGAGATGCGCGCGTGGCTCGAAGACCGGGGCTACACCGTCCACGTCCGCAAGGGCGACGACCGCCTGACCCACGAGGGGCAGGTCCTGGGCTGTAACTACGCCTCCGCCGACGTCGACGCAGAGCAGATTCTGTACGTCGGTGGCGGGAAGTTCCACCCGCTCGGACTGGCGATGGAACACCCCGACACGCAAGTCGTTATCGCCGACCCCGTCAACAACGCGGTGTCTGTCGCGGACACCGAGCAGTTCATGAAACAGCGCTACGCCGCCGTCCACAAGGCGATGGACGCCGAGGAGTGGGGCGTCATCTTCTGTACCAAGATCGGCCAGGGCCGCTGGGACCAGGCCCGGGAGATCGTCGAGAACGACGACGCCTACCTCATCACGATGGACGAAATCACGCCCGACCGCCTCACCAACTTCGGACTGGACGCCTACGTCAACACCGGCTGTCCGCGTATCACGACCGACGACGGCCCCCAGTTCAAACAGCCGATGCTCACCCCCCAGGAGTACCGGATCGCCGTCGGCGAGGAACCCCTGGAGGCCCTCGAGTTCGACACGTTCCACGGCACCTGGTAGCGGGCGGTGGTCCGACCCGGCTGGCGGTGTCCGTATCGCTATCAGGAGAGATAATCGGGTCGGCATACCTTTCTGAACCGGCGGGAATGGAGGCGTATGGCCGTCCCCGACGGTCACGAGGGTCTGTCGGGTCGGAGGCATACAACCGTGACAGGAAACGGTCCATCGTCCTCGACGTACGTCAGAGCGCTCCGGGAGCACACCGACGAGACGACGGTCCTCTGTGTCGCAGCTGACGGAGCGACCGCCGGGGCACTCGCGGAGGGACTGCGAACGACAGCGGACGGCATCAGAACCTACGAGGCGACGAGCGTGTCGGCGGCCTTCGACCGCCTCGACGCCGAAGACGTGGGCTGTGTCGTCAGCGAACTCGCGTTCCCCTCGACCGACGGGGTCGCGTTCCTCCGGGAGGTGCGCAGTCGGTTCGACACGTCACCTACGACGGCGTCCCGGGCGAAGCGGCCTGCCGAACGCTCGCAGACAGGATAGAGACGGTCGTCGTCAACGACTCCTACGAGACGGTCTGGAACCAGTCGATGGCGTACGTCGCCGGGTTCGTCCTCGAACTCCCGAAGGCCTGATCCGGAGTGCGCCCAGTCAGTTCCGCATCGACCATCCGGGTCGGCTGTCGTCGCGATACACAGCGAGAAGACTCCGTCCGGGAGTGGCCGCCGTCCCCGCGAGGACCACACGGGTGTGAGCAATATGGGAGTGATACCCCGACCGTCGGACACGTCGTCGCGAGCGGTCCGGCGAATGATTACTGTGGTGCATCAACAAACGTTTATGGATACACCGTGAGAATCACCGGTGTGAGACGGACCGTTTCGCTCGGTGCCGGACGGACAGCGAGGCGACCATGAGTACGAAAACACAGCTGGCACAGCAGTTGGGCGTCGTCGCGGGGTTCGACGACCCGCGCGTCGACCTCGAACAGTACAGGACGCCGCCGGACCTGGCGGCCCACCTCGTCCACACGGCCGACCTCCAGGGCGACATCGAGGGGCGGACGGTCGTCGACCTCGGAACGGGGACCGGGATGCTCGCGCTCGCGGCGGTCTTGCGCGGTCCCGAGCGGGTCGTGGGACTGGACCTGGACCCGGCGCCGCTGTCGACCGCCCGAGAAAACGAGGGGCGGGTCGGCTCGACGGCCGACGTCGAGTGGGTGCTGGGCGACGCGACCGCGGCGCCGCTCGCGCCCGACGGCCCGACCACGGTCGTGATGAACCCCCCCTTCGGCGCCCAGGCCGACAACGAACACGCCGACCGGGCGTTCCTGGCGACCGCGGCCGAGATAGCGGACGTCTCGTACTCGATACACAACGGGGGGAGCGCGGCGTTCGTCGAGGCCTTCGCCGCCGACGAGGGCGGCGAGGTCACCCACGCCTTCGAGTCGGAGATGGACCTCCCCCGGCAGTTCGAGTTCCACGACGCCGACGAGAAGACGGTCACCGTCGAGGTGTTCCGGGTGGCCTGGCGCTAGTTCTGCCGGGCCTCGGGGACGGACTTCTTGGCGACTTTCACGCGGGTCTCGTTGTTGACGGCGTACAGCGTCCGGCCGGTACGGTTGACCGTGAGGCCGCCGACGCGGGTCTCGTTGCCCGGCAGCGGCACCGGCCTCCGCCCGAGCGTCCGGTTGCCTCGCGTGACGACCACGTCGAACCCCGAACGATTCGGCCTGACCGCGACGCGCTGGCCATCGACTATCGGTTCCGCAGTGACGCGGTCGGTCCGGTAGGCGAGTCGGCGCTGTCCGCCGTCGCGCCGGAGGTACACCTTGTAGGTCGAGCCGTTGCCCTGGAGCGACCACCCACGCCGGGTCGCGAAGACGCGGTCGCGCCAGCCGACCCCGCCCACGCGGACGACGGCCCGCCCCTGGAAGGCCAGTCTCCCCTTCGAGACGGCCTCGATCCAGGCACGCCGCTGCTCGCTGAACACCACCACGCCGCTCGAGGTGACGCCGCTGGCCTCGCGGGACCCGAACGAGTACTCCTCGCCGAACAGCGAGAACGAGACGTTGTACGACGGGACGTACTGGTTGGGGACGCCCTCGACGTAGGTGACCGTGTAGTCCCGGACCTGGACCGTCTCGGCGTCCGCGGGCAGGTCCCCGTCGACAGTGGTGAACCCGAACGGGACCGCGACGGCGCTCAGCGCGACGAGGAGGCCCACGAGGACCCTGGCGGCCGTCCGCCGACGCGGGAGACCGACGCGCGCGGACAGCGGTCTCTCCGACGCGGTGACCGCCGAGGCGACGAGCGCGGTGAACGCGAACACGAGACCGACGCCGATTGCCCTGAACAGGACATAGCGGTTCCCGCCCAGCGGCGCGTAGACCGCCCACAGCGACTCCGAGATACCGTAGACGAGCGCGGCGAACCACAGGTACAGCGGGTCCGGCCGCTCGCCCCGCCGCCGGAGGAGCCAGATGCCCAGGACCGCCCCGAAGAGGATCCCGACCGCGTGGCCCTGGATAGCGACGTCCGACCACCACGGCGTGACGAACACCGACGTCGGCTTGCGGACGATACGGGGGTTGCGCACCGCCCGGTAGAGGAGTCCGACCGTCCGTTCGCTCACGAGGGCGAAGACGGCCACCAGCGGCCGCGTCACGAACGCGAACCCCGCGTACGCGAACACGACCCCAGAGAAGCCGACCACCGGGCCCAGCGCGAACACGCCGCTGAACAGCCCCGCCACGAACGACCCGGCGGGCAGGGCCAGTATCCGCGCGAAGGGATTCGTCCGCACCGAGGAAAACGACTCGGCGCCCCGCTCGCGCGGGTAGTGGCCGATGACGTACTCGACGACCGGCGCGAAGACGACCGTCCCGAGGAGGTTCCCCGTGATGTGGCCCTGGCCGTTGTGCGCGAGGCCGGCGAATATCGTCCCGACGGGGTAGAAGTACGACCACGACCGGAAGGGGATGACGACCGGGTTTCGCGGATTGGACCACCCGCCCTGGACCACCCAGTAGACCAGCAGGACGCCAAGAACCGTGAGCACCGTCCCCCAGGGGACCCCGAGGACGAACCGCCGACGGAGGACCTCACTCCACCGCCCACGGGAACTGAGCCGGCGAGCGACCACCAGCGACCCCACCACCGCGACCGCGAGAAACAGCTGCTGTAGCGGAAGCCAGGACGGCACCGCGACCGGCACCACTTGCATATACCTTCACCATAGCAATGACGGTAGTTAGCCTTGACGGCGGTCCGCGTGGGACACGACCGGCGGCCGGCGTCCCGGCCGCTCGCCGGAGAATGGGCGGTGGCCGGCGTCCCGGCCGCTCGCCGGAGAACGACCGGCGGCCGGGAGAGAACGGGCGGGCAACGGGTCCCCGCAGTTCAGCCCGCAGGCTTTTCGGTGGGTGGCTCCCATGGACCCGACAATGGGAGTTCGGCCACCCTCGGACGACATCGATGCGGAACCGGACGTCATCGAATTCGGGATCGCGGCGCTGGACGCCCGGATGGAGTCGGAGGCGGTGTCATTCCCCGCGACCGCCGCCGAACTCAGCGACCAGTGGGGCCACGTCGAGATCCCCTACGACGCGGCCGGCCACTCCGTCAGGCTCGGGACGGCCCTGACGGAGGCCGACCGCGAGGAATTCGAGACGAAACAGGACCTTCTCAACGCCTTACACCCCGTCTTCGAGCGCAAGCGCGAGGCCACGTCGACGAGCCTGCTCGCCCAGCTCCGGGCGCTCGTCCCGTTCTGAAACGCTCCCTCCGGCGGGCCTGACTTCCTGTCAGTCCCCGTCGCCTGTGGCCCCGACCGGCCGCTCCTCGACAGTCTCGTCTGTGCCCTCGACGGGGCGGTCCTCGTCGGGCCGGTCGCGTGCGTCGACCGGTCTCTCCTCGGGGCTCTCGACCGGCTCCCTGGTCTCGTCGGACTCCACGACCGGCCCGGGCGTGGCCTCGGGGTCGTCGGTGAGCCGTCGCGCCAGGTCCTCCAGTCGGCGCGTCTGCTCGCGGTTGACCGTCACCAGCATGTCCGAGAGCACGCCGAACATGACCAGTTGCGCGCCCAGCAGGATACCGAAGGCGCTGACCACCGCGATCACCTCGTGGGAGATAGACCGGACCACCCACTCGTAGGCGACCCAGACGCCGAGGAGGACGCCCGCGACGGTGCTGGTCACGCCGACGCTCCCGAAGTAAAACAGGGGGTTGTTGGTCTTTGCCATCTGGTACAGCGTCAGGATGATGTCGCCGCCGTCCCGGAACGGCCGGAGGTTCGTCTCGGAGTCGTCCGGCCGCGCGCGGTACCGGATCGCCACCACCTCCGTCGGGACGTTGTGTTTCACGCACTCGACGGCCAGTTCCGTCTCGACACCGAAGCCGTCCTCCGTGAGCGTGATGCGCTCGATGGCGTTGCGGGTGAGCGCGCGATAGCCGCTGAGGATGTCCTGGTAGTCGTGGCCGTGGATGAGCCGGAAAGCGCGGTTGATGATGCGGTTGCCGGCCCTGTTGAGGGCAGTCATCGCGCCGGACTCCATGTCCGCGAACCGGTCGCCGATGACGTGTTCGGCGCGGCCGGCGAAGATGGGTTCGAGCATCGCCTCGGCGTCCTCGGCGCGGTAGGTCCAGTCGCCGTCCGACAGGAGCACGACCGGCGCGTCGGTGACCCGCAACCCCTCCCTGACGGCCTGGCCTTTCATGTTGCCCTTCCCGATGCCGGACTGTTCGACGACGCGTGCCCCCGCCTCTTCGGCCAGTTCCCGCGTCCCGTCGGTCGACCCGCCGTCGATGACGAGCACGTTCTCGAACCCCTCGTCGCGGAACGAGGAGACCACACGCTCTATGGTCTCGGACTCGTTGTAGGCCGGAACGAGCACGCAGACGGCGTCGTGGTCGACCATTACTCCATGTTGACCTGTGTGGGAGAAAAATCGTCCGGTCCAGTGGGGTCAGTCGTCGACCCGGTGGTCGCTGAGGTGCTCCCAGATCTCGGTACACCCGCAACCGTCCTCGACCTCGTCCAGGTGGTTGTCCTCTTTCTCTGTCGACCCCATAGTTACTCTCTGTGCGAGTAACTTGTGGAGTGGGCGGGTAAATACTTTTCGGGGGACTTTTGACCGGTCCGGCCGTCCCCCCGCGACATGAGCGAGGACGGGGCGTGGTTCGAGACGCTCGGCCTGACCGAGTACGAGGCGACGGCGCTCGAGGAGTTGCTGACGCTCGGGCGGACGACGGCCCCCAATCTCGCGGAGGCGACCGGGATCCCGAAGGCCCGCATCTACGGCGTCCTCGATTCGCTGTCGGACAGGGGCTACATCAAGGTCGTCCCGGGCCGGCCCAAGGAGTACCAGTCCAAACCGCCGGCGGACATCCTCAACCGGGCCGTCGAGAATCGCCGCCAGGAGTACGAGGGGTTCGCCGACCGGGTCGCCGACATGCGCTCGGACTTCATAGAGGAGTTCGGCCCGCGCTTCGAGGCCGCAAGCGAGGACATCGGGCCCGCCGAGGAACTGTTTCACGTCGTCGACGTGGGCGAACCCAGCGAGCGCGAGACCCGGCGGGTCTACCACGAGGCCGACGAGCGGATCCACGTCGTCACCAAGAGCTTCGAGTACTTCGACGCGGTCGAACCGGCCGTCGCCGACGCCATCGACCGGGGCGTCGACGTCTCCGTGCTGATGCTCGACCCGGGGTACCTCTCGACGGACCCGCGGGACGAACCGGCGATCCAGCGCGGGATCGTCGAGGGGGTCGCCGAGGAGTACCCCTCCATCGAGGTGCGCTTCTCGACCGGCAAGCTCCCCTTCCGGGGGAACGTCGTCGACCCGAGCATGGACTACGAGACCGGGACCGCCATCTTCGTCGTCGAGGAAGAGGACGTCCCCAACCACATGCGCCAGGCCGCGATCACGGAAAACGGCGCGTTCGTCGCGGGCCTCAAGCGGTACTTCGACCTCATCTGGGAGTACGAGAGCGTCGCCGACGCACACGAGTGACGGGCGAGCGGGCGAAAACGCCACCTTAGTCTGGGTCCCCGGACGAGCGTGGGAACCCGTCACCTTGATGTGAGTCTCCGGACAAGCGGGGGGCAGTAATGCTACCCACGAGTAAAGTCGTGGGCTTTCCCCGGTTGGGGGTTCGGCCCACGACTCGGCACCTCGTAGGCGGGTTGCACGACCACCCACGGTCCCATGGTGAGGCACTCCCTCCACTCCGACATGGAGCGATTGGGGGGCTGGCTCACACCGCTTTAATTGCCGGTGAGCCTCGGACGCGTCACCCCGAGAGTGAGCAGGGGATTTCTCACCCGCCGTGTGGCGGTCAGTACCGGATGTCTCCTGCCTCGGCGGACAGGTTCGGAACGTCCCTCCTGTCATCGGTGGGAGCGGCATCGTCGGCGGCTCTCGGCTTCGGGGCCGGATTACTGCGGCCCGTGCGAGCGGGCCGGTTTGGACCACTCACACTATCATGACACACCCACCCAACCACAGTAAGCGTACCGAT
>PXRP01000060.1 GCA_003021655.1 Halobacteriales archaeon QS_4_69_31
ACGACTAACTCAAGTCGCCAATGACCACGGTATCGAACTCTGTGTGGAAAACCTCCCGTCCGGCTTCTACACGCTGCGGGACGACTTCCCGACCCTCCTCAAACAGACCGACGCAAGCGTGTGTCTCGATACGGGTCATGCACTCCGGGAGGGCTGGAGCGAGACCGGCGTCGGTGAATACATTGCCGATACAATGAACCAGGTCACGCATATCCACGTTTCTGACCCACGAGAGGACGGAGCTGTCCATCTCCCAATCGGGGCAGGTTCTACTGAGTTTAGCGATATTTTCACGCCACTCCTCGAGACGAACTGGTCGGGAACCGTATCTGTCGAGGTGTTTACGTACAACTTTGAGTATCTCCAAGCAAGCCGTGACCACATTGCATCGATACTCAACAAAGGGGCTCCGTGAGCCATAGTGAACTAGCATGTGCAATGCGCGCCCTGTAACTCACGTTCTTATTGAAAATTATATAATATGAGATAGGTGGAAGGGGTGACCTGAAACTTACAAGTCAAAGGATGAACCACCTGGGTTCGGCGGTCGTGTCGCTCCGGGGTCGGTCCGACACCGGTCACGCACCCGGAGGCACGCGGCGGGCAGTCAGTGAACGCCGGGGAAAAACTGCCCGTGGAAGTCCATCGGGAGGTGGTGTGGGAGCGGGGCCTCCGCGAGCAACGCCAGGTCCGCGGCGTCGAAGACGTAGAGAATCGACCGGTCGCCGTCCGGGCCGAGTGCGACCGTCAGCACCACGCCCGCGTCCTCGGCGTCCTCGTCGGGGTGGGGGACGAACACCGGTTCGGAGACGTACCCCCCGAGGTCCCGCCAGACTGCCTCGCCGGTCTCGACGTCGATTTTGAGGACCGATTCCGGGAACCCGACCAGTTTCTCGCCCGGTTCCCCGTGTGCGTAGACGTACCGGTACTCGCTGGCGTACACGTCGGGCGAGACGCGGGGCATCCCGAGGTGACCCTCGTGGAGCCGGCGTCGTTCGACCGCGGCGTCCGTCCGTCCGCCCAGCGAGACCCGGCACCGCGAGAGCTGGGCCCCCTCTGTCGCGACGTCGGACGGTGCGGTTCCGTCCTCGAAGTACAGTTCGTCGATCGACCGCGCGTCCGGGAACGTCACCATGTCCACGACCAGTTCCGCGCCCCGGCCGTCGCCGGGTTCCTCGTAGGCGTTCACGTGGTGGAAACAGAAGAACGCCTCCGTGACCGGTTCGGCGACGACCTCCCCGGACTGCCGGTCGACGACCCGGAAGCGGGTCCCCCTGTCGGGTTCCCACTCGAAGCGCTTGATGAACGCCTCGTTCGACGGGATCAGGAGCTTCAGCGGCGACACCACCAGCGGGAACTCCACGAGGATGACGTACCGGTCGGTCAGCGCGAAACTGTGGAGATAGGCGGGCTTGTCGACCGGAATGCGACAGACCGTCTCCCGCTCCCAGCTGTCGTCGGCCTGGCGCCAGACCCGGTATTCGGTCTGTCGCCCGTAGTAGGTGGACATGCTGACGGTCTCGCCGCGGTCGCGGTCGTGGTGTGGGTGGCCCGACACCTGCTGGGCCTCGGGTTCACCCCGGTAGGTGGTCAGACCGGTCGTCTCCAGCGTCTCGGGGTCGAACAGCGTGAGGTACTTCGTCTCCGTGAGCGCGGCGTGGTCGCCGCCGAACCGCCACACGTTCACGTTGGTGTTGTCCGTCGGCGAGGCCGGCCTGAGAAACGCGACGACGCGTTCGAGGACCGACAGCGACTCGTCCGTCCCGAACCCGCCCGAGTACTCCCCATTCGTCGCGTCCTCGTAGGCGTCGGTCCGCAGAAACCGGTTGCGGTAGGTCACCCGCCCGTCCCGGAAACCGAACTTCCGGAGCATCGCCAGGCCGTCGAAGTAGTGGCCCACCCGCTGGTCCCCGATGTCGAACGTCCCCGGCCCGTTCCGTACCAGCGAGCCGTCGAGCCACGCCGGCACCTCCCCCTCTACGTCGAGTTCGGTGTGTCGCTCCTCGTCGATGGACGTCACCCACTCCGCGGAGTCACCGTCCGCCCGCTCCGCCGAGTCGCCGTCCGCATCGGTCGCCATACCTGTGGCAAGGCCTCTCCCGTATTAAGACTGGAGGGGACGTGTGTGCCCGCCAACCGGGCGTCGCCGCGACCCGCCGCCGGCCGGTAGCCGGACGGTGCGAGGCGGGCCCGACCGACTCGGGTCTGGTGTCCGACGCGACGCCCCCGACTCCCGTCAAGTGTCCGACCCGATGTCTGCGACAGTCTCGGGTCGGGCGCCCGACGCGACGGTCCGGACGGTCGTCTCCGGGGGTCCGGGCTCGTGACGGCACCGGTACCAGCGGGGCGGTCACTCGCCGCCGGGTTCGCCGGCGAGGTCCTCGACGGTCTCGTCGGCCTTCCACTCGCCGGCCTCGCGGGGGTCGACGTGGACGAACACGTCGTCGACCTCCGGCAGTTCGCGGACCGCGTCGATGACCGCCGTCTCGATCTCGTGGGCCTCCAGGAGCGTGCGGTCGCCCTGGACCTCGATGTGGAGCGAGACGTCGATCTCCGGGCCGACGTAGTGGGCGACGACGTCGTGGGCGCCCTCGACGTCGGGATGGGCCAGCGCCCGCCGGACGATCTCCCCGCGGAGGTCCTCGGGGGGTGCGCGACCGACCAGGTACCCCATGTTGTCCCGGACCACCTCGACGCCGGTGTAGAGGATGCCGACGGCGACGACGACGGCGGCCAGCGGGTCCAGCACGGGGTAGCCCGCGGTCGCGCCGGCGACGCCGACGATGGCCGCACTGGCGGTGAGGATGTCGTTGCGGTTGTCCAGCGCCGTCGCCACGAGCGCCGGCGAGTTGTGCCGGTCGCCCGCGGCGCGGACGTACCGGTAGAGGCCGTACTTCGTGACGGCACTGACCGCCAGGACGCCGACCGCGACCGGGCCCCGTGAGACCGACGCCTCGCCCGACAGGAGCGTCGTCCCCGACTGGTAGAGGACGGTGCCGCCGGCGGCGAAGATACCGAGCGCGACGAACAGCCCGACGAACGGCTCGATGCGCTCGTGGCCGTGGGGGTGTCCGAGGTCCGGCGGGCGCGTCGTCAGGTACAGCCCCGCGACTGTCACCAGCGAGTACACCGAGTCCGCGAGGCTGTTCACGGCCTCGCCCTCGACGGCGAGACTGCCGCTCGCGACCCACGCCCAGCCTTTCAGCAGCGCCAGCCCGACGTTGACCGCCAGGAGCAGGACGCCCACCCTGCGCAGGACCCGCGGCCGGTCGTCGGTCATCGTTCGGGCTTGACGGGCGGGCGTCAAAGCCGTGTCGACACTCGCCGTGGCTATCTGGACCACGTTCGGGGAAACCGCTCTCCGAGGACGGACCGACCGGTACCCGCCGCCGGCGTGCGGGCGGTATCGACCCTGACGGTTCGACCGGCAGTCGAGCGGGTTCGACCGGCAGTCGAGCGAGCCCAGGCGGTCGCGGCCCCGCTCGTGGGCGACCGTGGGCCCTCACGCTGGTCGCAGCCGCGTTGCTCCTGACAGCTGCGTATCTGAACACTACTCCCGCACGACCCCCCAAACCTCTACTCCCGGCCGGCACAACTCGGTCGCATGCCGACGCGCCGGTCACTGCTGTGGGCGCTCTCGACGGTGGGTGTCGCCGGGTGTTCGCTCGCCCCGACCGACGACACGTCCGCGGCCACGCCGCGCGCGAGCGCCACGCCGCCGCCCGGGACCGAGCACTGGTACACTCACCCGCACCCGACAGGCAACCGGACGCTCTCGGGCGCGGGGACCCTCCGGGACGTCGACCCGGTGACCTTCGAGCCCGCGGGCCAGCCACAGTGGCTTGTCGCCCACCCCGCCGAGACCGGGAGCCAGTGGACGGTCGTGGCCGGGGACGGCCGGGCGAATCGCTGGCACGTCCGCGACGGCGAGGCCACGCGCGTGGGGACCGACGACTCGCTGCCGGCCGACACCCAGCCGGTCGTCGCCACCGGCGAGGGCGAGCCGACGCTCCTCCGGCCGCCGGGGGAGATGGCCGCCCACGCGTCGCCGATGGTCGCGCCCGGCGGGGACGGCGAGCCGGCGAAACTGCTGTACGTGGCCGAGGACGGCGCGCTCGTCGTCGCCGGCGACCGGCGGACGCGCTTCGAGGTGGACGCGCTCCCCGACGGCCGGCTCGCGGCGCTTGGCGACGGCCGGTACGCGTTGTTCACGGCGGTGACAGACCGCTACGAGCACGGCGCGCTCGGCGATTCGACCGAGGGGACGACGCTGACGGTCGTCGACCCGGCCGAGCCGGCGCTGGACTGGCAGACCACGGTCGGCCCGCCCGAGGTGTTCGAAGGGCTCCAGCCGCTGGTCGCGGACCTGGACGGCGACGGCGACCCGGAGGTCGTGACGACGGTCGCGGACGCCCAGCAGGGCGCCCGCATCGCGGTGTTCGGGGCGGAGGGCGACCGCATAGCGACCGGGCCGGTCCACTCGCCGGGCTGGCGACACCAGCTCACGGTCGGGCCGTTCGGCCCCGACGGGCGGCCGGAGCTGGCGGTCGTCCGCAAGCCCCACGTCGACCACACCCTGGAGTTCTACCGCCTCCGGGACGGGGGCCTGGACGTCGTGGCGACCGTCGGCGGCTTCTCGACGCACACCTACGGCTCGCGGGTCCTGGACGGCGCCGTCGCCGGCGACTTCGACGACGACGGCACCGTCGAGGCGCTCGTTCCGACGACCGACCGGGACGCCCTCGCCGCGGTCCGGCGGAGCGGGGGTGGCGCGAGCGTCCGCTGGCGCCTCCCGCTCGACGGTCTAGTCGTGAGCAACGTCGCCGGAATTTCTCTCGAAGGCACCCTCACTGTCGGCGTCGGCACGGGCGCGACCGTCTCAGTCTGGCAGGGGTGATCAGTCCAGCGAGAGGCGGACTGCGGCGTCCTCGCCGTCGACGGTGGCGCCGTCCTGGGCGGCGAAGGCGTCGTGCAGGCGGTCGTAGGAGTCGTCGACGGCCTCGACGATGACCTTGGTGTCGGCGACGACCGGCATGAAGTTGGTGTCGCCCTCCCAGCGCGGGACGACGTGGGTGTGGAGGTGGTCGTCGATGGAGCCGCCGGCGGCGCTCCCGCCGAGGTTGAGGCCGGCGTTGTACGCGTCGGGGTCGAGCGCGGCCTCGAGGGCGTCGAAGGTCCGCTGCTTGAGGCGGGCGTGGTCCAGGAGGACCTCCCCGTCCAGGTCGCGGTAGTCGCCGGTGTGGTCGTGGGGGATGACCATGGCGTGTCCGGGGTTGTAGGGGTAGTTGTTCAGCAGGACGAACGCGTGGGGAGAGCGGGCGACGACGCGGTGTTCGCGGTCCCGGTCGCGGTCCTGGGTGGCGTAGCCACAGAAGACACAGCCCTCGGTGTCGCCGCCCTCGCGTTCGACCCACTCGATGCGCCACGGGGCGAAGACCTGCTTCATACCTGGCCGTGGTCCCCGGCGCTCAAAAACCCCGAGTTCTACCCACCGCGCTCTCGACGGCGTCTCCGCGCACTCGACGACTGCGCCCCCACGCTCCCGAAGACAGCGCCCGCGTGGTCGGCGAACGGGCCACCGCACACACGGAAACACTTTCAGCGACCGGAGCGAACCGGGGGACATGAGCGACGTGGACTTAGAGTCCGAGCAGTACGAGAAGTGCCGGGAGGCGGGCGAGATACTCGCGCAGGTACGCGGCGAGGTCGTCGACCGCGTCGAGGTCGGCGCCGGCCACCTCGCGGTCGCCGAGTACGCCGAGGACCGCATCCGCGAACTCGGCGGCCAGCCAGCCTTCCCCGTCAACATCAGCATCGACGAGGAGGCGGCCCACGCCACGCCCGGCCCGGACGACGGGGCCACCTTCGGCGAGGAGATGATAAACCTCGACATCGGCGTCCACGTCGACGGGTGGCTGGCCGACAGCGCCGTCACCGTCGACCTCTCGGGCAACGACGACCTCGTCGAGGCGTCCGCCGAGGCGCTGGAGGCCGCCCTCGACATCGTCGAACCCGGCGTCGAGACCGGCGAGATCGGCGCCGTCATCGAGGAGGTCATCGACGGCTACGGCTTCAACCCCGTGGTGAACCTCACCGGCCACGGCCTCGGTCACTGGGAACAGCACACCGCCCCGAACATCCCCAACCGCGCCGTCTCACAGAGCGTCGAACTGTCGGTCGGCGACGTGGTCGCCGTCGAACCGTTCGCCACCGACGGCCGCGGGAAGGTCAAGGAGGGCAGCGACGAGGAGATCTTCGCGCTCGAACGCGAGCAGTCGGTGCGCGACCGCAACGCCCGCGAGGCGCTCGACCAGATCACCGCTGAGTTCCGGACGCTCCCGTTCGCGCGCCGGTGGCTCGACGTCTCCCGGCCCGGGATGGCGCTGCGCCGCCTCCAGCGCAACGACGTGGTCCACGGCTACCCCGTCCTCAAGGAGGAGGACGGCCGCCTCGTCAGCCAGAAGGAACACACCGTCATCGTCACCCCGGACGGCTGCGAAGCGACCACCCGGAGCCGGTGACCGCGACGGCGACGCCTGAATCCGCGCCACTCACCCGGCAGACAGCGCCGTATCGGCGGCGGTCGCCGGCCGCCGGACTCAAGTCCGCGGCACCCGGACCGTGAGACATGCCAACTATCTTCGTGGCGTACGGCGGCCCGGAGGGGCGCGAGGGGGTACTGGCGTTCGCGGCCGAGCGCGCGGCCGCCAGCGGGGACGACCTGTACGTCTACCACGCCGGGGAGTCGGTCGACGAGGAGGGCGACTCGCTCCGGCAGGAGATAGACGGCGTCGTCGAGCGGACGGCCCCCGGGACCGACTACGAGGTCGCCATCGAACCCCGGCAGGCCGAGTCCGACGCGACGAACGTCTCGACCCAGAAACGTCTCATCGACGCGATATTCGACGACCGCGAGTTCGCGTACGTCGTCATGGGCAACGTCGAACACGGCGCCATCGAGAGCCTCACGATCCCGAGCATGACCGAGGCCGTCCTGGACACCCACAACATCCCCGTCGTGCTCGTGCCCGTCTGAGGGCCGGACGCGGCCGCTGGTCAGGCGAAACCGAAGAACTCCTCGGCGTTCTCGAAGAGGACCTTGCGCTGGGCCTCCTCGTGGAAGTCGGTGTCGGCGGCGAACGAGTCGAGCCACTCCTCGGGGCGGACCATCGGGTAGTCGGTGCCGAACATCACCTTCTCGGAGAGGAGCGACCCGGCGTAGTGGAGCACCTGGTCGTCGATATACCGCGGGAGCCACCCCGACAGGTCCATGTAGACGTTGCCCTTCTGCTGGCAGACGGCCAGTTGCTGTTTCTCCCAGGGGAACGCGGGGTGTGCGACCAGGATCTGGAGGTCGGGGTGGCGCGCGGCCACCTCGTCGATCAACATCGGGTCGCCGTACTTGATCCGGAGGCCGCGGCCGCCGGGGCTGCCGGCACCAAGGGTGGAGGTGCCGCCGTGGAAGACGACGGGCACGCTGAGGTCCTCGATGGCGTTCCAGAGGTGGTTGTGGCGGTCGGCGGCGGGGTCAAAGCCCTGTGCGATCTGCTGGAACTTGAACCCCGAGAGGTCCAGGTCCTCGACACAGCGGACGGCCTCTCTGACGCAGTCGTCCTTGTGTGGGTCGACGCTCCCGAAGCCGACGAAGAAGTCGGGATACTCGTCGCGCGCTTCGGCGACGAAGTCGTTCGGGACGGGGGGGTTGCCGGTGTTGGTCTCGGCGTCCCAGCCCAGCAGGACGGCACGGCCGACCCCGCAGTCGCGGTACTCAGCGACCATCTCCTCGACCCCCCGGGTCTCCAGGTCGGTCCCGAACCGGTCGGCGGCGTCGCGCATCATCTCGCCGCCGGCGTCGTGGAGGAACTCGCTCGTCGGCGGGTGTGCGTGCGTGTCGAAGAGACGACCTTCGTCGACCCCGGGGAGGTCCATACAGGGGCTACAACCACGCCGCGCAAAAAAGTACGCGGCTCACTCGAACCGGATGCCGACGTCGTGCATGTCGTCGTTGTACCTCGCGAGGTTGATCAGAAGCGGCGTCAGGGACTCCACCTCGGGGGCGTTGGCGGCCGGGCCGGCCGGGAGCGCGCGCAGGCCGCCGATGTCCTCGGCGACGCCGACGACCGTCTCGACGGCGGCCTCGTCGTCGCCGACGACCGGGGTGTCGACGCCCAGGTCGACGTCGAGGTCGGCGAGGCGCCCGGCCGCGAGGTTGTGGAAGGCGCCGACGACCGATACCCGGTCGGGCGCGGCCCCGGCCGCCAGCGCGAGCACGCTCCCGGCCGACGGGCGGTTGTAGTGGAGGCCGTCCTCGTCGCCTTTCATGCCGACCGCCGGCGAGACGAGGACGTCCCCCTCGTCGAGGCCGTCCGCGACGCTCTCTATCGTGTCCGTCAGGTGGTAGGCGGGCACGGCACAGACGACGAGGTCGGCCCGGGCGGCGGCGTCGGGGTTGGCCCCGCTGTCGACCGCCGCCGTGACGCCGTGGTCGGCGAGGCGCTTCTCGTACTCGTCGGCGGCCGCACGCGCGCGCTCGGCGTCGCGCGACCCCACGACGACCCCGTGGTCGGTGTCGTGTGCCCACCGCAGCGCCAGTCCTTCGCCGATGTCGCCGGTCCCGCCGAGTAACGCGATGTCCATAGCGGTCCATGGGCCGAACTCCCGATAAGGGTGACTATCTCCCACGTCGCGGCGGTCCAGTCACCCGTCCCCGGTTTCGTCGGACGCGTCGAGTCGGTTCAGCTCTCGTCGGTCCGGTCGGACGCGTCGAGCAGGTCCGGGAGGTCGTTGACGGAGTCGAGGACGGCGTCGGCGCCCGCCCGTTCGAAGGTCCGCCGGCCCTCCTCGCCGGCGAGTCCGCCGGTCAGGACGCCGACACCGTGGTAGGTCCGGGCGTCGGCGTCGGCGGCGTTCGCGGCCGTCCGGACGTCGTCGAGCGTGTCGCCGACGAAGACGACGCTGTCGGCATCGAACCGATCGGCCAGCGCTACCAGCGCGCCGGGGTCGGGCTTGCCCGCGTCCCAGTCGCCCATGGTGAACCGGTGGGCCTCGGCCACCGCCAGCCCCACGCGGTCGAGCGCGATGTCGGCCTCGGCGGCCGGCCGCCCGGTGAGCACGCCCACGGGGTAGGTTTCGGTCAGCCACTCGCGGACATCGCCGGCCAGCAGGACCGGTTCGTCGTGGATGTAGCCGGGGGGGCCGGCGTCGTCCCCGCGGTGGCGTTCGACCCCGGGGTCGGGCTCGGCGCCCTCCAGGTCGCGAAAGCGGTCGGGACCGAGATACAGTTGCTGGAAGACGGTCCGGAGCCGGTCGGGGTCCCAGTCGGCCATGACGCGCTCGCGCTCGGCCGGCCCGAGGGCGTCGAGGACGACCGTTTCGGCCGCCGAGAGGCCACCCCCTGTCGCGGCAACGCGGTCGGTAAACGTCGCGAGGTCGACATCGAACCCCTCCCGGCGTGCGAGCACGTACAGCGCCGCGGCGGCGGTCAGGTCCCAGTCGTTGTTGAACCCGCCGGCGTTCTTGAACTCCTGGACGTCCGCCCGCCCGATACTCTCGCCGTGGACGTAGGCGACGGACTCGACGATCGCCCGGCGGTAGGAGTCGGCCACGTCGACCAGCACGCCGTCGACGTCGAGGACGACTGCGTCGGCTCTCATCGGGTCGAGTCACACCCTCCACGGAAAAGTCCGTTGCGACTCGGGGCGCCCGTGTGTGGTGGTTTGACACACGTCCCGTCGGGGAATTTATGAGTCGGGCTCACGTACGCGTGGTGTATGCACGTCGACATCGTGCCGGTGGGTGACGTCCCCGCGGAGGTCAAGCGCGAGGCCTCCGCCAGCCTGCGGGCCGTCTACGAGTCCGACGTGACGATGCACGACACCCAGTCGATACCCTCCGGCGCGTACGACCGCGGCCGCGACCAGTACAGCGCGGAAGCGTTCATCAAACTCGCGACCCGCGTCGGGTCCGGCGACAAGAACATCGCCATCACCTCCGAGGACCTGTTCTACCACCGCCGTAACTACGTCTTCGGACTCGCCTACCTCGACGGGAAGGGGTCGGTCATCTCGACACACCGCCTGAACACCTCCTCGGACGGCGGCGTCTCGCGGCGCTCCAGCGAGGACGTCTTCGCCGACCGCGTCCGCAAGGAGGTCATCCACGAGATCGGCCACACCCTCGGCCTCGAACACTGCGACAACAAACGCTGTGTCATGAGTTTCTCGCCGACCGTCCGCGAGGTCGACATCAAAGACGAGGCCCTCTGTGGCTCCTGCCAGCGCGAGGTCATGTGACCCGCCCGCCCCCGACCACAGCCCGAAACCCGTATTTCGCGTCTCTGAGGGCCTGAATGGCGCGATATTCCGTCCACGACCGCTCGATACCGACGTAGTTAGGTATCACGGCTATTCCCGTCCCGCCGGTAGGTCAGGATGCAATGAGCGAGAGTCAAAAGCGAGACCGGACGCGCGAACTCGGGGAGCTGTTCGTCGACGTCACCGGCGACGACACGGTGACCGAACAGCAGGAGGAGGGCGCGTCGAAAGAGCCGGTCGACGGCGACGAGACGTTCGAAGGCATCGACGACGGCCTGGAGGGAGCGGTCGACGCGGACCTCGACGCACAGGCCTGAGCGGCCGGTCTCGGCCCCCACCGCGGCCCCGCCTTATCCTTGCAGTGTTCTCCGCCTTCTCCGCCCTCGCAGTGGCCGTCCCGACCTCCACCCGCGGGGTAACCCACCCAGTTTCCGTCCGCACAGCGACGGCTCCGGCCAGCGCAGACGACTTCTCGTCTCGAACAGTTTTGAGGGGGGCGGGCGTACGGGCTGACATGTCCGAGGAGTCCAAGGACGCTGACGAGGAGGGAATTGAGTACGAACACGAACGGCTGGCCTCGCGCGACGACGCCGCGGCGGTCCTGCGGCGGGTCGCCGACGGCGTCGCCGACGGCTCGGTCGCGTTCGACGACGGGCGACTCGTCGCGGCCGTCCCCGAACGGGTCGAACTCGAAGTCGAGTACGAACAGGGGGACGACGAGGCCGAGATCGAACTCGAACTGGAGTGGCCGGTCGTCGACGGCGAGGCGGTCCCGGCCGACGAAGCAACCGAGGACGAAGACGACGATGACGAGGAAGCTGAAGAGGACGAGGACGAAGCCGACGAGACGGCGGAAGCCGGGGACGGAGACGGCGACCACCACACGGCGAGCGAGGCGGCGGCCGAGCGGCCGGTCGCGGAGGTCGTCGGCGCGGGCGACGTCGGGAGCAGGGCGCGGTTCGAACTCTACCGCGACCGGGCAGACGAGTGGCGCTGGCGACTCGTCCACCACAACGGCAACATCATCGCCGACAGCGGCGAGGGCTACAGCCGCAAGGCCGGCGCGCGCAACGGCCTGGAGAGCGTGATGGCCAACGCCCCCGGCGCGGTCGTCGAGGTCCAGGACGACTGAGACCGCCGACAGATTTGAGACGGTCCGGTACCACGTCCCAGTATGGTCTCGAACGTTGGCGGTCGTGACCGACTCGTTCGCGCACTGCTCGCCGTCGTGTTCACAGTCGTCGCGGTCCGGGCGCTGCTGGCCGGGCACCGCAAGCGGGGGCTGCTCGCCACCGTCGGCGCGCTCGGGTTCGGCTTCAACGCGGTGACCTGCTTCTGTGGGCTGAACGCCGCGCTGGGGATCGACACGACCGAGTAGCGATGCCGGGCTACACCGTCGAGACGCCCGCGGGGCCGGAACGGGGGATCCGCGTGGCCTGCCAGGCCCACGACACCGCCGAGGAGTTCCCCGCGGGTCGGGGGTCGGTCGCCTTCTACTGCCCGGACTGCGGATACGAACTCGAGGTCACCCTCCACGACACTCACGAGTGGCGCGACCTCGGCGAGCGGTGCTGAGTCGGCTGCCCGCGACGGAGAGCCGGCCTCCGAACCGTCAACACTCATTACCCAGGCTGGTGAAGACGGCGGTATGGCGTCTACACTCCTCGCCGCGGGTTCGTGCGGACCGGCAATCTATAAACGCGCCCGGGTCCTCACCCGGAGGTACGAGTCATGAGCGACCGACCCGAGATGTTCCAGGGCGTCGAGGAACTCTGGATGGATGGCGAGTTCGTCGACTTCGACGACGCACAGATCCACGTCCTCACCCACGGACTCCACTACGGCTCGGGTATCTTCGAGGGCGTGCGCTGTTACGACACCGTCGACGGCCCGGCCATCTTCCGGTGGGAGGAACACCTCGAACGGTTCTACGAGTCGGGCAAACCCTACGACCTCGACATCCCCTTCGAGCCCGAGGAACTCACCGATGCGACGGTCGAACTCATCCGCCGCGAGGAACTGGAGTCGTGTTACATCCGCCCGGTCGCCTTCTACGGATACAACTCCCTGGGCGTGAGCCCCAAGCAGTGCCCGACGCGGATCGCCATCGGCGTCTGGCCCTGGGGCGCGTACCTCGGGGAGGACGCGCTCGAAAACGGCGTCGACGTGATGGTCTCCTCGTGGCGCAAACACGCCTCCAGCCAGATCCCCACCAACGCCAAGACCACCGGCCTGTACGTCAACTCCATGCTCGCCACGGAGGAGGCCAAGGGCAACGGCTACACCGAGGCCATCGTCCTCAACAAGGAGGGCAACGTCGCCGAGGGCCCCGGCGAGAACCTCTTTCTGGTGCGCGACGGCGAGATATACACGCCCGGCCTCGCCGAGTCGATCCTCGACGGCATCACCCGCCGGACCGTTATCGACCTCGCCCGCGACCTGGGCTATACGGTCCACGACGAGGCGACGGTCTCGCGTGGCGAACTCTACACCGCCGACGAGCTGTTTTTCACCGGGACGGCCGCCGAGGTCACGCCCATCCGGAGCGTCGACGATAACGAGATCGGCCCCGGCACCAAGGGCCCGGTCACCGACGAGGTCCAGTCGGAGTTCTTCGACCTCGTCGAGGGGAAACTCGACGGCTACGACGACTGGTTCACGTACGTCTGAGACGGGCGCCCTCGCGTTCCGTTCGCTTTCAGGCCAGCGCCGGCCGGACCTCGTCGCCGAGTCGCTCGATACACGCCGCCATCGCGTCGGTCCCGGCCCCGGGGTAGTACGTCCGGAGGATGACGTGGACGTCGTCGCCGAGCGCCGCCCGGTAGTCCGCGAGGCGGTCGACGACCTGCCCGGGCGTGCCGAAGACCGCCCGGTCTCTGAGGTCGGCTTTCCGCTCGGCGGAGAGTTCGGCGACGGATTCGCCGGTGAAGATCTCCTGGTAGCGCCGCTGGAGGTAGAAGTAGCCGTCGCGCATCCGCTCCCAGGCCGTCTCACGGGAGTCGGCGACGAAGCCGTGCTGGAGGACGTAGACGTCGAACTCGCCGGCGGCGTCGGCCGCCTCGCGGACGCGTTCGATGTCCGCGACGCGCTTGCGGACGTCCTCGACTGACAGCGAGGAGGGCGCACACCAGGCGTCCCCGAGGCGCGCCGCGCGCCTGACGGCCGGCCTGGCCGCGCCCCCGAGCATGACCGGCACCTCGCCCGCCGGCGTCGGGCGGACATCCGCCGACGGGTCGACGTCGTGAAAGTCGGGGTCGTACGCCAGCGGCCCCTCGGACCACGCCGCCCGCACGGTCCGGACGGCGTCGACGAGCCGGTCGGCCCGCTCCTCGACCGGGACGCCCAGCGTCTCGAACTCCCGGGGGTTCGAGCCGATGGCCAGCCCGAGCGTCGCGCGGCCGCCGGCCAGCTGGTCGACCGTCGCCACGTCCTCGGCCAGGCGGACGGCGTCGTACAGCGGCGCCAGGGCGATACAGGGCCCAAGCTCCACGTCGTCGGTGACCGCCGCCAGCGCGCCCAGCGCCGGCGCCACGCCCGAGAGGTAGTCGTCGGGCTGGAAGTGGTGTTCCGAGACCCAGACGCTGTCGAGGCCGGCCTCGTCGACGACCCGGCCGAGTTCGAGCATCTCGTCGTAGACCGCCGACAGCGACCGCGCGTCGTCGGGGCGGTGCTGGCACGTGAACAGGCCCGTGCCCAGTTTCATGCCCCAAGGTGGAGCGGACGGCGCTTAAGCGTTTGTCGCGGTCGGGTAGACACCGGTCACCCACGCGTCGAGATGCTTCGTCGAAACGGCACGGGAGGGGCGGCCGGAGTTTTCGTACTGTCTCGGGACCCGCTCGATACGAGTGCTCGAAAACCACTCGATACGAGCGCTCGGGACCCGCTCGATACGAGCGCTCGGGACCCGCTCGATACGAGCGCTCGGGACCCGCTCGATACGAGCGCTCGGGTGACCCCTCGACAGCCACCGAGCGGTGGCATCACTTGTGTCCGACAGTATCAGTAGTCGATCCGGGTGATCTCCTCGACGGGCCACTGGCTGAGTGCCTCGACGCCGTTCGAGCGGACGACGACCATCTCCTCGACGCGGACGCCCTGGCGGTCGGCGGGGCGCATCGTCTCGACGGCCATCGTCATGCCCTCCTCGATCTCGACCGGGTGGTCCGGCGAGATCCCCCGCCAGACCAGCGGCGGCTCGTACAGTTGCAGGCCGAGGCCGTGGGCCCAGTGGTTGGTCGTCATCTGCCAGAAGCGGTCGGCGTCGTACCAGTCCATCTGTTCGCCCTCGGCGTCAGGGAACCCCTCGCAGACCTCGGCGGTCGTCGCGCCGGGCTCGATCCGTTCGAGCACGTCGTAGAGGTCGTCGCGGGCCCGCTCGTAGGCGTCCCGCTGGGCGTCGGTGGGCTCGCCGACGCTGAACGTCCGGTAGTAACACGACCGGTAGCCCAGGAACCCGACGTTGTAGAAGTCGGCGTAGACGAGGTCGCCGGGCCGGACCAGCCGGTCGGTGGTGTTGGCCTGGTGTTTCGGCCAGGTGTTGGGCCCCGAGGTCAGGTACCCGCCCTGGACCATCGCGCCGTGGCGCCAGCACTCCCTGACGGCGTCGCCCCAGACCTCCGACTCGCGCCGGCCGGGTTTCGTCCCCTCGACGATGGCCTGAAAGCCCGCCTCGCAGACCGCCGCAACCTGGCGCAGACACTCGACCTCGTCGCGGGTCTTGGTCTTGCGCGCGTCGAGCATGCACTCGCTGGCCGTCCCGGTATCGATGTCGACGCCGCGGTCCTCGAACGCCGAGACGAGGGGCTCGCTGGCCACGTCGACCCCCAGCGGCCCGTCGACGCCGTACTCGTCGAGGGCGTCCTCGACGGTCCCGGCCATCCTGTCGACGAGCCACTCGCGCGCCGAGGCGCGGCCGGCGGCCCGCGGGACGTTGCCCAGCCCGGGACAGGCGTAGCGGATATCGTCGAGCCAGGGGCAGTTGAACCGCTGGTTGGCGGCGTGGTCGGCGGTGTCCCAGTGGACGACGTCGCCGTCCTCGGTCAGGAGAGTGTAGTGGTCGGCGCCGCTGCCGCCGGTCATCGCCAGCCCCGTCACGTACCGGACGTTCGGGTCGTCGACGAGCAACATCGCCCCGAGCGGGGAGTCCCGCAGGCGGTCGAGCGCGCGCGCCGTGCGCTCGCGGCGGAGCCGCCCGGTGTCGATTCGCTCCTCCCAGTCGACGGCCATCGTCCCCCGCGTCCCCTCCATGAAGTCTCGCTCGTACATCCGTCCGTCACAGTAGGCCGGGCGGCGTATTCAATCTCCGGGCGAGTGTCGAACGCCAGCGGTTCGAGGGCGGTTCGCTCCCGGGCTGTCGCCGCCACGGATTGGAGGGGTCGGCGTAGCCGCCCTGCCTCTCGCCGAGTTCGCGAGGGCGACGCTCTCGTACAGCCTGTCAGAGACCTTCGATTTCCGCGGACAGCAGGCGACGGACCCGACAGGGCTTGCCGTCGCCGGCGCGGACGCCTCGGTACGCATTTGAGGGGCGAGCGAGAAGCGCGGAGTATGAACCACGACCGGTCTCGGGACCTGTACGACCGCGCGCTGTCGGTCATGCCGGGCGGCGTCAACTCCGCGGTGCGGGCCGCGGTCGAACCGTATCCGTTCTTCGTCGAGCGGGGCGACGGCGGCCACGTCGTCGACGCCGACGGCAACCGCTACGTCGACTGGGTGATGGGGCTCGGGCCGCTGCTGTACGGCCACGACCTCCCCCAGCCCGTCGAGAGCGCGGTCCAGTCCCGCGTCAGCGAGGGGCCGATGTTCGGCGCCCCCACCGAGGTCGAGGTCGAACACGCGGAGTTCGTCGCCCGCCACGTCCCCTCGGTCGAGATGCTCCGTTGCGTCAACTCCGGTACCGAGGCGACCGTCTCGGCCTGCCGGCTGGCGCGGGCGGCGACCGGCCGCGACAAGGTCGTCGTCATGCAGGGGGGGTACCACGGCGCCCAGGAGACGACGCTCGTCGAGGGCGAGTTCGACCACGTCGAACCCTCCAGCCCGGGGATCCCCGCGTCGTTCGCCGAGCACACGCTGGCGGTCCCGTTCAACGACGAGGCGGCGGCCCACGCCGTCTTCGAGGACCACGGCGACGACATCGCGGCCGTCCTCGTGGAACCGGTCCTCGCCAACGTCGGGATCGTCCACCCCGTCGACGGCTACCACGAGACCCTCCGGGACCTGTGTGACGACCACGGCTCCCTGCTGGTCTTCGACGAGGTGATCACCGGCTTCAGGGTCGGCGGGCTGGGGTGTGCCCAGAGCGAGTTCGGCGTGGAGCCGGACCTGACGACGTTCGGGAAACTCATCGGCGGCGGCTTCCCGGTCGGCGCCATCGGCGGGCCCGCCCGCCTGATGGAGGGGTTCACGCCCGCGGGCGACGTGTTCCAGGCCGGGACCTTCTCGGGCCACCCCGTCACGATGGCCGCCGGGCTGGAGTCGCTACGCTACGCCGCCGAACATGACGTCCACGACCACATTCACGACCTCGGCGGGACGCTCCGGGAAGGGCTCGCCGACATCGTCGCCGACCAGGCCCCCGAGTACACCGTCGCCGGCACCGACGGCATGTTCAAGGTCCTCTTCTCGCGTGACGCGCCGGACTCGTTCGACGGCCACTGCGAGGGGGGGTGTCACCAGCGGAGTTCCTGCCCGCGGTTCGACCACTGCCCGAAGACCGGCGGCGACGTCAAGGCCGGCCAGACCGACCGCTGGCGGCGCGTCTTCTGGGAGAAGACGAAAGAGCGGGGCGTGTTCCTCTCGCAAAACCAGTTCGAGGCACAGTTCGTCACCTACGCCCACACCGCCGAGGACGTCGAGGAAACCCTCGAAGCCTACAAGGAAGCGCTCTGAGCGGCGACAGCGAGTGGCGCCGGCGAGCAGTGCCGACGAGCAGTGCCAACTACGATAGCCGCCGACGGTCGACGACACAGCGCCGCTGAAAACCGACGACGACAGCCGACGACATAGCCGCCGGTCGGCCGGTGTCAGTCGGAGTCGACGTCAGGTATCAGTAGGAGTCGACGTCGGTCCCGACCGAGCAGACGTACTCGCCGGTGGCGACCTGGGGGAGCCGCCGGGTCCGCCAGAAGACGCCGCTGGAGTCGGCGGTCACCTCGGCTTTGACGCCGCCGAACGCGTCGGTCACCTCGAAGAGGACGTCCCCGCTGGAGACGCGTTCGCCGAGGGTGGGCTGGACGGTCACGAGCCCGCCCGCGGGAGCGCCGTACTGTTCGAAGCCGGTCGCGCGGGTCTGGGGGGAGCGGTCGGCGTCCCCGTCGAGGTAGCCGTAGTACCGGAGGACGTTGAACACGCCCTCGACGCCGGTCTGGACGGCCGACTCGTCCCAGCCGACGCTCCCGCCCAGTTCGGGGTCGATGGTGGGGATCCCCTCGTCGGGGGCGGCGCGTGCCAGCTGGCCGTCCGGCCCTTTCTGGTCCAGGACGTAGCCACAGTCGAAGACCTTCGCGAGTTCGAGACAGGCGTCGTGGAGGCGGTGGCGCTGGCCACAGCGGACCCGGACCTCTTCTATCATTCGGGAGGTCGACCCCTGGTGGAGGTCGAGCACGAGGTCGGCCCGGGTCGCGATGTCGAAGGTGGCGGCGGCGATGCGCTCGGTGGTCGTGCCCGATTCGTCGCCGGGGTAGGCCCGGTTCATCTTCGTGTCGTCGACCGGGTTGCGGTGCTCGGCGACCTGGTAGGCGTGCCAGTTGACGACCCCGACCACGAGGACCGTCCCGGAGAGCGCCGCGGGGTCGAGTTGCGGGACGACGCGCTGGACGACGCCGACCCCGTTGAGTTCGTCGCCGTCGCTGGCGGCCTGGACGTACAGCGTGTCGCCGTCGTCCGCGCCGTTGATGACCGCGACGGGCAGCCCGATCTCCGTCCCGTCACGCGTCTCGCCGACCGGGAGACGGCCCGTGTCGACCGCCCCCGGCCCCGCGCTCGCCGTGCCGAGCGTCGTCATTACCCCAACTGGGGAACTGGCCCGTCTTTAGCGGTTCGATGTCCCCTCGCGGGCGGGCCCGCCCGGACCGCGATCGACGCGTCTTTGCCGCTGTGGCCGAAGCCTCGGGTATGAGCGAGTCCGGAGCCGACGGGCCACGAACCCGCGACGCGGCGGCACCCGACGGGGACGTCCCGCTCGACGTCGACCCGGACGCCGAGGGGCCGGCGGCGTTCGTGCAGGCGCTCCGGGTCCCGCGAAACGCCGCCGTCGGCGCCGCCGTCGGCGTCGGGTTCACGGCGCTGGTGTTTCTCGTCTTCGTCGTCCTGCCGGGGACGACCCGGTCGCCGCTGTGGTACGTGGGGCTTGGGTTCGTGCTCGCGCTCTCGGTGGCCGGGCTCGTCGCGTTCGTCCTGACGCTGGCGCGGGCGGTCCGGCTCTCGCGGACGCTGTGAGCGCCGCCGCGGCGGGCGAACCGACCACACGTCGAACGGGCCCCGCAGGGCCCCCGCCGAAACCGGGGGCTGGCCCCCGTTCGCGCGAGAAACGGTAGACGAATGTACACAAACGGGTCCGGTGACGCCGTACTCGTTCAACGCTGAACGGTAACCCTTTTGGCTGGCCCTCCAGTACCGGCGTAGTATGACTGACGAGCTACAGAAGGGACTCGAGGGGGTTCTGGTCGCCGAGTCGGGCCTCAGCATGATCGACGGCGAGGCGGGGAAGCTCATCTATCGCGGCTACTCCATCGAGGACCTCGCACGCGGCGCGTCGTTCGAGGAGGTCATCTATCTGCTGTGGCACGGCCACCTCCCCGACGGGACCGAGCTGGCGGCCTTCGAGCGCGAGATGGTCGCCGAGCGGGCGGTCGACGACGACGTCATGGGGACGGTCCGGGACCTCGCGGCGGCCGACGAGAACCCGATGGCCGCCCTGCGGACGGCCGTCTCGATGCTCTCGGCGTACGACGACGACGCCGACGCGGCGGCGACCGACACGGGGGCGACCCTCCGGAAGGGCCGGCGCATCACGGCAAAGATCCCGACGATCCTGGCGGCGTTCACCCGGCTTCGCGACGGGGACGAGCCCGTCGCCCCGCGCGAGGACCTCGGCCACGCCGCGAACTTCCTGTACATGCTCAACGGCGAGGAACCCGACGAGGTGCTCGCCGAGACGTTCGACATGGCCCTCGTGTTGCACGCCGACCACGGGATCAACGCCTCGACGTTCTCGGCGATGGTCACCTCCTCGACGATGTCCGACCTCCACAGCGCCGTCGTCTCGGCCATCGGCACGCTCAAGGGCCCGCTCCACGGCGGCGCCAACCAGGACGTCATGCGGATGCTCGAGGAGGTCGACGACAGCGACCGCGACCCCATCGGGTGGGTCGAGAACGCCCTCTCGGAGGGGCGGCGCATCTCCGGGTTCGGCCACCGCGTCTACGACGTCAAGGACCCCCGCGCGAAGATCCTCGGCGAGCGCTCGAAGGAACTCGGCGAGGCCGCCGGCGACCTGCGCTGGTACGAGTACTCCACCGACATCGAGGCGTACATGGCCGACGAGAAGGGGCTGGCGCCCAACGTCGACTTCTACTCGGCCTCGACGTACTACCAGATGGGGATCCCGGTCGACATCTACACCCCCATCTTCGCGATGAGCCGCGCCAGCGGCTGGATCGCACACGCCATGGAGTACGTCGAGGACAACCGCCTCATCCGACCCCGCGCACGCTACACCGGCCCCGATGACCAGAGGTTCGTCCCCCTCGACGAACGGTAGGGAGGAGACGGTAGCCGACGGGGAGGCGACGGCATCGTCCGCCGACGGGGAGGCGACGGCATCGTCCGCCGACGGGGAGGCGACGGCATCGTCCGCCGACGGGGAGGCGACGGCATCGTGACGGGGAAGGGGACTGACGGTCCGGCGGTCAGACCAGTTCGAGCCCGTGTTCCTTGCGGAGGGTGTTGATGTACTGGCGAAAGCCCGTTTCCAGGTCGTACTCGGCCTCGTAGCCCAGGTCCCGCCGGGCCGCGGTCGTATCGAGGGTCTGGGTCCAGGGGAGGTCGCCCTCGTCGGAGACGGTCAGGTCGGCATCGGGGAGGATCGACCGGACGGTTTCGGCGGCCTCGCGGACGGTGGCCGTGACGCCGCCGACGTTGTAGACGCGCTGGCCGAGGCTGGCGTCGGGGACGAACGCCGCCTTCCGGAACGCCTGCGCGATGTCGTGGGCGTGGTGCCAGTCGATGACCTGGTCGCCGTACTCCACCGCGAAAGGCTCGCCCAGCGCGGGTTTCTCGACGATGTTCGCGAGGAACGCCGACCCACCGGTCTCCCGGTAGGGGCCGTACGCGACGGTCGGTCGCAGGGCCACGAGCGAGAGGCCGTAGTCCTGTGCGTAGACGCGGGCCTGGTGTTCGTTGTACTCCTTGGTCGCCCCGTAGAGGGTGTCCGGGCCGAGAAGCGTCTCCTCGTCGACATCGCCGTCGTAGTTGTCCGGGGGCGCGTACACCGCGGAACTGGACGCCCAGGCGACCCGCTGGACCTGGTCGTCGAGGGTCCGTGCCGCTTCGAGGACGTTGTTCGTCCCGAGGACGTTCACGGTCAGCGCCCCGCGGGGGTCCTCGCGCGCGGCGTTGGTCAGCAGTGCCGCCAGGTGGACGACCCGGGTCGCGCCGGTCTCCCGTATCGAGCGGACGACGTCGGTCGGGTCGGTGACGTCGCCCCGCCGGACGGTCACCTCGTCGGCGACGCCGAGCTTCGCGAGGATGCCCTCGTCCGTCGAGAGGTCGTAGGCCACCACGTCGTGGCCCGCCTCGACCAGCTCCGCCGCGACGTACGACCCCAGAAAGCCAGTCCCGCCGGTGACGAACACGGTGTGGTGTGTCATCTATTGGCAAAGTGAGGGCGAGCGCGGGCAAAAAGTTTGTGCGCGCCCCGGAAGGGAAACCGTTTCCTGGGGCGGGCGCCAGATGGGTGACGATGACGGGAACCGACGACCGGGGGCTCGCGGCCGTCGTCGAAAAGCCCGAGACGGGGGCGGCCATCGAGCGGTTGCGCGCCGAGGGCGTCTACGACGACGACCGCGCGGTCCGGGCGTTCGACGCCGACACCGTCGCCGTCCCGGTGACCGAGCCGCCGGAGACGGAGGTGGTGCGGGTCGTCCGGCAGGTCGGCGAGCCGCGGGTCCGGGGGCTGGACGACCACCTCCGGGAGCGGGGCTGGACCGACGAGGAGACCGAGCGGGCGCCCGCCTCGTGGGCCGTGCTGGGGTCGGTCGTCCTCGTCGACGTCGAGGACACTCCCCGTCCCGGTGAGGTGGGCGAGGCGTTGCTGGCCCTGCACGGGTCGGCCGACACCGTCCTCGCGCGCCGCGGTATCGACGGCCCCCACCGCGAACCGGATGTCGAGGTCATCGCCGGCGCGGGCGACACCGAGACGGTCCACACCGAACACGGGACGCGGTACGCGATGGACCTCTCGCGGGTGATGTTCTCGCCGGGGAACAAGGCCGAGCGCACGCGGATGGGCGAGGTCGTCGCCGCCGGCGAGCGCGTCGTCGACATGTTCGCGGGGATCGGCTACTTCACGCTCCCGATGGCCCGGGCGGGCGCGGACGTGACGGCCATCGAGCGCAACCCCGACGCGTTCCGGTACCTCCTGGAGAACGTCCGGCTCAACGACGTGGAGGGGCGGGTCCAGCCCTACCGGGCCGACTGCCGGGACGTCCTCGAACGGCTCGACGGCGGGACGGACGTCACCGCCGACCGGGTGGTGATGGGCCACTACGACGCCCACGAGTACCTCGACAGCGCGCTGGGGGCGCTCGAACACGGCGGGGTCGTCCACCTCCACGAGGCGACGCCGGAGCCGCTGGTCTTCGACCGCCCGGTCGAGCGACTGCGGGCGGCGGCCGGCGAGCGGGACCGCGAGGTGGACGTCCTGGCGACGCGGCGGGTCAAAACCTACAGCGAGGGGGTCGCCCACGTCGTCGTCGACGCCCGCGTCTCGTAACGATGATACTCGGACCCAAGCAGTTTTAACCTCCGGGCGGGGAAGGGACGGTACATGCGACCGGGGCCGTACGAGCGCGTCCTCGAGACCCTCGAGGACCTGGACGCGCGTCTCGCAGGACTGGAAGTCGGCTATTCCGAGGAGAACGCCACGGCGGCCCGGGACCGCGTCGAGGACTTAGGCGAGTTCTTCGAGACCGACCCCGAGGCGTTCGTCGGTCTCCGGGAGGCCGTCGAGACCCTCGTCGAGACCCAGGACTCGGCCCACGCCGCGACTGCCAAGGAACACGCCGACGCGCTCAAGCGGCAGGTCCGCGCCCGGATCGACGAGGAGTAGCTACAGCCAGTCGACGAACGTCCCATCGAGGAGCGTCGCCCGCTGCTGGGTGACGTAGGTCGACTGCATCCCCCAGATAGCTTCGGGCAGAGGGACCGCCTCGTCGACGGCCGCGGCGACGTGGTCGTGTTTCCAGCGCGCGGGCGTTATCCGGCGGTCGGCCCGCTCGCGGAGCGGTCGGACGTACCGCCGGGCCCCCTCGGTCGAGAGCCCCCGCTGTTCGAGCCCCTCGCGGGCGGCCTCAAAGAGTTCGCCGTAGATCCGGTCGAGCGACGTCGTCTCGGTGCCGTCGTTGGTGATCCACGTGATGTCGGCCCGGAGCCCCTCGCGGCTGGCCGCGTAAAAGTTCTCGCGGGCGCGCTCCCAGTCGAGGGCCCGCACCGGGTGTTCGAGGCGGGGGAGCGTCTCCATCAGCCCGGCGAAGACCGCCTGGAAACTGACGGCGTCCCTGAGCGTCGGCTGGGCCGGCAGGGGTCTAAACTCGATGCGCGCGTTGGCCCCGGAGCGGGTAGCGCCGTCGAACACCGGGCGCACCCACCGCCAGTAGCTGCCGTGTTTGTGCCGGAAGTGCGCGAACGCGTCGTCGAAGCGGCCGCTGCGCTCGACGTTCATCGGGACGATACACTCGTCGTCGACGACGGCGTCGATGGCGTCGTCGACCGTCCCGAAGTCCGGCGGGAAGCGGACCTTGCCGTCCCCGTCGACCGGGTTCAGGGCGTCCTCGAAGACGGTGGTCCGGTGTTCCATCCAGGCGTCGGCGACGACCTCCTCGTCGGGGGCGTCGTCGTAGAGGTCCGGCGGGAAAAACGGCGAGTTGACCCCCAGCGCGAGCAGTGGAGCCGCGAGCCGGAGCGCGTAGGCGAAGTACTCGGGCAGGTCGGGGGCGTGGGGGACCTGGTAGTGGGGCTGGATCGACGTGATGAGGCTCTCGGGCATGACCGTCTCGGCCGACAGCGAGACGTGGGGCGCCTCGACCCGCATGCCCGCGGGGTAGTCGGTGTTGGCCATCGCGTGGTAGCGGACGGCGTCGGACATGTCGGTCGCGATGCGGATCCCGTCGTCCTCGACGGAGTCACAGAGGTAGTCAGTGGCCGTCTCGCCGCGGGGCGGGACCGTCCACAGGCCGTCGCTGACAAGGCTGATGTCGTCGGCGGCCAGCCGCTCCTGGGCGGGCGCGAGGTTGGCCTTCAGCTCCCGTTCCTGGGCGGCCAGCCCGTGCTGGTTCAGCGGCTGGGGGCTGGTCTGCATCTCGGCGTTGTGGAGGCCGAGCTCCTTCTCGAAGCCGACAAGCTCCAGAAGGTGGCGCGGGACGCGCCTGAGCGCGCCGGTCCGGGCGTCGACGGCGTACAGTTCGAGTTCGAGCCCCACGATGGCCTCTGCGTTGTCGAACGTGCCGTCGCGGACGGCCGCCTTCAGCGCCTCGGCCTCCTCGGCGACCTTCCGCTCGAACTCGTCGCCGTCGACGGCCAGCACCTCGCGGACCCTCGCGGCGAGCTCCGACCCTGACATACTCCCCCGTTCGGCCGCCACCGTATTTGAAAGGCGTGCCACGGTGGCGGTCGAAATCGTTTTTCGGGGCGGCCCCTAGCCGAAAGGCAATGACCGACCACGCGGTGCTGGTGCGACGGGCGCTGTCGGCGGAGACGGCGGGGGAGTTCGACCGCCGGGTGGACGAACAGGGGCGGCGACTGACCGACGCCATCGAGGCCGGGACCTTCGACAACGACGCCGTCACCGTCGGGCTCGAACTCGAACTGTACGCCGTCGACGGGGACGGCCGGCTGGCCGAACTCCCGGCGGACGTCTTCGAGGGACCGGCCGCGAAGGAACTGGGCGTCCACAACGCCGAACTCAACACCGCGCCGTCGCGCCTGGACGACGACGGCATCCGCGACCAGGCCGAGGCCATCGCGGCCGACCTGGCCGCGACCCGCGAGCGCGCCCGCGAACACGGCCTCGACGTCGTGCTGGACGCCATGTGGACGGTCCCGCCGGCCGGGGGAACCGACGCCTACCTCGACGACATCACGGTCGACCGCGGCGGCGCGACCGACGAGTGGGACAGTGGCGAGGACAGCGACAGGGGCGACGCCAGCGGTGAGAGCGACGACAGCGGTGTGGGCGACACCAGCAGTGTGGACGGCACCGACGACGGCGGGCGGTCCGCGGGGGCCGACAGGTCGCGGGTCGTGCCCGGCCCCGGCGAGGGCGACCCGGTCGTGTTCGCCCGGAACATGCGCCAGGACCCGCGGTACGCGGCCCTGGACAACGCGGCGCTCGGGCGGGCGGGGGGCATCCTCGACCTGTCGGTGCCCGGGGGCGAGCGCTCGTTCCGGACGATCCTCTTCGAGTCGCTGGCCACCTCGATCCAGCCCCACGTCCAGGTGCCCGACGCGTCGGCGTTCCCCCGGTATCACAACCTCGCCGTGCGGACGCTCGGGCCGGTGCTCGCCCTGGCGACGAACTCCCCGTTTCTGCCCGCGGACTGCTACGACGCCGACCCCGAGCGCGTCGTCGAGGAAGGCCACCACGAACTCCGGGTCGCGGCCTTCGAGCAGGCGATGAACCGGGGATTCCGGAAGGTCCGCGTCCCCGCCGACCTCGACGCCGCGACCGACGCCGTCGACCACGTCGTCGCCGACGACACCTACGGCCCGTTCCTCCACGAGTGGCTCGACGAGGGGGCAAACGGCGGGGGCGGCGACGATACCGGAGTGGACCCGGCCGAGGGGGACCGAGAGACGAGCGACCGAGAGCCGAGCGACACGGAGGCGAGCAGTGCGGACGACACCGGCCTCGGGGACTGCTGGGAGTTCGAGTACAAGCGCGGGAGCTTCTGGCGGTGGGTCCGCGGGGTGGCCCGTGGCGACGCGGTCGAGGGGGCCTGCGACGAGCGCTCGCTCCGGGTCGAGTACCGCCCGCTGCCGACCCAGCCGACGGTCCGGGACGTGGTCGGGTTCCAGGTGCTGACCGCCGGCCTGCTCCACGGGCTCGCGGCCGCCGACCACCCCCTGTGTGAGTTGCCGTGGGACGACGCCGAGCGGAGTTTCTACGCGGCCGTCGAGGACGGCCTGGCCGCGGACCTGGCGTGGGTCACCGCCGACGGCGAGTACACGACCGACAGCGACGCGGTCTTCGCGGAGGTGTTCGCCCACGCGCGCCGCGGTCTCGACGACCAGGGCGTCTCACGGTCCGTCCGGGAGCGGTACCTCGACCCGCTGGAGGCCCGGTGGGAACGGGGCACCACGCCGAGCATGTGGAAGCGCCGCCGCGTCCGGGCGGCGCTGGCCGACGGCGCCGACCTCGCCGGCGCGCTCGCCCGGATGCAACGCGAGTACGCCGCGCTGAGCCGCGAGCACGAGACGTTCGTCGACTGGCTGTAGCGCGCGCGAGCCACGCGCCGCCGCTCGCGACCGACTGGACGAACTGCCGCCTTACGTTCGTCATATTTGGGCGCCCGAACGTCCAGATAATTGGGCAGTTTATATCCTTATATCGATTAAATCGTGCAATAGATCCGACGTTCGGTCACGTAAAACCCGTAATTGCCTCGGTATTTCAAGACAAGAATTATATACTGTCGTTTCATGCCCTCAACCGAGATGCGTACCACGAACGTAGTGGTAAACGGCGAATCGGTAGACAGACATATGATTAGTGCCGAAAGAAGAGGACAGATGGGGGTGACGGGCTGATGCTGGAGCTGGCGGACCCGTTCCTGCAGGTCACTCCGGGCGCGGTCGCGGACGGGGTGAACTACGTGTGGATCCTCGTCGTCTGTTTCCTGATCTTCTTCATGCAGCCGGGGTTCGCGCTGCTGGAGAGCGGGCAGGTGCGTGCGAAGAACGTCGGGAACGTCCTGATGAAGAACATGACCGACTGGACGCTGGGCGTCCTGGTGTTTTTCCTCGTGGGCGCGGGCGTCAGCGGGCTGGCCGCCCAGTTGACGGCGGGCGGTACCGCCGTCGACCTTCTCGGGGCGTTCGGGTACATGAGTTCCACGGGCGGTCCGGGGTGGATCGACTGGTTCTTCGGCGCCGTCTTCGCGATGACGGCGGCGACCATCGTCTCGGGCGCGGTCGCGGGCCGGATGAAGTACACGGCCTACGTCTTCGTCGCGGCGGCGATGACGGCGGTCATCTACCCGGTCGTGACGGGGATGACTTGGGGCGGCGGTCTGCTCTCGGGTAGCGGCTTCGTCGGGAGCGCGCTGGGCGTCGGCTACCTCGATTTCGCCGGCGCGACGGTCGTCCACATGGTCGGCGGCCTCGCCGGCCTCGTCGGCGCGAAGATGGTCGGCCCCCGCGCGGGCCGGTTCGACTCGAACGGCACCAGCCAGCCCATCCCGGGCCACTCGATGCTGCTGGCCGTCCTGGGGACGCTGTTCCTGGCCTTCGGCTGGTACGGCTTCAACGTCGGCACCCAGGCGACGGTACTGGCCAGCGGCGAGGAGGGCGTCACGTTCATGGGCGCCGCGCTCGGGCGGGTCGTCCTGAACACGACGCTGGGCATGGGTGCCGGCGGCGTCGCGGCGATGGTCGTCTCAGCCGGCTGGCAGGGCAAGCCCGACCCGCTGTGGGCGGCCAACGGGCTGCTGGCCGGTCTGGTCGCGGTGACCGGCGCGGTCCCCCACGTCACGTGGTGGGGTGGGCTCTTCCTCGGCGGGCTCGCCGGCGCGCTGGTCCTGCCGACCTACCGCTGGGTCGTCAACTCGCTGGGCATCGACGACGTCTGTGGCGTCTTCGCGGTCCACGGCAGCGCGGGCGCCATCGGGACCATCCTGATCCCGGTGTTCGCCTACGAGGCCGGCGGCGTCGGCATCCTCGGCGACGCCTGGGGCTTCGGCGGCGGCACCCAGCTGGCGATGCAGGTCGTCGGCGTGGCCGTCATCGGCGTCTGGACGGTGCTCGCGACGGCGGCCGCGTTCAAGCTCGCCGACGCCCTCTTCGGGCTGCGCGTCTCGGACCAGGAGGAGGAACTCGGCCTCGACGAGAGCGAACACGGCATCTCGGTCTACCCCGAGTTCGTCGCCGGCGGCAGCCGGGAGGGACCGACCGTCAGTCCCGACGGCGGCACGCGCGGAGGGACCCAGGATGACTGACGCGACCGGCGGCCCGACTGGAGGGGCCGACGATGAGTGAGGCCAACGACGGCGGGATCAAGATGGTCACCGCCATCGTCCGCCCCGACAAGCTCGGCGACATCAAGCAGGCCCTCGCCGAGACCGGCGCGCCGTCGCTGACCGTCACCAACGTCTCCGGCCGGGGCTCCCAGCCCGCCAAGAAAGGCCAGTGGCGCGGCGAGGAGTACGTCGTCGACCTCCACCAGAAAGTCAAGATCGAGAGATCTTCGTCCTCCCGGTCGAGGACGCCGTCCAGGTCCGGACAGGCGACTCGGGGCCCGATGCGGTCTAGCGAATGACGACCATCGACGAGATCGACGGCCAGCTGCTCCGTACCCTCCTGGTCGACGGGCGGGCGAGCGCCAGCGACCTGGCGGAGGCCGCCGGCGTGGCCACCTCGACGGCCACCAAGCGGCTCGCCCGACTCGAGGACGAGGGCGTCGTCGGCGGCTACCAGCCCGAGGTAAACTACGCGGCGCTGGGCTACGAGGTGACGGCGGTCTTCCGGCTGGACGTCGCCGGCGACGGCATCCCGGCGGTCGTCGAGGACCTCCGGGCGACCGACCGGATGGTCGACGTCTTCGAGGTCACCGGCGACGACGACATCGTCGCAATCGGCAAGTTCACCGACACGACCGAACTCAACGCCCGGATCAAGGCAGTCCTGACCCACGAACACGTCCGGTCGGCGAACTCGAATATCGTCCTCGACACCGTCTGCGAACACGACCATCCGCCCGTCTCACCCGCCGAGTAGCCGCGTCGACGGGCCTGCCAGCGCCGGGTCCGCCGGCGGTCCGGGCTCCTGGCGGTCCGGATTCCCGGCGTCCCGCCACGATCCGCGTCGCCGCCGGCGTCGGCCCGGTACGTGCGACGACTCACCCCCCCGGTGTGGACACGCGCCCCCGCCGCGCGCCGGGCGCGCACCGTCGATATCGCCCGATCCCCCGCGGCCGCCGGTCCACGAACGTCCAGAACTCCGCCCGACAACCGTGGATGTTTTCGACGGACAACCACCTTATATCCATAATAGTCTGCAATACTTCTGACGGACGTCCACTCAATCCCTTATTCATCGGACATTGTAAAGACAGGGCTTTATGTAGTGTGATAGCGGACAGTTCTCGCGTACGCCACGAAACATTCCGTGAGCGAGACGCGGAATAGGTGAACACTTCGAAAGCGAACGACATCAACGCAAAACATGATCGAACCGACGATACTGCAGACGGACCCGGCGGTACTCGAACAGGCACTCAACTACACGTGGATCCTGGTGGTCTCGTTCATGATCTTCTTCATGCACGCCGGCTTCGCCATGCTGGAGGCGGGCCAGGTCCGCTCGAAGAACGTCTCGAACCAGCTGACCAAGAACCTGCTGACCTGGAGCGTCGGCGTAACGGTCTTTTTCGCCATCGGTTCCGGCATCGCGTCGCTGACCAGCGGCGGCGGCTGGTCGGCGGCCTACATGGCCAGCGGGACCGGCTGGATCGACTGGCTGTACGGCGCCGTCTTCGCGATGACGGCCGCGACCATCGTCTCCGGGGCGGTGGCCGGCCGCGCGAAACTGCGCGCGTACGTCGCGTACACGTTCCTGCTGGCGGCGGTCATCTACCCGGTCATCATCGGGTTCACCTGGTCGGCCTCCAGCGGCGAGGGGCTGGTCGAGATCGTCACCGGCACCGCCTTCACCGACTTCGCGGGCGGCATGATCGTCCACGGGATGGGCGGCATCGCCGGGCTGACGGCGGCGGCGGTGCTGGGCCCGCGGATGGGCCGGTACAACGACGACGGCTCGGCGAACGTCATCCCCGGCCACTCGATGACCTTCGCCGTGCTGGGCACGCTGATGCTCGCGTTCGGCTGGTACGGCTTCAACGTCGGTACCTCCGCGGTGATGAGCGAGGGCGCGTTCCTCGGCGAGCAACTCGGCCGCGTCGCCGTGACGACGACCATCGCGATGGCCTGTGGCGCGATGGGCGCAGGAGCGGTCGCCTGGAGCAAGACCGGCAAAGTCGACACCCTCTACGTGGCCAACGGGCTGCTCGCGGGGCTGGTCGGTATCACCGCCATCCCCCACACGACGTCCTGGTGGGGCGCGTTCGTGGTCGGCGGCCTCGCCGGCGCCCAGCTCCCGGTCGTCTTCGAGTTCGTCGAGAAACGCCTCAAGGTCGACGACGTCTGTGCGGTCTTCCCGGTCCACGGTAGCGCGGGCGTCCTCGGGGCGCTGCTGTACCCGTTCGTGGCCGCCGGCAACGTCGCCATCGCGAGCGCGTTCGTCGCTCAGCTGGTCGGCGTCGTCGTCATCGGCGGCTGGACGATCACGGCGACCGCGGTCATCTGGTACGCGTTCCGGGCCGTCGGCCAGGCACGCGTGACGCCCGAACACGAGCAGGAAGGGCTCGACGTCAGCGAGCACGGCGTCGAGACCTACCCCGAGTTCGGCGACGAGGGCACGCCCGTCGCCGACGGCGGCGCCGTCACCGACACCGCGGACCGTCGCTCGGGCGGCCCGACTGGAGGGGTCGACGATGAGTAACGACGGCGGGATCAAAATGGTCACCGCCATCGTCCGCCCCGACAAGCTCGGCGACGTCAAGCAGGCCCTCGCCGAGACCGGCGCGCCGTCGCTGACGGTCACCAACGTCTCCGGCCGGGGCTCCCAGCCCGCCAAGAAAGGCCAGTGGCGCGGCGAGGAGTACGTCGTCGACCTCCACCAGAAAGTCAAGATCGAGTGTGTCGTCGCGGACATCCCCGCCGACGACGTGGTCGAGGCTATCGCCGACGCCGCCCACACGGGCGAGGCCGGCGACGGCAAGATCTTCGTCCTCCCGGTCGAGAAAGCCCACCAGGTGCGGACGGGCGACACCGGCACGGACGCAGTCTGAGCGGCGGTCCAAACCACTCTCCCCGCTACCAATGACGAGATCAGCCGACATCGACGACGTCGACAGACGGATCCTGGACGCCCTCCTGTCGGACGGGCGGGCGGGCGCCAGCGACCTGGCCGAGGCCGCCGGCGTCGCCGCCTCGACGGCGACCAAGCGGCTCCAGCGGCTCGAACAGAGCGGCGTCATCGAACAGTACGGCCCCGAGGTCGACTACGCGGCGCTGGGCTACGAGGTGACGGCGGTCTTCCGGCTCGCGGTCGCCGGCGACGGCATCCCGGCGCTCGTCGAGGACCTCCGGGCGACCGACCGGATGGTCGACGTCTACGAGGTCACAGGGAGCGACGACGTCGTCGCAATCGGCAAGTTCACCGACACGACCGAACTCGACGCCCAGGTCAAGCGCCTGCTCACCCACGAACACGTCCGCTCGGTCTCGACCGACATCGTCCTCGACACTGTCTGCGAACACGACCCGGTCCCGGTCCTCGAGGAGTGAGGCTCCCGGTCCCGGGCGACGGGGTCGGCAGTCAGGGCGGACGCGACGACTCTCGGCGCGTCCGACGACCAGATACCGCCGCCGACGGGGGGCGACGCCACCCGCGGGGGGTTGCCGGTCGCGCTGTACCACGGCCACCTGCCGAAACTGGCCGTCGAGGGCGTCGTCGAGTTCGACAAGGCGTCGGGAACCGTCTCGCGGGGTCCGGCATTCGACGAGGTCGCACCCGTCCTGGCGGTCCTGGTCGAGCACGCGAACCGGTTCCCGAGCGGACTCGACTAGCGGCCGGGAGAACGGGGAGTCAGCCGTGCGAGTGCCGACCGTCGAACAGTTCCGGAGCGGCGTCGAACGGCACGGCCGCGCCAGTCGCCGGCGCGTCGGCGGCGCCCGGCCGGGCGTCGGCCGGACGGACACGCCCGTCTATCGGGCAAGTCTCGTTCGGGCGGGCGGTGTCGCCCGTCGGGCGAGCGTCGGACATCGTCAGTCGTCGGCCGAGAGCGGCCGGCCGTCGGCGTCGGTCGGCGCGGGGCTCTCGCCGTCGTCGAACGGGTACCAGGACTGTTTGGCGTCGGTCAGACAGGGGTCCTCGTAGCTCGTCTCGGCGGGTTCGGCGAGTTCGACCAGCGTCTCGTGGCCGGTGGCGTCGACGAACTCGCGGAAAGTCTGGCCCTCCTCGCGGAGCGCGGCGAAGGCCTCAACGAGGTTGGCGACCAGCCCCGGCACCTCGTCGGCGGGGACGCGCTGGCGCACCCAGTCGATGAAGGCGGGGTCATCGCCGATGCCGCCGCCGACGCCGACGTCCAGGGCCTCGACCATCTCGCCGTCCTTGCGCGCGCGCATCCCCTGGAGGCCGATGTCGGCGGTCATCGCCTGGCCGCAGTCGGCCGTACACCCCGAGTAGTGGAGTTTGATGCGGTCGACGTCCGGCGGCAGGTCGACGTGCTCGCCCAGCCACCGCAGCATGCGGGCCGTCCGGGCCTTGGTCTCGGTCAGCGCGAGCGAGCAAAACTCCGTGCCCGTACAGGCCATCGTCCCGCGGACGAACGGGTTGGGCTCGGGCCTGTGTTTCTCCAGCAGCGGTTCGTTCAGCAGGTTCGCCAGGTTCCCGTCGGGGACGTCCATGACGAGCGGGTTCTGCCGGCGGGTCAGGCGTATCTCGCCCGAGCCGTAGGCCTCGGCCAGTTCCGCGAGTTCGACCGCCTCCTCGGCGCGCATGCGACCCACGGGCACCGATAGGCCCACGTAGTTGCGCCCGTCGGTCTGGTCGTGGACGCCGACGTGGTCGTGTGCGCCCCGCTCGGTCGGCTTGCCGGCGTTGTAGGTGTACTCGCCACGGAAGTCCGTGCCCGCCCGTTCGAGGGCGAACGGCAGGCGCTCGGCCAGCGCCGCGCGGATCTCGTCGGTACCCCGCTCGTCGACGAAAAACCGGGCGCGGTTCTTCGAGCGGTTCTCGCGGTTGCCCTCCTCGTGGTAGAGTTCGACGAACGCCCGGACGGTCTCCGTGGCGTGTTCCGGCCGGACGAACAGGTCCAGCGACCGCGCTGTCCGCGGTTCGCGCCCGCCGAGACCGCCCCCGACGCGGACGTTGAACCCCTCGATTTCCTCGCCGTCGACGAACTTGTGGGCCGGTTCCAGGCCGATGTCGTTGATCGAGTCCTGGGCACACCCCTGGCGACAGCCCGTCACGCTGATGTTGAACTTCCGGGGCATGTTACAGAGGTCGTCGTCGCCGCGGATCTCCGCCTGGATCTCATCGAGCAACTCGCGGGTCTCGACGTACTCCTCGGCCTTGCCGGCGACGGGACACCCCGAGATGTTGCGCATCGTGTCCCCGCCCGCCGACCGGGAGGTGACGCCGACCGACTCCAGGCGCTCCCATATCTCCGGGATATCCTCCAGCTTCAGCCAGTGCATCTGGACCGACTGGCGGGTGGTGAAGTCGATCCAGGCGTCGCCGAACTCGGGGTTCTCGACGGGGCCGCTGGCGTACTCCCGTGCGACCTCGCCGATGGCCTTCAGCTGGCCCGGCTCCAGCACGCCGCCGCAGTTGGTGAGCCGCATCATGAAGTACGACTCCTGGCCCTCGCGCTGGTGGAACACGCCCCAGAACTTAAACCGCGAGAACCACTCGTCGCGCTCCTCCTCGGGGACCGACTCCCAGCCCCGCTCTGCGAACTCCGCTATCTTCTCGCGCACCGCGTCTCCGTACAGTTCCTCTTTCCAGGCTTCCTTCTTGTGTGGCATGTGTCCTCACCTTTTATCTGTCCGCATTTTTCGCTATTACGTAAACGAACGTGCGTTAGTTTACGTTCTATCTAGCCGAGTTGGATGCATTTAACTCTAATCGTTTACATAACCGGAATAATAGAGCGAGATCCGGACGAACGGTCGAACTACAAAGACCTTAAATCGATAATACGCGGCGTGTGAGCCGCTGAAACGGCCGTTCGGCGGGCTGCGAGACAACGAACGGGGGCGGTCGAGTGGCCGTGCAGCGGGCGGTGGGCCGGGAACGGGCGCGTCCGGCGGCCGTCAGTCGTCCCCGTGGGCGGGACTGTTCCCCGACCCAGCGAGGAAGCCGTCTGTGTTCGCGCGTTCGGCGAGCTGTGGGCGGAACGTCCAGCCGGCCAGCAGGACGATGGGGACCATCGAGACGGCGACGACCGAGTAGCCGACGTGGAGGGTCGCCAGGAACGGCGCGGCGTACACGAGCGGGTAGACGATCCCCCCGACCGTGCCGACGCCGCCGACGACCCCCGCGACGGCGCCGGAACTGTTGGGGAACATCGCGGGCACCTGCGCGAAGATCGACCCCTCGGCGAAGGCACAGGCCATTCCGACGGTGAAGCCGGCCGCCACCGCGACCAGCACCTGTCCGGTGAGGCCGGCCAGCGTCATGCCGAACATCGTGAGGACGACGAAACACAGCGTCACGAACGTCCACTGTTCGCGGTACCGACCGGTAAACAGCGGGATGATGTCCCGTTCCTTCCTGGCGAGCAGGTCACTGACGTAGCCGCCGATGGGCCGGAGCAGTCCGGCCGCCACCGAGAAGGTGGCCGCGAACGTGCTCGCGAGCACCAGGTTCTGGGTGTCGAACCCCTCGCGGTAGTAGGTGGCCAGCCAGCCGTTCATCGACAGCTCCAGCCCGAAGGTCATCACGTACGCCAGCGCGAGCACGACCGTCCCGTAGCGCGTGGCCGTGTAGAGCCACCCCTTGAAGCTCGCGCTGTCCGCAGTCGCCTGGCGTTTCTCGTCGCTTTTCGCGGCTTCGCCGAGCGCGTAGTAGACGACCGCCAGCCCGATGGCGACGACCCCCGTGTAGAAGAAGGCCGCCCGCCAGTTGACCTCGAACAGCGGCCCGCTCCAGCCCGTCCCGAACACCCGCGGGAGGACGAGCGCCCCGCCGGCCGCGCCGGCGTTACCGACCCCCGCGTAGATGCCCTCGGCGGTCCCGAGTTGCTCCTCGGGGAACCACTCTGAGACGTGTTGGATGCCGATGACGAACGTGATCCCCGCCGTGGCGACGATGAGCCGCTCGACGAAGAAGACGGTGTAGCTCTGTGCGAACGCCGACGCCATCGAGAACACGCCCACGTACGCGAGCACGATGGCGAACACCGCCGGCGCGCCGAACCTGTCCGAGAGCCACCCCGTCAGTATCCGCCCGAACGGCGCCAGCCAGATCGCCGCGCTCGCCAGGACGCCGATCTCGGCCAGCGACAGGCCGAACTCCTCGGCCATCGGCCCCGTGAACGGCGCGAACGAGAACCAGATGAGAAACGAGAAGTTGAACCCGACGGTCGCCAGCACGAGCGTCCGCCACTTGGTCATCCGGATCAGACCCATGCCCGGACCTCCCCGACCGCGGGGACGACCCCCGCTGGTTCGTCATTAACGTTTATTTCCAACCGTTCGTCCACTAATTCCTCAACTTGAGTTGTTTCTCTCAACTTCATCTCGGATCAGCGTGATGTAATGGTGGTATAAAACGATAACCGTTTACGAAATAAAGTTCGGAGTGGCGAGAGTGGACGGCCAGTCAGTATATGAACGGATACTGTCGGTATAAGGTTGTAAAGCGTCCGAGAGTCGGTCGGAGAACTCGACGGGCGTTGGGTTCCCGCGGGGGAGCGCCGGGTCGCGGCGGGCGGGCAGTCCCTGACGGCGGTCAGGCGGGTGCGCACGAAACGGCGTCGTCGGGCGACGAGTGGCGGAATACTCGGGGGATCAGTCGTCGGCGTTCAGCGGCGGGCCGTCCTCGGCGGGGGTCGGGGCCTCACGGGCGGGCCCGCCGGCCGGCGGGGCCAGGCGGAGGGCACACTGCTTGAAGTTGGGCTCTCGCGACTGCGGGTCGACGGCGTCAACGGTCAGGCGGTTGGTCAGCGGGTGGTGGATCGGGGCCCAGACCAGTCCCGCGGGGACCGCGGGGTCGCGCTCGACGACCGCCGGGACGGCGTCCCGGCGCGTCTCCAGGCGGACGCGACCGCCGGAGGCCGCGTCGCTCTCGGCCGCGGTCTCGGGGCGGACCCTGACGACCAGTGGCTCCGGGTCGTCGACGGACCGCGAGCGGACGCCCGTGTTGTAGCCGTCGGGTTCCCGGGCGGTCGTCAGCACCAGTGGGTACTCCTCGTCCGTGGGTTCGGGCAGCCCCTCCTGGCGGCCCGTCGAGAACTGCGCCCGGCCGGACGCGGTCGGGAACGACCACGACCCCCCGTCGGCCTCGTAGTACCGGTAGCCCCCGCTCGTGTCGGCGTCGGGCGCCGGCCAGCGGACGGCCGTCTCGGCGTCGAGGCGGTCGTAGGAGACCCCGGACATATCGGCGGCGGTGCCGGCAGTCAGCCCGCACAGTTCCGCGAAGAGGGTCTCGGGGTCGGGGTCGGCCGCGTCGAAGAGTTCCGGGAACAGGCGGCGGCCGATGGTCGCGACGATCCGCAGGTCCTGCCAGACGCCGCTCGGGGCGTCCGTGGCCGCGCGGACCCGGGAGACGGTCCGTTCCATGTTCATCGTCGTCCCCTCGGACTCGCCCCACGTCGCCGCCGGCAGGACCACGTCCGCCAGGGCGGTCGTCTCCGTGTGGAAGGCGTCCTGGGCGACGAGGAACGTCTCTTCGAGGCGCTCGCGGGCGGAGCCGGCGTCGGGCAGCCCCGCGACGGGGTTGGTCGCGACCGTCCAGACCGCCTCGACGTCCCCGCCGACGGCGTCGACGACGCCGACAGGGCCGGGGCCGGCGTCGTCCGGCAGTCGGTCGACGGGGACGCCCCACTCGTCGGCGACGGTCGCCCGCTCGTCGGGGTCCTGGAAGGGGCGGTGGCCCGGCCAGGTGCCCTTCGACGAGCAGACGCGGGTCCCCATCGAGTTGGCCTGGCCCGTCAGCGAGAAGGGACCGCTCCCCGGCCGGAGGTTGCCCGTCGCGAGACAGAGGTCGACGAGCGCCCGCGCCGTCTCGGTTCCCTGGACGTGCTGGTTGACGCCCATCCCCCAGTAACAGAGCGCATCGCGGTCGAACGCCGCCGCGAGCGTCTCGACGGCCGCCGGGGGGACGCCGGCGTCGGCGGCCGCGCTCGCGCTGTCGGGTAGTCGCGCCCGGAGGTCCGCGAACCCCTCGGTGGCCTCGCGGACGAATACCGCGTCGATGCGGTCAGTCTCGACGAGACGCGCGAGCACCGCCCGGGCCAGCGCCAGGTCGGTCCCGGGGTCGGGCGCGACGTGGGCGTCGGCGGCCTCCGCCGTCTCGGTCGCCACCGGGTCGACCACCAGCAACTCGCCCGCCCCGGCGGACTCGCGGATCCACCGGAACAACACCGGGTGGGCGACCGCGGGGTTTGCACCCCAGACGACGTGGCTCTCGGCCCCGGGAATGTCGTCGTAACTGCACGGCGGCGCGTCGCTGCCGAAGGCCTGGTAGTAGGCGGTGACGGCGCTGGCCATACACAGCGTCGTGTTCGCGTCGTAGTAGCGGGTGCCGAACCCCCCGCGGGCGAGTTTCCCCAGCGCGTAGGCGGCCTCGTTTGTCTGCTGGCCGCTGCCAAGCACCGCGACCGACGCCCCCTCTTTCGCCCGGCGGAGCCCCTCGATGGCCCCGGCGAGCGCGACGTCCCACGTCGTCGGGACCAGCTCCCCCTCGCGGCGGACCAGCGGCCGCGTCAGCCACTTCCCACCGGGGTCGGCGCTCTCGCGGACGCCCCGCTCGCAGGCCAGTCCCTGACTGACCGGGTGGGCGGGGTCACCCCGAACGACGTCGATGCCGTTGCCGACGTCCGCGCCGCGCTGGAGGTGGCCACACCCGACCGCACACCGCATGCACGTCGTCGGCACCCAGTCGCTCACGCGGCCACCACTCCGGTTTCGAAACGACGCGAAACTTCACGAAAGTTTGCACATACGCTCGACATTCCCGTGATTACACCGGGACACGGCAGTCATAAAACGCTATCCCTTGAACAATTAAAACGCGTATCGAGAGCGGACGGCTCAGCCGGGGAAGTAGTCGGTGAGCGACGAGGAGTCGTCGACGGGGTCCAAGTCGACCGCGAGGGCCGTCTCGACGGCGTCGGCGACGGCGGTCGCGAACCCGGCGTCGTCGACGACAGTCGGCGCCTCGGGGAGTGCGGTCGTCCCGGCTGTCGGGACGCGCGCGTCGGCGTCCTCGACGCGGCGGTCGCCGGCGCGGTTGACGACAACGGCGTCGACGGCGGCGTCGACGTCGGCCAGTCGGTCCCGCGAACGGGGGAGCGCGTCGGCCCCGCGCTGGCTGTCGGGCGTGACGAGGACGACGCGGTCGGCGGCGGTCACGGCGGCGACCGATGGGTTGGTCGCCACCGGGGGCACGTCGACGACGACGTGGTCGAACGTCTGTGCCGCGGTGGCGAGACGCTCGGCGAGGCGTCTGGCACACTCGCTGGTCTTCGCACGGGAGAGTCGCTCGAAGGGGGCCCGCGCCGGCGCGGCCGCGACGCGGCCCGCCACGGGGAGGTCCAGACCGTGGACGGCCCCGCTCAGCGGGCGGTCCTCGGTCACCGCGGCGGTCAGGTCGGCGTCGACCCGCCCCGGGACGGCGGTCGCCAGCCCCTGGGTCGCGTAGCCCGCGTCGACGACGACGGCCGAGCGCCCGTCCCGGCCCAGCGTCGCCGCGAACTCCAGCGCGAGCCGCGTCGTCCCCGCTCCTCCCACTGTCCCCACCAGCGCACACACCTGTTCGTCGCTCATGGACGGGTGTTCGCCCCTCTCCACTGAAAAACGTACGCCTAGAACTCCCCGAGCCGGGACTGGCCGCTGGACTTGTCGGTGAACTCGGCCGCCCGCGCCAGCGCGGACGCGAACGCCGCCTCCTGTGAGGGGTCGTACAGCGTCGCCGCGGGGTGGACCGAGACGAGCACCCGGCGGGGCCGGCCCGCTATTTCGGCCTCGAGTACGTCCCCGGCCTCGTTCGTCACGGCGACGTCCCGTTCGAGGAGGTGTTCGGCGGGGACTTTCCCCAGCGTGACGACGACCTCGGGGTCAACGCCGTCGACTTCAGTCTCGAGGTAGCCCCGGCAGTTCTCGCGCTCGCTGGCGCGCGGGTCGCGGTTCTCGGGCGGGCGACACCGCACGCAGTTGGTGATGCGGACGTCGCCCCTGTCGAGACCGACCTCCCTGAGCGTCCGGTCGAGGACGTCGCCGCTCCGGCCGACGAAGGGTTCGCCCCGCTCGTCCTCGTGTGCGCCCGGCGCCTCCCCGACGAACAGCAGGTCCGCGTCGGCCGGCCCGACGCCGTTGACGATGCGACTCCGGCAGGCAACCAGTTCCTCGCAGCGCTCGCAGGCGACGACGTCCAGCCCGTCGGTCTCGCCGTCCATACCCCGACTCGGCGCGGGCCCGTGAAAACTCGCGCGGTTGCTGTCGGCTCCGCGCGGTCGCTGCCCCGTTACTCGTCGCCGACGGACACCGCGTCGGCCCCGCGGGCGGCCAGGCGCGCCACGCGGAGCGGTTCCGGGCGGCCGCCCTCGGGGGTGAACCCCCGGACCACGTCGGCAGCCTCGCCGGCCTCGACGCCCACCGCGCGGACGAAGACCGTCTCGTCGTTGACGGTCACGCGCTCGCGGTCGGGCTGGCGACGGTAGACAGCGAGACGCCGCTCGCGGGCCTCGCCGTCGAAGGCCTCGCGGATGGCCGCCGCCAGCCCGGGGCTGTCCTCGTAGGTGACCGCTACCACGGGCCGGTCGACCGCCTCGTGGACCGCCGGCAGGTCCACGATGTTGAACCACGCGGGCGCGATGCCCGACACCAGAACGTACCGGACGTCCTCGCGGTCGAGACGGTCGACCAGCGAGACGACCGTCTCAGTGGCGTCGCTGCCACCGACGGTACAGGTCCCGAAAACGAAGCCGTCGACGACCCTGCTGGCGCGCACGACAACGCCCGCCAGGGTGCTTTGGTCGCCGCGATACGACTCTGCGATGCCGAGGGCTCGTACCCCGGTTTTCACGTGTTCTCTTTGATCTCCTTGAGTCTGTCGAGCAACTCGTCGTTCGACGCGTTGAATTCGTACTCAACGTCGCCGTCGTGTGTGTTTTCCGCCGCCGTGACACCGTCGTCCTCGTCGATCTCGGTGTCGTACTCCTGGTTTTCTTGTTCGGATTCGTCGTAGCTCCCGAACCCCATACGCGTATGTCTACAATGTTCATGTTGAAAAATCCCTCGCCCGTTGTCCCCCGAATTCGAGTCAAATTGGACACATGTTCGCCGGCGGAGTAGGCGGCTCCGAACGTCAACCCGAGCGGAGTTAGGACGCGATTACCGGCTCGCGAGGCGGCCGAGAGTGGTGGGGGCTACTGGCTGCGGGGACCAGAACGGCAGTGGGGGCGACGCCAGACCCGAGCAGTGGTGAGGTGACGCCAGACTCAAGCGGTCGGCGGCCCACCGTTCGGCTATGGAGGTTGTCACCGTCACTGCCGACGCGGAGACGTTCACGTGCAACGCCTACCTCGCGGTCGGCGAGACGCCGACGCTGGTCGACGCGGGGGCCATGCCCGGCGTCGCGGACGTCATCCGCGAACACACCGACGCGCTCGACCGCGTGGTCCTCACTCACCAGCACGGCGACCACGTCGACCAGCTCGACGCCGTCGTCGAGGCGTTCGACCCCGCGGTGTACGCCTACGCCGACCACCCTCACCGGACGCGGGAACTGGCCGACGGCGATGAGGTGGTCGTCGGCGACGAGACCTGTGAGGCTGTGTACACGCCGGGTCACGCCGACGACCACGTCTCGCTGGTCTCGGCGTCGTCGCTGTTCCCGGGGGACGTGGCCGTCCACGACGACGGCGCCTTCGACTACGGGAGTTTCGGCCGCACCGACTACCCCGGCCAGTCCCGCGAACGGCTCATCGATTCGATCCGGGAGTTGTTACAGCGGATGCCCGACGGCGTCGAACACATGTACAGCGGCCACGGCGACGTCTTCCACGGCGACGTCCGCGACGTGGTCGAGACCGCCCTCTCGCGGGCGGAGAAACGCGAGCCGAAATACCCCGACGAGTGAACGCGGCGGCGTGAGCGCGGACGGTCAGTCGCTCTGGATGCGCGGCGCCAGCAGGTAGGTGACCGAGCCTTTCCCCTCGGCGATGTCGAAGTGCATCTTGACGGGGAACTCCTCGCCCAGTTCCATCGTGACCTCGGCGTCTTTCGGGATGGCCTTGTTCATGTCCTGGAGGTAATCGAGCGAGAACAGCGAGTGGGCGGGCCCGACGACCAGGTCGATGAGGTCCTCGCGGGTGAGTTCGAGGTGGACGTCGTCGGTGTCGCCCTCGGCGTCGACGTAGAAGAACTCGCCGGCCTCGTCGACGCCCAGCGCGATGTGGTCCGAGACCATGTCGGCGGCGGTGACCGCGCGGTCGATGTCCCGCCCCTCGATGACGATCTCCGCGGCCAGGTCCAGGTCCGGCAGGTCCGGCTCCTGCCTGATCGAATCGGGGTCGATAAGCGCCAGCGTGTACTCCAGGCCGTCGATGGAGATGTGGAGTTTGCGGGTCTCCTCGTCGAGTTCGAGGTGGACGAGCTGGTCGGCCTCGGCCATCCCGGCGATGTCTTCCAGTCGGGAGAGATTCACGCCGATGACGCCGCCGTCGGCCTCGTAGGACTCGAACGCGTCCGCCGACAGCGAGAGGTCGACCATCCCGACGTTGGCCGGGTCGACGGCCTGGATCGCCAGGCCGTCCGCCTCCAAGTGGATCTTGCACTCGTCCACCAGCACGCTCACGGAGTCGAGCGTCGTCCGGAGCGTGTCCGCGCTCACGATGGCGTTGAACATGTTGCCCGCGGCTACGCCCCCATCCGTTAAAAAGTCCCTTCTTTATCCTGCGCGCGTACGGGAGACGCCGTCCCCGTATCATTCGGCTGCCGCCTCCGTCTCGCTCGGCCTGGTCGCTGGATCCCCGGACCACCTCGTCGGAACAGTTCGGAGTGCGTCGTGGGGACGGCTCAGACAACCTCGTCGGGGTCGTGCTCGGCGGCCATCCGCCGGGCCTCGGTGGCGTAGCGCTCGCGGTCGCCCGGTTCGACCGTCCCGAGGTTGTCGGGGTCGACGTCGACCGCCGCGGTCGTGTCCCGGACGTCCGTGAACGACGTGAGCGCCCGTTCCCTCCGGTAGTAGCGCTCGCCGTCCGGCGTCGCGTAGACGAGGATGATGATGTTCTGTTCGTCGTCCGAGTAGGTCCGTTCGACGAGCCAGACCCGGACCGTCTCGTCGTCGGTCGTCACACCACGACCGTCTCCCGCCGGGAATAAATACGTCGGCGGCCGCCCGCCGGCAGTGTTGAGTGTAGCGAGTCGGGTGAGAACAGCATCACCAACAGCGTGAAGCGAGCACGGACAGAACGGTTTTGAAACCCCCCGTCGAACGCACCGGCATGAAGCGCAAGACGGTCCCCGTCGCCGGGATGTCCTGTGACGGTTGCGAGGAGACGGTCGAGACGGCCCTCCTGCGCGTCGACGGCGTGGCGCACGTCACGGCGGACCACGAGACCGGCACCGTCGAGGTCGTCGCCGAGGACGACGTGACCGACGCGGACGTCGACGCCGCGATCGAGCGGGCGGGCTACGAGGTCAGGGAGTGAACGGTCCCCCCTCCGCGAGAGTGGTCGTGACGTCCCGGTCGCTGGCGACCTCGACCACGAGGGCGGTCGTGACGTCCCCGTCGCCGAGGACCGCCTCGTCGTCCGCCGGGGTGGCGGGGTTACCGTCTTCACCGCGAGGACCGAGTGCGTTACGATACGGAATTGATAGAGATACGAGCGCATACCCCCGCCTTTCCGTGAGTGACGAGAGTTCCGACACCGGTCGGAACCGAGGAGTGGACAGGCGGGGGTCGAGCGGACACCATAGTGTGAAAAACCACTGTTCTACTTCAGTGCCGGATTTCCCACTGTTTCCGAAACTTATTTGCTAAACGTGAGTCAGAGGGATAGGGAATCCCGAATCGCCGCGATGACCCCGCCCGAAGAGTCCGCACTGGCCCGCTTCTCGTCGGCGAGTCGTTCGAGTTCGTCGAACAGGGTCTCTACCTGACGTTCTATTTCGTCCCGGACTTCACGGACGGTCTCCATGTCTTGACCGTCCGGGTTTACGAGGTCCCACTCGTGCGACTCGACGCCATACTGTGCGGGGTTGAATTTCGTGATGGAGCACCCCATCGTGATCAAATAATCAGTG